>JABGSN010000068.1 GCA_018647765.1 Oceanospirillaceae bacterium | reverse complement strand
ATATGCATGGCAACGGCGCCTTTTATAAAGCTACCTTGTTCAAATATGGCCTTTAGAGCCACTAAAGACTTGTAGTTAACTTTATTAGTCATGCTTATGTCTATTAGTAATTTTAAATTTCAGCCTAGTTGATTAAAACATATCATTATCTATTGAGATATGCAAGAAATGGAATAAATGAACAATTCACAGAGTATAATCTCGCACACCCGCTGCGTTCGGT
This sequence comes from Oceanospirillaceae bacterium, assembly GCA_018647765.1. Classification (GTDB taxonomy): domain Bacteria; phylum Pseudomonadota; class Gammaproteobacteria; order Pseudomonadales; family Balneatricaceae; genus Njordibacter. The sequence continues at coordinate 23,493 of JABGSN010000068.1, read as the reverse complement.
GACTCCAGTTCAGTGGTTTGTACAGAAAATTTGGGCTTTTGTATAGCCATTCCGGGGGATGCCCGTTTCTTGGAAACGGCACCCAGGATGTCAGTTAAATGATATCTATTAAATAAGGAATGTAACTATGCTTACACAATTAGTTATCCCAATCTCGATCCTCAGTGCCTCTTCATATGGCATCTCGCTGGATTCCTTTTTAAGCCGTACTCAAGAGTATTTCGCTGATTTTTCCTGGGACGACTACGTTCTAAGACAAAATCAAATAACACTGCTGCGGAAAACCAAGACTGTTCAAAGCAAGCAAATGCCTCTTACCGAACATTTTTGGGAGGCTTACTATTTTGGCCAGGAAGACAAAATGCTGACGGAAAGATTGATATATGCGTTAACGCAAGATGAAAAGGCGGCACTAAAGAGTGTTAAACCGACAAGACGGCGTGCAGTGTCTGAGTTTTCATTGGTTAAAAACGGAAGCTGGCATATAGAACGTGTCTCAGCCAAACCTTTTGCTCAGCAAGAAGCCCTCATAGAGGATAATAATAATCGTGATTTTCGAATAGGAAGTCGTCGGTTCAAGGATCTTCCTGAGGAAATGATTGATGACGATTTAATTAAGTTGATTAAGGGAACATCTGGTCAAATTAGTCAGCACGATCCGTCAGTCAAAAAAATGGACTTGGTAGTACACCATGCAGAGGTGGTTTGTTATCCAGATCAACAGGCGTCTAATGCCCCTGAAGGAATTCATCAAGATGGTATGGACTACATTGTTTCTGCATTGGTCATAAGTCGCAGTAACATTTCAGGTGGCCGAAGTATCATCTATGATAATGACAAAAGTACTCGTATATTGGAAGTAGAGCTATGCCCAGGTCAGGGGATTTTGCAACCAGATAAGAATACGCAGCTTTGGCACGATGTCACACCAATCCAGAGCCTTGACGATATTAGTGCCGGTAGTCGCTCAACCTTAGGGTTTGACTTCACTGTTACTCAACGAGGCTAAATTTTAACCGGAGGCGCCTAGTGTGCTCCTTTGCGTTCATTAGCTAACTAGACTAAAGGCGATAGAAATCATTAGCACGCCAATACCGACATCTAATATTTTCCAGGCTTTAGCGCTGTGGAAGAGTGGCTGTAGATATCTGGCTCCGTATCCCAATAAAAAAAGAAAAAAATATGACGCTGCAATAGCACCGAGAAAAAACGTCAATTTGTCATCTGGGAACTGTGATGCTTCAAGTCTAAATTTAGGACTGAAAGTCGGCCTTGTACGTTTTTTCATTGGTTCACCTAACAAGAGATGATCAGCACACCCTCGTCACGTAGAGGCTGCTTTTGTCTTGCGGGTGGACGGTGAAGGTGCCGCCATTGCCATGATCAAGACCCCTCCCGACACCATCATAGTCGTAAGCAGTCCGGTGGACGCATCCAAAAGCTGCCTATTAAACCACTGAAATCATGGTATGAGGTACGCCAAAAATGCCAACGATGGTATAACGAGCACCCTTTTTATAAACACAAAGTCATGCTCACGGATCAACAACACGATCAGATTTCTGACCAAACTGAACCATTGATATGGTCGAGCTCGTGCATAGAAGACGATTATAAAGCATCAGAAAAATGATGCTCTGTTTCATCGGGCATTAACCTGTGGCCAACTAAATTTGGCTACAGGTTAAGAGGCCGTTTTCCAAACGTTTTTGCGCTATTGAATATTGCTGGCTATTTGGTCACACGAGGTTTTGGCATCGCCAAACAACATTTTGGTATTGTCCATAAAGAATAGCGGGTTTTGCACGCCAGCATACCCCGATGCCATGCCACGTTTAAAAACGATTACATTTTTGGCGTGCCATACTTCCAAAACGGGCATGCCGGCAATGGGGCTGCCGGGTTTCTTAGCCGCTGGGTTAACCGTATCGTTAGCGCCGATGACGAGCACGACATCGGTGTTAGCGAAGTCATCATTTATTTCATCCATCTCCAATACAATGTCGTACGGTACTTTGGCTTCTGCCAACAATACGTTCATATGGCCGGGTAAACGCCCGGCCACAGGGTGGATGCCAAAGCGTACTTCTACCCCTTGCGCCCGTAGCTTTTGGGTGATGTCCTGCACCTGGTATTGTGCCTGTGCCACCGCCATGCCGTAGCCTGGGGTAATGACCACAGACTTAGCATTGACTAACATGGTGGCGATTTCTTCGGCGCTCGTGGGTTGCACTTCGCCTTCTTCTTCATCGTTGGTGGTAATGGGGTCATTACCAAAGCCACCAGCGATGACGGAAATGAAAGAACGGTTCATGGCGCGGCACATAATGTAACTGAGGATTGCGCCAGAGGAGCCTACCAGGGCGCCGGTAACAATCAATAAATCGTTGCCTAGTAAGAAACCTGCAGCAGCGGCTGCCCAACCGGAATAAGAGTTGAGCATAGACACGACAACGGGCATGTCGGCGCCACCAATTGAGGCGACTAAATGCCAGCCAAACACAAAGGCGATGATTGCCATAATGATCAGGTAGGTGTCGTTGCCTCCTTGGTTAACAAATTGTACCAACAGAGCAGCACTGACTAACAAGGCCAGTAAGTTAAGTTTATGGCGATGGGGCAAATTAAGCGCTTTGGAAGACATGATGCCGCGTAATTTACCAAAGGCTACAAGGGAACCGGTAAAGGTGACCGCACCAATGAAGACACCCAAGAATACTTCCACCAGATGAATATTTTGCATCACAGGCGTAAGGTCTTGGGCATGATCTAAATAACTGTTGATGCCTACAAATACGGCAGCTAAACCCACAAAGCTGTGGAGTATAGCGACCAGTTCAGGCATTTCGGTCATGGCAACGCGTTTGGCCATATAAATGCCAATGGCTGCGCCAATGAGCATGGCAATGATGATGTAACTTAAGCCGGTGGTGAGCCCCATCACTTTAGGGCTTAACAAGGTAGCAACTAAGGCAATGCCCATGCCTACAATGCCAAACCAGATGCCGCGTTTCGCAGACTCTTGTTGAGATAGGCCGCCAAGGGCCATGATAAATAATACAGCGGCTATAATGTAAGCCGTAATAACCATACCTGCTAGCATGAGTCGTCTCCTATTTCTGGAACATTTTTAACATGCGCTTGGTGACGTAAAAGCCACCGGCGATGTTAATGGATGCGATGAGCACTGATATCAACGCTAGTATCGAAACAAGATTAAGCTCATCGCCCACTTGTAATAAAGCCCCGACAACAATAATACCAGACACCGCATTGGTGATGGCCATCAATGGTGTATGCAGGGCATGGCTGACGTTCCAGACGACGTAATAACCAATGATGCAAGCTAATACAAATACGGTAAAGTGGCCTAAAAAGGCTGCAGGCGCGTTAAGGGCAATCCAGGCCACTAACGCGAGACCTGCGGCCCCCAAGCCATATTTAACCGCTGCTGGCATTTCCTGTTTAGCAGGCTCAATAGGTGCGCTCTCTTCTGCTTTTTTGGTGGGTGCCGCTGCCACCTGAATGGGCGGGGCTGGCCATGTGACCGCGCCATCTTTAGTGATAGTTACTCCACGCATGATGGGGTCTTCAAAGTCGATGGCTAATTCGCCGTCTTTCTCTGGGCACAGCAGTTTTAGTAAGTTAACCAAGTTAGTGCCATATAACTGTGAGGCTTGGCTCGGTAGGCGAGCTGGCATGTCGGTGTAGCCAATCACGGTGACACCATTGTCAGTGGTGATGACTTCACCGGGTTGAGTGAGGTCACAGTTACCACCGCCACCGGCGGCCAAGTCGACGATGACACTACCAGAGGTCATGGAGGCGACCATGTCGGCGGTAATCAGTTTGGGCGCTGGTTTGCCGGGAATCATGGCCGTGGTAATGATGACGTCGACGTCTTTAGCTTGCTCGGCAAATAGTGCCATTTCGGCTTCAATAAAGGCTTTGCTCATGACTTTGGCATAGCCATCACCCGAGCCACTTTCTTCTTCTATTTCTACTTCTAGAAACTCAGCGCCCATAGAATTTATTTGTTCTTTGACTTCGGGACGGGTATCAAAGGCGCGTACGATAGCGCCTAAACTGCCCGCAGCTCCCAATGCCGCTAGCCCTGCAACACCGGCACCGATAATAAGCACCTTAGCCGGTGGTACTTTGCCTGCAGCGGTAATTTGGCCGGTAAAGAAGCGGCCAAAGTGGTGGGCCGCTTCAATGACTGCGCGATAGCCACCGATGTTGGCCATGGAGCTTAAGGCATCCATTGACTGAGAGCGCGATATACGCGGTACAGACTCCATCGACATGGCGGTAATGTTACGCTGTGCCAGCTGTTTGAGCTGGTCTTCGTTTTGCGCAGGGGCCATAAAACTAATTAGGTGGCTGCCTTGTTTGAGTAAATCTAGCTCGTGACACTGCAGGCTTGGGTGCTCTAACAAAGGATTAACCTTGAGTACTAGGTCGCTCTGGTACACTGTTTTCGTGTCTGCATTAATGGACGCACCAGCAGCTTGATACGACGCATCGTCAAAATTAGCCGCTAGGCCTGCGCCAGACTCAATACAAACATCAAAACCGAGCTGTATTAACTGCGCAACTGTTTTTGGGGTGGCGGCGACACGAGTTTCGCCAACCATAGGTTCTTTGGGTATACCGATAAGCATGGGATGACCTTTGATTCACTATTGGTTGAAAGAAAAAAATTATCTATGTGATAGATGTTTTTTTACCAACAGCCTCGTTAAAAAGCAACGCGAATTCTGATTCAGGCTCGAAATACTCAATATAATCTATAAAGTGGCACGCTTATAACCAAGTATGCCTTGTTGTTCCTGAATTTCTCGGTCGGAGAGTAATCCATAATACGCAGAGTTCTAAACTACAAATTTGATCAAATTGGTGCTCACTCATTTTCACCAGCCTTGGTTCACCATTGTCTCTACCAAAGCCAAAAGTTTGTGTAGGGCAGGGTTGCTGTTGTTAATACGCCATTGCATATACACAAGGTAAACCTTTTGCCGCTGATTTGTATGGTCCAGAGAACCTCGCAGAACGCAACATAGAACATCTGTGGTATACCGGCATATACAATTTGGGCGGCCAGCCTGCCATTTCTATACCCGCGGGTTTTGATGACCAAGGTATACCCATAGGGATTCAGTTAGCTGCGCCCTTGTATCAAGATGAGCGCTTGTTGGCCGTGGCACAAATAGTGGAAGGTTTGTTAGGTTTTGACAATAACCAACTGACGGCCCATATGTGTCGCTAGGTAACGTTGGCGACTAGCGTGCCTTTGATGGTATCGATGTGCTGCTGGGCGCTAGATTGCTGAGTGTGGTTCATTTTTTTGAAGCAAAAATGACTGAGGCTGCCGAGGTGTTTAACACCGTGATCGGTGGCAATGCTAGACCATACATAAGACATTAAGTAGCACTGCTCCACGCCCAGACCGTCAAAAAAACGCCGAGCTAATAATTCCATGGCATCCAGGTTACTTTTAAGGGCAAGCGCTTCAGCTTGGATCACCGATTTAGATTTTGGCACCTGAACCCCCTACAGCACTGGTTTCGTAATTGAGAGATTGGTTAACACTTGGTTTATTTTAATGGACATCGATGTACGTATGTAAGCCTGAATTGTGTTCAATTTTTCGAAAATATATGCAATATGATTATTATTATTTACATTAAGCATAGCCCGACTATAATAATCACCACCGACTGATTGATTAAAAAAGGGGTGGTTGAATGGCTTATTTTGTAGATGCGAAGGACCAGGCCATCATTAGCTTGTTACAAAAAGATGGGCGCATGTTTGTACAAGACATGGCAAAAGTGCTCAATTTAACCCGTGCTACGGTCACCAAACGCATGGCAAAACTGGAGTCAGAAGGAGTCATCACCGGTTATACAGCGGTGGTGCGCAATGATTTCTTTGATAAAAAAGTACGCGGCTGGGTAATGATTGTTGCTGTTCCCAATATGGAGGAAGAGGCAATAGCTAAGATGAAATTAATCAAAGAGATCAGTAAAATCTACACCACCAACGGCAGGTGGGATTTAACCGCAGAAATACGGGCTGCCGATCTTGAAGGTTTTGACGCTGCGCTGTCACAAATACGGCAGGTGGCGGGTGTAGAAACAACAGAAACTAACTTATTACTGAGTTCCAGAATTGGCGCATAGGGTATAGTTTTAATGGTGAATAGGGGTTGAGAGTGCAATACAGTGAATTGGGGTATTGGTTAAAAAAATCGGCACAGTGGGTGGACGGTTACTACCAAAAGCTGGCTCATAGGCCCATTAGACCGAGTCAAGCGCCCGGCGAGTTTGCCGCGCTGTTGCCTGCGTCGCCGCCGCAAAAGGCCGAGCCGGTGAGTGACATTATGGCTGATTTTGAGCGTTTGGTTCCCAACGCGATGACCCACTGGCAACATCCGCGTTTTTTTGCTTACTTCCCTGCCAATGCTGCACCGGCTTCAATCTTGGCTGAAAGTTTAGTCAACGCCATGGGTGCGCAAGCCATGTTGTGGCAAACATCACCTGCCGCCACAGAAATGGAACAGGTGATGGTGGATTGGCTACGACAGGCACTGGGCCTTAGGCAGGGTTTTACGGGCACTATTCACGACACCGCCACTACCGTCACTCTATGCGCCATATTAACCATGCGCGAACGGGCATTGCAGTTTAAAGGCCTAACCGAAGGCATGAGTGGTGCGCCTAAACTGCGCATTTACGCCTCCGACCAAACCCACAGTTCGGTAGACAAAGGCGTACGGTTGGCCGGTATTGGCCAACATAATTTGGTTAAAATTGGTGTGGATTTGTCCCTTTCTATGGACCCCATGGGTTTGCGGCAACAAATAGAGGACGACTTAGCCGATGGGTTTTTACCGGCTGGAGTCGTGCTGTGTGTGGGTGGTACGTCGATTGGCGCTTCGGATCGGGTGGCCGACATTATCGCGGTGGCAAAAGAGTACGGCCTGTATACTCATGTTGACGCAGCTTGGGCAGGCTCGGCTATGATTTGCCCTGAGTTTCGTCAGCATTGGCAAGGCGTTGACGGCGCCGATTCCATTGTCTTTAATCCGCATAAGTGGCTCGGCGCTCAGTTTGACTGTTCGGTGCAATTTTTGGCAGACCCAACCTCCCAAATTAATACCTTAGGCCTAAGGCCATCTTATCTACAAACCTTAGACGCAGAAGAAGTGACTAACTTTAACGAATGGACCGTGCCCTTAGGACGCCGGTTTAGGGCCTTGAAACTGTGGTTTGTGATGCGGGCAGAGGGCTTGGATGGCCTGCAGGCCATGATTCGTAATCATGTGTCTTGGTGCCACGAACTAGCCAATAAGTTTGACCAAGATGCCGACTACAAACTGGTGACCAATTGCCCGTTTGCCTTGTTTAGTTTTCAATATTGCCCTGCCAATGAAGACAGTAATGAGGCGACTAAAACACTGCTTAACGCGATTAACGAAGATGGCCGCACCTACTTTACCCAAACCATGGTCAATGGTCAGTTTGTGATTCGTGTGTCGGTAGGGCCTATCGCTTGTACCCGTGACGATGTCATGAGCGTGTATGATATTTGTAAACAGTTGCAGCATTAACTTTGGTGGTTGTTTTGGTGTTGTTGTGACACCAAACGAATGCGTTCTGCGGGGATGGCAAGCTGTTGTATTAAATAGTCACTAAATTTTGCGTCGTGGCCCAACTCCGCTAGCGCTTGGCGCATACAATTTAACCAGTTATCCACTAGTGCTGGGGTCACATCAAGGTGAGCGTGGGCCATGGGGATGTTAAGTGCACCGTATGCCGTTTGGTAGGTGCGTTCGCCACCCATCCAGCCCATAAGAAAACGAGACAGTTTGTCTTTGGTGGTCTCTAAGTCAGCTGGGTGTAGGTTAAATAGGGGCTGGTAATCGCGCTGACTGGCCATAATGCTGTAAAAGCGATCAACCAAAGCACGTACACCCACTTCCTCGCCTATGGTCTTATAACTTGTGTCGCTAAATCCGTAAAGGGGAGTTGAGGGCATGGTTTTTGATCACTTTAATTTAGGGGTTCATGGTATTCTAACTGATAATAACTAGCCAGTATCAAAAACTATCCATCGACGAGAAAAAAAATGGCCATCGGGGCGACGATTTATAAAGCGAATCTAAACTTATCCAACTTAAATACCCATCACTATGCCGACTTCAACCTGACGGTGGCTCGCCACCCCTCGGAGAGCGAAACGCGTATGATGTGCCGATTGGTGGCCTTTTTACATGCGGCTCACGACGACTTGGAGCTGACTAAAGGTATTAGTTCAAACGACGAGCCAGACCTCTGGCAGCGGCACCTCACGGGTGAGGTTGTTCACTGGATTGAGCTAGGTCTGCCCGACGAAAAGCGTATTCGACAAGCCTGTGGCCGTGCTGAAAAGGTGTCTATTTACACCTATCACGACAACAAAGCGGATATTTGGCTAGCAAAACATAGGTCTAGCTTGGCAGCTAATGCCAAGGTTAGCGTGTTTCATATTCAAACCCCTAGTGATGACTCACTTGAGCCGCTGTTACAAAAGACCATGGATATTAGCTGTATTATAGAAGACGAACAAATGCACTTAAGTGACGCGCATAATCATTTGAGTATAGAAGTAAAAGCGAGCATCTAGCGCCGGCTAGTGAAGTGTTGTGGTTCAATAACAAGGATTAGGTGGCATGGCATTAGCTAAACAACTCATGGTGTACCCGGCAAACCGCTTGGAAGATTTGGCGGTGTTGCTTAATCATGTCTTGCAGCTGGGCCAAACTGGGGTTTTGAGCAGCGCGCAAGTGATTGTTGAAAACACCGGCATGCAGCATTGGCTTAATACTCAGCTTGCGCAGCAAAACGGCATTGCTATGAACGTGCAATACCCCTTGCCCGGTAAGTTTATTTGGCAATTGGCGCGGCAGTTATTAGGTGATGAGCAGGTGCCGCAGCAGCCGCCGTATCAGCGAGAAGCGTTAGTGTGGCGTATTGATGATTTGTTAGCCAGCGCCACTATTTTACAAAATCCATGTTTTGCCGACGCCAATAGGTATTGGCAAGCCAGTGGTGAAGCGCCAGATGTGCTCAAACGCTTCCAGCTGGCCAGTGCCCTTGCCGATTTGTTTGAACAATATATTTTGTACCGCCCCGATTGGCTCAATGACTGGCAAACCAACCAGCAAGCTGGCCTTGAATTAGACCACTGGCAAGCCGAGTTGTGGCGCATATTGTGTCAGCAGGATGGTCGTCATCCGATTGATATTCAGCAGCGTTTAATTAGTGCCTTGGGTCAAGCTGAACAACAAAAACTACCTGCTCAAATTTGTTTGTTCGCGTTAAATACCATGGCACCAGCGACCTTGGAGGTGTTTTCTGCACTGGCTCATTACACCCAAGTGCATGTGTTTCACCTTAACCCCTGTGCAGAATACTGGGGCCATATCCAGTCCGAAAAGGCCATTGCTGCAGCCCACTTAAAACAATGGTTAGCTCAGGCTGATGGTCAGGCGACGGTGGATGGGGGCAACCCATTGTTGGCCAACTTAGGCAGCCAAGGTAAGGAGTTTTTTCGTTTATTAGAAGCTCAAAGTAGTTACAATATTGATGCATTTGAGGATGCACACGCGCCTGCAGATCAGCGTCAGGCAAACCCAAGTATTAGTCTGTTGCAGCAGGTGCAGCAAGATATACTGCGGTTAGATGACGCCCGTTTAACACCCCAAACCTTGGTCGATGAAAGCCTTGTATTCACCAGTGCGTCTAGCGCCCTAAGGGAGCTACAAGGTTTGCATGATTGGCTGTTGTTGCAGTTTCAGCAAGACCCCGAGTTAAAACCCAGCGACATTATTGTCATGTGCCCTCAAGTTGAAGATTACGCAGACTATGTGGGTGCGGTGTTTGACTGTTATGGGCGTCACGCCCATAGTTGGAGTCTCACTAAGTCGGGTGGAACACCGCAGATCCCATGTTCCATTGCCGACCGTAAACCACAAGATGCGCAGCCGTTGGTGGCCGCTTTTCTACAACTATTGCAGCTGCCCGATAGCCGATTCCAGGTGTCGGGAGTATTGGATTTACTGCGCTTACCGGCCATGCAGCGCAAGTTTAATATTGATGCGAGTGAGCTTGACACCATTGCCGCTTGGTTAACCAATGCCAGCATACATTGGGGGCGGGATGCCGCTCACAAAGCTCAAGTGTTAGGCCAAAGCAGTGATCTTGCAACCTCAACACACACATGGGCATGGGGCCTAAAACGGTTATTGTTAGGTTTTGCCCAAGGTACCGAGCAACCCATGTATAACGGCCAGTGGTTATTGGGTGATATTGAAGGCGGACAAGCGGTGTTGTTGGGGCGTTTGATACAAGTGCTGGAGCAATTGCAGTACCACGCGCACAAGCTAAATAAAGTCCGTTCGGGCGCCCATTGGCACGATTATTTGGTGGCGATGATCGATGAGTTTTTTAGTGCCGAAGCCGCCGATGAGTCGGCTAAAGAATGTTTGGCTACTGCCATCGGTAACATGGCCATGTGGGTACAACAGGTTGATTACCAACAGCCTATTAGCCTTAATGTGGTACGTTATAGTTTAACCCAAAAGTTGTCTGTGGCTAGTAGTAGCCAGGCCTTTATCACCGGTCAGGTGACCTTTTGTTCCATGGTGCCTATGCGTAGTATTCCGTTTAAATTGGTGGCCATGTTAGGCTTGAATGACGGCCAGTATCCACGGCAATCAACGCCGGTTGATTTTGATTTGATGTCGCAACACGAGCGTCGAGTGGGCGATAGGTCACGCCGAGGCGATGACCGCTATTTGTTTTTAGAAGCCTTGATCAGTGCAAGAAAAAGTTTGTATTTGAGCTACCAAGGCGTAGACAGTAAAAATAATGCGCCTCGCCAGCCGAGCTTAATGGTGACCGAGCTGATGGATTACTTGAGTCGCGGTTACGGCTGGAATTTTGAGGTTAATAGCCAAGCATCACAACTCTCTAAGCTGCCTTTACACAGCTTTAGTGAAGCGAACTTTGCGCCAGTGCAGGACGACTGCGCCCAACCAACGGCTCGGCGCAGCTTCGAATCGTCATGGCTGCGTTTGATGCAGTTGAGCTCGGACGCAGATCCAGCCGAACCACTGCCGTCTAACCTACCCAGTAGCATAACCATAGCCGACTTGGTGCGATTTTTAGAAAACCCTGGCCGCAGCTTTGCCAACCAAAGTTTAGGCTTGTTTTTGCACCAATATGCCGATGAACTGAGTGATGATGAACCCTTTTCCAGCACCAAATTGGTAGAGTATACGTTACGCGACCAGTTGTTGGCGGCAGATTTGTCTGGTGATGATGAGTGCATGCAGCAGGTTGTGGACCAATACACCCTAAGTGGCAAACTGCCAGACAACCATCTCGCCAATGCCATTATAGACCAAAGTCAAGATCAAGCATCAGCCATTGCTCAGCAGTTACACCTCAACGGCTTTAACGACGCACAAACTGTTCTAATGGAAGTGACTGTGGGTGGTGTGGTAATTGAAGGTAAAGTGCAATGTGTGAACCAAAATGCCGACTCTGTAGCAACCATACAATTGCTCATGTCGCGCCCGAGCACACCTAAAACTAAAGATTGGCTCAGCTTATGGATCACTAGCCTTGTGGCCCAGGTTCACTTTTCCAAACCGGTTAGCGGGGTGTCGGTACATCAAGACAAAAACTTACTACTTACCCAAGACGAACCCCTTGATGATGCCGCAGCGATGCTCGAATTAATCGTGAGTTACTATCAACAAGGTTTGAGTGAAGCCTTAGTGTTAGATGCACAGTTGGGCCAAGATCTAGTGAAAATAGGGCAGGGCGAGCCTGTAAAGGCGTTTACAAAATGGCAGCAAAATTGGCATCACCACAAATATAGCCAAGCCTATGACTTTTCTAGTGACCCCTATCGCCGCTGGTTGTGGCCTCAAGCACCGGAGATGAAAGACTGGCAAGAACGCTTGTATCGCCTTTACCAACCGATGGTAAGTGCCATTAAAGAGGTGAAGCATGGGTGAAATAGTGCCTAGTGTAAAGCTCGATTTGGTTAACATGCCATTACAGGGTCGGCATTTAATAGAAGCCAGTGCCGGTACCGGCAAAACCTTTAGTATTACCCGTATCTACCTGCGTTTATTGTTAGAGCAGGAGTTGCCGGTGGAGCAGATTTTGCTCATGACCTACACCCGTGCTGCCACCGAAGAGTTGCGTGGGCGTATAGAGATCACCTTGCGTAGTGCGCAACAGCATTGGGGCCAATATGAAGATGAGTTTTGGCAACAGCTGTATAGCAAGGTAGAGCCGCAACAAGCGCAGTTATTATTGCATCAGGCGTTGCTCAATTTGGATCAAGCGGCTATTTTTACCATCCACGGTTTTTGTGGCCGAGCCTTGCAGCAATATGCCTTCGCCAGTCAAACGGGCCTAGAGGTTGTATTAGAAACCAATACCAGCGACTTAGCCTATACCGCGTTGCAAGATTGGTTGCGTGTGACCATGTTGCACAGCCAAAAATACACCCAGCTAGAACAGCATGGTTGGCACACCCCCGCAGGCTTTTGGGATGCTTTTAGCGGCGCCTTGTTAAGCCAAACCCCTGTATCTGCGACTAGCCCGCAGGTGTGGCACCAAGCTTGGCAACAAAACAAATTGCAGGTGCGCGACGAGTTGTTAGCGCTAGAAGGGCAAATAATCAGTGCTAGCATGAGCGATCCTAAAACTGCGGCCGTGCGCTTGGAACAATGGCAAGACTTGATTAACTGGTTGGCGACCCCGGACTTTGATTATGCCGATAAAACTCACTTGGGGTGCCTTAACGGTGCTCGCTTGGGCAAGGCACCAGAGCTTAAGCCTCAGGTGAAAGTATTGTTGCAGCGCGTCAACAATGAGGCGTTTAAAACAGGCTATTTAAAATATGCCCAGCAGGCCGCCGTAGCCAAACTGGTGCAGGCAGGCGTAGAAGAAATTCGTTTGGCGTATCAACTTGCCAAACAACAACAGCAGGTGATGGAATTTGATGACTTGGTAAGGCGTTTGTCGCAGTGTGTTAATGAGGTTGATAATGCCGCCTTAGTGAGCGCTTTGCAGCAGGCTTACCCAGTGGCCTTAGTGGACGAATTCCAGGACACCGATGGCCATCAATACGCCATTCTGGATGCGCTCTACCCAGCGGCAAGCCACAGTTCCGCTTTATTTATGATTGGTGACCCAAAGCAGGCTATTTATGGTTTCCGTGGCGGCGATATACATGCCTATTTACAAGCCGCATCGGCGGTTGATTATCGCTGGCATATGGAGACTAACTGGCGCTCAAGTGAAGCTATGGTTGCGGCCTATAACGGTTTGTTTAGTGACGACGAGGAAACCCAACCTGAGTCCTTGTTAGGCGCCGGTATTGACTATGTTAAGGTGCAAGCCAGCGCCTTTGCGGCCGCTAACGCTACGGACAATCCACGGGCCAAAGGTGCGGCCATGCACTATGTGTGGCTGCCGACAGACGGCGATACCAAACCTCAAACCGTACAATACAAACACCAAGCCATGGCGCAGTGGTGTGTGGCTGAAATCCACAACATATTGCAGCAGGGTGACTTTGTGGCCAGCGATATTGCCCTATTAGTGCGCAATGGTGGCGAAGCACAGGTGTTGCAGTCTGCGTTGAGCAAAGCGGGCTTAACCAGCGTTTACATTAGCGACAAAACCAGCATTTATGCTAGTTCAGAGGCCACAGAAATGCTGCGGTTACTCAATGGTATTTTATTGTGTGAAGACCAACGGCACTTGGCTCGTGCAGCCAGTACCCACTTATGGGGCGGCAACCAACATTTGTTAGCGCAATTGGTCACTAACGAGGACTGCCAGGTGGCTACCCGTAGCCAAATGATGAGTTTGCGGCAACTGTGGCTCAAGCAAGGGGTGATGGCGCTGGTGGTGCACTTGCTCAAACATCAAACCATTGCACCTAGGGTGTATAAAGAACGCTATATGACCAATATGGTGCAGTTGGCTGAGTTGTTGCAAAAGGCATCTACTCAGGCCAGTTCGGCGTTGTTGTTGGTTGAATGGTTGCAACAGCAATGTGATGAAAATACCCCCGACGCCAGTGCCGAGCTACGCTTAGAAAGCGATGCAAAGCTAATTCAAATAGTGACTCAGCATGGCGCCAAAGGCTTGGAGTACCCGCTGGTCTTTATTCCCTTTGCCAGCCAGTATAAAGACCCACTAAAACGCGGCACTACAAAAACACAGCTGTATCAATACCACAACCCGCAGTTGGGTTGTCCCGAGTTAATGATTGGCCCCCACCCCGACGTGATCAAGCTCACCAGTATGGCGGCTCAACAAGAAGCCGTGCGGCTGCTGTATGTTGCCGTGACGCGGGCACAGTACCGCTGTTATATCCTAGCCAGCGACTTCAAGCATGGTCAGCTGTCGCCTTTGGGTCAGGTGCTTGGGTTACAGCCAGATACATGGCAAGAAACGCTGGCTGCTATCGCGCAACCGTCAAGTTGCTGCTTTACCCCAGTGGCTGCTAGTGACACTAATACAGGCTTAACTTCGCCCTTGGAGAGCGCTGAGCAAGCGCAGACACAAGTCTTGCTGGCACAGACCTTTAGTGGTTATATCGATACTAGCAGCAACCTATTGTCGTATTCTGGGTTGGTGCGTAACCTGAGTCACCAGCATCAAGGTGGGGCTAAGGACCAAGGTGATGGCATCGGCCAACTAGTGCAGGCTGTGATGGTCAGTAACCAACACCAGCAGGATCAGCAACTCATACAAGAACTGCGTTTTGGTATGGCCAAGGGCAAAAATACTGGCTTATTGCTGCATGATATTTTGGAGCAAGTGGATTTTAGCCAAGCCCATTGGCCCGCGGCCATGGAAGTGCCCCTAGCACGCTACCATACAGTTCATGCAGGTTTAGATAACAGTCAACTCGAAGCCCAGCTGAGCCAGTGGCTCGAACAATGTTTGTTAGCCACCTTGCCGACCATCGGTGCAACCATAGGCGATACAAATAAACAACCTACCTTGTGTTTGCAGCAATTAAGTGGCTCGCAAACATTGCGTGAAAGTGAATTTTACTTTCCATTGGTAAAAACCAAGCAAGGCCAGTTGGCGGATATACTCAGTGCCCATCGCGGTGGTTTAAACACGTCGCTGCCCACTTACCCAATATTACAAGGTATGATGCACGGGTTTATAGACTTAGTATTCGAACACAAAGGGCGCTATTACTTAGCCGACTATAAATCCAATCATTTAGGCTATTGTTTAGACGACTATAATCATCAAGCCATGTTGGCTGCCAACCAAGATCATTATTACGATTTACAGTATTTGATTTATAGCTTGGCCCTACACCGGTACTTAGGACAGCGTATTGCCAACTACGATGCAAATACGCATTTTGGTGGTGTGTATTACCTCTACTTACGTGGTATGACAGCGGGTGCTAGCACTGGCGTGTTTGCCACCCAGGTGACAGTGCGAGAACTAAACGCATTGGACCAGCTGTTTTCGGGGGTTAACTTATGATCTTGTCAAATACCGAGTTATTCCAACGATACCCGGCTATTGAAGCGATAGACGCTTATTTGGCGCAGCAGTTATGTGAAAGTTTGGGCAGCGACAATGAAGTGTTGCAACATATACTCATCGCTTTGAGCGAATCCCTCCGTAACGGCCACAGTTGTTTGCCGTTGGCACCTGACGCTGGGGTAGCGCTAGTGAGGTGTTGGAGTACTGAACAACAACAAGGTTATGTGTTTCCAGGGTCGGCACACTTGCTGCAGGTATTGTCTGCGTTCGCTATAGGGCCGCACGACGGTGCCCCCATAGTATTGCAAGCAAGTAAGCTGTATTTGCGACGTTATTGGCACTACGAACAGCAAGTGGCACAAGAGTTGTTGCAGCGTATGCAGCCGCAGGTTTTATCGGCGCAACAAACCCAAGTTGCAGAACAGCTATTAACACAATTGTTTGGGCCGGCAACCGACACCTCGGCAGGCGCGCCAACCGATTGGCAGGCGCAAGCGGTACGTGATGCGCTAAGTCGACAGGTATGTGTGCTTGCGGGTGGGCCGGGTACGGGTAAAACCTTTACCGTAGCTCGCCTGTTGGTGACCCTTCAGGCTGTGTCTGATACGCCATTGACGATTGCCATGGCGGCGCCAACGGGTAAGGCCAAGCAACGCTTGCTCGAGTCTATTAGTCATGCAAAGTTACAGTTGCAGCAGCAAGGCATTGATCTGGCGCTCATCAATTCCATCCCTAATAATGCCCACACACTACACGGTTTGTTGGGCCTGCGGCCTAACAAACAGTATGTTAAACACAACCAATCTAACCCGTTAAACATTGATTTATTGCTAGTCGATGAAGTGTCGATGGTGGACTTGCCGATGATGGCACGCGTGCTCGATGCCTTGCCTCACCATTGTCGGTTGGTGTTAGTTGGGGATGCGCAGCAGTTACCTTCGGTTGCCGCGGGCTCCATTTTGGCCGACATTCCTGCCAGTGCGATCAGTTACTTGCACCTCAGTCGGCGTTTTGATGGCGCCGGTGGTATCGGTGTTTTAGCGCAACAAGTGATGCACAACTTAGCCCAAGATAGTTGGCAGCAGCTAAAGCAGACCCATGTTGAGGCTAGCCCTCAGTTGCAACTGGTGGACGATGAAATGTATGGGCAATGGTTGCAAGACATGTGTAAGCAATATTTTGTGCCGATGCTTAAGGCAGACACGTTGCAGCAAGCCTTTGTTTGTTTGGCTCAATTTCGCATTTTGGCCGCCACTCGCCAAGGTGACAAAGGCGTTGAGGGTATTAATCAACAAGTTGAATCTTTGTTAGGCCGCAGTGATGCCCAGGTCCGTAAAGACCAACATTATCAAGGCAAACCAGTGATGGTGACCAAAAACCATCATGGGCTAGACCTTTATAATGGCGACATTGGTATTGTTTGGCCGCAAGCCGATGGCCAATTAGCCGTGTGTTTTGAGCATTCCGGTGGCATCCGTAGGGTTAATGCAGGTTTGTTGCAAGACTTGGAAACCGTGTACGCCATGACCATACACAAAACCCAGGGTTCTGAGTTTGGCCATGTGGGTTTGGTGCTGGCCCCTCAAGCCGAGCCTTTACTGTCATCGCAACTTTTATACACAGCCATCACCCGTGCCAAACAGCGTTGTAGTGTTTGCACTAATCAAGCCACTTGGCAGCGGGCGGTGGCGAATAGAACGCGGCGATGGTCTGGCTTAGGGCAGTTATTGAACGAGTAGCTCGGATGCAATTTTTTTACCAATTATTTCAAATAAACGTAATGTCCTTGGCGCGGGGACCAAAGGCCGTTGGCGAGAATCACCGGTGGTATCGATGCTAATATAGCCTTGATCGAGCAGCACTTGGATAGATTTACGCAGGGTATAACGTGAGCCTAGGTGCTTTAGGCTCATGCCGTCCTCCATAAAAACCAGATGGTGCAAGGTGCTTTCACGGGTAATGTGCTCAAGTATCTGTAACTCTCTAGCGGCTAAGCCTGCTTGGTTATCTTCTTCGATAGTGACGCGGATAAGGTAAGACAATGTTTGAGTAATCGCTCATGATAAGATTATTTTTTATATTAATCAAAATTATCATTTAAATGATGGCTATTTTTTAAATAACTGACTAGTGAAACAGAGGATTAATTTGTAACTGCTAATCTAATGGGCGACACGGGGGCTTAAAATGAGCTCGAATAGTAGATTCAATTGAGGGTCTTGGCGAAGTTGCTCAAACCCGGGGGCATCCATAACGGTGAAGGTTTTTTGCTTAATGTGTAGGTATTCTGGTTGATCTGGGCCGAAGCTAAAACTTACACATGGAAAACGTCGTAAACATTGGTTAAAAAAGGCCATATTGTTGCTCACCGCCATGCGTTCTTCACTGGGATACACTTCGGCGCTGTTTTGCGCATGAATATTGATCTTTTGGTAGCGCTCAATGTTGATAAACACCATAGGATCAAATACCAACATGCCTTTTTGGTTGCCGCTGGCACTAATGGTGGGGAAGTCACCTTTAGGTACCGTGTTATCAAAAAAGGTGAATTCGTACCTTGGCCGTGTGTGGGCAAGCCACTTAAAAATAAGTTTAGGGATGCCTTGATAGGCTTCTACGCTGTGGCCTAAAAAATCCTCTACCGACTTATAGCGGCCTCGTTGCTGGCCACGTAACCAGCCGCGCTCTACGGTTTCTTCGGGCGGCGTGATGACAAAGTACATATACATAATGTGGGCGTATTTAGCGTAAGTGCCATGTAACACTTGCTGCACCTGTTCGGTGGAAAAACTGTCAAACCGAAATCGATCCACTAAAATGTTGGGTATGGTTTGGTTTTGTTGGCCGGTGCGCCTAATATAACGATCTAACTTACCGTCGATAATGTTAACTTCGTTACTGGTGAAACGACCCGAGTATTTATAGTATGGGCCTAATGACTCGTAATCTAATAGCTGTCGACGCCAAATGTCGGGGCTGATAATGCCGTATAAAGACGACGCTATACCCCGTTGCCCCATGGTTTGTTGCAGCAGCGGCCGTAGAGTGCTTTTACCGGCCGCAGAGGCACCTTTAAGGCTGATGATGACGGGTTTTTCTACGCGGTGTAATAATTGGTAGTCGTTGGCGGCAACCGCCGCATCAATTGCCGGCTCAATAAGTTTGCCCACCATAAAACTGCCGTAGTTATTAAGGGCGTGACGGCAGATGATGCGGCTCATAAAATTACGGTCATTACCCAGCAGGCCCCGCGTTGATGCCACCGAACCTAAAATTTGATAACTGCTTTTGTACACCGCTTTAATGAGTGGGTCGGTATGTGCTAAGCCTGTTTTTTTGAGTTGATTAATGGCTTTAAACTGAATTTCTTCGCCGCTCAACAGGGCTTTTTTTGGTGCTGGCTTCTTTGACCACGGCCACAAGCGCTTGGTTTCTACCTCTATGGGCTTAGGGTTGGGCATTGCTTCTTCTAGCAAAAGTCGATCAACTTGCACCTTTACTGCTGCGCCTAAGGCCTGAAATTCGGCCTCGATATGGTCATACATCGGAGCAATGTGTTGATCTAGAATAGCGTTGCTAATACGGCGAAAATTTATACCTAAATCTTCTTCGTGCTCGGCCTCAGGGATATGAATGTTGGCACCCACCCTTACAATGAGCTCATGGGTGACTAAACGCCAAGCGGTGAAGCCAACCAAGTGCTCAGGTTTAAGGCCGGTTAAGCTGGCTAATTCCTGTACTTCGTCGTAACTGGTGTACACGTTAGGCGCCTGAAAAATAGTTTCTAGCGCACACAGTTCCTTAGGCAGTGTGGCGCTTAAACCCGGGTTCCAAGCGGAGTACTGTTGGTCGTCTAGCATAGGCCTTGTTGTCTCACCGCTGGGTTCCTCAGTGGGTCATTACAGCGTTCTTCATTGTGTCATTGCAGCGTTCTTCATTGTGTCATTGCGAGCGCAGCTAAGCAATCCACCCATCAGCTAATGCTGGGATTCCCCTATGACGCCCTGACGAAGGTCATGGCCTTTAAAAATCACTCTACCGCCCCCATTAACCCAGTGCACAAACACCATCGGCAAAAGATACCTTATGACCAATTACGCGCTCCAAATAGACCAGCTCCACAAGACCTACGACAATGGTTTTACCGCACTAAAAGGCATAAGCTTGCAGGTGCAAGAAGGCGACTTCTTCGCCTTACTAGGCCCTAATGGTGCTGGTAAATCCACCACCTTAGGGGTGGTCTCATCCTTAGTGAACAAATCCCAGGGATCGATTAAAGTTTTTGGCCATGACCTCGACAAGGAACTTAGCAAAGCCAAGTGCCTGATGGGCGTTGTACCACAAGAATTTAACTTTAACATGTTCGAAAAAGTGCAGGACGTGGTAGTGCAGCAAGCCGGTTATTACGGCATTGCGCGTGACGAAGCCCTACGTCGTACCGAACAATTGCTAAAACAACTTGGTCTGTGGGACAAGCGCAACGAAGCCTCGCGGACCTTGTCTGGTGGCATGAAACGTCGTTTGATGATTGCCCGCGCATTAGTGCACAAACCTAAATTGCTTATATTAGACGAACCCACAGCTGGTGTGGATATTGAGCTTAGGCGTTCTATGTGGGAGTTTCTCACGCGGATCAACGAACAAGGCACCACCATCATTCTTACTACCCACTATTTGGAAGAGGCCGAAAGCCTATGCCGCAATATCGCTATCATTGATCAAGGCGATATCATTAAGCACAGTTCCATGCGTGACCTATTAAAAACCCTGACGACAGAAGTATTTGTGTTTGACCTACAGTCGCCCTTAGCACAGGTTCCAGAAATCCAGGGATACCGGCTGCAGTTGGTGAATGACACTCATTTAGAGGTGAGTATCACCCAAGGTCAAAACATCAATGGTGTGTTTGCAAAGCTCTCGGACGCAGGTGTTCACGTCACCAGCATGCGCAATAAAACCAACCGATTAGAAGAGTTATTTGTTAATTTGGTCACCAACAACAAGACTGATCTACAAGGAGTAAGTGTTTAATGTCTAGTTATGAAATTTACATTGCCTACATGACCATTGTGCGTAAAGAAATCCAACGATTTATGCGCATTTGGGTACAAACACTGCTACCGCCATCCATTACTATGGTGCTCTATTTTATTATTTTCGGTAACTTAATTGGTAGCCGTATTGGCCAAATGGGCGGCTTTGATTACATGCAGTTTATTGTGCCAGGCTTAATCATGATGTCGGTTATTACCAACTCCTATGGCAATGTAGTCTCTTCATTTTACAGCACCAAATATCAAGGTAGTTTGGAAGAAATGTTGGTGTCGCCCACGCCTAATTGGGTGATTTTGGCGGGTTATGTCACTGGTGGTGTAGCCAGAGGTTTGGCCGTAGGTGCAATCGTAACCAGCTTGTCGATGTTTTTTACCCAGTTAGAAATATATAACTTTGGGATCATTGTGTTAGTGGTACTGATGACGTCTATACTGTTCAGCTTGGGTGGTTTTATAAACGCCGTATTTGCCAATAGTTTTGATGATATTTCCATCATCCCAACCTTTGTACTGACACCCTTAACTTATTTGGGTGGCGTATTTTACTCCATTGATTTACTCCCAGATTTTTGGGCCAGTGCGTCACAGCTCAACCCCATTCTGTATATGGTCAATGCCTTCCGCTACGGCATTTTGGGTGTGTCGGACATTGCGGTAGGGTATGCTTTATTAGTGATTAGCGCCTTTATCATTGGCCTATTTAGCTACTGCATGTACCTATTAAATACCGGCAAAGGTATTCGTAAATAAGCCGCCAAGGCGCACTACAAAGAACAGAGATTGAGAAAACACATGCAACAAAATGACTTTATTGAAGCCTCACCGTTAGGTGATAAAAGCGCTTATGTCACCCAATATGCTCCGGAATTATTGTTTCCTATTCCGCGTAATACGCCTTGGCAGCCGGAGTTTGAAAAGCGTCCCTTCTATGGCATAGACGTGTGGAACGCGTTTGAAATTTCCTGGTTAAACGATAAAGGATTGCCACAAATGGCATTGGCAGAGTTTCGTATTCCTGCCGATAGCCCCAATATTATTGAAAGCAAATCCTTCAAGCTGTACCTGAACTCCTTTAACCAAACCACGATTGATAACGCCTCGCAGGCACAGCAACGCATGGTGAGCGATTTATCGGCAGCCGCTGGTGCGCCAGTGCAAGTAACGCTGTTTAGCTTGCGGGATATGGCCATGCCAGCCATGCCAGCCCCGGGTGACAACATTGATCAACAAGATATTGAGATTACCACTTACACACCCGACGCTCGTTTGTTGTCGTCGGACGTTAGTGTCTACCGCACGGAAATATTGCACAGCAACTTATTAAAAAGTAACTGCCCCGTTACCGGTCAGCCAGACTGGGCGACCTTGGTTGTGGAATACGAAGGGCCGACCATAGATCGAGCGGGTTTGTTAGCCTACATTGTTTCTTATCGTGAGCACGGCGACTTCCATGAGCAGTGTGTGGAACAAATTTTTCTCGACATCAAAGCCCAATGTAAACCGGGCCAACTCACAGTGTACGCTCGTTATGTGAGAAGGGGAGGCCTGGACATTAATCCATACCGCTCAACTCGGCCCCTTGCGCCTAGCAACCATCGCACACAGCGCCAGTAACCCTTGCTACAACTTAAACAGGTACACACATGGAATTAATACACGGCTTACTTAATCGCGTGTCTATTCAGCGGCTAGAAGCACCTGGTCCAACACCAGAGCAGATCGAAGTTATGCTGCAAGCGGCTTTACGGGCACCAGATCACGCTAATCTAAAACCTTGGCGCAGCATTATGGTGACAGGTGAAGGCCTTACGCGGTTAGGCGAGGTCATGCAACAAGCCCAATTAGAGCGCAACCCAGACAGCGATGAGCTAGTGTTAGACCGATGTCGAAAAATGCCCAGCAGAGCCCCAAGCCTGCTGGTATTAGTGGCTAGCCCAGCAGACCACCCCAAAGTACCGTTGGCCGAACAAATTCAAGCCACAGCCGCGGCTGGCTATGCCATGGTTTTGGCAGCCTTTGCTCAAGGTGTAGGCGCAGTTTGGCGCACGGGTTGGGTGGTAGAACACCCACTAATACGGCAAGCGTTGGAGGTAGAAGCGCAAGAACAAATCATTGGTATGATCTATTTAGGCACACCCAGCGTGGCACCCAAACCAGTACCAAAAATAGACAGCACAAATTTCATCACCGATTGGCATTAATACATTGAATTTTATTGCTTTTGTTAACCCAAAAGCATAGAATCTGCGCCTGCAAATGGTGAGGTGTCCGAGTGGCCGAAGGAGCACGCCTGGAAAGTGTGTGTACCGCAAGGTACCGAGGGTTCGAATCCCTCCCTCACCGCCATTATTTCTTGAGAATCCTCAGGTAACTCATTGAAATGTCTATAAAAACCCACTGAATCCAACTGTGATGGTAGACATTTATGAGGACACAAAGCCCCCCTAACCACCCAGAGAGTGGAGCGAAGCGGAACGACACTCCGTCCGCACCATTCAATCCTTTGATTTTTAAGGGTTTTATTTTCGATGCTGGCAGAAGGTACATGATTATGTACCTAATTTCCGATTTGCTTCCTATACGCCTCTTCTAATTTCGACCCATGCTTCGCACCCGTTTGTTGAACTCAAGCACGTGGATGCCATTGGGTGCTTTAGGTATTCACAAGGTGGACGACATGGCGGAGCATGGCTTGGAACGGCTCCCCGTAGGCTGTGTGTTGCTTGATTTAGAAACTGACGTTTAATATCAGGTTAATCTCTTGCTGGAACCTCAATGAGTTTGCCACGTTGAATTGCACCTGCTTTATCGTACAGGGGCAGTTCAGCCAACTGGCCCTT
>JABGSN010000022.1 GCA_018647765.1 Oceanospirillaceae bacterium | reverse complement strand
CTGAATAATAAAGGTGATTTGCAACCTCGTATTGGTGGCAAATGGCGTATTTTGGCGAATATTTTCGCTAATCCAGATCTGCCTGAAATCGACGATTATTACGAACCGTTCGACTTTGATTACCAGCATTTACACAATGCACCAGAAGGTAACCACCAACCCGTAGCGCGCCCTCGGTCTTTGATCACCGGCAAACGTATGGATAAGATTGTGTGGGGCCCTAACTGGGAGGAAATATTAGGTACAGAATTCAAAAAAAGGGCTAAAGACAAGAACTTCGACAACATTCAAAAGTCCATTTATGGTGAGTTTGAAAACACCTTTATGATGTACTTGCCACGTTTATGTGAGCATTGTCTTAACCCTGCATGTGTGGCTTCATGCCCAAGTGGCGCCATATATAAGCGCGATGAGGACGGGATTGTCCTCATCGACCAAGACAAGTGTCGCGGTTGGCGCATGTGTGTGAGTGGTTGCCCATATAAGAAGATTTACTATAACTGGAAGTCTGGTAAGTCTGAGAAATGTATTTTCTGTTATCCGCGTATTGAGTCTGGCATGCCGACCGTCTGTGCAGAAACCTGCGTTGGTCGTATTCGTTACCTAGGCGTGTTGCTTTACGATGCAGACCGCATTGCCGAAGTGGCCGCTAGTGGCAGTGAAACCGACTTGTACGAAAAGCAACTTGAGGTATTCTTAGATCCACATGATCCCAAGGTAATTGCACAAGCCAAGGCTGATGGTATTACAGATTCAGTGATCAAAGCTGCGCAAAATTCGCCGGTGTACAAGATGGCCGTAGATTGGCGTTTAGCCTTGCCTTTGCATCCGGAGTATCGCACTTTGCCGATGGTTTGGTACGTACCCCCACTAAGTCCTATTCAGTCTGCTGCTGATGCTGGCCATGTGGGTATGAACGGTGCGATTCCGGATGTGGACTCCTTGCGTATTCCCATGAAGTACCTAGCTAACCTGTTAACGGCAGGAGATGAAAAGCCAGTGAAATTGGCCCTAGAGCGTATCTTAGCGATGCGAGCGTTCAAACGTGACGAGCAAGTGGAAGGTAAAATCAACCTAGAGGTGTTGGAGCAAGTAGGCCTCACTCAAACACAAGTGGAAGAAATGTACCGCTATTTAGCCATTGCTAACTATGAAGACCGTTATGTGATTCCAACCAGTAAACGTGAATTGGCTAAAGAGGCTTTCCCAGAACGTGGCGGCTGCGGCTTTAGCTTTGGCAACGGTTGTGGTGGTGGCGAAAGCGATTACAACATGTTTGGTGCCAAAAAGCAGACCATGACCATGGTAGAAAAAGTGTCTGGTGTACAAATGATGGACCCAAAAGCTAGCTTAGGAGAAGGCCAATGATGCGTAACTTAAAGTTAATCTCATTGCTGTTGGATTACCCTAGTGCAGAGGTCTTTGAATATGCGCAAGACCTTATTCAAAGCGCTAAAGCCGACACCAAAATGTCGGCCAGCGAGCAACAGCTGGTGGTGGACTGTATAGAGAAACTCACCTCGCAACCTTTGATTGATGCCCAGTCTGATTATGTGGCTTGGTTTGACCGTGGCCGTTCTTTGTCTTTGCTAATGTTTGAACACGTACACGGTGAATCCCGTGATCGTGGCCAAGCCATGGTGGACTTAATGGCAGTATACGAAGAACACGGGTTTGAAATTGACAGCCGAGAATTGCCAGACTACTTGCCTTTGTTTTTGGAATACCTCAGCCAACGCCCACAAGCAGAAGCGTTACAGTGGTTGCTGGACATGAGTCATATACTGGCCTTGCTAGAAGTTCGGTTAGATGAGCGCAATAGCCCGTATGCAGGTTTATTAGCTTGTTTGTTAAGCCAATGTGACGCCAACATAGACCGCCAGCCATTGGCGGAGCAAGTAGCAGGTGAAGAGGCTGACAATACAGCAGAAGCCATGGATAAAATTTGGGAAGAAGAAATGGTGAAGTTTGGTGCCCTGTCGCAAGAAGAGTGTGGCAACAACGTGTTACATCAACGGCGCCAAGAGTTAGCCCAAGTTCAACCCCTTCATTTTGTGGATGCCGCGGCTAAATAACCCGCGTAAGGAGAAAAATATGTCTTATATTAACGACCTTTTGTTTGGTATCTACCCATACATAGCCATAGCTGTATTTGTGATTGGCAGTTGGGCCCGGTATGACCGCGAGCAATACACCTGGAAAGCAGGGTCAAGCCAAATGTTAAGCTCTAAAGGCTTTCGTGTGGCCAGTATTTTGTTCCATGTGGGTATTTTAATTATTGTCTTTGGACACGTGGTGGGCCTATTAACCCCCCATGCTATTTATGCGGTGTTTGTTACCTCAGCTCAAAAACAAGTGTTAGCCATGGCTGTGGGCGGTTTTGCTGGTATTTTGTGCTGGATCGGTGCAGTGGCACTGTTACATCGTCGCTTAACT
>JABGSN010000050.1 GCA_018647765.1 Oceanospirillaceae bacterium | reverse complement strand
GCACACATAGAGAGCGGCCCACTATTTTAAGAACTTGAGGAGGTATTCATTCCAGCTATGAACCTTGCTAGACACCGCTTATCTAATGCCCTGGAAAGTAAACATTAGCGAACGGGTTTCTCATATCTAATCCATGTTCAGATATAGCAAGACTGACTATGGATCGGACTGATGTGAAAATACGTTTGATAGAGCTGGATGCCAAGCCTCGCTTTACTAGGGCGTCTCTAAATTTGCCACCACTGGAGGAGGGTATAGCCATGAGGTCTTGATCACCGAGGCAAGCGATAAGATAACCAGAGTTTCTCATCGTGTAGGTGGTGAAGTACTTCTCTTTGCCTACGCCTTTGAGCGCCAGGTACTGAGCTGTTGCATTTGAGAAGTTAATCCCTGAGAGTTTTGATTCTGTGTGACTGACAGTTGGCAGCATTTTTTCTGCAATAGACTGTACTCGTATGGAAGACCAGTAGTCTTCAAGCTTTGCTGTTAGCGAGTTTGCACCACGAGTGGCCACCGCTTTTGAGCGTGTTCTAAGGCTAAGTACAATCCTTGATGAAGGGTAGATGTGTCTAATATCTATGGGGATTCTTCGGTTGTAGTAGTAGGTGCCGTTACGGCATAGAAGGTAACTGGAGTGTATTGTGTACAACATATTGGCGCATACCTCACGTATAACAAGACCCGTGAGCACCTTATGTGTGCACGGGAAGTGAAAGTTATGCTTGAGATTCAACGCTTTAGAAAATACTCTGTTGAGAGAGCAGATAATGTGCTGGTACCAGTGCCCGGACTCGAACCGGGACGCCGCGAAGCAACGGATTTTGAATCCGTCGTGTATACCAATTTCACCACACTGGCACATTGAGGGGCGAATTATACAGAGTTCATCTTAAGCGTCAACGGCTTGGAGGCTATTTATCGGGTAATTGGACAATTATCAAAAATTATAATCCTTCAGGTAAGTTTGCGGCCCTCTATTGAGGGCAACCGTTAGCATTGATGTTGGATAAAGAAACGCGAAAAACGCCTGTGCTGGAGCAGTCTATTTTGCTATTATGGCCAGCTAAATTACCTAGGCCTTGGGTTTATCACCAAGAGACCCCATCAAGATCCCATGCAAGTTTCCGATTTTAGTTTCCACTTACCTGACGAGTTAATTGCTCGTTACCCTACCGAAGAGCGTACTGCTAGCCGTTTAATGCGTTTGCAAGGTGAGTCTGGCGATGTGTCCCATGGTCAATTTACTGAGTTGCTGGCATTTCTTCAAGCGGGCGACCTGTTGGTGCTTAACAATACCAAGGTCATTCCAGCACGTTTGTTTGGGACTAAGCAATCGGGCGGCAAAATTGAAGTGTTGGTAGAACGCTTGCTAGGTGAGCAACATTTCTTGGCCCACGTACGTGCCAGTAAATCCCCTAAACCTGGTGCGCGATTGTTGTTAGAAGGCGAGGTTTGGGCGACCATGGTGGCGCGACACGATACCTTGTTTGAGCTGTGCTTAGATGAAGGTGAGCGCGCCTTAGATGTATTGCAACGGTTGGGGCATATGCCCTTACCACCCTATATTGATCGCCCTGACGATACCGCAGACCGCGATCGCTACCAGACTGTTTTTGGAGCCCATCATGGTGCGGTTGCCGCGCCTACCGCAGGTCTGCATTTTGACCAAGGATTGTTGGATGAGATCGCAGCTAAAGGCGTGAATCTAGCTTATATTACGTTACACGTGGGCGCCGGTACCTTTCAGCCGGTTAAGGTGGATCGCATAGAAGACCACCACATGCATGGCGAATTGGTTGAGCTTGATGCTGGTGTCGTGGCCGCGGTTAAAACTACGCGTGCTAATGGCGGCCGTGTGGTCGCCGTAGGCACCACTTGTGTAAGAGCGTTAGAGAGCGCCAGTGCTGATGGTGAAATTGCCACCTTTAATGACGAAACACATATTTTTATTTACCCAGGCTACCGCTTTAAAAGTGTGGATGCCTTGGTGACTAATTTTCATTTATCCGAATCAACCTTGTTGATGTTAGTGAGTGCCTTTGCTGGCCGCGATAACGTCATGGCGGCATACGCCTGCGCCATTGAGCAAGGGTACCGATTTTTTAGTTATGGCGACGCCATGTTAGTGACGCCACAACCTACTGCTTTGGAATTGACATGACACGCAGCTGTTTTATGAAATTTGAACGTTTGGCCCAAAGTGGCGAAGCCCGTCGTGGGCGTTTGAGTTTTCCTCGCGGCACGGTTGAAACGCCATGTTTTATGCCGGTGGGTACTTACGGCACCGTTAAAGGCATGTTGCCTCGCGATATTGAAGCCACGGGTGCTGAAATTATTTTGGGAAACACCTTTCACTTGATGTTACGCCCCGGTACAGAGGTGGTGAAGTTACACGGCGATTTACATGATTTTGCCCAGTGGGATAAGCCTATTCTTACTGATTCGGGTGGTTTTCAGGTGTTTAGCTTAGGCGCCAAGATCAACGAGGAAGGGGTTAAGTTTCAATCCCCTGTTAACGGCGACACGGTGTATATGACGCCAGAATCTTCGATGCAGGTGCAAAAAGATCTGGGTTCCGACGTAGTGATGATTTTTGATGAGTGTACACCGCACCCAGCAACGGAAGAAGAGGCCGCCACCTCTATGCGCCGTTCTATGCGTTGGGCTCAGCGCAGTAAAGATGCTCATGGCGATAGCCCATCGGCGTTGTTTGGTATCGTGCAAGGCGGCATGTATGAGCACTTACGTGATGAGTCGGTAGCGGGTTTAACGGACATCGACTTTGATGGTTTTGCCATTGGTGGTTTATCCGTTGGCGAACCTAAAGAAGATATGTTGCGTGTGCTACGTCACACAGCGCCTAAGTTACCTGCTGACAAACCACGTTATTTGATGGGTGTCGGCAAACCCGAAGATTTAGTGGAGGGCGTGCGTCGTGGCATCGATATGTTCGACTGCGTGATGCCAACCCGCAATGCCCGCAATGGCCACCTGTTTATTACCAATGGCGTAGTGAAAATCCGTAATGCGGTCCACAAAACTGATACCGGGCCGCTAGATAGCGAGTGTGATTGTTATACCTGCAGCAACTTCTCGCGGGCTTATTTGTACCATTTAGACAAGTGCCGTGAAATGTTGGGAGCCCAGCTCAATACCATTCATAACCTGCATTATTATCAGCGCCTAATGGCAGGATTGCGTGCTGCCTTGGAAGCGGGTACATTGGACGACTTTGTCGATGATTTTTATAGCAAGCGAGGCTTAGCAACGCCTGCTTTAGATGAGTTTTAATTTTTTTTGTAGCATTTATTAGTTAGTTATTGGAGATAGTATGAATTTCTTTATCGAATCAGCCGTAGCAGAAGGTGAAGCTGCAGCAACAGGTGGTGATCCAGGTTCTTTAGTCATTATGATGGTGATTTTTGCCGCCGTATTTTATTTTATGATCTGGCGCCCACAGTCTAAGCGCACCAAAGAACATAAGAATTTGATGGGCGGATTAGCCAAAGGTGACGAAGTAGTAACTAATGGCGGTATGATCGGCAAAGTAGCGAAGGTAGGTGATGACTTTATTACCATCACTTTGGCTGACGGTGTTGATGCCCATTTTCAAAAAGCTGCAGTAGCTTCGGTATTGCCAAAAGGCACCATCAAGTCTATCTAGTTTGCTCTACTCAAGCCTTGCTGCACGTGTTGGCAGCAGGGCTTCTTGTGACTCGTTTTTCAAGGAAAGCCTGTGTTAAATCGTTATCCCCTATGGAAAAGCCTACTGATTCTAGTTGGCTTGGCCCTTGGTGGCCTATATGCGCTGCCAAACCTATACCCAGATGATCTGGCTATACAAATCTCTGGAGCTAGAAGCGCCACGGTCATTGACACGCAGGTGCTTGACGAAGCGACCCATGTTTTGTCAGAAGCTCAGCTTGATACTATAGGTATTGAACTGACTGATAAAAACGTGCTTATTAGGGTGGCTGATTCCGAGTCACAATTACAGGCTAAGGCGCTGTTGAGTGACGCTATGGGTGAGGGTTACGTAACCGCGCTTAACTTGGCACCCACAACGCCAGAATGGTTAACTAACCTCGGTGCTGGGCCCATGAAATTGGGTTTGGATCTTAGGGGTGGTGTACACTTTTTGTTAGAAGTGGATATGGTACAAGCCGTAGCCCAGCGTTTAGACGTGTACGTAAGTGAAATTAAATCCTTATTACGTACCGAAAAGCTGCGATATCGCGCGGTCACACACGAAGTCGATGGCAGTTTACGTATTAAATTCATGGATGCCGAGGTGCGAGATCAAGCACGTTCGGAGCTTAAATCTAATTACAGTGAGTTCTTAATGAGCGCCGAAGATGGCGACGGTGTTTACTACTTGTTGGTCACCCTCAATGAATTTACCGTTGGCGAAATTGAAGATTATGCGGTTAACCAAAACCTCACTACGCTGCGTAACCGTGTTAACGAGTTAGGCGTAGCCGAGCCATTAGTTCAGCGCCAAGGTCGTAACCGTATTGTCGTGCAATTGCCTGGCGTACAAGACACCGCTGCCGCTAAACGTATATTGGGCGCAACAGCTAATCTAGAGTTTAGGCTGGAGGCCAAGCCTGGTGCCGCTCGTGTTGCCACTGAAGAATTTACCTTCCGCTCTAATCCCGAGCGCAAGGCAACCTTAGAGAAAGACCTTATCATCACCGGTAATAGTGTCTCTAATGCACAATCCAACTTTGATGAAAACGGCATGCCACAAGTGAATATCGACCTGGATAGCCAGGGCGGTAAGCTTATGAATCGCGTCACCCGCAATGCGGTTAAGCGCCGTATGGCCGTGGTTTTTGTGGAGCATAAGTCCCGCACTAAGGTGGTGGAAGTCGACGGTGAGTTGGTCGAGCAGCGCCAGCCTTATGTGGAAAAAAGTGTTATTTCTTTGGCCACCATACAAACTGCGTTGGGTAATAGCTTCCGTATTACTGGCCTAGATGGCGCTGGTGAAGCATCGGAATTAGCCTTGCTATTGCGTGCCGGTTCGTTGGCGGCACCAATCTACTTTGTGGAAGAGCGCACAGTAGGTCCAAGCTTGGGGCAAGAAAACATCGATCTCGGCTTAACTTCGGTACAGATTGGTCTGGCATTGGTGATCATCTTTATGCTGGCCTATTACAGCGTGTTTGGCATTATCGCTAATATTGCGCTGGCCTTTAATCTGTTGCTCGTGGCGGCGGTGATGTCATTACTTGGTTTTACCCTGTCGCTACCGGGCATTGCTGGCGTGGTGTTGACGGTGGGTATGGCGGTAGACGCCAACGTGCTCATATTCTCCCGTATTAAGGAAGAATTACGAGCCGGTTTAGCACCGCAGTCTGCTATTCACGCAGGTTACGAACGCGCCTTTACCACCATCTTTGACGCCAACATTACTACCTTGTTGGTAGCGGTGATTTTGTATGCGGTGGGTACTGGCCCAGTGAAAGGGTTTGCCGTGACTTTGTCGATTGGTATTGTAACCTCGATGTTTACCGCCATTATGGTGAGTCGTGCCATGGTTAATGGGGTGTACGGTGGCAAGAAGTTGACCGATATTAAGATATGGCCGCTGTTTATGGGAGTAGGCAAATGAGTGACATAAAAATCATTAACTTTATGGCCCTGCGTAAAGCTGCCGGAGCCTTATCCATTGCCTTAGTGCTGGGGGCAATGGTTTCCCTTGCGGTTAATCAGTTGCAGTTTGGTTTAGATTTTACCGGTGGCACCTTAATAGAAGTTGGGTATGAGCAAGCGCCAGACCTAGTAGCTGTACGTAGTCAGTTGCAGGGTTCAGGTTTTGACGACGCCGTAGTGCAAAACTTTGGCTCCGACAAAGATGTATTAGTGCGTTTGGGTCAGGCCTTTAGCGACAAAGTTGGCGAGCAAGTGTTAAGCGCTTTGCAGTCGGCATCGTCATCTGCCGTTGAGTTGCGCCGGTCTGAATACGTCGGCGCTCAAGTTGGTGAAGAACTCACCGAGCAGGGTGGCATGGGCATGCTCTTGGCATTGGCCATTGTGATGATGTATGTTGCGTTGCGTTTTCAGGTTAAGTTCTCTGTGGGTGCCGTGGTGGCATTGATTCACGATGTACTGATTGTGTTAGGTATCTTTTCGTTATTTAAATTAGACTTCGATTTGACCGTGTTGGCGGCCATTTTGGCAGTCATCGGCTACTCGCTTAACGATACGATTGTCGTGTCAGACCGAATTCGAGAAAACTTCCGTAAGATGCGTAAAGGCACCACGGTTGAAATCATTAACGAATCCTTAACCCAAACGTTGGGTCGGACATTAGTCACGTCCATTACCACTATTTTGGTGTTGCTAGCCTTATTATTATTTGGTGGCGAACTGATCCACGGTTTTGCATTGGCCTTGATTATTGGTGTGTTAGTAGGTACTTACTCGTCGATTTATGTTGCGGCCAACGTATTGTTAGCGCTCGGCATTAGTAAGGAAGATTTGATCGTGCCGCCCAAAGAAGATTTTGTTGAGGGCGAAGGCTTTGAGGAAGGTGAGGGGTTTGAAGAGGGCGAAGGCTTTGAAGAAGATCTAGAACCTCGCTAGAGGTGGCTCCCTTGTCATTCCGGCGTAGGCCGGAATCTTGGTCTAATTCCTGAGATCCTGACCTTCGTCAGGATGGCAGTTGCTTCGTCAGGATCAAAAGCTAAGCGTTATGCGCCGCTTTAAGCATTAATTTTAGTAACTTAGGTGTTGCACACACAAGCTGGCCTTTGTTGAGGGCTGTGCCGCCACTAAAGTCGGCCGCTAACGTGCCGGCCTCTAGGACTAGCAATAGGCCTGCATCAGCACTTTGGTCTACGCTACTATGCCACAAACCATCAAATCGCCCGGCGGCAACATAGGCTAAGGCCATGTTGTTGCCCAGTTGGCCGTATGTGCTGGCGCCGTTGCTATAAAGATTACGGCTAATGGCTTGGTGGCGGTCAAAATCGGTTAAGTCTTCGCGGTTGTCGCCGCTGCCACCAAATAGTTGTGCACCGGTTAATGTGGCGCGTTTGCTGGCGCGAATACGGCGGCCGTTAAGTTGTGCGCCACGACCTTTACTGGCGCAGAACTCCTCGCCACTTGATGGGCAGATAATGATTGAGTGCATGAGTTTACCATCTTCGTAGCAAGCCATGGTCAGCGTAAACATCGGTAAACTGTGGGCGTATTGGTCTAAACCATCGATGGCGTTAATGTGCCAAACTTTAGTAGGTGCTTCGTCTGGGGTGTTTATTTCACCACATACAGCGCCAACAACGCCTTGTTCTGGGTGAGCCTTGTGAATTTCATAGGCGATGGTGCGTTCGGCGCCTTCACATTGGCGACGTAAATGCACATCTAACTCTTGGCCTTCTTCGTGAATAAGGTCCAATCGCTCCATTGATCTAATAAGTTGTTCGCTAGCGATACGTGCAGCACGAAGGCCGATATTAATTAGCGGAAGCATGTGAAATTCCCTACAGTTAACCAAAAGTTTAAAAGAACGGGGCCTAGCTGTGAATGAATCTGTACTTGCAACTACGCCGAAGGCGCGCAGTATAGCAAAAAAGTGTGAAAAAAACGTTAACTTTAGCTCAAATATCGCTATCATTCGCGGCTGATACTTTTAAAACGTTTAGGTGAGTTGCCCCAATGCAAAATTTAATGGCTAATGCACGTATTGTGCTCGTCAACACTTCTCATCCCGGTAATATCGGCGGCGTTGCCCGAGCGATGAAAAACATGGGTGTGCACAACTTAGTTTTGGTAGACCCGCAAGAATTTCCGAGCGGCAAAGCCGATGCGCGCTCTGCGGGTGCCAAGGATGTGCTGCAAAATGCCACCATCGTGCCCACCTTAGAGCAAGCCATTGAGGGTTGTGGTTTGGTGGTGGGGACCAGTGCCCGTAGCCGCCATATTCCGTGGCCGTTACAAGATCCGCGACAAACAGCAGCGCAAGCGTTAGCCGAGTTGCCAAAGCATCCAGTGGCGTTTGTATTTGGTCGTGAAGATCGGGGTTTAACCAATGATGAGCTGCATTTGTGTAATTTCCACGTGCATATCCCGTCCCATGAAGACTTTAGTTCATTAAACCTGGCGGCCGCGGTGCAAGTTATTGTCTACGAATTACGCATGGCACTACTGGCTTCTGAGAAAGGTGATGCACCTGCGCCCATATGGGGCACGGAGTGGGATGAAGAATTAGCGACCAGTGAACAAATGGAGCGTTTGTTTGAGCATATGGAAGAGACCTTGGTAGATATTGAGTTCTTTGACCCAAAATATCCACGCCAATTGCTGGCCCGTTTAAGGCGCCTGTTTTTGCGCGCTCGGTTGGACCGTATAGAGCACAATATCTTACGGGGTATGTTTACCGCCACCCAACGCACGTTGAAAAAGCTAGGTTAAACCCTATATAAGCTAACAGTTCACTCAATCAGGAATCGGGTCATGTTTCGTCATTTAAAAGAAGACATCGCATCAGTTTTTCATCGCGATCCAGCGGCACGAAATTTTGTTGAAGTCTTGACCTGTTACCCTGGCTTGCATGCTTTGTTGTTGCACCGTATCGCCCATAGCTTATGGAATATCCGACTCAAATGGCTGGCGCGCTACCTGTCAACGTTAACACGCTGGCTTACCGGTATCGAAATACATCCTGGGGCGCACATTGGCAATCGTTTTTTTATTGATCACGGCATGGGTGTGGTGATTGGCGAAACCGCCATTATTGGCGACGACGTAACCCTGTATCATGGTGTCACCTTGGGCGGCACAACGTGGGACAAAGGTAAGCGACACCCAACCCTGCATGATGGTGTGGTGGTGGGTGCGGGCGCTAAAATATTAGGTCCGTTTGAGGTGGGTAAAAATGCTCGCATTGGTTCCAATGCTGTGGTGACCAAACCGGTCCCCGCCAGTGCCACAGTAGTGGGTATCCCTGGGCGTATTATAGAGCGCCCTACTGAAGCTCAGCAAAAGTTACGTCAAGTCATGGCGGACAAGTTCGATGCCTATGGCATGAGCTCTGATCTACCCGATCCGGTCGCCAAATCTTTGGCTGCCATGTTAGATCATATGCATGCGGTGGATCGAAAAATACAGTGCATGGCCGACAAAATGCAGGAGATGGATGCAAGTTATGTGGATGAATACCTGCCTGAACTTAATGATGCTGACTTCTCTGGAGCCATTGATCCCGATGGCGATAAGCAAGGCTGAAACGCTGGTTTTAAGGCTGCTTTTAATACTTGACTAAAATAGTCAGGTTTTAGTAAAATGGCGCCTCGTTTGACGTGTCGAGTTATATTGGCGCCGACACTAAACTTGGAATGCCCATGAAGCTCACTACTAAAGGTCGCTACGCCGTTACTGCAATGTTGGATTTAGCGATTCACGCATCGGGCAAGCCGATTAGTTTGGCAGATATTTCTGAGCGGCAAGCGATTTCCTTATCTTACCTTGAGCAGTTGTTTTCAAAATTGCGCCGCCAAGGATTGGTGGACAGTGTTCGAGGCCCGGGTGGCGGCTACCGTTTAAGCCGTGGTTCTGAGAGTATTTTTGTTGCCCAAGTCATTGATGCCGTAAATGAGACGGTCGATGCTACGGGTTGTCGTGGAACCGGTAATTGCCAGGCCGGAGATATCTGCCTTACGCACCATTTATGGGCCGATTTGAGTACCCAAATCCACGGTTTTTTGAATGACATTAGTTTGGCTGATTTGGTCTCTCGTGGCGAAGTTCAAAAGTTGGCACAGCGGCAGGTCGATAGCTTGGACCAAGTGGTGTCACTTAATTTTGTTAGTTAGCTTAGGCTGGCTGACCTGTATTTGTAGAATGTAAATTGCTGTTTAGTTGCAGCGGAGAAACAACATGAAATTGCCTTTGTATTTGGATTATTCAGCCACCACGCCGGTTGATCCCCGTGTCGCCAAGTTAATGTGCGACTGCTTGACCCAAGAGGGAAACTTTGGCAACCCAGCATCACGTTCGCATGTGTACGGTTGGCAAGCAGAAGAAGCTGTAGAAAATGCACGTCGCCAAGTGGCTGACCTGATTAATGCCGACCCGCGTGAAATTGTGTGGACCTCAGGCGCAACCGAATCAGACAACTTGGCGATTAAAGGTGTGGCGCACTTCTATCATAAGAAGGGCAAGCACATTATAACCTCTAAAATTGAGCATAAGGCGGTGTTAGACACCTGTCGCCAATTGGAGCGTGAGGGTTTTGAGGTGACTTATCTTGAGCCCAGCACCGAAGGTTTGATTAGCCCTGAACAAGTGGCTGAAGCTATGCGTGAAGACACCATTTTAGTGTCTTTAATGCATGTGAATAATGAAATCGGCGTAGTCACAGATATTGCCGCTATTGGTGAGATCACCCGCGCTCAAAAAGTATTGTTTCATGTGGATGCAGCCCAGAGTGCGGGCAAAATTGCTATCGACGTAGAATCAGCAAAAGTGGATTTAATGTCCTTCTCTGCGCATAAAGTATACGGGCCTAAGGGTATTGGTGCTTTGTTTGTGCGTCGTAAGCCACGTGTGCGTCTAGAGGCACAAATGCACGGTGGCGGCCACGAGCGCGGTATGCGTTCTGGCACCTTAGCAACTCACCAGATTGTGGGTATGGGTGCAGCTTTTGCTATTGCCCAAGCCGAGATGGAGTCCGACAATGCTCGTATAGACGCGTTGCGTCAGCGCTTGTGGGATGGTGTGAAGGACATGGAAGAAGTGTATATGAATGGCCATGCGACCCAGCGCGTATCTGGCAATGCCAACATCAGCTTTAACTTTGTAGAAGGCGAATCGCTATTGATGTCGCTGCGTGAGCTCGCAGTGTCCTCTGGATCTGCGTGTACCTCTGCCAGTTTGGAGCCATCTTATGTGCTGCGCGCACTAGGTATGAATGACGAATTAGCGCATAGCTCAATTCGTTTTAGTATCGGCCGTTTCACCACTGAAGCCGACATAGATCAAGCCATTGAGCAATCACGCAATGCAGTGATTAAGTTGCGTGATTTGTCACCCCTTTGGGATATGTACAAAGATGGTGTGGATTTGGACAGTGTGCAGTGGGCTGCACACTAATATAATAGATTGAGAGGATAGACACATGGCATATAGCGAACAGGTCATCGACCATTACGAAAACCCTCGTAACGTTGGCAAAATGGATGAAGCTGACGCACACGTAGGTACTGGTATGGTAGGCGCGCCCGCATGTGGCGACGTAATGCGTTTGCAAATCAAGGTTAGCGACGAAGGTGTCATCGAAGACGCCAAGTTTAAAACCTATGGTTGTGGTTCGGCCATTGCTTCGAGTTCATTGGTTACCGAATGGATGAAGGGCATGACCTTGGATCAGGCAGGCGAAATTCGCAACGCCAATATCTCTGAAGAATTGGCGTTACCACCGGTTAAAATTCACTGCTCCGTACTTGCCGAAGACGCCATCAAAGCGGCTATCGATAACTACAAAAGCAAGCAGTAACGTTTAACGCGTATTTAGAGGATATTTCCATGGCCATTACCATGACCCAAGCCGCAGCAGACCACGTTAATAACTACTTAACTAACCGTGGCCATGGCGAAGGCGTGCGCTTAGGTGTACGGACGACAGGCTGTTCTGGCATGGCCTACATCCTTGAGTTTGTTGATCAGATTGCGGCAGAAGATGAGGTGTTTGACACCCTGGGTGTGAAGATAGTCATCGACCCAAAAAGTCTTTTATATCTAGACGGCACCGAGCTAGATTACGCCAAAGAAGGTTTAAACGAAGGTTTTCAGTTTAATAATCCCAACGCCAAAGGTGAATGTGGCTGCGGTGAAAGCTTTAACGTTTAAGCGACCAAAAGATACGTTAACCTATGGACATCAGCCAAGATTATTTCACCTGTTATAGCTTGCCGCGCACGTTTGAGATAGATCTGGGCGTGTTGCGACAAAGTCACCGTGTTTTGCAGCAACAGTACCACCCAGATCGGTTTGTCGGTTTTGGTGAGGCACAGGAGCGGCTGGCGGTACAAACTACGGCCTATTTGAATCAAGCCTTTGCGACCCTGAGTGCGCCCTTGCGGCGTGGTATTTACCTGCTGCAGTTGTTGGGTATGGATCCTATGGCACCCACCAATACGCAAATGCCCATGGACTTCTTATTGCAGCAAATTGAGCTGCGTGAAGGCATAGAAGAGCTATCTCGGGTGCCTGATCCAGAACCTGCTATCACGGCGTTAGCGCGCGAGTTACAAGCGCAAGCGGAGCAGTTAGAAGTTGATTTTTCTCAATCTTTTGCTGCAGATAATTACCTCAGTGCAGAAACAGCAGTACGAAAGCTACAATTTATTGTCAAATTACAGCAGCAATTAGATGCCCTCGAAGGCGAGTTGCTCGATTAAGGATTAGATGTCATGGCCTTGTTGCAAATTGCAGAGCCCGGTCAAAGTGCCAAGCCACACCAGCGTAAGTTGGCAGTCGGAATCGATTTAGGCACCACTCACTCCCTTGTGGCGAGTGTACGTAGTGGGCAGGCTGAAACCCTGCCCAATTCCCGCGGTGAGCCTCTACTGCCCTCCGTCGTGCGTTATTTGGTGGACGAGTCACCACAGGTCGGTGTTAAGGCCGAAGCGCATTTGGTGGATGATGCAGCCAACACCGTGATGTCGGTCAAGCGGCTTATGGGTCGTGGTATCGAAGACGTTAAGCGTCTTGGCAGCAATATGCCGTATTTATTTGAGGCCTGTGACCAGGGCATGCCCATGATCCATACGGTGGCGGGCCTTAAAAGCCCGGTACAGGTTTCTGCCGACATTCTACGGGCCTTAGTGCAACGTGGTGAGAGCAGCTTGGGTGGTGAGTTAGTAGGTGCCGTGATTACGGTGCCTGCCTATTTTGATGACGCCCAACGTCAAGCAACCAAAGATGCAGCCCAATTGGCGGGCATCCAGGTGCTGCGTTTGCTCAACGAGCCTACCGCTGCGGCGGTAGCTTACGGGCTTGAGCAGCAAGAGTCTAACCGAGGCGAGCAGCAGGGCACCATTGCCGTGTTTGACCTAGGTGGCGGTACCTTTGATATTTCTGTTCTGCGTATGGAGCAGGGTGTATTTGAAGTGTTAGCCACAGGTGGTGACTCCGCCCTTGGTGGTGATGATTTTGACCATGCATTAGCTGAATGGATGCGCCAGCAGCGCCAAATTCCACAAAAGTTAGACCTCGCCCAGCAGCGTTTTTTGTTGCGCTTGGCGCGTGCTGCGAAAGAACGTTTGAGTACAGAACATACAGCCACTTTGTCGTTTGAAGGTTGGCCTGGGGGCGACGCCTATACCGATTTGACCCTCAGCCTTGAGCAAATGAATGCGTTGTTGGACCCTATTATTAGTCGTGCTATTCGGGCCACTAAGCGCACCTTGCGTGATGCTAAGGTGAGTCTAGATGAAGTGGCAGAAGTGGTGATGGTGGGCGGTTCAACGCGTAGCTTGCGAGTGCAGGAGCGCGTAGCTGAATTGTTTCAGTGTCAACCATTAACCTCTATTGACCCCGATCGTGTGGTCGCCCTGGGCGCCGCGCGTCAGGCTGACGTGTTGGCGGGCAACCAAAGTGGCGAAGAACTATTGTTGCTCGATGTGCTGCCCTTGTCATTAGGTTTGGAAACCATGGGTGGCTTGGTTGAGCGTGTGATTGATCGTAATGCGCCTATCCCTGTGGCGCGTGCACAAGAATTTACCACTTACCAAGATGGCCAAACAGCCATGGCCATCCACGTGTTGCAAGGTGAGCGCGAATTGGTACAAAATTGCCGCTCCTTGTCGCGGTTTGAGTTACGTGGTATTCCGCCGATGGCCGCTGGTGCGGCTAAAATTCGGGTCACTTTTCAGGTGGATGCCGACGGTTTGTTAGAGGTAAATGCGCGTGAGCTCACTTCGGGTGTGGCTGCCACAGTGCAAGTGAAGCCCTCGTACGGTTTGTCTGATCAGCAAATCGCTGACATGATTAAAGCCAGTTGGAGTAATGTAGAAGATGACCGCAGCGCGCGCAGTTTGCGTGAGCAGCAGGTAGAGGCAGACCGTTTGTTAGAGGCTGTGACAATGGCTTTGGCAGAAGATGGTGAGCGCTTACTAATGAAGCAAGAACAGCAGCAAATTGTGGCTCAAATGGAGCAGCTGGTCATGGCTCGTAATGGCCAAGACCACCATGCCATCGCCAAACAAATTGAAACTATGGCTAAGGCCAGTGATGCCTACGCGGCCATGCGTATGGATGACAGTATTAAGCGCGCTTTGGCTGGCAAGTCTGTAGATCAGTTGTAGACTGTCGCCAACCCGTGAATTTAAAGAATGCAGTTGAGGAGTTGTAACCGTGCCCCAGATTATTATATTGCCCCATGCCGAACTTTGCCCAGCGGGCCAAGTGATTGAGGCTGATGCGGGTCAAACCATTCTTGACGCGGCCAAAGCCAATGGTGTTGATATTGAGCATGCCTGCGAAAAATCCTGTGCTTGCACCACCTGCCATGTGATCGTACGTGAAGGTTTTGATTCTAT
This sequence comes from Oceanospirillaceae bacterium, assembly GCA_018647765.1. GTDB lineage: Bacteria > Pseudomonadota > Gammaproteobacteria > Pseudomonadales > Balneatricaceae > Njordibacter. Next base: position 10,219 of record JABGSN010000050.1, on the reverse strand, counting down.
GCTTGAGTCTGACGAATTAGAAGATGACATGCTAGACAAAGCCTGGGGCTTAGAGCCAGATTCTCGTTTAAGCTGCCAGGCTGTTGTGGCCGATGAAAACTTAGTGGTAGAGATCCCGAAGTACACCATTAACATTGTTTCAGAGGCCCATTAGGAGCTTGTTATGTCGTTGAGTTGGACTGATACCTTAGATATTGCTATTGAGCTGTATGAAACTCACCCAGAGGTTGATCCGCGGCAGGTGCGGTTTACCGATTTAATGCAGTGGACTATGGCTTTGCCAGCGTTTAATGACGACCCAAAACGCTGTGGCGAAAAAATATTAGAAGCTATACAAGCCGCCTGGATTGATGAGCTTGACTAGCCTCTATTAAATTGAGTCAATACAGCGTATAATTACGCGGTCAAATTTCGCGTACGGTTTTCGTGCGAGTCAATACTTTTTATTTATTACCCATTTTATGGGTCCCACTGTTTGGAGAATACCATGGCGGTAGAACGCACTCTGTCCATCATCAAGCCTGATGCTGTAGCTAAAAATGTTATCGGAAAAATCGCTTCACGTTTCGAAACTAACGGTCTTAAAATCGTTAAAATGGAAATGAAGCAGTTGACCGAAGCTGAAGCTCAAGGTTTTTACGCTGAGCACAGCGAACGTCCATTCTTTGGCGACCTAGTAACTTTCATGACTTCTGGTCCTGTTGTAGTTCAGGTGCTTGAAGGCGAAGGTGCGGTTAACAAAAACCGTGATCTAATGGGCGCTACTAACCCACAAGAAGCAGCTGAAGGCACTATTCGTAGTGACTTTGCAGAATCTATCGATGCCAACGCTGTGCACGGTTCTGACTCTACTACGTCAGCTGCACGCGAAATTGGTTACTTCTTCGGCGGTTAATTCTGTGATCAGGAAGTAAGTTGATATCGATTCGCCCTCGGTGGCGAAGCGTTATCGGCAACACAGTGCGGCGTTCCTAGTGAGCGCCGCATTGCGTTTAGGCAAATAAAACTTGCCGGTTAAATATAAAGGTCTGAAAATGTCTGAAGTCAGCGCAAAAACCAATATTTTGGGTTTTTCCCCAAGCCAAATGGAAGCTTATTTTAAAGCCATGAATGAACCCAGATTCCGGGCCATTCAAGTGATGAAGTGGATCCACCAGTTTGGTGCTGAAGACTTTGAAAGCATGACCAATGTGAGTAAGCAGCTGCGTGAAAAGTTGACTCAAACGGCCGAAATCGTTGAGCCAGAAGTGCTGTACCGCGGTGATTCTAAAGACGGCACCCGAAAATGGGTCATTGGTGTGGCCGGCGACAACAAAGTTGAGATGGTATTGATACCCGATGGCGATCGCGCCACCTTGTGTGTGTCATCTCAAGTAGGTTGTGCTTTAGATTGTAGTTTTTGTTCCACAGGTAAACAGGGCTTTAACCGTAATTTAACCTCAGCAGAGATTATTGGCCAAGTACGTATTGCCATAAAATCCTTTGGTCCGGTGGACCCGAATGGCCCGCGCCGCGTCACCAACGTGGTATTTATGGGTATGGGCGAACCCTTGTTAAATTTTGATAATGTAACCCCTGCTATCGCCCTGATGATGGACGACAATGCGTATAACTTATCCAAGCGACGTGTGACCTTAAGCACTGCCGGTGTAGTGCCTGCGATTGATCGTTTGAGTGAAATTACCGACGTGTCTTTGGCTATTTCTTTACATGCGCCCAATGATTTGTTGCGTAATGAGTTAGTGCCGGTGAACAAAAAGTACAATTTGGATGCGTTATTAGACGCGTGTAATCGCTACTTAGATAAGCTCACTGATAAACGCGTGATTACCATGGAGTACACCATGATCGATGGTGTTAACGACCAGCCCAAACATGCCCGTGAGTTGGCAAAAGTGTTACAGCGAGTGCCTTGCAAGCTCAACTTGATCCCCTTTAATCCTTTTCCGGGGTCTGATTACCGTCGTAGCCCTCGGCCGCAAATTGAAGCTTTTCAGCGTATCATGGCCAAAGCAGGTATTATTACTACCATAAGAACTACCCGCGGCGACGATATTGATGCTGCTTGTGGGCAGTTGGTCGGCCAAGTTAAAGACCGTACGCGGCGCAGTGCGACCCATGCGGCACGTATAGAAGCGCAACAAATTTAGCCGAGGAACTAAGCTAGGCTGGCAGTGTCCAAAAATGGGCGCTATTATTGCTGCAAATATAAACAAACTTAACTAACTCTACTGTAAATAATAATAAAAGGTACACATAGTGAGTGATGCGGAATCGTTAGACATGTCAGATCAACATCAACTGGACGGGCAGTTGCCAGGCTTCCCCGGATATCTATTACGTCAAGCTCGAGAAGGTAAGGGCTGGTCTCAAATGGAGACCGCGCGCGAATTGCATTTAACCTCGAAGGTCATTAATGCCATTGAAGAAGACGATTTTGAGCTCATTCCTAGTTTTGTTTTTGCCCGTGGTTATATTCGCTCCTATGCGCGTCATGTGGGCTTGGATGGCCAAGCCTTAGTTGCCGAATTTGATTCGGTATATGGTGTGCCAGATCATGGTAGTAAGCCTATGGTTGGTATACGCAACGCTGGTGAGCAAAGTAAGCCTAGTGATACCTGGGTAAAAGTCGTTTCGGCGTTGTTTGTCATTGGTTTAGTGGTTGTTTCGATAATGTGGTGGCAAAGCCAAAATGGTGGTTTAGCTATATCTCAATTGACCAGTGTAACGGTGGATACTGCGCAAGGTGAGACGCTTGTCGAGCCGGCAGAAGAGCTTGAAGATAACCTTGATCTAGCCACCTTAACCGCCAGCCAAGCTGAGGTTGGGGCGGTACCTTTAATTGAGGCTAGTCAAGCTCCTGCAGCCGTTGAAGTCGCACCGGTGGTGATCGAAGCCAGCGAGCAGTCCGCCGCCGCAGACGTAGCCGAGCCAGTGCCAGCACCTGTTGCCCAAGAGGCGCCAGTGTTGGCGGCCAATGAAGCGGTGTTGGTGATGGTGTTTGAAAAAGACTGTTGGGTGGAAGTTAAAGATGGCAATGGCAAGATGATTTTGTCGGACCTGTTTTCTGCTGACGAACGCATCGACCAAGTGGTTATTGCGCCCATTGGAGTGTTGTTGGGCCGTTCATCTGCAGTCACTCACATGACCTTTGACGAGCGAATCATCGACTTGAAGCCTCATACACGTAAAGACATTGCGCGTCTTACGTTAAAGAAATAATCGACACCCCATAAACAGTTTAGTAAAGGAACACGTTTTGGCATCTATTAAAGCCATTCGCGGCATGCACGATATCTTGCCCGATCAAACACCATTGTGGCAGTTTTTTGAAGCGCAAGTTAAGTCTGTTTTTGAGCAATATGGTTATGCAGAAATCCGTATGCCTATTGCAGAGAAAACTGACTTATTTTGTCGTTCCATTGGTGAAGCGACCGATGTAGTGGAAAAGGAAATGTACACCTTTGCGGACCGTAATGGTGACCACATGACGCTGCGACCAGAAGGGACTGCGTCTTGTGTGCGGGCGGCTTTGGAGCACGGCTTAACCTATAACCAAGTCCAGCGTTTGTGGTATCACGGGCCAATGTTCCGCTACGAGCGGCCACAAAAGGGTCGCCAACGCCAGTTTCATCAGTTCGGTGCAGAAGTTTATGGTCTAGATGGCCCCGACGTTGATGCAGAGCTCATCATTATGACGGCTCGCTTATGGCGTCAGTTGGGGTTACAAGGTGCCGTTACATTACAGCTGAATACCTTGGGCAGTTCCGCAGCCCGTGCCGCTTATCGTACTGACTTAGTGACCTTCTTGCAGGCGAATATGGCTTCTCTGGATGCTGACAGTCAGCGCCGCGTTGCGACTAACCCGCTGAGAGTATTGGATAGTAAAGATGAATCCACCCAAGCTTTGCTCGATGGCGCCCCAGATTTTTATGCCTATTTAGATGACGAATCTCGCGATCACTTTGAGCGCCTGCGTCAGTTGTTGGATGCCGCTGGAGTGAGCTATGAAATCAACCCACGACTAGTGCGTGGCTTGGATTATTATTGTAAAACGGTGTTTGAGTGGGTAACTGATAAGCTCGGGGCTCAAGGCACAGTGTGTGGCGGTGGTCGTTACGATGGCATGATAGAGGAACTAGGCGGTAAACCTACACCGGCCGTGGGTTGGGCTATGGGTGTAGAGCGGATGATTTTATTGCTGCAAGAACTGCAGCAAGCGCCTGTTGATATTGCTCAAAAGGTGGATCTGTATGTAGCCCATTTGGGTGCCGAGGCCAACGTGCGCGCTATGCAATTAGCCGAGCAGTTGCGTAGTGACATTACGGGCCTGCGGGTGGTTTGGCATTGTGGTGCCGGTAGTTTGAAAAACCAAATGAAAAAGGCGGATCGTAGCGGTGCCAAAATGGTGCTGATTTTAGGTGATGATGAGCTCACCCAAGGACAGGTTCAGTTAAAGCCGCTACATGGCCAAGGCCAGCAGCAAAGTATCGCAATTGATCAAGTAACGGCTCAAGTGACCCGCTTTTTGTAATCCAATTAACAATTATTAATAAATGCAGTATTGAGGAGTTTTTGGTTGTGACCGAAATGAAAACCGAAGAAGAGCAGGTAGAAGCGTTAAAAAACTGGTGGAAAGAAAACGGCAAGTCGCTGATTTTAACCATCGCCGTGTCTATCGGTGGCGTATTGAGCTGGAATGCTTACCAAGACTATCAGGTGCAGCAATCTGAAGTAGCCAGTGCTTATTTTCAGCGCTTGCTCAATAGCGCTCCAGCGGGCGAGCTAAGCGAAAAAGATGCCGCTAGTATTCGCCACAATAGTGATTTGTTGAAAACTGAATTTAGTTCCAGTACCTACGCACAGCTTGCTGCTTTGATGGTGGCTCGAGTGGAAGTGCAAGCCGGCAACCTTGCTGCTGCGGGTGCTGAGTTAGAGTGGGTCGTGGAGCAACAGGGCGATGTTGAAATAGTGGCTTTGGCCAACGTTCGTTTAGCCAAAGTGCTGGCAGCGCAAGGCCAGCATGAACAGGCTCTTGCCTTGCTGGTAGACGGTGATGATGCATGGTCTGTTGCACGTTTAGAAACTAAAGGTGACATCCTTGTGACCCAAGGGGAGCTTGATGCGGCAAGGGCTGCATATACTCAAGCGTCAGTACTGGCTAAGGCGAGTGGCGCGAATAACCCGTTGCTGGGTTTGAAATTGGATAATCTTGCGCAATAAATTGCGTACTTAACCACTGTGATAAGGTATAGCTCAATGTTAACTCGACCCTTACGACTGCTTGTTTTGTGCATAGCTATGGTGACCCTTGGGGCCTGTTCATCCACCGGTGGTAGTGTGCCAGAACCGACGCAACTGCAATCGATAGTGGCGCAACAAGAGCTGGTTAAGCACTGGTCGAGTAAGGTCGGCGCTGGTGATCACAATGCTTTTTCTGTGTTGGAGCCGGTGCTGCAGCAAGATCAAATTGTTGCGGTGGCGTCTAGCGGCATTGTGGCAGCCTATCAATTGGGTACTGGCGCTGCGGTTTGGCAGGTGGATTTGGCGCAAACGGTGAGTGCGGGTATAGGCGAGGCGCAGGGTTTGCTATTTGTAGCCACCCAAAATGGCAAGTTGCTTGCCTTGAGTGATGTGGATGGTTCGTTGCAGTGGCAGGCAAATACCTCGAGCGAAGCGCTGGCTGTACCGCAAGCTAACGAACAGTTGGTGGTGGTGCAAACGATTGACGGTAAGGTGAGCGCCTACCAACTTGAGGATGGTAAGTTTTTGTGGTCATACGCTGCTAATTTACCGAGCCTAACGGTGCGTGGTACGAGTACCCCCGTAGTCACCAAAAACTACACCTATGCGGGTTTTGCTAGTGGCAAACTGGTTGCGCTTGATAACCAAACAGGCAGTATTGTTTGGCAGCAAACAGTCGGCTCGGCTAAAGGCCGCTCTGAAATTGAACGTTTGGTTGATATCGATGGCGCCTTGCAGTTGTTAGACGGTGTACTTTACAGCACTAGCTACCAAGGTAGCTTAGTCGCCATTGATGCCTTAACTGGGGCGGTAAAGTGGCAGCAGCCGCTATCGAGTTTAAGTAGTGTCTTGATTGTTGGCAATACCATTTTAGCTGTGGATGCTGATGACGTAGTGCTGGCTTACGATCGCATGGAAGGCCATGTGTTATGGCACAACGATTCCCTTAAGTACCGCCTGTTATCGTCGGCCATGAGCCTGGGCAATGAGGCCTTAGTGGTTGATGCACAGGGTTATGCTCACCTGTTACAGCTAACGGATGGGGCCTTTTTAGGGCGCAATAAAATTGGCACCTTAGGTGCGCGTGTTGGTAGCAAGAGTTACCAAAATAATATTTACATATTGAGTCAAGATGGCCGCTTAACGCGCATTGGCTTGAAATAATTGGTTTATCTATGAATCCCGTAATTGCCTTAGTAGGGCGTCCCAATGTGGGCAAGTCCACATTATTTAACCGTTTAACGCGTTCACGTGATGCGTTAGTGGCCGATTTTCCTGGCCTCACCCGAGACCGTAAATACGGTGAGGGAAAAATTGCTGAGCGCGATTTTTTGGTCATTGATACGGGCGGTATTAGTGGTGATGAAGCGGGCATTGATCAGGTTATGGCAGAGCAGTCCCTGTTGGCCATCGAAGAAGCCGACGTGGTGCTGTTTTTGGTGGACGGTAAGGCGGGTTTAAATCCTTCCGATGAACTCATTGCAGACCATTTACGCCGCAGCGAAAAGCCATCTTATTTGGTGGTTAATAAAACCGATGGCATCGACGCAGATGTGGCTATGGGCGACTTCTACGGTCTAGGCTTAGTGGGTATGCCGCGACCTATCGCTGCCTCCCATGGGCGTGGCGTAAGTCAGCTCATGGAAGATGTGCTGGAGCCGTTCCCAGAAGTCGAAGGTTTTGGTGATGAAACTGAAGGGGGTATTCGCATTGGTGTGGTTGGCCGGCCTAACGTTGGTAAGTCGACTTTGGTCAACCGTATGCTGGGTGAAGATCGAGTGGTGGTGTATGACGAAGCGGGTACCACGCGCGACAGTATCTATATTCCCTACCGCCGCAACGATAAACCTTATACCTTGATTGATACCGCAGGGGTGCGCCGCCGTGGCAAGGTTAAAGAGACGGTAGAAAAGTTTTCTATTGTAAAAACCCTGCAGGCCATTAAGGATGCCCATGTGGTGGTGTTGGTGGTGGATGCCCATGAAGGTTTAACCGAGCAAGACATGCACTTGTTAGGGTTTGTTCTTGATGCCGGGCGTGCCTTAGTGATTGCCGTTAACAAATGGGATGGCATGACCGCTGACGATAAAGCCCATGTGAAGCATGAGTTGGAAACGCGGTTGGAATTTGCCAAGTTTGCGCGCATCCACTTTATCTCGGCCTTGCACGGTACCGCTGTAGGTGATTTGTATAAATCGGTAGAAGAAGCTCATGGCTGTGCGTTTACCAAGTGGAGTACCAATAAGTTAACCACTTTGCTTGAAGATGCGCTGCAGGATCATCAGCCCCCCTTGGTGCATGGTCGCCGCATCAAGTTGCGCTATGCCCACTTAGGGGGCTCTAATCCGCCGTTATTTATCGTCCACGGCAACCAAACCAACGCGTTGCCTATGGCCTATAAGCGCTATTTGGAAAATAAATTCATTAAGGTGCTCAAAATTCGTGGCACCCCGGTGCGTTTTGAATTCCGTACCAGTGATAACCCTTTCGAGGGTAAGAAAAATCAGTTGTCTGCACGCCAAATTACTAAGAAGCAGCGGCTAGTGAAACACGTTAAAAAAGCCAATAAAAAGGCTAAACACAAGTAATGTCCTGCGTCATGGTGAGGGGCGCAGCCCTGCGGCAATCTACAGTCCACGGGTTTGGATTGCTTCGCTACGCTCGCAATGACGGGAAGACTCCCTGTCTTTGCGAGGGGCAATGCCCCGTGGTAATCCATAGCGCGTTATGTCATTAACCTCCCTTAATCAATTACTGCATTTACTTGCAGATGGCCATTTTCATTCGGGTACTGACCTAGGCCAGCACCTCAATATGAGCCGTGCAGCGGTATGGAAGCAGCTAAAGGGCGTGGAAGCGCTAGGCGTACAGCTGCATCGTGTTCGTGGCCGTGGTTACCGTATTGCCGGGGGGTTAGATTTACTCGACCTAGAAGCCATTCAGCGTCAATTACCACCACTCACTCCCGTTTTTAGTATGCAATTGCATATGTCCCTCGCATCCACTAACCAAACCCTCATGCAACGTGTACAGCAAGAGCCTATTCATGGGCAGGTGGTGCTGGCTGAAGTGCAAACTAAGGGCCGTGGCCGCTTGGGTCGCCAGTGGCAATCTCCGTTTGGTCAAAACATCGCGCTGTCGTTGGGTTGGCGTTTTGCGGGTGGCGCGGCGGCGTTAGAGGGCTTGAGTTTGGTGGTGGGTTTGGCTTTGGTTGAGGCATTGCAAGATTTGGGGGTGTCATCGGCAAAACTTAAATGGCCTAATGATGTGCTGGCTGATGGTAAAAAGCTGGCAGGCATATTGTTGGAAATGCGTGGCGATGCTACGGGCCCGTGTCATGTGGTCATTGGCATAGGCGTCAATGTACATTTGCAGCATAGCCCCAACATTGACCAGCCCTGGGTGAGTCTGCGGCAATTAGGTTATCACGTGCAGCGCAACGAATTAGTGGCACGTTTACTGTTGCGCTTAAATCAGCATTTGCACACTTTTGTGGTCCAAGGTTTTGCGCCGGTGCGGAGGTTGTGGCAATCTTATAACCAACATCAGGATCAGTTAGTGCAATTGTTGTTGTCTGGCGAGACCCTGAACGGGGTGTGCCGAGGTGTTAATGACACCGGTGCGGTGTTGGTTGAGGTAGGTGGCGAGCTACGGGCCTTTAATGGCGGAGAAATTAGCCTGCGACCACAAAGGGGTGTGATGTGACTGATGTATTGATCGATATTGGTAATACCCGCTTAAAATGGCGCGCTCAGCAACAAGGTGCTTTAGTTGGCGGCGGCACCATGGCTACCGGTGACATTACCCTGGCGGCGTTGAATGCGCAATTGCCAGCGCAGATAAGCCAGTTGGCGTGGGCCAGCGTTGCAGCACCAGAGTGCGGCACAGTTGTAGAGTCGTGGGCCAATACGCGCAACCTCCAAGCGTACAAGGCAGAATCACAAGCGCAGTGGCAGGACCTAACTAATGGCTATGAGCAACCCCAGCAAATGGGCGTTGATCGCTGGTTAGCGATGGTGGCGGCACGCGCGCAGTCCAAAGCGCCCCTGTGTGTGGCCGATTGCGGCAGTGCTATTACGGTTGACTATATCGACGCAAGTGGTCAGCACGAAGGCAGTTACATTATACCCGGCCAGCGTTTGATGGTGCAGGCGTTGCTGCGCGACACGGCGCAGATTCAGTTTTCTGGTGCGTCTGTAGAGGCAGCAGTGCCTGGTAAAAATACCGCTCACGCAGTATTGGCCGGTTGTGGGCAGATGGCTAGTTATGGCTTGTGTGGATTATTGCTCGAAGCCCAGCAGGCGGGTTATGTCATTATGCTTACCGGTGGTGACGGTGAGGCTCCAGCGCAGGCGCTGGGTGTCACTTATAGCGGTGATTTGGTACTTGATGGCTTAGCTCTTGTTGCAGGTATAACAAAAGTCTGAAAAACTTTAATAAAATCATGTATTGATGCTTGCATACTGCTAATTCGTTAAGTATTATACGCCCCTCCTGAGTTCAGGCAGTTTCAGGAACGCAGGCATTTAGCCGGTATAGCTCAGACGGTAGAGCAACTGACTTGTAATCAGTAGGTCCGGGGTTCGACTCCTCGTGCCGGCACCAATTCCTGTTAAAGAACATTAGGTGGGGTTCCCGAGTGGCCAAAGGGATCAGACTGTAAATCTGACGCGTAAGCTTCGGTGGTTCGAATCCACCTCCCACCACCATTCTTAGCGGGTATGGTATAATGGCTATCACGACAGCCTTCCAAGCTGTATATGCGAGTTCGATTCTCGCTACCCGCTCCATACTGAGTAAGGTTCGCATAAGTTAGCGGATTGATGTAAGGCTATTTAGAGCCAGTTTAGTGCGTTATACGCTCTAGTAGCTCAGGGGTAGAGCGCACCCTTGGTAAGGGTGAGGTCGGCGGTTCAATTCCGCCCTAGAGCTCCATTGTCATAAGGGCAGGGGAGCACAGTATATTTTGAAGGGT
>JABGSN010000061.1 GCA_018647765.1 Oceanospirillaceae bacterium | reverse complement strand
TAATCATTATTATAAAGATCGGTCAGCAAGGTAAAGTAAGTGTTTAACTAGCTAGTTAAATTTTTATAAATATTATTGAAGGGGAAATTCAATGAATAAGTCTATTATCGCTCTTGCGATCGCCGCTGCACTTCCTGTAGCAGCACAAGCTGGTGCAACTCTATCTGGTTCTGTAGAAGCTTCAGTTGAAGCTGGTGGCGCAACTACTATTGCTTCATCTGTAACCTTAGCTTCTAGCGAAGTTTTGGCTAACGGCATGACTGCAACTACATCTATCTCTTTGAACGCTGGCGGAACTGCTGCTGGTACTGCTGGCCTTTCTGGTGATTTTGGTACTTTAACCTTAGGTTCTGGTGTTGACAACCAAGCTGGCGCACGTCACGGTGACGTTGCATCTGTAATGGGTCACTCTACTACTGCTAACTCAGGCAATGGTGCTACCTACACTGGTGACTTCGCTGGCCTTTCTGTATCTTTGGCTCACGGTCAAATCGATGCAGAAGGCGCTACTGCTACTTCTGCTGGTGCAACTTATGACTTCAATGGTTTGACCATTGGTGCAGCTCAGCAAGAAGGTGTTTCTTCTTTAGGTGGTTCTTACTCTTTCGGTGACTTAACTGTTACAGCTGGTAAGAAAACTGATACTGCAGCAGTAATCACTGCTTCTTACTCTACTACTGTTGACGCATTGACTATTACAGCTTCTGTAAACAACTCAAGCACAACTGAAGCTTCTGTAGCTTACACACTAGACGGCATTACTGTAACGGCTGCATACGACGGTACTGATACCGATGTATCTGCTTCTTACACTTCTGGCGACCTAACTGTAACTGCTAACTCTGCCAGCGAGGTAACTGCTGCTCTAGATCTTGGCAATGCAGACTTGAGCGTTGAGCGTACTGCTGGTGCAACTACCGTAACTTACACGGTTTCTTTCTAATCTAATTAGAACTTAGCTTTAAAGTTATAAAAGGCTCCTTCGGGAGTCTTTTTTTTGGCCGTGAAAAAGTATCCTGTAAAAAAATTGTAGCGTAGAATGCTTGGTTCATATTAGCCGACACAAGCGTAATTTTTTATGAGTCAGATTGACCAGCTGTTAGAGCAGGGTATGGCCTTGCACCAGCGGCAGCAGTACGAGGCAGCAGGCCGTTTATATCACCAGGTGCTTCAGCTAGATTCAAAACACCCAGACGCGCATAATTTGTTGGGTGCTGTGCATGTAATGTACAAAAACTACAAGCTTGCCGAAAAGCACCTTCTGAAATCCATAAAGCTATCGGGTAGCTATGCGCCAGCCCACTATAATTTGGGAAAAACCTATCTAGATCAAGGTAAGTTACAGCTGGCTTTTGGTGCGTTGTCTAAGGCGGTTAAGTTAAAGCCAGATTATGTTGAGGCGATATTTCTATTAGCCAATACTCAAGTTAGGCAAGGTGACCTGCCTCCAGCGCAGGTGGCCTATCAAAAGGTCATTTCTTGGCATCCAACTAACTATGAAGCACACAACAATTTAGGCAGTGTATTGCAGGATCAGGGCGATTACCTGGGTGCGCTTGAACATCACCAAGCCGCTATTAAACTCAAGCCCGACTTTGAGCTTGCCTACCTTAATTTATCCAATGCCTTGGTGGAATTGGACCGTCACCATGATGCGCTAAATTTGTTATCTACCTGTTTGGTGCATTGTAATAGTGCTAAGGTTCAGCATGAAATAGGATCAGTTTACCAACATTTGGGTCAAATGCCGCAGGCCAGACAGGCCTATTTGTCGGCAATTTCAATTAATCCAAGGGAGGGTAAGTCCTATCGCCATTTGGTTGAAATAACAAAAATAGATAATAGTGAAAAAATAGATTTAATGTCGTTGGTGTCGGGTGCTTGCCAATTAGAAAATATTACTCTTGAGTCGAAAGAGCATTTAAACTTTGCTTTAGCTAAGTTACTAGATAGTTTAAAAGATTATGGAGGCGCATTTTCAGCTTATAAAGTGGGAAATGATTTGCATCGTAAATCAGTAAAATATAAAGGTTCAGAAGGTGAGGCTTTATTTAAAATAATAAAATCGGTATATAATAAAAATTCAACAATGAATGTTGGTGGCGTTATTTCCAGCGATAGTCGTCCCATATTTATTTTAGGCATGCCCCGGTCTGGTACCACCTTGGTGGAACAGATTATTTCAAGTCATTCATTAGTCACGGGTGCAGGTGAGCTTGATTATTTAGCCGACCAGGTAAAGAAAGCTAAAGGTGGCGTTATGGCATTTCATAAGCGTTTTGTCAAAATGAACCATGACCAATTGAGCGATGTGGCGAAAGGGTATCTGGCTGGTTTAAACAAGTATGATCAGGGTTTGGCCAAGATCACCGACAAGATGCCACATAACTTTCTCTATATTGGGCTCATTGCCAAGCTGCTTCCCAACGCTAAGATCATCCATTGTAAGCGTCACCCTATGGCTAATTGTTTATCTATTTATAAAGCCTATTTTGCGTCTAAAAATGCGCACCCCTATGCTTGGGATCTAAAAGAGCTGGCTCATTACCATAATTTGTATGAAGACCTTATGGCCCACTGGCGAGATGTGCTGCCTGGGCGCTTTTATGAGGTATCATACGAACAGCTCACGTCTAACCAAGAGGAAGAGAGCCATAAGCTCATTGAGTACTGTGGGTTGGATTGGCAAGAGGCTTGCCTAGACTTTCATAACACCCAGCGTAAAGTTAAAACGGCCAGTGCCTTTCAAGTGCGCCAGCCCATGCATAACCAGTCGGTTGACTTATGGAAGCGTTATGGCGATGCGTTGCAGCCGTTGTTAGATAATTTATATATTCCACCCGAGTATGTTGATGAGTGAAAATTAGGTAACCTGCCATACGCCCACACTGGGTAAAAAACCCACGCGTATTGATGTTTGGAAGTATGACTGTGTACGTGCGGCAATATTTGCTGTGATGTGTCATTCCGGCGCAGGCCGGAATCTCTTGCCCTACGGCTTCTTTTTGCCAAACGGCATGGTGCCGTCGCCCCAGATGCTGGCCGCATTGGTTTGAGCTTGGCGCTGTTTAGCGGCTTCTTTTTTGCTTATTGCGGCCGGCTTCTTGGCTGTAGTTTTAGGGTTTGATTTTGCTGAGCTCACCGCATCACGGTGTTCTTTGGCTTCGTGGCCTTTAATGACCATGCGCTCTAAGGCTGCGCCTTGGGCTTTCTCAACGCTTAACAACAAGCCTCGTTCTGTAATGTTCACTAGGTTGATGGCTTTGCCTTGGCTGCCTGCACGACCGGTACGGCCGGTGCGATGGAGGTAGTCATCTAGGTTGCGGGCCATGTCGAAGTTAATCACCAGTTCAACGCCATCAATGTCTAAGCCGCGGGCCGCTACTTCGGTGGCCACTAAGGTATTAAAGCTATGTTGGCGATATTGGCGGGTAATGTCGTTGCGCATGTCTTGGGGTAATTCGCCGTGCAAGGCTACGGCGTCGACGCTGTGGCCTTGTAAAAAGGTGGCTAGCTGTTCACTGAGTTTGCGGCTATTACAGAAGATGAGGCGTTTTTTGGCGGGTTCGTGGGCCAGTAGCCATGCAAGCACGCGCTGTTTGTGTTCAATTTGGTCACACACCACCACCATCTGTTTGATGTTGTCCTGCACTTGGCTGGCGTCATTGAGACGGATGTCGACTGGATTTTTAAGCAGTTGTTGCGCCATTTCTTGTACTTTGGGGCTGTGCAAGGTGGCCGAATAAAATAAGGTTTGACGATTTTTATTGCAGGCTGCAGCAATGGCTTCTACGTCTTCACAAAAGCCCAGTTCTAACATGCGATCGGCTTCGTCAATGATGAGCAGTTCTAGGTTTTCGGTGTCGGTTTGATTTTTACGCTGGTGCTCCATAAAGCGGCCAGGCGTAGCCACGACTAAATCTGGGTTTTTACGTAATAAGGCTTGTTGGTAGTGGTAGTCTTCGCCACCCAAGATTAACGCGGCTTGTAGTTTAGTGCCCTTAATGAGTTTATTGGTTAAGCTCAAGACCTGATGAGCGAGCTCTCGTGTAGGCACCAAAATGAGGCAGCGGGTACTAAAACCCACAGCCTTTGTATTGAGGATTTGGTTAAGGGCGGGAATCACGTAAGCCAAGGTTTTACCACTGCCAGTGTCGGCGCTCATCAGTAAGTCTTGGCCGGCCAAAGCGACGGGCAGGGCATGGGTTTGCGCCTGGGTTGCGTGCTCAAAACCTTGCTGTTTAAGGTTGATGAGTAGGCGCGGGTTGTAGCCTTGTTCTGCAAACTTGATGGCTGCTGCGGGTGTGGGTGCTGCTGAGGTGGTTGTGGTCACGGACGCTCCTTAATTGAGGCGGCATTTTAGCACGGAAAAGCGCTTGGGTGCTGGGCTGTGTGCGAAGACGGGGGGTTGAGGCCGTGCTATAATTTGCCACCGCTTTGCCTGGCCGCTTAATTGATTGATAGGTTTACTATGCCCCCTCCTAATACTGCCTCTGATATGTCGTCTTACTTGGCGCCAGAAAAACGTATTTTTGAATACCCAAAGTATTGGGCGGAGTGTTTTGGTGCGGCACCATTTTTACCAACTTCGCGCGAAGAAATGGATCAGTTGGGTTGGGATTCGTGTGATGTGATTGTGGTGACCGGTGACGCCTATGTAGACCACCCCAGTTTTGGCATGGCTATTATTGGCCGCTTGTTGGAGTCTCAGGGTTTTCGGGTAGGCATTATTGCCCAACCAGACTGGAGCAGCGCTGAGGCATTTAAAGTGCTAGGCAAACCTAATTTATACTTTGGTGTAGCGGCGGGGAATATGGATTCCATGATCAACCGTTATACGGCGGATCGTCGTCTGCGCCATGACGATGCCTATACACCGGGCAACGTGAGTGGTAAGCGCCCCGACCGCGCCACCTTGCATTATACCCAGCGTTGTAAAGAAGCCTTTAAAGGCGTGCCGGTGATTATTGGTGGTATTGAAGCCAGTTTGCGCCGTATTGCCCACTATGACTACTGGTCAGAAAAAGTGCGTCGTTCTATGTTGATTGAATCTAAAGCCGACATGCTTATTTACGGCAACGCCGAGCGGCCGTTGGTGGAAGTGACTCATCGTATTGCCAATGGCGAATCGCTGGCGCAAATGCAGGATGTGCGAGGCACCGCCATTATTGTTAAACAACCACTAACGGGTTGGCGCGGCAAAGATTCGACCACCTTGGATGCGCCGGGGGTGATTGACGCTATCGCTAGCCCTTACATCGATACCACGGCTACCAGTCAGTGTGAGGCCAGTAACGACTCTGCAGACGGCCCTAAAGATGCTAAAGATGCCGTACAAACCCTGTCCATTAAACCGATGGCGGCCTATGAACCCGTTAAAGGCCAGCCTTGGTTTAAAACCTACGCTAAGTTGCCTAGTTTTGATGTGGTTAAGTCGGACCCGATTATGTATGCCCACGCCAGCCGCGTAATGCACCACGAAACTAACCCCGGCAGTGCCCGTGCCTTATACCAAGAGCACGGTAATAAATCGTTGTGGGTGAATCCACCAGCGATGCCCTTAGATACCGAAGAAATGGACTATGTGTTTGCGGCGCCCTATGCTCGTGTACCACATCCCATGTATGGCGATGAAAAAATTCCAGCCTACGATATGATTCGTTTTTCGGTGAATATCATGCGCGGTTGTTTTGGTGGTTGTAGTTTCTGTTCGATCACCGAGCATGAAGGACGCATTATTCAAAACCGCTCAGAAGACTCCATTATTGCTGAAGTCGAAGACATGCGCGATAAGGTGCCTGGTTTTACCGGTGTAGTGTCGGATTTGGGTGGCCCCACGGCTAACATGTACCGGCTACACTGCAAAGACCCGAAGGTAGAGGCGACCTGTCGCTTGCCATCCTGTGTGCACCCCACCATTTGTGATTATATGGGCACCGACCATAAGCCGCTCATTAAGTTGTATCGACGTGCCCGCGCCTTACCAGGCGTTAAAAAGGTATTGATTGCTTCTGGTTTGCGTTATGACTTGGCCATTCGTGATCCCGAATACGTTAAAGAGCTAGTCACACACCACGTAGGTGGCTACTTAAAAATTGCGCCAGAACATACAGAAGACGAGCCCTTAAGGCACATGCTTAAGCCTAATATGAGTAGCTATAACAAGTTTAAGCGCATGTTTGAAAAGTACTCTAAAGAAGCCGGTAAAGAGCAGTACTTAATCCCTTATTTTATTAGCGCACACCCGGGCACTCGTGATATCGACATGGTGAACTTGGCACTGTGGCTTAAGACCAACAAGTTCCGTTTGGATCAGGTGCAAAACTTCTACCCGTCACCCATGTGTAATGCCACCACCATGTATTACACCGAAGTGAACCCACTCAAAAAAATCACCCGAGAAAGTGAGCGCGTGAGTATTCCGCGTGGTATTCGCCAGCGTCGTTTGCACAAGGCCATCCTGCGTTACCACGACCCTAAAAACTGGGCTCAAATCCGTGATGCATTAACCGAAATGGGTATGAAAAAGCTCATTGGTAAAGGCCCCTCCTGCCTAGTGCCTGCGGAAACCCGCGAAGAAGCCCGTAAGGCTGTTCCAAAGGCAAAAAAGGGCAGGCAGGGTATGACTAAACATACGTCGCCTAGGTCTCAAAAAATGAGGCGAAGCCGTTAATACATGGGTTAGGCGCAAAACTGTTTTGGTGGTCTATACATTCTAGTTATTGATAGGCTGTTCAAAGGGTGCAAAGATGGCAAGAATAGATCGAGTTAAGGAAGAATTGACATTGCACCGGCAATTACTAATTGTGACCGTTGCTGTGGTTGTGACAGTAGTTGGATGGATAGCAATTAATTTTGATCAGCATAGGATCTTGATTGTTGTCGCTTTAGCTACGGCACTTGGGACTATGGTGTTGGCAGGTTATCTGACTCAATATGTATATCAACTATTGACGATTGCGAGACCTCTCCACCGCCAGCCCCGACACGATCAGGCCACGAAGCTAAAAAGACTGGCCCAATAGTATGCCGATTGAGTTGCCGTCAGATGTGTTGGAATAGGTAGCGCCAACATAACTGCCACTGTCATAGTAGAATTGACCACCGATCTTAGATGAACTGTTGCTCCCGCCCCCTATTCTGGATTGAGCCATCGAAGCAAACAAATTAAGGTTGTCAGTTATTTGTGTTGTTAGTCCAGCCGTGATCTGATTGCCGCTGCCGTCTGTAGAGACACTGAGTCCACTAACTGATCCTGTAATATTAACCTGAATAAGATCAAACCCAACAAATGCTTGTGTTGTTTCACTAACAGGAGCAGAGTACTTTGCGCCAATTGCTGTGCCTGAACCTTCCAGCTCAATGGAACCTAAATTAGCATTAATAGTGTAATATCCAGCAGTTACGGCAATATTTTCTGTCAGATCAAATTCGGCCAGTAATCCTAACTCAATGCCTGTAAGCGAGTTATTGCCTAATCTGTATTTGGAATAGCCTACTGTAGATACAATGTCATGTGCATTTGCTACTAATGAGCAAGTCATTAATAGACTAACTAGCGCGAGTGTTTTTTTCATTTTAACCTCGGAATTATTGGATTTTCCGTAAGTACGGAAAACTATAATTCAAAGTATAGTATATGATT
This sequence comes from Oceanospirillaceae bacterium, assembly GCA_018647765.1. Classification (GTDB taxonomy): domain Bacteria; phylum Pseudomonadota; class Gammaproteobacteria; order Pseudomonadales; family Balneatricaceae; genus Njordibacter. The sequence goes on along the minus strand of JABGSN010000061.1, from coordinate 49,854 downwards.
TTACTTTTGCTTCTTACTCAGACCAATGGGCAGAAGGAGGTTGAAGATGTTTAACTTAATGATTGCAGTATTGGCTTTTTCGGCGTTTCTTGTCGGTGTTATTGTTATGATTATTGTCACGAGAAATAAAATCAAGCTTCTCGAAAAGCGTAATTCGTTTATAACGAATTGTGCTTTGGGAGACTAGTAGGTAAGGAAACGCATGGGTTGCAGCGGGCCTTGAAGAAACGGTGGTATTAGATGTCGATGAGGCCGGTACTGACCAGGCATAAAAAACCTCTGCCTTGGAAAAGGTAGAGGTTTCTTGAGAGCTGCTAGGGGTGAGAAAACTGCTCCGTGTTAGTGGCCGTAAACCCGCTTAGCTTCTTGGCGGCGGCGATGTAATACCGGCTCGGTGTATCCGCTAGGCTGAGCTGTGCCTTCAAATACGAGTTCACAAGCGGCTTGAAAACCAATGCTTGACTCAAAGTCGGGTGCCATGTTGCGGTAGCTTGGGTCACCGGCGTTTTGCTCATCCACTAAGGCGGCCATGCGCTGCAAGCTATCCATCACCATGTGCTTGCTTACGAAACCATGCTCAAGCCAGTTGGCTAGGGACTGGGAAGAAATACGCAAGGTGGCGCGGTCTTCCATTAACCCTACTTGGTTGATGTCGGCCACTTTAGAACAGCCAATACCACTTTCTACCAGCGAATCACGTAGCCCAATAAACCTTGGCAGTTGTTGTCTAAATCTCGGCTAATGTCTTGTGCGGTTAGTTTGTTTTGGCCCAAAAGTGGTATTTTTAGGAGGTCATCCTGTACCACGGGTGTGTTGTTTAATAATTGGTTTTGGCGATCTTGCACCAATAGTTCATGGTAGTGCAGTGCATGCAACACGGCCGCAGTAGGTGATGGCACCCACGCGGTGTTGGCGCCTGACATGGGGTGCTCTCTTTTAGTTTCTAGCATCTCTGCCATGCAGTCAGGTTTAGCCCACATGCCTTTGCCAATTTGAGCACGGCCCTGTAAACCACAGGCTAGGCCTGTCTCTACGTTATTGCCTTCGTAGGCTGCAATCCAAGCCTGCTGTTTCATAATGCCTTTGGGTAGCATAATACCCGCTTGCATTGATGAGTGGATTTCGTCACCGGTGCGATCAAGGAAGCCGGTATTGATAAAGGCCACACGTTCACTGGCGGCACCAATGCAGGCTTTTAGGTTGATGCTGGTGCGACGCTCTTCGTCCATGATACCCACTTTTAAGGTGTTACGGGGTAGGTCTAGTAAATCTTCAATGCGGCCAAACAAATCACAGGTGAAAGTGACTTCTTCTGGCCCGTGCATCTTCGGCTTCACAATGTAGATGCTGCCAGTACGGCTGTTGCCCTTAGCGTTAGTGCCGCGGATGTCATGTAAAGCACATAAGCTGGTGAGTAGGCCGTCCATAATGCCTTCGGGTACTTCGTTACCCTGGGCGTTAAGAATGGCGTTGTTAGTCATCAAATGGCCAACATTACGTACAAATAACAAACTGCGGCCGTGTAGGCTAAAGTCGTTACCTTGAGCGTCTTGGTATAGGCGGTCGGCATTCAGTGTGCGGGTGATGGTGTTGCCGTTTTTGTTGAGTTGAATGGATAAGTCGCCTTTCATCAAACCAAGCCAGTTGCGATACACAATCACCTTGTCTTCGGCGTCTACGGCGGTCACTGAGTCTTCGCAGTCCATAATAGTGGATACCGCGGCTTCCATAAGGATGTCTTTAACGCCAGCGATGTCGCTGGCGCCAATCACGTGGTGACGATCAATTTGTAATTCTAAATGTAAGTTGTTGTGTCTTAGCAAGATGGCCGTTGGCGCGCTTGGCTCGCCTTGATATCCGACAAACTGGTCGGCATTGGCCAATAATCCAGAATGGCCATTTTGCAGTGTACAAATCAATTGGCCGTCATTAACGCTGTACTGACATACTTGGCCGTGGCTGGCTTGTACGAGTGGTAAGTGCGTGTCTAGCAACTGCTTGGCAAAGGAAATAACCTGACCGCCGCGCTTGGCGTCATAACCTTTGATGGCCCTGCCAGAACGAGGGATGGCATCGGTGCCATAAAGGGCGTCATATAAGCTACCCCAGCGGGCATTGGCTGCGTTTACTGCGTAGCGTGCGTTGTTGATTGGCACGACTAATTGTGGGCCAGCTACGGTGCTGATTTCTAAGTCAACATTGCTCGTGGTGACTTCAACTTGAGGCGGCACAGGTAACAGGTAACCAATGTCTTGCAACATGGCTTTATAGGCGGCTGGATCGGCGTCGGGGTTGTTTTTATGCCAGTCATCTAACTGGTGCTGTAGATCTTCTCGCTTGGCTAATAAATCTTGATTGCGAACTTGGAATTCGTCTAGCAGGGTGGCCATGGCTTGCCACACCTGATCGCTGTTCAGGTTGAGGCCGGGTAAAATTTCATTTTCTACCAATTGGTATAGCTGTGTATCAATAGATAAGTTGGCATGGCCAGTTCTTGTATTGGTATGGGCGTTCATTCCAGGCTCCTACATGCGACAATAATGCGTTTTGTTTCGTAAAGTCTACAAAAATATTATATAGGAAACAATATGATTACCGATTGTTCTTTAGTCGTATGAGAAAATGTTGGTTATTTGATTTAGGAATGGGCGTGCCGTTGTGCTCTGGTATCGCTGTCATCCTGACGACGGTCAGGATCTCACGGCTTGGGTTGAGATTCCGGCCTGCGCCGAAATGACGCGTAGGCCTAAGCTTCGTCTATTTCGCGGGCCACCTCGGTGATGAGGCCGCGAATCCAGCGGTGGGCTGGGTTATGCTGCAGTAGAGGGCTCCAGGCCATGGTTAAGGTCATTTCTGGTATGGGAAATGGCGGTTCCAGCATGACGATGTCTTCTGTCGATGCGGTTTGTAAGGTGGCCTTGCGGGGCAGGGTGACGATCAGGTCTTTTTGGCTTGCCAGCTGTACTGCGGCTTGGTAGTGGCGGGTGAATACTCGAATGTTACGGGTTTTACCGAGTTCCGATAAGGCATTATCGACCCAGCCACGTCGTTGTACATCTTTAGGGTTCATACCAACGCCCGCACCCATGCCAGTTTTGTTGACCCAAATGTGGTGGGCTTGCAGGTAACTTTCTAAGGTGAAGTTTTGCGCGGTCGGATTGTCACGATTCATGAGGCAAATAAACTGGTCGCGCCAAAGGATTTTTTGGTGGAATGACTGGGGCATAGAATCGAAGCGGTTGATGACGAGGTCAACCTTGCCTTGCTCCACGTCATAAAAATCAACGTCAGACGGGGTCATAATGTCCAGGCTAATGCCGGGTGCTTCTTTGCGTAGGCGCTCCACCAATGGTGGTATAAGGGTGGGTTCTGAGTAGTCGCTGGCCATGATGCGAAATACTCGGGTTGAGGTGAAGGCATCAAAATCGGCTTGCGGCTGTATGGCTTTGTCGATGGTGGCTAATACATCACGAATGGTGGATTGCAAGCCAAGGGCTCGTTCTGTGGGCGTCATGCCGTCGCTGGTGCGGATTAATAATGGGTCTTCAAATACTTCGCGTAGGCGGCGTAAGCCGTTGCTCATGGCGGGTTGGCTTAAGCCTAGTTGGTTGGCTGCTTTGGTCACATTGCGCTCTTTTAATAGGGCGTCTAAATAAACTAGCAGGTTTAGGTCGACACGATCGATGCTCATAATCAAACTCCATCTAGGTAAAGGCCACTATTAATGCAGGGCTAGGGGCCGTTATTCATTTGCATAATACCAAAGTATAATGCAATAGCTCTGGTAAATTATGGCATGCGGGCCGGCGTTTGTCGAGGGATTGCTAATTACCTGCATACATTTTCGTTTAGTATTCACATACAGAATAGTAGGCATAACTTCCAACCTCTGTCATAACGAGTTGAGGCGTTCTACACTGCGTTCATCAAAACAGCCGTTTAACCAAGGAAATGTTATGTCCACATACCAAGACGATATTCAAGCCGTTGCTAACCTTAAGTCTGCTCAGGGCAGTGCTTGGGACGCCATCAACCCAGAATCTGCTGCACGTATGCGAGCTCAGAACAAATTTAAAACTGGCCTAGACATCGCCAAGTACACCGCCGACATTATGCGCGCTGATATGGCTGCATTCGACAAAGACAAAACTCAGTACACTCAGTCTTTGGGCTGCTGGCACGGTTTTGTTGGTCAGCAGAAGCTGATTTCTATCAAAAAGCACTTCGGTGGCAAAACTGACCGTCGTTACTTGTACCTTTCTGGTTGGATGGTTGCCGCTCTACGTTCAGACTTTGGTCCTCTCCCTGACCAGTCTATGCATGAAAAAACGTCAGTAGCTAGCTTGGTTGAAGAGCTTTACACTTTCCTACGTCAGGCTGATGCCCGTGAGTTAGGCGGTTTGTTCCGCTCGCTAGATGCTGCACGTGAAGCGGGTAATGCTGCTGAAGAAGCTAAAATCCAAGATCAGATCGATAACCACGTAACGCACGTTGTGCCAATCGTTGCTGATATCGATGCTGGTTTTGGTAACGCTGAAGCGACTTACCTAATGGCTAAGCAGATGATCGAAGCTGGTGCTTGTGCGCTGCAGATCGAAAACCAAGTTGCTGATGAAAAGCAGTGTGGTCACCAAGACGGTAAAGTAACGGTTCCTCACGCTGACTTCCACGCCAAGATACGTGCTTTACGTTATGCATTCCTTGAGTTGGGTATTGATAACGGTGTTATCGTTGCACGTACTGACTCTGAAGGCGCTGGCCTTACTAAAGAAATCGCTGTTGTTAATGAGCCAGGCGATGCGGGTGATATCTACAACTCTTACTTAGACGTTGAAGAAATCGACGTAGCTGACATGGGTGAAGGCGATGTAGTGTTTAACCGTGGCGGCAAGCTCGTTCGTCCTAAGCGCCTACCTTCTGGTTTATACCAGTTCCGTCAGGGTACTGGCCATGAGCGCTGTGTATTTGACTGTATCGGTGCCATCAATGCCGGTGCTGACCTGCTTTGGATCGAGACTGCTGTGCCAACTGTGCACGAAATCAAAGGCATGATGGATGACGTTCGTAAAGTACACTCAGATGCTAAATTGGTTTACAACAACTCTCCATCGTTCAACTGGACGCTAAACTTCCGTCAGCAGGCTTACGACGCAATGGTTGAAGCGGGTAATGATGTTTCTGCATACGACCGTGCTAAGTTAATGAGCGCCGAGTACGATGAATCTGAGCTTTCTGCTGTAGCTGACGAACGTATTCGTACCTTCCAGGCTGATACTGCACGTGAAGCGAACGTATTCCACCACTTGATCACGCTACCGACGTACCACACTACGGCGTTGTCTGTAGACAACCTAGCGAAAGAGTACTTTGGTGAGCAAGCGATGCTTGGCTACGTTAAGAAGGTTCAGCGTGAAGAGATTCGTCAAGGTATTGCCTGTGTTAAACATCAAAACATGTCTGGTTCAGACATGGGTGATGACCACAAAGAATACTTTGCTGGTGAAAACGCCCTTAAAGCCGGCGGCGCGAAAAATACGTCTAACCAATTTGGCTAAGACGGCTGACAAAGTGGCTTAGCCACTTTGAATATTAAAGCGGCCCCTATTTTATAGGTGCCGCTTTTTTTATTTACAGGGACGTAATGTATGCCGCGGGCGCAGGAGCGGCGATAGAAAATTTCTAACGCCTTTCGTAACATACGAACAGCTATATACGTTAGAATTCAAGCAGATTCGTACTGTAAACTGACTAAGTGATTTTGACTATGACTACACCGACTTTTCTTCAAGATGCTAAAGAGTTATTAACCAAGCAAGGGTTTGCTACCAGTCACACTTGGTATCACGGCACTTCATCGGCGCTAATCGACTCAATCAAAGCGCACGGTTTGAAACGTTCCGGTGACCAAGCCCTAAAAGCGGCTGCCAAACAAACCATGGCCACTATCGGTAATAATTACACAGAATCCGTTGAACCTGTTTTTTTAACACAAAGCAAAGAACTGGCTTATTACTGGGCGCAGCAAACCGTTAGAAACCGTAGCGTACGAATTGAAGGCAACGAACTGCCCGCTGTAATTACAGTGAATCTACCAGAGGCCTTGAATAACAAGGTTAAACCCGATGTTGGCGCCGCAAGTCTGCTGTTAGTTAAAGAGGGCGAACAATTTATGGCGTTTTTAGCAGGCATTTATTTAGCCAATGACTTTCAAGCCCCCGATATCAACCTAATGCATGCAGACCGTCTAGAGTATTTAAATAAATTGGGCATGGCTTATTATGATGCAGATCTCGATGTCTCACTGCTAGGGACCCTCTAAATTTAGTAATGACGCAAGAGGCCCTTGTCCAACTAAGGGGAACAAGGTACCCTTTTGTTTTTATAGCAGTATTTCTTGGAGATCCTCGCATGATACCGCAACAAGGTCAAAGCTTAGATGACGCTTTTGATGCCATTATAGATGCATGGTTAATTGAACGTCAGGCGTTGCTAATGCAGTTTGTGGCTTTGCCTCAAATGAGCGTTACCGATGGCGTGCTGGACGCATTGCACGGTTTGTGTGAGGCCATGGTGGATTATAGTTCACGTGGTCATTTTAATGTGTATGAGCAGTTGTTGCAGCACATTAAAAACCACAACGCTAGCCAGCAAGATAAGGCGCAAGTATTGCTTGGAAAAATTCATGACACCACTGACAAGATTGTTATATTTGATGACGAGTATGGCTCTGTTGCAAAATTTACGCTTCAAGACGTTGGTCATTTTAGTGGACGTTTTTCGCGTTTGGGTGAGGTGTTAACCGAACGTTTTAATCATGAGGATGAACTCATGTCGTTAGTACAGGCTACACTGGCATAGGCAGAGACTTTGTTTAGAGTTTGCATTTAAAGGGTGTCGCGTGTCACAGTTTAATAATATTGGCCTTATTGGTCGCTTACATAGCCCAGCAGTGGTGGAAACACTACATCGTGTATTGGCCTGCTTGAGCCTGGCTCATGAGCAAAATCCACAGCAAATGCGCCGCCAAATTTGGGTGGACGAACGTATATCTGACTCCCTTGAAGGTGTAGGCGTTGGTATTGGCCAATACACTAGGGGTGACATCCATTTATTGGGTCAGCAATGTGATTTAGTGATTGTGGTGGGCGGTGACGGTAGTATGTTGTCCGCAGCGCGAGTTATGGCGACCTACGGTGTACCTATGATTGGTATTAACCGCGGCAAATTAGGGTTTCTAACCGACATTGCCCCTGATCAGGTGGAAGCCTCGTTGACCCAAGTGCTAGCGGGGGAGTACGAGGTGAGCGACCGCTTTATGTTGTCGGCCCACGTATTACGTAATGGTGCTGAAGTTGGCCGCGGCAGTGGTCTTAATGACGTGGTGCTGCACCCAGGCCAGTCGGCACGAATGTTGGCTTTTGATATCACCATTGATCGCGCGCCAGCTTATTTTGCCCGTGCCGACGGCCTTATCATTGCTACACCTACTGGCTCTACAGCTTACGCCCTGTCCGCAGGTGGGCCGATAATGCACCCCAGTTTAGATGCCATTGCCTTGGTGCCCATGAATCCCCATAACTTAAGCAGCCGGCCCCTTGTAGTGTCTGCTGACGCGGAGCTTGAGCTACGTATTGGCGATGATAACAGCACCCAACCTATTATTAGTTGTGATGGTCAAGAGCACATTGTGTGTGAACCCGGCGATCAGGTGTTGATAAGGCGTCATGAGGCGCGGTTGAGAGTGTTGCACCCTTTAGGGCATCACTTTTATCAACGTTGTCGTAGTAAATTAGGTTGGCAAGGAAGAGCCAGTGAAGACGGCTGATGCAAAGGTCTCACAGTGATCCATCTGCTTAGTTTTGCTGCCGATGTCGATTTATTAGCCATCACACAATCCTTATGGCAGCACAAAATACCGCACCGCGTGAGGCAGCTGAATGGCGAACAACAGCTATGGCTGCAGGATGCTAGTCAGGCCCAAGCAGCGCTCGCCTTATGCGCTTCAAGCGCCTCCCCAAACGTAGTCAAAACAGATGTCACAGGCAGCCTTGCGCGAGCCAAGGCGTGGCTGACAGGGTCGCCAATTACGGCCCTAGTATTGATACTGACTTTGTTGGTGGCGTTGTTAACGCAACTTGGTGAGGTGTTAACGCGGGTGTCTGCATTGACCTTTTACCCGATGGTGTTTGATACCCAAGTCTACTTGGTGACAGGCTTTGATCATTTATGGCAACAACCTTGGCGCTTCATAAGTCCGGTGTTGTTGCACTTTGGCTGGTTGCACCTGGTGTTCAATAGCCTTTGGTGGTTGGATTTAGGTCGTCGTATTGAGTTGCAGTCGGCCTGGGTATTAATAATATTGGTAATGCTTACCGGCCTAGCTGGCAATTTAGCCCAAGCGTGGCAAGAGCCTAGCCTATTTGGCGGTTTGTCGGGTGTGATTTATGGTTTGTTAGGTTACATGTGGGTTGTCGACCGCTGGAGTGTTCCGCGCTATCACTTGCCTCAAGGTATTCTGGTGTTTATGCTGTTGTGGCTGCTGCTGGGGTTAAGCAATATATTGCAATTAGTGGGCTTTGGCTCTATGGCGAATATGGCCCACTTGGGTGGCCTTTTAGCCGGTGTTGTAATTGGCTTTTGGCATAGTATCTGGATCAACAAAAGCGCCAAATAAGGTTAAAAACAGGCCGCCATCATAGGCAAGTTATGCTATTCTATGGCGCATGGAATATAATCAACTCATTGCCCAACTCACGCCAGAAGTCTACCTGCGGTTAAAAACTGCCATTGAAATTGGCAAGTGGCCTGATGGGCGCATACTTAGTGACGAACAAAAGGCCTCCTGCATGGAAGCAGTGTTGCGTTATCAGGCCCTTAAGTTAGACCCAACCCAGCACTCAGGTTACATGACCGGTCGGTGTAAATCTGCTTCGTCTGACGAACAAGTCATCAAAATTCATTAGTACATCCATGATGAATGCTCCCCAAGTCCATAGCGGGCACCTGACTAAGCTCGTGACTCATATCGATGCCGTGCTCGATGCACAAGTACAATACACCCTGGTTTTGGGTGAACAACGGGTGCCTCTCAATGGCCTTATCGGGCAGCAGGTTCGGCTGGAGCATTTAGGCCAAATTAACTGCTCTAACTGTGGCCGTAAAACCAAAAAAAGCTACAGCCAAGGGTATTGTTTTCCTTGTATGCAAAAATTGCCGCAATGTGATTTATGTATTATGAGCCCGGAACGTTGCCATTTTGATGCGGGTACGTGCCGCGACGAAGCCTGGGGTCAGGCCTTTTGTATGCAGCCGCACATTGTGTATTTGGCCAATTCCTCAGGTTTAAAGGTGGGTATTACCCGCGTTAACCAAATGCCTACCCGTTGGTTAGATCAGGGTGCTACCCAAGCCATGCCCATCATGCAAGTGGCCACCCGTAAGCTATCTGGCGATGTGGAAACCGTGTTGAAACAATACGTTGCCGATAAAACCAATTGGCGCAAACTACTCAAAGGCGATGCTGAACATGTTGACCTTGCCCATGCGGCAGATGCCTTATTGAACCAAGCCGAAGAGGACCTTGAGGCGTTGCTGGGTAATTTAAACCACACCGATTACCAGTGGCTCGATACCCCGGCGATTAGCATGCGCTATCCAGTGCTTGAATACCCCGCCAAAATCGTGTCTCACAACCTGGATAAGGAACCGGTACTTGAAGGCCGGTTGATGGGCATTAAAGGTCAATACCTCATTTTTGACACTTCGGTTATTAATATTCGTAAATATTCTTCCTATCTGGTGCAATTTAGCTCATGAAAATAGATGCCCAAGTTATTTATCTAGCCGACTATCAAGTGCCAGATTTTGTTATCGTTACAACCGATTTGGACATTCGTATTGGTGACGAATACACCTCAGTGGTGGCCCGGTTGAAAATGCAACGTAACCCTCAATCGAGCAACCCGAGCGCGCCACTGGTGTTGTTTGGCGGTAAAGACATTAAATTGCAAGAAGTACTGCTGGATGGTCTGGTATTGGAGCAGGACAGCTACAATATGCAAGGCACTAACCTGTGTGTTGACCCATGCCCTAATGAATTTGTACTCACTACGGAGTGTTTGATACAGCCGCAAAATAATACCAGTTTAGAAGGCTTGTATAAATCGGGCGGCATGTATTGCACCCAGTGCGAAGCCGAAGGGTTTCGTAACATCACCTATTACTTAGACCGCCCCGATGCTTTGTCGGTATTTACCACGCGCATCAGCGCACCTAAATCCACTTATCCAGTGTTACTTGCAAATGGTAATCCTGTGGAGCAGGGCGATTTGGACAATGGTGAACACTTTGCTGTTTGGCATGACCCGTTCCCTAAGCCTGCCTACTTGTTCGCCATGGTGGCGGGTGATCTAGTGAAACAGGAAGATCAATTTACCACCCGTTCGGGGCGTACGGTAGAATTGCAGATTTTTGTTGAAGCGCACAATAGTCATAAGTGTGACCATGCGCTAGAGTCGCTAAAACGCTCGATGTTATGGGATGAGAAAAACTATGGCCGAGAATACGATTTAGACTTATTCATGATTGTGGCGGTAGACGATTTCAACATGGGTGCCATGGAAAATAAGGGGTTGAATATATTCAATTCCGATTGTGTGCTGGCCGACCCTGCCACTAGCAGTGACGCCATGTTCGAACGTATAGAAGGCATCGTGGCGCACGAATATTTTCATAACTGGTCGGGTAATCGGGTGACGTGCCGTGATTGGTTTCAGCTCAGTTTGAAAGAAGGCTTTACTGTCTATAGAGACGCGCAATACACCGCCGACACCTATTCTGCGGCGGTTAAGCGTATTGATGACGTCACCATACTACGTACTCACCAATTTGCCGAAGATGCCAGCCCTATGGCGCATCCCATTCGGCCCGCATCTTACATGGAAATCAACAATTTTTACTCGGTTACCGTGTATGAAAAAGGTTCCGAAGTGGTAGGTATGTTACGTACCTTGCTAGGTGCAGACGTGTTCCGTGAGGGCAGTGACCTCTATTTTGACCGCCACGACGGTCAAGCGGTGACCACCGATGACTTTGTAGCGGCCATGAGTGACGCCAGTGGAGTTGATCTAACACAGTTTAAGCGTTGGTACTGTCAGGCGGGCACGCCGACCCTAACGGTTACCGATAGCTATAATCATGAGACTCAAGAATACTGCCTCACGGTGGCTCAAAGTACACCTGCCACCGCCGAATGTGAACACAAACTGCCGTTCCATATGCCTTTGCGCATGGCGTTGCTCAACTCTGTGGGCCAACCCATGCCCTTACAACTACAGGGTGACGCGAGCATCTCGGGTATTGATTGTGTATTGGATATTACCCAAAACCAACAGAGCTTTGTATTTACCGGCTGTGCCGAAGCGCCTACGCCTTCGTTGTTACGAGGTTTTTCTGCACCGGTTAAATTGGCCTATGACTATACTCAAACTCAGCTATTGTTCTTGGCTAGCCATGATCAAGATGGGTTCAATCGCTGGGAAGCCACTCAGCGGTTGTTAATTGAAGCGACAGAAACCGTGATGGCGTCACCCAACAAACAAGCTTCTTTAAGTAGCTCCCTAGTCGATATGTTGCGCGCCAGTTTAACTAATCCCGAGTTAGATTCGGCCATGGTGGCCAAACTGATGCAGTTGCCGAGCGAGGCTTACCTAGCCGAAACACAAACTACGGTAGATGTAGAGAGTATTCATGCCAGCCGAGAAGCCATGCGTAAAGCCATCGCAATGGCGTTAGAAGCACCACTATTGGCCTGTTATCAGCGTTGTCATGATGTGGGCCCGTTTAGCCAGGCCGGTCAAGTTATTGGCCAGCGGGCGTTGAAAAATAGTTGCCTAGCATACCTAAATTGTTTGGCTAAGCCACAGTATCAAGCCTTGGCACAAGCGCAATATCAATTACAGGCTAACATGACTGATGTGGGTGCTGCGCTACAGATTCTAATCGGTTTGCCGGATGAGCAAATCGCAGCGCCTTTATTGGCCGATTTCTATCAGCGTTGGCATACGGATGCACAGATGGTTGACCAGTGGTTTGCCATGCAGGCTGGCGCCAACTTAGCAGGTCGGCTAGCTCAGGTTAAAGCCTTACTAGACCATGCGGCGTTTGATATTCGTAACCCTAACAAGGTGCGCAGCGTGGTTGGCGGCTTTATTCGTAGTGTTATTAATTTCCACGCTGCTAACGGCAGTGGTTATGAGTTTGTCGCTGATATGGTGCTGCGCTTAGACGGTATTAACCCCATGATGGCCGCTAACTTGGCGAAACCCTTGGGTCGTTATAAACGCCATACCCAGGATCGCCAACAACTGATGCAAGCCCAGCTCACCCGTTTGAGCCAGGCTGACCTTAGTAAAGATGTATTTGAAGTGGTTAGTAAAGCTTTGGCTGCCAATTAAGCCCAAAGGCACAATGATTATGGCGACATTAGAACAAAATAAAGCTCAAAAAGTGGGGCTGTTGCTGGTGAACCTAGGTTCACCCGATGCGCCCACGGCGCAGGCGGTTAAACCTTTTTTGAAACAGTTTCTGTCTGACCGGCGGGTGGTCGATCTGCCAGCCTTGTTTTGGCAGCCTATTTTACGCGCTATTATTTTGCGTAAACGGCCGTCACGTTCGGCAGCTTTGTATAAAAAGATTTGGTTGGATGAAGGTGCGCCGTTAACGGTGTATAGCCGCGCTATTCAAACGTCGCTACAGGCTTGGGTTAACGCTCAGCAGCTCGATTGTTGTGTGCAATTAGGTATGACCTATGGCAATCCTAGCTTGGAATCGGCGTTACACAAGTTGACACAGGCGGGTGTGGAACGGGTGGTATTATTGCCGTTATTTCCTCAGTATTCCACCACTACGACGGCTGCGGTAGAAGATGCCTACGGCCGTGCTGCGCATGGCTTGAAGTGTAAGCTACCGATGCGTTTAATTGGCGATTATCACGATCAATCATGCCATATCGACGCCCTAGCGGCGTCTGTGCTAGCCCATAGGCGTCAACAAAAACAAGCCAATCACTTATTGGTTTCGTTTCATGGCACGCCCGAGGCTACACGTAAAAAGGGTGACCCCTACTATCAACAGTGTCTGCACACGGCCGCCTTGCTGGTGCAAAAGCTGGGTTTAACAGCTGCTGATTATAGTGTTTGTTTTCAGTCTCGATTTGGCTATCAGTCGTGGCTACAGCCCTATACCGATGATACCCTGACGCAACTAGCTCAACAGGGTCATGAGCAGGTGGATGTGATTTGCCCAGGTTTTGCCGTGGATTGTTTAGAAACCTTAGAGGAGGTGGCGATTGGCTTCGCACAGCACTTTAAGGCGGCAGGCGGCCAAGGGCTCAATTATATTCCTGCGCTTAACCAAACCCAGGTTCAAATTGATGCTTTGGGTGATTTGGTGAAGCGTGAGGTGGGCGGTTTAGATGGCGCGTTGCGTTAGCACCCGTTCTACAGTAGCCACTATGGTTTGAGTCTGGTGGTCTATTTCCATATTTACCTGTTCGCCCACCGTCGCCGTACCAAAACCGGTGGCACGTAAGGTTTCAGGAATAAGGCATACGCAAAACTGGGTGTCAGTCACTTCAGCAACGGTAAGGCTGCATCCATTGAGGCCAATAAAGCCCTGAGGTAGGACGTGTTTTTTGTGGGCTTCAGGTAAGTTAAACCAAATGCTTGTGTTCTCTTGCTGCTGATCTACACGACTAATTTGGACCGCTACCGACACATGACCGGAGATAATATGGCCGCCTATTTCATCGCCGTACTTAAGTGAGCGCTCGGCATTGACTAACTGACCTTGTTCAAGCAACCCTAAGTTGGTGAGTTTCAATGTTTGGCCAATCACATCAAAGCTAAACAGATTGCTGTTTTGGGCGGTTACGGTAAGGCAAGTGCCATTGATAGCGATGCTAGCGCCAATGGCCACATCCTTGCTCATGGCGGCAGGTAAACGAATATTAAAGCTGCGTTGGCCTTGGCCTTCTACAGTTGATTCAATGTGGCCTTGGCCTTGGACAATTCCGGTAAACATGATGTGCCTATTGAGTAAAAAACGATGAAACCTAGTAGCTGGAAGCGCTATGTTAGCAGAGCTATAGGTTGCTGCGAAGTAGAGATTGAGGCAAGTTTGTGAGCCGTATTATTCTAGCGCCTATGGAGGGCCTAGCCGACGACATTCTGCGTGATTGCCTAACGCGAATCGGCGGCATTGATTTGTGCGTTACCGAATTTATTCGCGTTACCACCCAGCTGCTGCCGCCTAAGGTATTCAAACGCTTGTGCCCAGAGCTGGCCTATGGCTGTAAAACGCCGGCTGGGGTGCCGGTGCGTATTCAATTGTTAGGGAGCGACCCTAAGGCCTTGGCTGCCAACGCGGTGAGGGCGCTAGAATTGGGTTCTCCAGGGGTCGATTTGAACTTTGGTTGTCCCGCTAAAACGGTGAACCGCAGCCAGGGGGGGGCTATCTTGCTACAGGAGCCCCAACGGGTGGCGCACATTGTGGCTACGGTACGGCAAGCCATCGGTGATGATGCGTGGTTAAGTGCCAAGATGCGTCTGGGTTTCGCCACCAAAGACTTAGCCTTAGACAATGCCAAGGGTATTGCGGACGCTGGGGCTAACGAGCTCACCGTGCACGCCCGTACAAAGGTAGAAGGGTATCGCCCCCCTGCGCATTGGCACTGGGTCAATAAAATTCGTCAGCAGGTAAATATCCCGGTTATTGCCAACGGCGAAGTTTGGACTCCGGCAGATTACCAAGCCTGCAAACAGGCCAGTGGTAGTGATGACGTGATGATCGGCAGAGGTTTAGTGTGGAAGCCTGACCTGGCCTTGCAAATTGCCCATCAGCAGGCTCATCAGCCTCATCAAGCGTGGAATTGGACTGCTTTAGTGCCTACGGTTATTTATTTCATTGACCTGGTCGAGGCTACTGTTGAAGTTAAGTACCAAGATGCACGGATAAAGCAATGGCTTAAGTTGTTGGGTCGAGTATACCCTCAGGCCCACCTTTGTTTTGAGCAGGGCAAACGCATGCAAAATTTGGTGTCCTTGCGCCAATTGGTGCAAGCCAGCGCCTAGTGCATCGCTGTCTGCTCTGGTTGTTGGCGAAGGCGATCTATTTGGTTGAGTTCGTCAGCACTGACTAAACGAATTGCACCAAAGACCTCGTTGTGATCATCGTAAATGCGTAAGGTTAACGATTGCTCCAGTTGACGGACGATATCGGCCAGTTCGTTAATAGTGGTGTGTTCGCCGATTTCTGGCAGTTCTTGATTGGGCATAGTCTTAACCTGGTTATGTGGAGTGGGTTTTAGTGTATCGCTTGTGCCACAGTTTAGTGTTGGTGTGCTGAGGTACTTGTGTAACCCTAACTAAGTATTTGGTTTTTTGTCTGTGGTGCTTTGTATTCAAATGTAACCTTGGTGGAGCATAGGCTATAATAACCACCTAATAGGTAAGTTTTTTTCAGTTTAGAGGTTATGCCGTGTATTCCATTGCTCGTAGTTTATTGTTTCAATTGTCTGCCGAGACGGCCCATGAATTAACCCTAGAGGGCTTGGCTGCAGGGGCGCGCTTGGGCCTGTTGCCGGCCTTAATGCCGAATGTGCCAGACGCCCCCGTGACGGTGATGGGCATCGACTTTCCTAACCCTATCGGCTTGGCAGCCGGGTTAGATAAAAATGCCTCCGCCATTGATGGTTTGGCGGCCTTCGGTTTTGGTTTTGTAGAAGTGGGCACAGTGACCCCAAGGCCGCAACCAGGTAACCCCAAACCGCGCATGTTTCGCTTACCTGATGCGCAGGGCATCATTAATCGTATGGGTTTTAACAATGGTGGTGTGGATGGCTTAATTGCCAACCTTAAAAAATCCAAATTTGATGGTGTGCTGGGCATCAATATTGGCAAGAATTTTGATACACCGGTAGAAGACGCGGCTAACGATTACCTTATATGTATGCAAAAGGTGTATCAATACGCAAGCTACATCACGGTTAATATTTCCTCGCCTAACACGCCGGGTTTGCGTGACCTACAATATGGTGAGTCACTCAATCAACTGTTATCGGCCCTCAAGCAAGAGCAGGCTGTATTGGCCGAACAACACGGTCGATATGTGCCGTTAACGGTAAAGATTGCCCCCGATATGGATACTGAGCAATTACAAGGCGTAGCCCTTTGTGTGCTGGAGCAAAAAATGGATGCTGTGATCGCCACTAACACCACCTTGAGTCGGGAAGGGGTAGCTCACTTGACCCATAGCGATGAGGCAGGTGGCCTCAGTGGTGCGCCGGTCAAAGACAAGTCCACCCAAACAATTGCAGACTTGTACGCTATATTAACCGACCAAGTGCCCATTATTGGTGTGGGTGGCATTGCTTGCGGTGCCGATGCATTGGAAAAAATGGCCGCGGGAGCTAAGTTAGTGCAAGTCTATAGTGGCCTAATTTACCAAGGGCCGGGTTTGGTAAAAGAGTGTGTGACGGCCTATAGAGAGTTAACCAGTTAATCCAAGGGAGAAGAAAAATGCCGCAACAAAAAAGTGGCTGGCGATGGTTTTTAAGTTACGCTCAGAGCGTGTTAGCGGGCCTAATTGGCATCCAATCTAATGAAAAGCGTGAACAAGACCTTAATGAAGGTGGTCTAGAGCGTTTGATATACATAGGTTTGGGTACTTTGGTGGTGTTTGTATTGATCGTTGTAACGGCGGTCAATAGTGCGCTTCCTGATTGATAAATCTAGGAAAATACTCAAAATAATGCTTGATTGTTGCCCCCTAAATTGATAATAATCATGCCTACCTAAATGTAATCTTGTTTAGGTCCCACTAATGAACACCCCCCACAAAAATAATAAGGAGGGCAGGTATGTTTTCAAGAACTTGGCAGCGCCTAAGTTCTGTAGTCTTGAGTTTGGTTTCAGCACCCGCTGCTATGGCAGATTGGGAATTGAACATGCCTCAAGGTGTCACAGAAGTAAGTCAATCTATTTACGACTTGCATATGCTTATTTTTTGGATTTGCGTTTGGATTGGCGTGGTGGTTTTTGGAGTGATGTTCTACTCCATTTTTACACACCGTAAGTCCAAGGGAGCAAAAGCCTCTCAGTTTCACGAAAGTGTCGGCCTAGAGCTATTATGGACCGCGGTACCCACTGCAATTTTGATTGCAATGGCTGTGCCTGCGACCACTACATTGGTCGAAATGTACGATACCACCGATACCGACATTGATATTAAAATTACTGGCCATCAATGGAAGTGGCAATACGACTATCTAGGCGAAGATGTAGGTTTCTTTAGTAACCTCACCACCAGTCAAGACGAAATTTATGACCGCACAGCAAAGGGCGAAAACTATTTGTTAGAGGTTGATAAACATGTGGTTGTGCCAACCGGCAAAAAAATTCGTTTCTTAATTACCTCTAATGATGTTATTCACGCTTGGTGGGTACCAGAAATCGCCGTTAAAAAAGACGCCATACCTGGGTACATTAACGAATCTTGGGTCATCGTCCCAGAAGGCCAAGAAGGTTTATACCGTGGCCAATGTGCTGAGCTATGTGGTGTTGATCATGGCTTTATGCCGATTGTTCTGGAAGCGGTAACGCCGGCCGAATATGAAGTTTGGTTAGTCGATCAGCGTGCTGCAGCCGAAGCTGAAGCCGCGGCCGCCTTAGGCGACTTTAGCCATGAAGAACTGATGACCAAGGGCGCCGAAGTGTATGCCCGTAGTTGTGCAGCCTGTCACGGTGTAGAGGGAGCGGGCATGGGTAATGTATTTCCAGCCTTAGTAGGTAGTCCAATCGCCACTGGCGACATGGCAGCGCACATCGACATCGTTATTAACGGTAAATCTGGCACCGCTATGCAGGCCTTTGCGGCGCAGCTAAGCGAAGTGGATTTGGCCGCGGTAATTACATACGAGCGTAACGCTTGGGGTAATGATACCGGCGATACGGTGACTCCAAAAATGATCATTGACGCGAAACAATAGGAGGCTAGATTATGACAACTGCGACCGCTCATCACGACGATCACGGCCATCATGGGCCTGCTAAAGGCATCATGCGCTGGGTATTAACCACTAACCATAAAGACATTGGTACCATGTACCTTTGGTTTGCTTTTACCATGCTGTTTATCGGCGGTGCTATGGCGCTCATTATCCGTACTGAATTGTTTCAGCCGGGTATGCAGCTCATCGAACCAGAATTCTTTAACCAAATGACCACCATGCACGGTTTGATCATGGTGTTTGGCGCCATTATGCCGGCCTTTGTTGGCTTGGCTAACTGGATGGTGCCATTGATGGTAGGTGCGCCAGACATGGCCCTACCAAGAATGAACAACTGGAGCTTTTGGATTTTACCATTTGCCTTTGGCATGCTGTTGTTCACCTTATTTACCGAAGCCGGTGCGCCAAACTTTGGTTGGACGTTTTACGCGCCATTGTCCACTACCTACGCACCGAGCAGCGTAACTTTTTTCATTTTTGGTGTGCACATGATGGGTATTTCTTCCATTATGGGTGCCATCAATATCATTGCCACTATCCTTAACCTACGGGCGCCGGGTATGACCTTGATGAAGATGCCGTTGTTTGTGTGGACGTGGTTGATTACCGCTTACCTTCTGATTGCCGTAATGCCGGTGTTGGCGGGTGTGGTGACCATGATGTTGATGGACATTCACTTTGGCACCAGTTTCTTCGACGCTGCAGGTGGCGGTGACCCGGTATTATTCCAGCACGTGTTCTGGTTCTTTGGTCATCCTGAAGTGTATATTATGATTTTGCCGGCGTTTGGTATTGTGTCGCAAATTATTCCTACCTTTGCACGTAAGCCACTGTTTGGTTATGCGTCGATGGTCTATGCCACTTCGTCCATTGCCTTCTTGTCGTTTATTGTTTGGGCTCACCACATGTTTACTGTGGGTTTGCCACTGCAAACAGAGCTGTTCTTTATGTATGCCACCATGCTGATTGCTATTCCGACTGGTGTGAAGGTGTTCAACTGGGTGTCTACCATGTTCCGAGGGTCGATGACCTTTGAGACGCCGATGTTGTTTGCCCTTGCCTTTGTGGTGTTGTTTACCATTGGCGGTTTCTCTGGTTTGATGTTGGCCATCGCGCCAGCCGATTTCCAGTACCATGACACTTATTTTGTAGTAGCTCACTTCCACTATGTACTAGTGCCTGGTGCATTGTTTGGCATTATTGCTGGTGTGTACTATTGGTTACCTAAGTGGACCGGCCATTATTACGACGAAAAGTTAGGAAAATTCCATTTTTGGATGTCCTTCATCGGTGTCAACGTGACTTTCTTCCCGATGCACTTTATTGGCTTAGCCGGTATGCCGCGACGCATCCCTGATTATGCCTTGCAGTTTGCTGACTTTAACGCCATCGCGTCTGTGGGAGCCTTTATCTTTGGTTTCTCACAGTTAATCTTCTTGTATTTGTTGATTAAGACCATCCGTGGTGGTGAGAAAGCAACTGACGAAGTTTGGGAAGGCGCAGAAGGCCTGGAGTGGACCATTCCATCACCAGCGCCTTACCACACCTTTGCTGAAGCGCCAGAAGTTAAGTAGTGACAGACTCACCAAAAACCAGCTTTAAGGCAGGTAAAACCGCCTTAAAGCTGGTGTTGGCGGCGGTTGCCATGTTTGGCTTTGGCTTTGCATTGGTGCCTTTGTACGATGTGTTTTGCGAATTTACAGGTATTAACGGTAAGATTACCGGTCCTGTTGAACGCGTTGAGCAGTGGGTAGATACCACCCGTACCATAAAAGTGCAGTTTATTACTACAAATAATGCGGGTATGCCGTGGGAGTTTGAAGCACTTCAAGAGGAAATTGAAGTTCACCCAGGGGCATGGACGCAGGTGGAGTTTTGGGCGTTAAACCCAACTCAGAAAGACATGGTAGGCCAAGCGGTACCCAGTGTATCGCCGTCGGAAGCCACGGAGTATGTGCAAAAAACAGAATGTTTCTGTTTCAGTCAGCAAACGTTAGCAGCAGGAGAAGGGCGTAAAATGCCACTCATCTTTGCTCTTGACTCAAAGCTGCCGCCACATATTCGTACGGTGACCATGTCTTATACTATATTTGATGCGGGAGCCTTTGCTGAAAAGTAGGTTTTACGCCTTTTAAAATAAATTTAAGGCTGTATTTTACAGCCCAATAATAAGTCTTCGACCAAGGAGCAATACATGGCAACATCCAGTTATTACGTACCAGAAAGCAGTCACTTTCCAATTATGGCAAGTTTAGGTTTGTTTGGTATGGCATCAGGCGCCGGTGGCATGATGAACCAAATGAGTGCAGGCGAATCGGGTTACGCATTTCCGCATTATGTGTTTTTTGCAGGGGCCCTGCTATTAGCCTACGTGCTCTTTACGTGGTTCAGTAAAGTCGTGACCGAAAGCCGTGCGGGCATGTACAGCCCACAAATGGACCGGTCTTTCCGTTGGGGCATGAGTTGGTTTATCTTCTCTGAGGTGATGTTTTTTGCTGCCTTCTTTGGTGCGCTGCTTTATGTTCGTCAGTGGGCTGGACCATGGTTAGATGGCCAAGGCGATAAGGGTGTTAGTCACATGTTGTGGCCCAGCTTTGATTATTCGTGGCCTATGTTTAATAACCCTGCAGGTGCCGATTTACCAGGCCCTAATGCTGTTATCGACCCGTGGCACATCCCGCTACTTAATACTGTGTTATTGATGTCTTCAAGTGTCACGCTCACCTTTGCGCACCATGCCCTAAGGGCGATGCAGCGTGGCCGCACCATCTTCTGGTTGGCATTCACTGTGATTCTTGGCGCCATCTTTGTTTATTACCAAGTGTTGGAATACATTGAAGCCTATTCAGAATTAGGCTTAACCTTAGATTCAGGTATCTATGGTTCAACCTTCTTCATGCTTACCGGTTTCCACGGCGCTCACGTCACCATTGGTGCGTTTATCCTGTTTATTATGTGGCTACGTATTTGTAAGGGTCACTTTACGCCAGAACAACATTTTGGCTTTGAAGCTGCCGCTTGGTATTGGCACTTTGTGGACATGGTTTGGATCGGTTTGTTTATCTTCGTTTACATCATGTAAACAGCCCTTGGTAACTTAAAAAGGCAGCGTTAAGGCTGCCTTTTTTAATGAATACCAGCCCAAGGTGAATGGGTGACTAATTGGCCACTCCAAAAGCCATAGATGACAACTGCAATTAAAAGCACGATAAGGCCGATACGGTATTTTAACGACGTCAGTAGGCGGGTAGATTTGCTGCCGTCTTTGATTAAAAAGAAGAAGCCACTGGTGAGACTTATTAGCGCCAATAACAGTATTATGGCAATCACAATTTTGATCATACGAAGAACCTCAGTTGGTGTATTTCATGATGGTTGTAACTAAAGTAAGGCACCATTGGGCTTTATCTCTATTCACCTTGTTTTTTTTGCCGCTGACGTTGGTCTTAGGCATTTGGCAACTTGATCGAGCACAACAAAAAGATGAGCTTGTTTTGAGTCTGGCGGCCTTAGAACAGGCACTCCCTAGGGCACCTGGCGACCGCTTAACTGCTTTGGCAGATCATCAAAGGGTGACACTCAACGCTCAGTTTATCAAGCCCTACGTCTGGTTTAGAGACAATCAAGTGGTAAAGGGCAAGGTGGGGTACGATGTAATCGGTGTGGTGGCAGTTGGGCCTGAGTTATTATTGGTCAATCGAGGCTGGTTTGCCTCCAACGGCCAGCGTAACCCGTTGCCATACATGCAGTGGCCTGAGGGCGATATCACCTTAACCGGTCGATTAGTGCCGACAACCGCTAACCCTTATCAATTGGCAGCGGATGTTTATACCAGTGATTATCCTCAATTGGTACAAGCGTTGGATTTGCCTCAGTTACAGCAACAATTTAAGCGCCCGCTGTTACCTTGGGTGCTAATGTTGGACGCGCCGAGCCCCGCGTTATTGACACCTCACTGGCAGGCCAGCAGCATGACCGCTGCAAAACATTTGGGCTATGCATGGCAATGGTTTGGCCTAGCTTTAACCCTTTGTTTACTATATATTTATCGAGTATTTTATTCGCCATTACGTTAGTCAAAGATACTAAAAAAATAATTAAAGGCACATCAATGAGTTCCAATAAAAGTAATCGATTTACCTTGTACGCTGTGTTTGCGGTGACTGCAATCCCATTAATGATTGCCATGATCATGTATTTTAACCTTTGGGCAGTGCCTGACGGTAGGACAAATTTCGGTGAGTTGTTATTGCCACCGCAACAGTTGCAAGATGCGCAATTACAGACCGCAGATAGCCGCCATTGGTCTCAACAGGAGGCCGATAAACGTTGGCTCGTGATTCACCTAGCGCAGCCCGAATGCTTAGCCGCTTGTGCGGAAGCGATGCACTTATTACGCCAGATTCATGTGGCGTTGGGCAAAGAAGCGCATCGAGTGACGCGCCTAATTGTTAATCAACAAGGCCAAGACAAAACCCAGATGGCCGTAGATTACCCCGCTTTGATTCAGTTACAGAGCCTAATGCCAGATACCTTCGTTAAGGGTTCAGGCATTTATTTAGTTGACCCTTTGGGTAACATAATGATGCATTACGGTGCTGACTTTGTAGGTAAAAAATTACTTAAAGACTTAAAGAAACTGCTTAAAAACTCCAACATAGGCTAATCAATGACTCTGCATACCTCAGTTACAGCTCCCAAGTGGAGTCTATATTTAACTTACATTGCGTTGGCACTTGTGACCTGCGTAATCGTGCTTGGGTCGTGGACACGGTTGGCTGATGCAGGTTTGGGTTGTCCCGACTGGCCTGGTTGTTACGGCTCTATATTGGTGCCAGAAACAGCTGCTGAAATAGCCACGGCCCAAGCCTTGTTCCCTGACGCGCCGGTTGAACCTGCCAAAGGTTGGATGGAAATGACGCACCGTTATTTTGCCTCTACATTAGGCTTGGTGATATTGATTTTAGCGGCCTTTTCTTGGGCTCAGCGCAAGCGCTTATATTATCCGTTTGGACTGACCCAAACGCTGTTAGCGGTGGTCATTCTGCAAGGTGCATTTGGCGCTTGGACCGTCACCTGGAAGCTTTGGCCTCAGGTGGTTACGGCGCACCTGTTTGGCGGTTTTATTACTGCCAGCTTGTTGACCTTGCTGCTTATTAAGTTACGCCGAATGGCCAGAGCAACTCAACCCGTATGTTTAACTAATATGCGCCATGGTCGCCTTAAATTGTGGGCGTTTATGGCCCTGTTGTTAGTGGTGTTGCAGGTGTTTCTGGGTGGTTGGATGAGTTCTAACTATGCGGCCTTAGCCTGTTCCAGCTTGCCTGATTGTAATGGTTCTTGGTGGCCCGCAATGGATTTTTCTCAAGGTTTTAATCTGACCCAGTCTCTGGGGCCAAATTACCTTGGTGGTTTGATGAACAGTGAGGCGCGCCAAGCGATTCATGTCTTGCATCGCTACGGCGCTATTGTACTGGGATTGTATTTGCTGCTTATTAGTTATCGTTTGATGCGCCAGCAAGATCGCCGGTTACGCCGTTTTGGCTTAGGCTTTATTGTGTTATTTATGCTGCAGTTTGCCTTAGGTTTGGCAAACATATTTTATCTATTGCCTTTGCCGGTGGCTGTGGCGCACAATTTTGGTGGTGCATGTCTATTTGTACTTACCGTAAGCCTTAATTACGTGGTCAACTCTGGCCGAGGACAGCTTGATGAGTTTTGAAACGAGTGCCACAAGCCCTAAGCTCAATTGGCGTGATTATTACGAAATGTGTAAGCCCAATGTGGTGTTGTTAATGCTGCTCACGTCACTGGTGGGTATGTTTATGGCCGTGCCCGGCATGGTGCCTTGGGATGTGCTGGTGTGGGGAAACTTAGGCATTGCTATGACGGCTGCGTCTGCAGCCGTGGTGAATCATGTCATCGATCGCCGTATTGATGGCCAAATGGGCCGTACCCACAATCGACCCGTGGCAAAAGGCAAAGTAGAACCAATCCATGCGTTGATTTTCGCCGCTGTGTTAGCGGTGGTGGGCATCGGTGTTCTGTATGTATTCATTAATTCGCTGACCGCTTGGCTAACCTTGGCGTCGTCGGTGGGGTATGCGCTGGTTTATACCCTCTACCTGAAACGCGCCACACCGCAAAATATTGTTATTGGCGGTATCGCTGGTGCCATGCCACCGTTGTTAGGTTGGGCGGCTGTGACGGGTACCGTAGATCCCAATGCGTTGTTATTGGTGTTGATTATTTACACCTGGACGCCACCCCATTTTTGGGCCTTAGCGATTCATAAACGTGATGAATATGCCAAAGTGGAAGTGCCGATGTTACCGGTCACCCACGGCCTAGAATTTACCGGCTTGCAAGTGTTGCTGTATACCGTGTTATTGGTCATTTCCACCATGTTGCCCTATGTCGTAGGTATGAGTGGATTTATCTACTTGGTCGGCGTTACTGTGCTCAATGTACGTTTCCTCTATTGGGCTTGGAAACTCTATCGTGGTGCTTATCAGCAGGCTATGAAGACCTTTTGGTTTTCAATCATTTACCTAATGGTGTTGTTTGTATTGTTGCTTGTAGACCACTATTTGCCGATTTAATCTGGGTTAACGATTTAAGGCTCATGAAAATCATAATTTGGGTAGTTTTGTCTTTCTTTGTTTAGCTAAATTTGCTATACAAGAGGTGCAATATAAACGATATTCGTTATAAGTTTGATGAATGATTTTGTGTTGCATATCTGACTAATAAAAATAATCCAGATTGGAATAATTATGATCTTTGAATACATTTGGGATCTGGTATACCAGCCCCAACGAGCGTGGCGTCGAATTCGTCGCCAAAACTACACCCTTATACACTGTTACACAGCCCAGCTTATCTGGCTGGCCTTGATTCCACCCGCTGCTTTTTTTATCGGCACCACGCAAATGGGCTGGAGCCATGGCGGCAGTGCTTACCACACCTTAACCATTGCCAGTGCGCTGCCTATTGCTGTGGCCATGTATTTGGCGATTCTTGTGGGCGTTGCTGGTTTAGCCACCGGTATCCATTGGATGGAGCGCACTTACGGCTCCCGCTCAAGTTTTGATACCTGCATGGTGTTGGCTACATTTGTTGCTTCACCCGTGCTCATCGCTGGTGTGGTTGGTTTGTTACCTATTTTATGGCTCGACGTGGGCGTGATTATGGCCGCCACAGCCATGTCTTGTTACCTCATGTTCGTAGGCGTGCCGGTGATGATGAACGTTTCTGAAGAGCGTGGGTTCTTCTTTAGCATTTCTATCGTTACTGTTGGCCTTTGTGTGTTGGTGGGTTTGCTTATTACTGCCGTCGTACTGTCTGCTACTTTCTTGCCTCTAGTTATTGCCTAACGTTCTTTAGATGCTAGTTCCCGTGCCTTGCACGGGAACTCCTACCTCAGCATACATTTGGTGTTATACTGCGCCTCCACTTTTATCACTGCAGTACTTTCCTATGACCTACGCCTTTTTTGCCACTTGTCCCAAAGCCATGGAGTCTATCCTAGCTGATGAACTTAGCCCCTTAGGTGCTGAAGATATCAAGCTAACCCAAGGCGGGGTCTATTTTAATGGTGACTTAAAAGTAGGTTACAGCGCCTGTTTGTGGAGCCGTTTGGCTAACCGCGTATTGATGTTGTTACACGACGAAGCCGTAGATAGCGTAGACGAGCTTTATGATGCCATAGGTAAGGTGGATTGGACTGAACACTTTGATAGTGATCAAACCTTCTTAGTCGACTACGCCGGCCGCATGCGAGGCATCGACAATACCCACTTTGGTGCGCTTAAAGTCAAAGATGCGGTTGTTGATCAATTCCGCGCTAAGGGTGAGTTACGACCTAATATTTCCAAACAAGAACCCGATATTCGTATTAACGTGTTTGTCACTAAAGGTCGAGTACGTATTAGCCTCGACTTATCCGGCGAGAGTTTGCACAAACGTGGCTATCGCCGAGAAGGCGGTATGGCACCACTAAAAGAAAACTTGGCTGCAGCATTGTTGATTCGTGCTGGCTGGCCAGCTATGGCTGCCGCGGGTAAGCCGTTAATGGATCCTATGTGTGGTTCGGGTACGTTTTTGATCGAAGCGGCCATGATAGCTTCTGACACAGCGCCTGGTTTGTTACGCTGGCGTTTTGGTTTACAAACGTGGAAGCAGCACAATGTAGAGCTATGGCGTGAAGTTTGGGATGCCGCAGAGCTACGCAGAGAAGCAGGCGAAGCCGCTTCTACCAGCGAAATCCATGGTTATGACGGCCAGCCAAAAGCGGTCTCTAAGTGTCGTGAAAACCTAAAGCAAGCTGGCATGACAGACCGTATTCGCGTGAGTCATAGAGAGCTTAAAGATTTAAAACCGTTGACTCACAAGGCTGAACAGCAAGTGGGCTTGGTGATTACCAATCCACCTTACGGTGAGCGGTTGAGTGAAGTAGCCGACATTCAGTATTTATACCAGCACTTGGGTGAGCGCCTAAGTCAGGATTTTGTTGGCTGGCAGTTAGGTGTATTTACCGGCAACTTAGAGCTAGGCAAAGCCGTGGGTTTGCGCTCCCATAAACAATATGCGTTTTACAATGGTGCCATTAAAAGTTCGTTGTTAATGTATAACCTAGAATCAACTAACCGATTTGCCGATCGCCGAGAAGCCACCGGTGAAATCCCATTGCAAGCCCTCAGTGAAGGTGCGCAAATGTTTGCTAACCGGGTGGTGAAAAACCGTAAGCAGTTTAGTAAATGGGTGAAGCAACAAAAAATTGAATGTTACCGCCTATACGATGCCGACATGCCCGAGTACGCAGTGGCTATCGATGTTTATGGTGATTGGTTGCATGTGCAAGAATATGCCGCGCCTAAGACCGTTGATGCAGACAAGGCTCAGCGACGTTTAGAAGAGGTTATGTTGGCGTTGCCACAGGCCATGCAAATTCCGGCCGAACGTATTGTGTTGAAGCAGCGTCGTCAACAAACCGGTAAAGATCAATACCAAACACACGATGAGAAAGGCGAGTATATACAGGTGCAAGAGGGTGGCTGTAAGCTGCTGGTCAATCTTAATGATTATTTAGACACAGGCTTATTTTTAGACCATCGCCCAGTACGCCAAAAAATCCAACAACAGGCACATGCTAAGCGTTTCCTGAATTTGTTTTGTTATACCGGCACAGCCACCATGCATGCGATACAAGGTGGTGCCCATAAGTCCTTAAGTGTGGACATGTCTGCGACGTACTTATCCTGGGGTAAAAAGAACCTTGCTTTAAACGGTTTTAGTGATCAAGTGCATCGTTTTGAACAGCATGATTGTATGGAGTTTATTAAGAGTCATAAAGGTGAATATGACTTAATTTTCCTTGATCCACCGACCTTTTCTAATTCAAAGAAAATGATAGGTGTATTAGACGTGCAGCGTGACCATGCGTGGATGATCCATAAGGTGATGGACTTGTTAGCCGAAGATGGGTTGTTAATCTTCTCTACTAATTACCGCCGCTTCGAATTGGATGAAAAGGTAGAGCAGCACAACCATGTTGTAGATATTAGCGAGCAAACCTTAGACAAGGACTTTGGTCGCAATAAGAAAATTCACCGCTGTTGGGAAATTCGTAAGTATAAGCCTGAAGTGGTTGTGGAGTCGGAATTCTATAACGCAGACTATGCAACGTCTCAACCGGCCGCTAAGGCTAGGGAAGCCGCCCAATTGGCTGATAAGCCTGTTGCGCGAGCTGAGGTGGTGGCTGCTAAGCCAGAGGCTGAGCCAGAAACCAAGGAAAAAGCGAGCTTTAATCCTTGGTTAGATAAAGGCTAGCGGTTAGTCAGCCGACGTAGCGCCGATTTTATGAATACTTAAGTCGGCGCCGTTAAACTCTTGTTCTTCGCTTAAACGCAAGCCTACCGCCATTTTCACACCGCCATACACTAGTATACCACCGACGACGGCGATGGTTAGGCCCAGTGCCGTGCCTATGAGTTGCGACATCAAGCTAACGCCACCTAAGCCACCTAAGGCTTCTAAACCGAAGATGCCAGCGGCAATGCCACCCCACACACCACACAAGCCGTGTAATGGCCACACACCGAGTACGTCATCGATCTTCCAGCGATTTTGCGTAAGGATGAAGGCATATACAAACAACCCGCCAGCAATTAAACCTACAGCTAAGGCGCCGATGGGGTGCATTAGGTCAGAACCTGCGCAGACTGCAACTAAGCCAGCCAGTGGGCCGTTGTGCACGAAACCAGGGTCATTTTTACCCACTACCAAGGCTGCGATAGTGCCGCCAGCCATAGCCATTAGTGTGTTCACGGCCACCAAGCCACTGATGCCGTCTAAGGTTTGTGCAGACATCACGTTGAAGCCAAACCAACCAATGGTTAATATCCAAGAACCCAGGGCTAAAAACGGGATGCTGGAAGGAGCAAAGGCCATTAACTTGCCTTTACGGTAGCGGCCATTTCGAGTGCCTAGAAGCACTACGGCTACCAATGCCAACCAGCCGCCAACGCCGTGTACAACGACAGAACCCGCAAAATCGTGAAAGCCAGCGCCAAAGCTAGCTTCTAACCAGCTTTGGAAGCCGTAGTTCCCATTCCAGGCAATGCCTTCGAACAGCGGGTACACCAGACCTACGGTTAACGCAGAGGCCACTAGCAATGGCCAAAACCGAGCTCGCTCAGCAATACCACCAGAAATAATCGCCGGTATGGCTGCTGCAAAGGTCATCAAGAAGAAGAATTTTACCAGTTCATAACCATTGTTGGCACTTAATGCTTGGGCACTGGCAAAGAAGTGTTGGTCGTAGGCGATCCAATAGCCCATAAAGAAGTAGGCCAGGCAAGAAAAACCAAAGTCGGTCATAATCTTTACCAGCGCATTGACTTGGTTTTTATGGCGTACCGTGCCGACCTCTAGAAAGGCAAAGCCTGCGTGCATGGCAAGCACCATAATGGCGCCTAGCAAAATGAATAAGGTGTTGGAACTTTGCACCAGGGTGGCGACTGCACTAGTAGTGGTATCCAAGGTAACTCCTCGATGTGGCTGGCTTTATTAGTATGCACTCTAATGGTGCGTTGGAGCGGCTTGGCTGACAGTTAATGGTGCGTAAAGGAGCCCATTAGCCATGAGTAAGCAGCTACTTTTATTACTGCAAAGAGTGTGCCAGTTGGGCAATAAGCAGGCATAAAAAAACCACCCGAAGGTGGTTTTAAAGTGACCAAGTGATGAAGGCTACTTGGTAGTGTATGGGCGCTGAGGCTCACCTGTATATAGCTGACGAGGACGGCCGATACGGTAAGAGCTGTTAAGCATTTCGTGCCAATGGGAAATCCAACCGACCGTACGTGCTAGGGCAAAAATCACCGTAAACATAGATGTTGGAATGCCGATAGCTTTGAGAATAATGCCAGAGTAGAAGTCGACGTTAGGGTAAAGTTTACGCTGAATAAAGTACTCATCTTCTAAGGCAATTTGCTCTAGACGCTTAGCTATTTGAAGTAATGGGTCGTTTTCTACGCCTAGTAGCTCTAGTACTTCGTCGCAGGTTTCGCGCATTACTGTGGCGCGGGGGTCAAAGTTTTTGTAAACCCGGTGACCAAAGCCCATAAGGCGGAATGGATCGTTTTTGTCTTTCGCTTTAGCAACGAAGGCATCGATGTTTGATACGTCACCAATTTCTTCTAACATGTCTAGTACGGCTTCGTTTGCGCCACCATGGGCGGGGCCCCATAGGGCGGCAATGCCTGAAGCGATACACGCAAATGGATTGGCGCCCGAAGAGCCTGCCAAACGAACGGTAGAGGTTGACGCGTTTTGCTCGTGGTCGGCGTGTAACATAAAAATTTTGTCCATGGCGCGGGCCAAGACAGGGTCGATGTTGCTTTCAGCTGTAGGTGTACCAAACATCATGTGTAAGAAATTTTCGGCGTAGTTTAAATCATCGCGGGGATAGATAAACGGCTGGCCGATAGAGTACTTGTAACACATTGCTGCCAAGGTCGGCATTTTTGCAATCAAGCGGTGAATGGCTTTTTCGCGGTGATCTGAGTTCGAGTTGTCTAGTTTGTCGTGGTAAAAAGACGACAGGGCACCAACAACGCCACACATGATGGCCATTGGGTGTGCGTCACGACGGAAGCCATTGAAAAAGTGCATTAGCTGTTCATGCACCATGGTGTTGTTGGTGATGTTAGCGGTAAATTCTTGTAACTGCTCGGCGGATGGCAGATCACCATGTACCAATAGGTAGCAAGTTTCAAGGTAGTTGGAGTTAGCAGCCAAATCTTCTATGGCATAACCGCGATGTAATAAAATGCCGTTATCGCCGTCGATATAGGTGATTTTGGATTCGCATGACGCTGTCGACACAAATCCTGGGTCGTAGGTAAATAGGCCTTTGCTTACTAGTTGGCGTACATCGATAACATCGGGGCCGGTGCTGCCAGAATAAATGGGCAGTTCAATGGGGTCCATACCTTCTACGTGAAGAGTGGCTTTTCTGTCGGACATTTCGTGGCTCCTAAAAGGTTGAATTGGAGTATTGGTTGGGTTAGTACCAAATAACGGGGGCTACTATAGCGTCAGTACCAAACAAAAAACAGCGGACGAAAGTCGTACGCCTCCAAAAACTGGAGCCTATCTTACCTTAGTTAGGGCTTAGAGGTGATTCGGCATAGTGATTGTAATTATAAGTACTGGTGATATAGAAGGTTGTTGCTACAAAGCTAGGGTTATATGATCCTCTTGTTGAGACGTATTGTAAAGGGTTATTGATTGTAAGAGCTGCCGGATAATCCCTTGCCGCTTGGCTTTAGGGTCATCTTTAGCACCATAAAATATTTGGTATACGACTAAAGGTTGCGTTGTTTTCTGTCCTTCAAATCACTATACTTGCGCCCTACGTGACGCTTACAGCTAAGTGGGTGTCGATTTAACGTAGTGATTGTATCTTTAGTTAACCCTAATTTCAGCCAAGAGCAGGTAGCCGTGAGCGATAAAAGACCCGTTAATCTTGATTTAGGCACATTCAAACATCCACTTATTGCTATGGTATCTATATGCCATCGTATTTCTGGTGTGGTGTTGTTTGTTGGCCTTGTTTTCCTTTTCTGTTTGTTTGATACGTCCTTGAGTGGTGCCGCAGGTTTTGCGTCTGCCCAAGATGCCTTGCAAACCAGTTTCGTCGCCCAGTTTATTACGTGGGGCCTGTTGACCTCACTCGGGTTTCACTTTAGTGCCGGTATGAAGCACCTGATCATGGACGTTGGTGTTGGTGAAGAGCTCGATTCTGCCAATAACGCCGCCAAGATGGTAGTTGGTCTTACCCTTATATTGGCTGTGTTAGCAGGAGTTTGGGTATGGTAACTACAATTACTAATTTTGGTCGTAGCGGTTTGTACGACTGGCTATTGCAGCGGATCAGCGCAGTAGTGTTGGCACTTTATTCTGTGTTTATGGTGGTTTATTTGCTGCTTAATCCGCAGCTAGATTATGCCCAATGGGATGCCTTGTTCGGCATGACCAGTATGCGCATTTTTAGCTTGATGGCGCTATTGTCTTTAGGTGCTCATTGTTGGATTGGTTTGTGGTCGGTGTCTACCGATTACATCAAACCGTTTGTATTTCGTTTTGTATTTCAAATGGTGATCGGCGTATTAATGTTCGTCTATACCGTTTGGGGTGTTCAGTTGTTATGGGGTCTATAAGTCATGTCTAACACGTTACGTAAAATGTCTTATGAAGCCATTGTAATTGGTGGTGGCGGTGCAGGCATGCGTGCCGCATTGCAGCTGACCGAATCAGGTTTAAAAACAGCCTGTATTACTAAAGTATTTCCTACCCGTTCGCATACGGTATCGGCGCAAGGTGGTATCACTTGTGCTATCGCTAGTAATGATCCCAATGATGATTGGCGCTGGCACATGTACGATACTGTTAAAGGTTCGGACTATATTGGCGACCAAGACGCCATTGAGTACATGTGTAGTGTAGGCCCGCAAGCCGTGTTCGAGCTTGACCATATGGGTTTGCCGTTTTCACGCACTGAAGAAGGCCGCATTTACCAGCGTCCATTTGGCGGTCAGTCAAAGAATTTTGGTGAAGGTGGGCAAGCTGCACGCACCTGTGCCGCAGCTGATCGTACTGGCCACGCCTTGCTACACGCCTTGTATCAGGGCAACTTGAAAGGCGGAACCACATTTTTAAATGAATGGTTTGCTGTAGATATGGTGCAAAATGATGATGGGGCCATTGTTGGTGTCATTGCTATTTGTATCGAGTCTGGTGAAACTGTTTATATCGAAGCTAAAGCCACGGTGTTAGCCACCGGCGGCGCAGGCCGTATTTTCCAATCGACCACTAACGCCCTGATTAACACAGGCGACGGCGTGGGTATGGGTTTGCGCATGGGTCTGCCCGTGCAAGACATGGAAATGTGGCAGTTCCATCCTACCGGTATTGCCGGCGCAGGCGTGTTGGTAACCGAAGGTTGCCGTGGTGAGGGTGGTTATCTTATTAATAAGGATGGCGAACGCTTTATGGAGCGTTATGCCCCAAATGCTAAAGACCTTGCCGGTCGTGACGTTGTTGCCCGTTCCATGGTTATGGAAATCCTTGAGGGTCGTGGCTGTGGTGAAAATGGCGATCACGTATTCCTTAAGCTCGATCACCTCGGTGAAGAAGTGTTGGAAAGCCGCTTGCCAGGTATCTGTGAACTATCGCGTACCTTTGCGCACGCCGATCCAGTATTTGAACCCGTGCCTGTAGTACCAACCTGTCACTATATGATGGGTGGTTTGCCGACGAACATTGGCGGTCAGGTGCTGTATCCAGAATCGGAAACAGAAACTCGCGTTATTGACGGCTTATATGCCTGTGGCGAAGTGGCTTGTGTGTCGGTGCATGGTGCCAACCGTTTGGGTGGTAACTCATTGCTAGACTTGGTTGTATTTGGACGTGCAGCGGGTATTCAAATTGAAAAATCAATGCGCGAAGGTTATCAGGTTGAGTCGGCTACTCAGGCCAACTTAGATGCCGCTATGGCGCGGTTGACTGCCTTGAACACATCTGAATCAGGCGAAAATATTTCTGATGTGCGTGAAGAACTTCAGAAAACAATGCAACTTTATTTTGGTGTGTTCCGCGAAGGCGAGAGCATGCAAAAGGGCTTGGTTTTGTTGCGTGAGCTTCGTCTCAAGGTCAATAATTTATACCTGAAAGATAAAACCGGTGCCTTTAATACCGACCGTATCGAAGCGCTAGAGCTGCAAAACTTATTTGAAGTGGCGTTTGCTACGGCGATCGCCGCAGAAGAACGTAAGGAAAGTCGAGGTGCGCATGCGCGTAATGACTTTACTGAGCGTGATGACGAAAACTGGTTGAAGCATTCTGTGTACTACCCAACAGAAGAGCGAATTGGTAAGCGCGAGGTGAACTTTTCACCTAAGACCGTTGACGCTTTCCCACCTAAAATTCGTACTTATTAAGGAGTAGTGACATGTTAACAGTAAGTGTTTATCGCTATCACCCAGAGCTAGACAAAAAACCATACATGCAAGACTTTCAAGTCGATACCGGTGGTAAAGACTTGATGGTGTTGGACGTGTTGAACATGCTTAAGGTTCAAGACAGTGGCTTGGCCTATCGTCGTTCATGCCGAGAGGGTGTGTGTGGTTCCGACGGTATGAACATTAATGGCGTTAACGGTTTGGCTTGTATTACGCCGCTATCTGCGTGTGTAAAAAACAACAAGCTGATTTTGCGTCCGTTACCTGCATTGCCGGTTATCCGTGACTTAGTTATCGACATGGATCAGTTCTACAAGCAATACGAAAAGGTTAAGCCGTTCTTGTTGAACGATACCCCTGCACCCGCCATTGAGCGTTTGCAGTCGCCTGAAGAGCGTGAAAAGCTTGATGGTCTATACGAGTGTATCTTGTGTGCCTGTTGTTCTACAGCGTGTCCTTCGTTTTGGTGGAACCCGGATAAGTTTATCGGCCCATCTGGTTTGTTGCAGGCGTATCGCTTTTTAGCAGACAGCCGCGATACTGCAACCGAAGAACGTTTGGCCGATTTGGATGATCCGTTTAGTGTATTCCGTTGCCACGGTATCATGAACTGTGTCACCGTATGCCCGAAAGGCTTAAACCCAACCAAAGCCATTGGTCATATCCGTAATATGTTGTTAACACGAGCAACCTAGTTGATACCTGCGCTTGAGTTAGGGCTTCGTTGAATGGTGCTCTAACTCAGGCATTTGTATATATAATTAGTTTTATTGCTTAACCCTGTGACGCGTAGCGGGTTATAATGGACGCGTTTGGTTAAGTTTGACCACAAACAAAGATTATTTGGTGATACCAAAATGCAAGACAGCATGATGGAGCTGCAGAGGCGCGAGTCTCACTTTTCTGATGGAAACTTTGCGTACATGGAAGAAATGTACGAAACCTATTTGCGTGATCCCAATGCGGTACCTGAACAATGGCGACAAGAGTTTGATCAATTGCCGCGCATTCCTGACGCCATCGCTGGCGATGTGCCTCATTCAACCATAAAAGAGCACTTTGTTCTTTTAGGCAAGAATCAAAGCAAGTCTCACCCTGTTCAAACCGCGAGTTTAAGTAGCGATCATGAGCGTAAGCAAGTGCGAGTGGTGCGCTTAATTAACGCCTACCGTGTCCATGGCCATCAAGTCGCAAGTTTAGACCCGTTAGAACTTAAGCCTAAAGAAGTGGTACCGACACTCGATTTACATTTCCACGAGCTATCAGCCGCCGACTTAGACACCGTGTTTCAAGTGGGCGCATCATACTTAGGCAAAGACGAAATGCCTTTGTCCGAGATTATCGCTGGGCTTGAAGAGACTTACTGCTCAACAGTCGGTTGTGAATACAGCCACATCGTTAATACCGACGAAAAGTTGTGGATTCGTCAACGTGTAGAGTCGGTTCGTAGCCACCCTAAACACTCCGCTGAAAAGCGTACTCATATCTTTGAGCGCTTAATTGCGGCAGAGGGCCTAGAAAAATACCTCGGTTCTCGGTTTGCAGGCGCCAAACGTTTTGGTCTAGAAGGTGGTGAAACACTCATTCCTATGCTGGATAACATTATCCAGCGCTCGGGTAGTAACAACGCCAAAGAAATTGTAATCGGTATGGCTCATCGTGGCCGCCTTAATGTATTAATTAATATCTTTGGTAAAAATCCAGTCGACTTGTTTGAGGAGTTTGAGGGCAAACGTCCGCTTAATACGTCGGGCGATGTAAAGTACCATCAAGGTTTTTCTACCAACGTCAATACCCCGGGTGGCGAAGTGCACATGGCTTTGGCCTTTAACCCGTCGCACTTAGAAATTGCCAACCCCGTTGCTGAAGGCTCTGTACGTGCGCGTCAAGATCGACGTAAAGACACTGAAGGCGACACAGTTCTGCCTATTTGTTTACATGGTGATGCAGCGTTTGCAGGCCAGGGTGTGGTTATGGAGACGTTACAAATGTCTCAAACCCGTGCCTATAAGACCGGCGGTACCATCCATATTGTCATTAACAACCAAGTGGGTTTCACCACCAGCAAGAAAGAAGACGCTCGCTCAACGCCGTATTGTACTGATGTGGCTAAATTTATTGACGCACCGATCTTCCACGTTAACGGTGATGATCCTGACGCAGTAGCCTTTGTGTCTGAATTGGCGCTTGATTACCGCAATGAATTTAAACGCGACGTGGTCATTGATTTAGTGTGTTACCGACGTCGTGGTCACAACGAAGCCGATGAACCTTCGGGGACTCAGCCGCTCATGTATAACGCCATCAAAGCGCGCAAAACGGTGGCAACCCTATATGGTCAGCAATTGGTTTCGGAGGGCATACTTAGCGCCGCAGATATCTCTGCTTTTCAAAACGACTATAGAGATGCGTTAGACAACGGCCAGCATGTGGCTAAGGCACTCGTCACCGTGCCTGACGTGAGTTCGTTTGTCGATTGGAAACCCTACCTAGGTCACGAATGGACTGCTGCAGGGGATACGCGTGTTGCCAGTGAAGTGCTTAAAGATCTTGGTCAGCGCCTTGATCAGGTGCCCTCTGGTTTTGTGGTGCAGCGACAAGTTAAAAAGATTCTTGATGATCGTATGAAGATGGCTATTGGTGCAGCAGAAATTAACTGGGGTTTTGCCGAAGTGATGGCTTACGCATCATTGGTAGAAGAAGGTTATCCGATCCGTTTAACGGGCCAGGATGTTGGTCGCGGTACCTTCTCCCATCGCCATGCAGTGCTGCATGATCAAAAGGGTAGTGGTGCCTATGTCCCCCTGCGTAATTTGTCTGATGAGCAACCCGAATTTACTATCTTTGATTCCTTATTGTCCGAAGAAGCCGTGCTCGCCTTTGAATACGGTTATGCCTCGACTGCTCCTGAAGGTTTAGTTATTTGGGAAGCGCAGTTTGGTGATTTTGCGAACGGTGCCCAAGTGGTGATCGATCAGTTTATTACCAGTGGCGAACATAAGTGGGGCCGTATGTGTGGCCTTACCATGTTGTTGCCCCATGGCTACGAAGGCCAAGGCCCAGAACACTCCTCTGCACGCCTAGAGCGCTACTTACAGTTGTGTGCTGAACATAATATTCAAGTTTGTGTGCCCACCACGCCGTCACAAATATTCCACTTGTTACGTCGACAGGCCATTCGCCCCATGCGTAAGCCCCTGATCGTGATGACGCCTAAGAGTTTGTTACGTCATAAAATGGCAGTGTCTAGTTTAGAAGACTTGTCCGAAGGCGCCTTCCAAACAGTGATCGGCGAAATTGATGATCACAGTAAAGCCGACGTTAAGCGCTTGGTGCTAACCGCTGGTAAAGTTTATTACGACTTGTTGGAGCAGCGTCGCCTAGGCAAGCTAGATCATGTTGCCATCGTGCGTATTGAGCAACTGTATCCGTTCCCAGAGCAGCGCTTGGAAGAAGTCCTAGCGCAGTATCCGAATTTGGAACTGACTGTTTGGTGCCAAGAAGAACCACTTAACCAAGGTGCTTGGTACTGTAGTCAGCATCATATGCGTAAGGTGATTCACAAGGTTAAACCACAGTTGGACTTAATCGTGGCATCAAGAACCGCATCGGCAGCACCTGCATGTGGCTATATGTCCGTGCACCTTGAAGAACAGAATCACTTAGTGGCCCAAGCCTTGGGTTTAGAATCATGAATGGGTTGAATGACTATACCCACATTATCATTAGAGCGAAGAGATAAACCATGTCTATTGAAATTAAAGCCCCATCTTTTCCTGAGTCTGTGGCTGATGGCACTATTGCTACGTGGCACAAGCAGCCAGGTGAGGCCTGTACCCGCGACGAACTCATTGTTGATATCGAAACCGACAAGGTGGTGATGGAAGTGGTTGCGCCTGCCGATGGCAGTTTAGAAGAAATTGTGATGCCAGAAGGCAGTACGGTATTGAGCAACCAATTAATTGCTCGTTTTAGTGCCGGGGCCGCCGGTACGGCAGCCTCTTCACCTGCACCCGTCGAAGAAGCGCCAACGTCTGCCGCTGATCAGTCTGATGTGAGCGGTCCAGCAGTACGTAAATTGCTTCATGAAAACAACCTCAATGCCAGCCAAATCACCGGCACTGGCAAAGATGGCCGGTTATTAAAAGAAGACGTGTTGAACTATTTGAAAGATTCAGCGGCTACTCCTGCGGCAGCAACTGCGCCTACGCAGAGCGTAGAGGCCTCAACTGGTCCAGCGCACCGTACCTCGCGTCGTGTGCCTATGACTCGTATGCGCTCTACCATCGCTAAACGGTTGGTGTCGGCGCAAAATGATGCCGCCATGTTGACCACCTACAACGAAGTGGATATGTCACCGATTATGGCCTTGCGTAAGCAGTACAAGGCACAGTTTGAAAAAGCCCACAACGGTACTCGTTTAGGGTTTATGTCATTCTTTGTAAAGGCTGCTGCAGAAGCCCTAAAACGTTTCCCTGCAGTTAACGCATCATTAGATGGCAATGACATGGTGTACCATGCATATCAAGACATCAGTGTTGCTGTCTCGACTGAACGTGGTTTGGTTGTGCCAGTGTTGCGTGATGTAGAAGCTATGAGCTTAGCAGACATCGAAAAAGGCATCGTTGGTTTGGCCACCCAGGCCAAAGAAGGCAAGCTCACCATGGAAGAGATGCAGGGCGGCACCTTTACCATTACTAACGGTGGTATTTTCGGCTCTTTGTTGTCGACCCCCATCTTGAACCCACCACAAACGGCGATCTTGGGTATGCACACCATCCAAGACCGACCGGTTGCCGAAAATGGCCAAGTGGTCATTCGTCCAATGATGTATTTAGCCTTGTCATATGACCACCGGATGATTGACGGCAAGGAAGCAGTTCAGTTCTTAGTTACCATTAAGGAATTGCTGCAAGACCCCGCGCGTATATTGCTTGAGATCTAAGCTCGCGTTTAAACCTAAGCCCTCGCTGTGATCCAGCGCGGGCTTTCTATTTGAGAAAATATTATGTCCCAAGAATTTGATTTGGTTGTTATCGGCGGTGGCCCTGGTGGTTATGTTGCTGCTATCCGCGGCGCACAGCTTGGCTTAAAAACCGCATGTGTAGAAAAATGGACTAACGACAAGGGCGCGCCGGTATTGGGTGGCACCTGTTTGAACGTGGGTTGTATCCCCTCGAAAGCGTTGTTGGACTCCACCCACAAGTTCCACGATGCAAAACATGAATTTGAAGTGCATGGTATTAACACCGGTGAAGTATCGATGGATGTGGCCACTATGTTGGCGCGCAAAAATACCATTGTTAATAACCTGACCATGGGTGTTGCTGGTTTATTTAAGGCTAATGGCGTCACCCTAATTCATGGCACCGGGCAGTTGCAAAAAGACCGTCTTGTAAAAGTCACCGCAGCTGATGGCAGTGAAACACAGCTGAAAGCAGCCAACGTTATTTTGGCAGCAGGTTCAGTGCCAGTAAACATTCCGCCAGCGCCATTAATTGACGATTTAATTGTAGATAACGAAGGTGCTTTGAACATCGCTGAAGTGCCCAAGCGTCTATGCATTATTGGTGCCGGTGTCATCGGTTTAGAGATGGGTACTGTATGGCAGCGTTTAGGCAGCGAGGTGGTTGTGCTAGAAGCGATGGACAGTTTCTTGGCTATGGCTGACAAAGATGTGGCTAAAGAAGCGGCCAAGTCATTGAAGAAGCAAGGCATGGATATTCGCCTTGGTGCGCTTGTGACCGGCACTGAAGTGGTGAACAACGAAGTTAAAGTCGCTGTTAAAAAGGCCAATGGCGACACAGAGACCCTTACCTTTGACAAGTTGATTGTTGCCGTTGGACGTAAACCCTATACTGAAGGCCTATTATCTGCAGATGCTGGTGTGGGCTTGGACGAGCGTGGGTTTGTCCATGTAAACCTCCGCTGTAAGACCGATGCACCGGGTGTGTATGCGATTGGCGACATCGTACGTGGCCCTATGTTGGCCCATAAGGCCTCAGAAGAAGGTATGATGGTTGCCGATTTGATTGCCGGCCATAAGGCCTTGATTAACTACGACTGCATTCCTTCTGTGATTTACACGCACCCAGAAATGGCTTGGGTAGGAAAAACAGAACAACAGCTTAAAGCTGAAGGCGTAGACGTTAAAGTGGGCAAGTTCCCGTTTGCAGCGTCTGGCCGCGCCATGGCCGCAAACGACACGCAAGGTTTTGTAAAACTGATTGCAGATGCCGAAACCGATCGTATTTTGGGCTGTCATATTATTGGTGGTAATGCATCTGAGCTTATTGCTCAAGCTGTGATCGCCATGGAATTTGGTTCCAGTGCCGAAGATTTGGCACTTACCGTATTTGCTCACCCTTCATTGAGTGAAGCAGTACACGAAGCCGCATTAGCCGTGGATGGTCATGCCATCCACATGGCAAACCGTAAAAAAAGAAAAAAGTAACTATTAACTCAAATTTAAATTTAAATAAACAGGCAATAGAATGAATCTTCATGAATATCAAGGCAAACAACTGTTTGCCCAATACGGCTTGCCCGTATCTAGCGGCATCGCCGTAGATACAGCCGAAGAAGCCATTGCGGCTTTTGATCAAATTCCGGGTGATACCGTGGTTATTAAAGCCCAGGTACATGCGGGTGGTCGCGGTAAGGCGGGCGGTGTTCAGCTCGTTTCTTCCAAGCAAGAAGTGGCTGATTTCGCCAACAAGTGGTTAGGAAACCGTATGGTGACCTTCCAAACTGATGCAGACGGCCAGCCCGTTTCTAAAGTTTACATCGAGCCTTGTACAGATATCGATCAAGAATTGTACCTTGGTGCTGTTGTTGACCGTAGCAGTCAGCGCATTGTATTTATGGCCTCTACCGAAGGTGGCGTAGAAATTGAAAAGGTGGCTGAAGAGACACCCGAAAAAATTCTTAAGGCTGAAATCAATCCGTTAACGGGTGCACAGCCATACCAGGCTCGTGACTTGGCGTTTAAATTGGGCCTTAAGGGCAACCAAATTAAACAGTTCACCAAAATCTTTATCGGTTTGGCGCAATTGTTCCAAGACAAAGATTTGGCATTGCTAGAGATCAACCCTTTAGTAGTCACTAAGCAAGGCGACTTGCACTGTTTGGATGCTAAGGTAGTGATTGACAGCAACGCTGTGTATCGCCACAAAGACATTCAAGCCATGCACGACCCAAGCCAAGACGACCCACGCGAAGCGCATGCAGCATCTTGGGAGCTAAACTATGTTGCTCTAGACGGCACCATTGGTTGTTTGGTGAACGGTGCAGGCCTAGCCATGGGTACCATGGATATTGTTGCAACCCACGGTGGCTTCCCGGCTAACTTCCTGGACGTAGGCGGCGGCGCAACCAAAGAGCGAGTTACCGAAGCATTTAAGATTATTTTGTCTGACGAACGTGTTAAAGCCGTATTGGTTAACATTTTTGGTGGCATTGTACGTTGTGATTTGATTGCTGAAGGCATCATTGGCGCTGTTAAAGAAGTTGGCGTGAGTGTACCCGTAGTAGTGCGTTTGGAAGGTAATAACGCCGATCTTGGTAGTCAGAAATTGGCCGAAAGTGGCCTTGATATTATTGCCGCCACCAGCTTGGCTGGTGCAGCCCAACAAGTGGTTGCTGCAGCCGGAGGTGAAGCATGAGCATCTTAATTAACAAAGACACTAAAGTGATTTGCCAAGGTTTCACTGGTGGTCAGGGTACTTTTCACTCTGAGCAAGCCATTGAATATGGCACTAAAATGGTTGGCGGTGTAACACCAGGCAAAGGTGGCACTACGCACCTAGGTTTACCAGTATTCAATACTGTTGCAGAAGCAGTTGCAGTGACAGGCGCAGAAGCGTCTGTGATTTATGTACCGGCTGCCTTTTGTAAAGACTCTATCCTTGAAGCCGCTAATGCTGGCATTAAGTTTATTGTTGCTATTACCGAAGGTATTCCAACTTTAGACATGTTGGAGTGTAAGGTTGTTTGTGATCAACTCGGCGCACGCCTAGTTGGACCTAACTGCCCAGGTGTAATTACCCCAGGCGAATGTAAGATCGGCATTATGCCTGGTCACATTCACTTACCAGGTAAGGTGGGTATTGTATCTCGTTCTGGTACCTTGACTTACGAAGCCGTTAAGCAGACTACAGACTTTGGTTTTGGCCAGTCTACCTGTGTGGGTATTGGTGGTGATCCAATTCCAGGTACTAACTTTATCGACGTACTTGAGTTGTTTGAAAAAGATCCAGCGACCGAAGCGATCGTTATGATTGGTGAAATTGGTGGTACTGCAGAAGAAGAAGCTGCAGCTTACATCAAAGCTAACGTCACTAAGCCGGTTGTCTCCTACATTGCTGGTGTAACTGCACCTGAAGGCAAGCGTATGGGCCACGCGGGCGCGATTATCTCTGGCGGTAAAGGTACTGCAGACGAGAAGTTTGCTGCCTTGAACGATGCCGGTGTTAAAACCGTACGTTCGTTAGCGGAAATCGGCGCTGCACTTAAAGAAGTGACTGGCTGGAGCTAGGCTTTAGAGCAGTACGCTTTGTCCAAAAAGGCCACCCTCGGGTGGCCTTTTTGCGTTTGGGCACTAACTAACGCGAGTACCGGCCACTGCGCCTTGGTCTGGTTCGAGTAGATAAATACCTTCATCGCCACCAGCGGCCAAAATCATGCCTTCTGAAACACCAAACTTCATCTTTCTGGGGGCCAGGTTGGCTACCAAGATGGTCATTTTGTCGGTGAGATCTTCTGGCTTGTAGCTCGACTTAATGCCCGACAAGACTTGGCGGGTTTCGCCACCCAAATCCAACTCTAAACGTAATAACTTGTCGGCACCTTTAACAGCTTCGGCTTTGACGATGCGTACCACTCGCAAATCGACCTTCGAGAAATCGTCAAAATTAATTTCTTCGGCAATGGGGTTGGCTTCAAGCGGTGTGGCTTTAGGTGTTGGGTTTTGCTTTTCTTTAAGAGCTAACTCTTTGGCTACTTCAACCTTAGAGTCTTCTATCATGGCGTCTATCTGACTGGCTTCGATACGCGTCATCAAGGGTTTGAATTTGTTGATGGCGTGGCTAATTAAAGGCTTATTGAGGCCCGACCACGCAAGGTCGTCGTTAAGGAAAGTGGCGGCATTATCGCTCATGGTCGGCAAAACAGGCTTTAAATAGATCATTAACATACGGAACAGGTTAAGACCTGTAGAACACACGTCCTGTACTTCTTGTTCGCTACCTTCCTGCTTTGCTAATACCCACGGCGCCTTATCGGCAATGTATTGGTTGGCTTGGTCGGCTAATGCCATGATGGCTTTAATGGCTTTGCCAAATTCACGGTTTTCGTAAAGCGCGGCAATGTTGTGTTGCTCATTAGCAAAACTTGCGATCAGTTCGGGTTCGCTCACTGTGGTGCTGAGCTGGCCGTCAAACTTCTTGCTGATAAAGCCGGCGCTACGGCTCGCAATGTTAACTACTTTGCCCACTAAATCTGAGTTTACACGCTGCATAAAGTCTTCTAAATTTAGGTCTAGGTCGTCGACTTTATTATTTAGTTTGGCGGCAAAATAATAACGCAAGTATTCTGGCTGCAAGTGGCTCAGATAGGTGCCAGCTTTAATAAATGTGCCACGAGACTTGGACATTTTTTGGCCGTTTACCGTAAGGAAGCCGTGGGCGTATACAGCCGTTGGGGTGCGGAATTCTGCTGCGTGTAACATGGCGGGCCAAAATAGGCCGTGGAAATTGATGATGTCTTTGCCAATAAAGTGGTACAGCTCGGTGCTGGAGTTTTTATTCCAGTAGTGATCAAAGTCGAGTTCTGCTGTGCGCTCGCACAGGTTTTTAAAACTGGCCATATAGCCGATAGGAGCGTCTAACCATACGTAAAAGAATTTATTTTCTTGGCCTGGAATTTCAAATCCAAAATAAGGTGCATCACGGCTGATATCCCACTCTTGTAAACCAGAATCCAACCATTCGGCCAGTTTGTTGGCAATTTCACTCTGCAAGCTACCGCTACGAGTCCACTCTTTAAGCATAGCTTCAAAATCTGGCAGCTTAAAGAACAGGTGGGTGGAGTCTTTTTGCACCGGTGTGGCACCGGAAATAGCCGATTTAGGATTAATTAAATCGGTCGGCGAGTAAGTTGCGCCGCAGGCCTCGCAATTGTCTCCATACTGGTCTTCGGTTTTACATTTAGGGCAGGTGCCTTTAATAAATCGGTCCGCTAAAAAAAGCTGTTTTTCGGGGTCAAAGGCTTGGGTAATGGTGCGCGTGGCAATGTGGCCTTTGGCTTCGCAGGCGTTATAAATGTATTCTGAAAATTCGCGGTTTTCTGGCGAGTGAGTCGAGTAAAAATTATCAAATGACACTTTAAAGTTAGCAAAGTCTTGCTCGTGCTCTGCTTGTACCTTGGCAATCAATTGTTCGGGCGTGATGCCTTCTTGTTCGGCCCGTAGCATGATGGCGGTGCCGTGGGCATCGTCGGCGCAAACATAATGACACTTATTGCCGATGTGGCGCTGAAAACGCACCCAAATATCGGTTTGAATATACTCCAGCATATGCCCCAAGTGGATGGAGCCGTTGGCATAGGGAAGGGCGCTAGTTACAAGTATTTCGCGTGCTGGAGTGTGTGTCATGTGGTCGCTTCAAGTGGTTTATACAAATCAGCTGCTATTGTACAAAACATAGCCTTGCCCTGCTATAATCCTCGCCAATTAAAATGCCTCAAAAGGCAAACCTTTAAGGAGTATGCCTGTGGCCCTTGAGCCTATACAAACGGAGCAATACCCAGCATTGCTGGAGGCCAAAACGGCCCACATTCAAGCGTGCTTTGATGAGTTAGACGATTTTACCGCAGGCATGCCCTTGGAAGTGTATTCGTCTAAGCCGAAAAACTACCGTATGCGGGCAGAGTTTCGCTTGTGGCATGAAAACGATGACT
Source organism: Oceanospirillaceae bacterium (assembly GCA_018647765.1). Lineage (GTDB taxonomy): Bacteria > Pseudomonadota > Gammaproteobacteria > Pseudomonadales > Balneatricaceae > Njordibacter. The sequence goes on along the minus strand of JABGSN010000061.1, from coordinate 5,307 downwards.
TGTTTTATGCCATGTTTGCCGTGGGTAACAAACGCGACCCCATTCGTATTGAATGTTTTCCTCAGGCCAGTGAGTCAATTAACGCGCTTATGCAGCCCTTGCTGGACGGTGTTAAAGCGTCCACAGTGCTACGACATAAACTGTTTCAGATGGACTTTCTCAGTAGCCAACGCGGCGAAATATTAGTCAGTCTTCTATACCACAAGCAGCTAGGTGATGATTGGCTGGCTGAAGCAGAGCATCTTAGGCAACAATTGGGCATTAACATTATTGGCCGAGCGCGTAAACAAAAACACGTGTTAGGCCAAGGTTACATCATGGAAACCTTGCAAATTGGTGGGCAGCAGTTCCATTACCAGCAGGTAGAGAACGCCTTTACTCAACCTAATGCCAGCGTCAATGAGCAGATGATTGCTTGGGCCTGTGAAAGTGTAGCGCGCTATCCACAGCTGACTAAACCCGATTTGTTAGAGTTGTATTGCGGTAATGGTAATTTCACGTTGCCTTTGGCGGGCCAGTTTCGCAAGGTGATGGCCACCGAAATTGCCAAGTCATCGGTTAATTCAGCGCATTTTAACTTAACTGAAAACAACATTGATAATGTCACTATTGTGCGCTTATCAAGCGAAGAAATGACGCAGGCATTGGCTGGTGTTAGGCCGTTTAGACGTTTAGCTGATGTTGATTTAAGCAGTTTTGATTTTGGTACTATTTTGGTAGACCCCCCGCGTGCAGGCTTGGACCCAGATACCTTAGCATTGGTACAGCAATTTGATCAGGTGATCTATATTTCCTGTAACCCTGAAACCTTGTTAGACAACTTGCAACACCTCAAACAAACCCACGATCTAAAACGTTTAGCGTTGTTTGATCAATTCCCATATACCCACCACGCCGAATGTGGTGTAGTGCTCCACAAACATAACAAAAAGGCAGCATCATGACCGACTCAAGGCCCGAAGGCTTACAACAGATTAAACACATCGTCGCCGTAGCTTCTGGCAAAGGCGGCGTAGGTAAATCGACGACGACCGTTAACTTAGCGTTAGCTATGGCTCAAGCGGGGCATAAAGTGGGTGTGTTAGACGCCGATATCTATGGCCCTAGCCAAGGTTTGATGCTGGGCATTGCCGAAGGCACTCACCCAGAAACCATGGACGAAAAGTGGTTTGTGCCCATTGATGCCTATGGTATTAAAGTCATGTCTATGGCGTTTTTGGTGGATGCCAATGCGCCTATGGTGTGGCGTGGTCCTATGGCCGCTGGCGCACTACAACAAATGCTGTTGCAAACCCAGTGGGGCGAGTTAGACTATTTGTTTGTTGACATGCCGCCGGGTACTGGTGATATCCAATTGACCTTGTGCCAAAAAGCACAGGTTTCTGGCAGCGTGATTGTCACGACACCACAAGACTTGGCCTTGCTTGACGCCCGTAAAGGTATTGAAATGTTCAACAAAGTAAACGTGCCGGTGTTGGGTGTAGTGGAAAATATGAGCACTCATGTTTGTAGCAGCTGCAACCACGAAGAGGCCATTTTTGGCGCTGGCGGCGGCGCTGCATTAGCCCAGCAGTATGGTACTGACTTGCTCGCTAGTTTGCCCTTAAGTATGGCCATTAGGCAGCAAGTGGACGGTGGTAAGCCGACGGTAGTGGCTAGTCCACAGGCCGCGGCAACCCAAACCTACAAGCGTTTGGCTAATGCCTTAGTATTAAAGTTAGGTGGTATTGCTCAGGTGATGCCTAATATTTCTATTGACGAAGATTAACCCCTTATGCGACTCAGTGACAAAGACATCATCGCCGCCTTAGACAGCGGCAGACTCGCCATCGACCCGCGGCCAGATAATAGCGTCATTACTGGGGTGAGCGTAGATTTACGTTTGGGCAACAGTTTTCGGGTATTTAAAGACCATGCGCGGCCTTTTGTGGACGTAAGTGCTAGCCGTGAGGAAATTAACAATACGCTAGAAGCGATTATGAGTGACGAAATCATCATCGTCGAAGATGAAAGTTTCTTTTTACATCCAGGCGAACTCGCCCTAGCGGTCACTTTAGAGTCGGTGACTATACCGGATGACCATGTGGGCTGGCTGGACGGCCGCTCTTCCTTGGCCCGACTTGGGTTGATGGTGCATGTAACGGCTCATCGGATCGATCCGGGTTGGAGCGGCGCTATTGTGTTAGAGTGTTTTAATAGTGGCAAGTTACCCTTGGCCTTAAAACCCAACATGACGATTGGCGCCATTAACTTTGAAACCCTATCCAGTCCTGCACTACGACCTTACAACAAGCGTATTGATGCCAAGTACAAAAACCAACGTAGCGCTGTTGCTAGCCGCATAGACCAAGACAGTTAACGAGCTTTTTAACTTATGATCCAAGTTTCAACCATGCAAAGTGATCAGGTGATTAAGTCTCTTAGGGCGGGTGTTGTGCCAGCGGATCATATCGATTTGATTCAAGTGGGTCGAACTGGCGAACAAGCGACCTTGGCGAAAGACATATTGCACATTAGTAAGGGTGGTTCTAGTGTGCGCTTTGTCACTGGTGCCTATGGAACGGGTAAGACCTTTATTGGCGAGTTAACTCGCCAGCAAGCGATAAAACAAGGTTTAGTCGTGGCAAGCGCAGCCCTGTCCCCAGATAAGCGCTTGCAAGCCCGCACAGGAGAAACGCGCAACCTCTACTCAGCTTTAGCGCGATCCTTTAGCACCAAAGCTAGGCCTGACGGTACGGCTCTGGTTAATATCGTTGAACGTTTTATTTTAACCACCTTGCGCGAGGCTCACGTTAATAACGTGGGCCCAGAGCAACATATCGCCCATCGGTTACGCGACTTTGAAGAGTTAGCTGGCGGCTTTGATTTTATCAAAGTGATTCAGCGCTATTGGTTAGGTCTGGAAAATCAAGACGAAGCCCTAAAAAGCACCGCGTTACGCTGGTTGAGGGGTGAGTTTAGTAGCCTGGTAGACGCGAAGGCTGCGTTAGGCGTACGCAGCATCATTGACTACCGCAATTTCTTTAGTGGTTTAAAAATGCTTTGTCAGTTTGTGCGTATGGCCGGATACCCGGGGCTGCTCGTCTGTTTAGACGAAATGGTAGCGCTCTATGAACTAAGCCATAAGCAGGCACGTATTAACAATTTTAATGAAATTTTAAATATTGTAAATGACTGCCTACAGGGGCAGGTGCATGGTATGGGCTTTGTGTTTTTGGGGACCCCAGAGTTCGTTTACGACGAGAAAAAAGGCTTGTTTAGTATGCCCGCCTTAAAGAGCCGGTTGGCGCTTAATGTGATGGCCAAGAACGGCTTAAAAGATGTGTCTGGACCGGTCATCGAATTGCAGCCATTGCAAGAGATGGAGATGGACGAATTGCTTCACAAGCTGCGTGATCTGCAGGCATATGGCAATACTAAGGATTACTTGATAGATGACATGGCGCTGTGGGCGCTGTTGCTTCAGTGCCGCACTGTGTATGGCGATCAGTACTTCTTAAATCCACGCCTAGCGATAAAAACCATGCTCGACTTACTCGCCGTTACTGAGCAAAATCCACAAGCCGATGTGGCCCAACTGATTGCGGCTATTACTTAAGCCAGCTATCCAGTTGCACTAAGTCATGGTTGCTTAATACACCACTCACTTGCTTCAAGCGGAGTTGGTTCAATACTAAGTCCAAGCGGGCGTTGGCTAAATTTCTTTGGGCTGAAAATACCAGTTTCTCAGCATCTAACAGGTCGCTAACATCTCGTAAACCCAGTTCATACTCTTTTGTCTTGCCAGACAAAGAGGACTGCACAGAAGCCAATAGCTGTGTGTAGGCTTTGATTTGTTGGCGGTTGGTTTCTAGCGCTTGGTGCCAGCGTCTGACTTGCTGTTCGGTGGCTCGTTGTATCGCCGCACCTTGTTGTTGGCTAGCACGCCAGTTTTCTTGCGCTTCCATGGTTTGGGCTTTATTTAAACCACCATCGTACAGGGTGCCAGAAACGGCGATGGTAAAACTGGTTGAGTCTTTGGTTGGCAGGGCGCTGTTAAATGCTTGAGCCAAGCTTATTGTGGCTTTAGGGTACAGTCCAACGTCCTTGGCCTGGTAGTTGTGGTAGGCCTGTTGGGTGCCAAAGCCATTGCTGACAATGTCTAGGTTGTTAGCATTGGCCAGTTGAAACCATGCTTGCAAACTTTGATTATCCATGAGGTGCGGACCAAAATCTGCAGATAAGTTAGCCAGTTTCCCAGCCAGCGGCTGGTTAGTGAGGTTTTCTAAGTCTGCACGAGCTAGGTTTAGGTTTTGCTGTACCTGCAGCAAAGCGACCTGTAGCTGTTGTACGTTGGCTTGCATGTCTTGCAACTGAATGTTGCTGGCTAAACCCACGTCGACTTGTTGTTGGGTTTGTTTGAGCCGTTGTTGAATAGCTTTTAACTCGGCTTGGCTAGACGCGAGCTGGCGCTGCTGCTTTAACACGGCAAAATAACGTTCTATCACCGAAAAAATAAGGCTTTGCTCAGACTTTTTAAAGCTGGTACGGGCACTCGCTGCACTTTGCTGCGCAACTTTCATACCGTAATAGGCGTCTAATCTTAAGGGTAGAGCAAGTTGCACACTATAGTTGTGGCTGTCAGCACGGGCATCCATTGGCAAGCTCTGGTTAAAGTTGGCGCTGACCTGAGGCCTGAGCGCACTTTGGGCTTGAGGAATGATTTGTAGCTTAGCATTGAGGCTATGTTGTGCTGCCAAGTAGTTGGCATCATTAACTAGGGCTTGTTGATAGAGGTCTTGTAGTTGGCTTGCTTGGGCGCTGCTGGTGGCAATAAGAGCGACAAAAAGGGCGACAAAAAGGGCGGCAAGACGCGATGAATAGGCCAAGGGTATTCCTTATGTGTGGGTTTAACACGGTAAAGTCACAGTGTAACCAAACCGTGCCCTGAACGCTATTGGCTTTACTTAGCTTTGCAGACTAACGTCCTATGTCAATCACCCTATCCGCCGTAGCAATCGTCTCTGGCCTGTGGGCCACCATAATACGGGTGATCTTAAGTTGTTTTATATGTTCGTTAACAATGGATTCTCCGGCAATGTCTAAATGGCTGGTGGCTTCGTCTAAGAACAGCACGTCCGGTTTGCGATAAAGGGCTCTTGCCAACAATACACGTTGTTTTTGACCGCCAGACAAAGATGCACCCATGTCGCCTACCAAGGTGTTATAGTTCATGGGCATCGCCATAATGTCGTCGTGAATGTTCGCCATAGCAGCACTTTGAGCAATCCGAGCTTCATCGACTATCGGGTCAAAACAACTGATGTT
>JABGSN010000066.1 GCA_018647765.1 Oceanospirillaceae bacterium | reverse complement strand
ACCGGCCTTCATTAGTTCATCAAAGATGTAGTTTTGCATCTCAATAGGGTGGTGCAACTCCCAACCTAGCTCACCCACAAAGTTGACTCGTAGTGCTTCTGCAGTACCGTATCCAACGTTAATCTTTTTACCGGTTAGCCACTTGAAGCTGTCGTTAGACAGGTCGGTGTCGGTAAGCTTTTGCAATACGTCGCGTGAACGTGGGCCAGCCAATACCAGTACGCCGGTGTTGGTGGTGACGCGGGTTACGTCTACGCTACCATCGGTAGGCTTAAGCTTAAACAAGTAGTCGTGGTCGTGGGTTTCAAAGGCACCGGCAGACACAAGGTAGTAGCTTTGTGGGCCAGTTTTGTACACCGTGTATTCAGAGCGTACACCGCCACTTTGAGTCAACATGTGAACTAGCGAGATACGGCCAATGGTCTTCGGCATCTTGTTAGCAAAAATGTACTCTAACCACGCTTCTGCGCCTGGGCCTTTAACAATGGCTTTAGCAAAGGCAGACATGTCTAGCAGGCCTACTTTTTCGGTCACGTGCTTACATTCGTTACCTACAAACTCATGGTAGTTAGAACGACGGAATGAGTTCTTCTCTACAATCGGGCCACCATCAAGAGGCTCCGAGAAGTTTTGGTTCCAAAGCACTTGGTCCACATCATCGGTGGCTAGTTCTTCGGCGGTTAAAGCGTAGTCTTTAGTCGGCATGAACCAGTTAGGACGCTCCCAACCATACACACTACCAAATACCGCGCCTAACTCTTTCATACGATCGTAGCAAGGCGTGGTTTTTAGTGGACGTGCCGCTTCGCGCTCTTCGTCTGGGTAGTGGGTGGTGAACACGTTAGCGTAAGCTTCTTCGTTTTTCTCTTTTAGGTAACCACGGGTAGCGTAGGGGCCAAAGCGACGAGGGTCTACACCCATCATGTCTACTGTAGGTTCGCCGTCGATCATCCACTCAGCTAACTGCCAGCCAGCGCCGCCAGCTGCGGTAATACCGAAAGAGTGCCCTTCGTTAAGCCAGAAGTTCTTTAGGCCTGGGGCGGGTCCTACAATGGGGTTGCCGTCTGGTGTATAGGCGATGGCGCCGTTATACACTTCCTTAACGCCGACTTCAGCAAAAGCGGGTACCCGATTCATGCAAAATTCGATGTGAGGCATCAAGCGGTCCAATTCTTCGTTGAACAATTCGTACTCACAGTCGTCGGCAGGGCCGTCTACATATACGCAAGGTGCGCCTTTTTCGTAGGGGCCTAACAATAAACCGCCGGCTTCTTCCCGTAGGTAGTAGCCGCCGTCGGATTCGCGTAATACGCCCATCTCTGGCAAACCTTGCTTCTTGCGCTCTAAAATTTCTGGGTGTGGCTCAGTCACAATAAACTGATGCTCTACAGGAATCACTGGAATGTCCAAACCAACCATTTCGCCAGTCTTGCGGGCAAAACTGCCGGTACAAGAAACCACGTGATCACAGGCAATGTCGCCTTTGTCAGTCTTTACAATCCAGGTTTGGTCTACTTGCTGTTCAATAGCGGTTACGCTGGTGAAACGGTAAATTTCAGCACCCATGTCGCGGGCACCCTTACACAAGGCTTGAGTTAGGTCTGCCGGTTGAATATAACCGTCATCAGGGTGCTGGATAGCGCCTAGCAATCCTTCGGTGTTACAAAGAGGCCATACTTCTTTAACTTGCTCAGGCGTCAAGAATTTAGTGTCAACACCCACTGTCTTAGCAACGCCTGCGTAGTACTTGTATTCGTCCATACGGTATTCGCAGTTAGCTAAACGAATGTTAGATACCACTGAGAAACCTACTTTCATGCCCGTTTCTTTTTCCAACTCATGGTAAAAGTCCACAGAGTACTGGTGTAATTTGCCAACCGAGTAACTCATGTTGAATAACGGTAGTAAACCTGCTGCGTGCCATGTTGAACCAGAGGTTAATTCTTTACGTTCGACCATGACAACGTCGGTCCAACCTTTTTTTGCCAAATGATACAAAGTACCAGCGCCGACAACACCGCCGCCAATAACGACGACTTTAGCAGAAGATTTCATATGTGCTTGCTCCCGAAGAGTAGGGTAGGATAATAATCGAGCAAATTTTACCCACGAGGTATTAGACTCACTTGTCAAAAAGCGACTCACAGTAACGAAGCACGAGACGCGATATCCAAAGTAATCGCCTTAGTTGAAAAAAAACGCACCGGTTTGGCGCTTACAGTGTGGATTAAGGCAGCTGCATTGTTCTAACACCAAGCAGTGCAAATAAAACATGGCCACCAACTTGAAGCCTACAGTTTGTCGACTAACATTAGTCATAACGGCAGCTTAACATGCCCATATGAAACTGTTGTGAAACTCTATTGGTAAAGGTAATAGGTGATTTATGCACTCGACACACCCATGGCAATCTCAAGTATTGCTCAGCTATAGCCTCGAAGACGAGGTAGATATGGACCAAAGTGGTGGCCACGAATTTAAATTGGCCTGTCAGTATGAATACCAACAAAGCTATTTAAGGGCTCAATTTTGGTATCAAACGTCAGCCCGTAAAGGCCACCGTCAGGGGCAGAATAATCTCGCTGTTACTTATGCCCTGGGCAGGGTCGAACAAGCGTCTCCTGTTGACGCCCTTAATTGGTTATTAAAGTCTGCCGAACAAGGCGATTTATTGGCCAAACGTAACTTAACGTGTCTGCGTATTGATTCGCAAAGTCTATCTAATCAACGTTTTGTTATCTAAGCATTATAGTTGGCTCAAACGGGGGGTTAACATGAGTGAATAGGGCTGTGTATAATGGCACTTTCATTCGTCATAATAGATTTACTCAATGCAAGCCAAACAACGTGTGCTTACGGGCATTACTACCACCGGAACGCCCCATCTCGGTAATTACCTCGGCGCTCTAAAGCCCGCTGTCAACGCCAGTCAACAAAGTGACGTGGACAGCTTTTATTTTCTAGCTGATTACCACTCCCTTATCAAATGTCAGGACCCGCAAACGGTACATCGTTCGGGCCGAGAAATAGCCGCTATTTGGCTGGCGTTGGGTTTAGACACAGACAAAGCGACTTTCTATCGACAGTCTGATATTCCAGAAATACCCCAGTTAGCATGGTTTTTAACCTGCATGACGGCCAAAGGTATGATGAACCGTGCCCATGCCTATAAAGGTTCTGTAGACGAAAATCAGCGTCAAGGTCATACCGACTTGGATCAAGGCATTAGTATGGGCTTGTACAGTTACCCCATATTAATGGCCGCAGACATCTTAATGTTTAATGCGCACCTGATTCCGGTGGGTAAGGATCAAATTCAACATATTGAAATGTGCCGCGATATTGCCATGCGTTTTAACCATACCTACGGCGAGCATTTTGTGTTGCCCGAAGCTATGGTTGACGAAGGTGATGCCAAAGTGTTGTCTGGTATAGACGGGCGCAAGATGAGCAAGAGCTACGGCAATATTATTCCATTGTTTGCGCCCACAGATGAGTTGCGTAAGTTAATTATGCAAATTACCACCAATAGCCTACAACCTGGTGAAGTTAAAGACCCAGCAACGTGTACATTGTTTGAAATCTATAGTGCCTTTGCTACTGCAGAAGAGACACAAGCCGTGCGCCTGGAATACGCCAACGGCATCGGCTGGGGCGAGATGAAAAACAAACTGTTTGATTATGTAGATGCCTACGTATCGCCTGCGCGTGGTCGCTACAATCAGATTATTGCAGACCCAGCATATATTGAAGCCGAATTACAAAAAGGTGCACTAAAGGCGCGCGCCCACAGCGAACCGTTTATGCATAAACTACGCTCTGCTGTAGGTATTATGTCGTTAGCGAGCGACCTTGATACTAAGTCGAATACGGGCAAAGCTAAAAAAGAACTCTCTATCGAAGCGCAAGCGAAAGCCGATGCCGGCAAAGCCAAGGCCTTAGCTATTGCCAAGCAAAGAGCCGAGCAAGAAGCTCAGCAGCTAGCACAACAGGTCGATCAGTTGATGGCACAGATTAACGCCAGCGAAGATGCACAAGTGGCTGGTGAAGAGGCCGTTGAGGGTTTGCACCTGCAGATACAAAACGCCACCAAAAAAACACGCAAAGGTTTGCAGAAAACCCTGCAGTTACTGCAGCAGCGATTGCTACTTAGTTAATACAAGGAAACGCTTTTGGCCAAGCATATTGTCATAGTCGAAGATGATACCGATCAGCGGGATAACTACCAGTTTGCCCTAGAACAGCGTGGTTATCGCGTAACGGCCTATGCGGGTAAAGAGGTTGCCGAAGCAGGCTTGAAATTGGAACGTCCAGATTTGGTCATTCTGGACATTATCATGGATGACAATATCGATGCAGGCTTTCAACTTTGTAGTGCCTTGCTAAAAATCCACCCCGACTTACCGGTGCTATTTTTAACCGAGCGAGTGGGCGAAATCGACCGTATTTTAGGGCTACGTATGGGCGCATGGGATTACCAACCCAAACCCGTATCCCTCGACTTTTTGGCTGAAAAAGTGGCCACCTTGGTCAGGCTTAGCGATATCAGAGGCGTAGCCGCCGAGGCTGATGATCAAAGTACGCGAGACATCGGTCATTTACAGTTGTTAGAAGAAAGTCGTCAAGCCAAGTGGCGGGGCGACGAAATAAACGGTTTAACCTTAACTGAGTTTCGGATGATTGAGGCCTTGACTCGTAGGCCCGGACACATTCTTACCTATGACACTCTAGCGCAAGCCACCCACCAACATTACGTGTCTAATAACACCATCAGTACTCATATTCGTAATATCAAACGTAAAATTAAACACCTTGATGCCGGTTTTGATGCCATCCGTTCGGAATATGGCTTAGGTTATCGCTGGTCGGAAAACTAATGCCATTATCCAGATCGTTGCGTTTACGGTTTCGATTTAATACCCAATTTTTGGTGTTTGCCTTAGTGCTGGTGAGCATTCCTTGGTTGTCGTACCGCTTTGTCGCGGAATCTCGTGTGTTTATGATCGAGGGTCAAACTCAGGCCCAAGAACAACTAGCTCGCGGTATTGTGACCCTGTTCCAGGGCCGCGACGATTTGTTAGCTGAGTTGCCTTATTTAGAAAGTCAGCAGGTAGTATTTAGTCACCCCTTAATTGGCGCTGCTAGCGTGGACGGTTATACCGGAGAATGGCTTGATTTTCAGCTGTTTGCCAACTATTTTGGTGCTGGTGAAGGCAGCGAAGACGGTTATAGCCTGTTGTTGGGTGAAAAGGACGACCGAATCTTTGGTTTGGTACGCATCCAAGATGATAAAACCGTGTTAAGAACTAAAGGCACTCCGACACTCGATTTGAGCGACCACCTACGGCTTACCTTGCCTGATCGCAATGGTAATGAGCGACGCTTGGTGATTGTGGCCACCAACCCAGGGACCATGGAAGTTTGGTATGTAAAAGAAGATTGGGCGACGCCGCAATATCGTAGCCCGTCGTCGTCTTTTATTATCCAAGCGGTGATGCGGCCTTTGGTGGATGGTTATTTGGTTGAATTTGCCTTGCCACGTTATTTTTTAAACCAGCGCCAAGAGTTTGGTCTGGCAGTGGCGGATGTGGATTCTGGCGATGGCACCATGCGTCATTTGAAAACCTTAGTGGGTTCGGATACAACGGTAGAAAGTCATTTTAACTTGCTGGCAATGAGAGCCCCTGAGGCCAATAAGATATTGTCGAGCCTGAGTAGCGCTGATTCTCAAATTATCATCTACGACAACCATTTACAGGTCCGTGCTAGCGTTGGGCAGGTAAGCCCGCCAGCACCTGAAAAAATCAAACCTAAAGACGTGTATGAACGGGTTCAAGCATGGCTCAACCGAGGTCTCGATTGGTTTATCGCTATTCCCGCCTACCTTAATCCTGTGCAAGCTGCCAGCCAAGAGCGTGATTTATTAAATCGAGCCTTGGATAAAAAATTTGCAAGTGGACGTTGGCACAAAGGCCCTACCGAGCAAGTGTTTGCTGTGTCTGCACCTATAGTGGATGAAGAAGGTGAGTTGTTAGGTGTGGTGTTGATTAAGCAATCTACGGCGCAAATTTTGGGTTTACAGCGCCAGGCTATGGAAAACATCGCTTTGCTGAGCTTATCCACCATGTTGGTGATATTGATGTTGCTGTTGTTGTTTTCTTGGCGTCAGGCCATGCGTATTCGCCGTTTGGGTAAGGAGGCTCAGTTGCTCGTTGACCCAGACGGTAAATTACGCACAGATAGGCTTCATAGTGACGTTAAGGCTGGCGATGAGATAGGCGACTTGGCACGCAGTTTTTCTGGCGTAGTGGCGCGTTTGCACGAACATCAGCAATTTATTAGTACCATGCCGCGTACGTTGCGCCACGAAGTTAATAACCCATTAAACGCCACCATGACGTCGTTAGAAAACTTGCAGCTACATGGTGTTGCACAAGGCCAGCAGCGCTATATAGACAGTGCCCAGCGAGGCCTGGTAAAAATTAGTGCGATTGTAGAAAAATTAGCCGATGCCGCTAATTTAGAAGAAGCCCTGCATGAGGATGAGTTGGAGCCCTTGGATCTATTTCATTTGGTGCAGACCTACGTCAGTCATCAAAACCCTAGTCAGCAAGGAGAAGCCGAAAACGTAATTTTTGAGGCCTCTAGAGAAGCGTTAACTGTGGCCGGTGTGGATTATCGTATCGAGCAGTTGCTTGATAAATTAACCGATAATGCCCGCGACTTTAGAGAGGTCGACAGTGCCATCACCGTTCGCCTGTATCGACAGGACTACGACTGTTATCTTGAAATTGAAAATGTAGGGCCACAAATTCCGCCTGAGCTGTTGGCTGGCATGTTTAACTCTATGGTGTCTGCACGCACTGCAGGGGCAGGTCACGCTCACTTTGGCTTAGGCTTGTATATTGTCCGTTTGATCAGCCAGTTCCACGGTGGTAGTGTATCGGCCCACAATTTAGATAATCCAAGCGGTGTGTTATTTAGAGTTAAGCTGCCTGTGTTGCTGGTGTAATGACGGTGCCAGAGAAAGCTAAAGTTAATCTGGCTGCCCGCACACTCATGTTGTTGGTGCGTGGCTACCAGTGCCTATTGAGCCCATTATTAGGCAGTAACTGCCGTTACTACCCCAGTTGTTCAAGTTACACCTTAGAAGCGATTCAGTTGCATGGTGCGATCAAAGGTGGCGCCATGGGTGTTTGGCGTATTTTGCGCTGCAACCCATTTAGTCGTGGTGGTTACGAGCCGGTACCGGGTAGCTGCGAGCATGCCCAATGGCGTGCCGCTGATGACGAACCTCATTAGCGGGTCAATCTAGCCCGGCAAAGGGGAATTCATCGTCTTCTGCTTGCCAGCCGCCCAGTTGTTTCCAGCGATTGACGATAGTGCAAAATAATTCGGCTGTTTTTTCCGCATCGTAGCGCGCGCTGTGGGCATCTTGATTGCTAAAGCGTATATCAGCTGCCGCACAAGCCTTTGCAAGTACTGTTTGGCCATAGGCAAGACCCGCTAGCGTAGCCGTATCAAAACACGAAAACGGGTGAAACGGGTTACGTTTTTGTTGGCAGCGCTGAGCCGCGGCATTGATAAAGTTCAAATCAAAGGTGGCGTTATGTCCCACCAATATCGCCCGTTTGCATTGGCTCGCTTTGAGCGCTTTCCGAATTGGCTTAAACAGCAAGTCTAGGGCTTCCTGCTCGGTGACTGCCTCACGTTCAGGGTCATTAGGATCAATGCCAGTAAACTCCAACGCCGCGGCTTCTAAATTAGCTCCTTCAAAGGGGTGAATGTGGCAGTCGATGGTTTCTTTAGCATACAACAAGCCGTCTTCGTCCATATCTATAATGACGGCTGCCGCTTCTAGTAAGGCGTCGGTATGGCTATTAAATCCAGCGGTCTCTACGTCGATAATAATCGGCAAGTAGCCGCGAAAACGATCTTTAATCATGTTCTAGTTACGCCTGTAATTGCCAGTTAAGGGTTTGGCCTGCACCTAAGGGGATAATCACGTCTGTGCCATAAGTAAGGCTTTCTGGCACCTGCCAAGATTGACGTAATAGTGTAATAGTATCGGTATTGCGGGCTAGCCCATAAAAGTCTGCACCGTTGAAGCTGGCAAAGGCTTCAAGATTATCGAGTGCATCAATGGCTTCAAAGGCTTGCGCATAAAGCTCTATGGCAGCGGGTGAAGAATAACAGCCTGCGCACCCACAGGCGCTTTCTTTGGCGCCCTGAGAGTGGGGTGCCGAGTCTGTGCCTAAAAAGAATTTGTTATTGCCGCTGGCAACCATGTCTTGTAGTGCTTGTTGGTGGCTATTGCGTTTGAGTACGGGTAAACAATATAAGTGCGGCTTTACACCCCCAACCAATAGGTCATTACGGTTATACAGTAAGTGCTGTGGCGTGATGGTGGCACCCACAAGTTCGCTGGCTTGGGCCACAAATTGCGCGGCATCACTAGTGGTGATGTGTTCGAATACGCATTTCAAGCGTGGAAAACGGTCTAGCAGTGGTGCAAGCTGTTGCTCGATAAAACCCTTTTCTCGATCAAAAATATCTACCTCTTGATGGGTTACTTCGCCATGTACCAATAAAGGCATGCCTAGCTCTTGTAGCATTTCAATGGCGGGGTAGATGTGCTCGATGTTTGTTACGCCTGCCGCAGAGTTGGTGGTGGCACCTGCAGGGTAGAGTTTAACGGCTTTAACAATGCCTGAGTCGTAGGCACGTTGAATTTCTTGGGCACTGGTATTGTCAGTTAAATAGAGGGTCATAAGGGGGGTTAGCCGAGTACCTTTTGCATCTAATCGTGCCTTGTAGTCGATGGCCATGGCTGTCGAGACGACAGGGGGTGTTAAATTGGGCATGATCACGGCCCGACCAAATTGGCGAGCCGTGTCGCTCACGGTGCGTGTTAACACTGGGCCATCGCGTAGGTGTAGGTGCCAGTCGTCTGGGCGAGTGAGGGTTAATGTTTGCATGGTTTAATCTCGGGCTTAAAACGCCCACTGGTTTAGGGCAAAACTAGGCATATTTTAACAGGAGTAAGGTGAATAAAATACTTAAAAACAATTAAAAATTGGCCCTAGATGCTGTGCTGTACGTGGCTTCGATGTATACTTGTACGATATATTTGTTGAATAATTATGGTACAGGGAACCCACATCAAATGTCGGACATTAAAAAGGTAGTATTAGCCTATTCTGGCGGTTTAGATACGTCTGTAATCGTTAAGTGGTTACAAGAAACTTATGCCTGCGAAGTGGTTACGTTTACCGCAGACTTGGGTCAGGGCGAAGAAGTTGAGCCAGCGCGTGCGAAAGCCGAAGCCTTAGGCGTAAAAGAAATTTATATTGAAGACCTACGCGAAGAGTTTGTGCGGGATTTTGTATTTCCCATGTTTAGGGCTAACGCGGTATATGAAGGTGAATACTTGTTGGGCACGTCCATAGCTCGCCCTTTGATCGCTAAACGACTGATCGAAATTGCTAACCAAACCGGTGCCGACGCGATCTCTCACGGCGCTACGGGCAAAGGCAACGACCAGGTGCGGTTTGAGTTGGGTGCTTATGCCCTTAAGCCTGGTGTGGAAGTTATCGCGCCATGGCGTGAGTGGGACCTTACGTCCCGTGAAAGCTTGATGGATTACTGTGCCAAACATGAAATTCCCGTTGATTTTAAAAATAAGAAGTCGTCACCTTATTCGATGGACGCAAACTTGCTGCACATTTCCTACGAAAGTGGCATGTTAGAAGACCCTTGGCATGCTTCTGAAGAAGACATGTGGCGTTGGAGTGTATCGCCAGAAGCGGCACCAGATGAAGCCACTTACATCGAATTGGACTACGAAAAGGGTGATATTACTGCGATCAATGGCGAGGCCATGAGTCCCGCTACGATCTTAACGGAACTCAACCGCGTTGCCGGTGCTAACGGTATTGGCCGTTTGGATATTGTAGAAAACCGCTATGTAGGTATGAAGGCCCGTGGTTGTTACGAAACACCCGGTGGCACCATCATGCTTAAGGCGCATCGCGCGATTGAATCTATCACCTTAGATCGAGAAGCCGCTCACCTTAAAGATGAAATCATGCCGCGTTACGCTAAGCTTGTGTACAACGGCTACTGGTGGTCTGAAGAGCGTCAAATGTTACAGGCATTGATTAACCGCTCACAAGAGTATGTTAACGGTACTGTCAAACTGAAACTCTATAAAGGTAATGTCGACGTCATCGGGCGTAAGTCTGCAGACAGTTTGTTTGATGCCGCCATGGCGACCATGGAAGATGATGCCGGTGCATACGATCAACAAGATGCCGCAGGCTTTATTAAGCTTAATTCGCTGCGTATGCGCATAGAGGCCAGTAAAGGTCGTGACCTATTAAAGTAGTATTGCCACGCGCATAACGTTAAAAAGCCAAGCATTGCTTGGCTTTTTGCTGTTTAAAAGCAAATAAATAAAAGATCCATTGTTTCTCCATTATTGGTGCAATGTTTATCCATCTTCCCAGTCTTTAATAGACTGTGATGATAACAAGGAGCTACCAATGCAGTGTTTCATTCCCTTTTCAGAGGAAGTAATAGAGCAGCACCCTGACCTTATGGCCAGTGGTTTGGTGCCTTTCCGCGAAGAATATTTACACTACAACATGGAATTCGAGGTCGTATCACCAGAGCAAGCAGAGCGTCTGGACACTACGGGCTTCTCAAATAATAGAAAAGGCGATCAAAAAGTAAGAGCTCTATAGAATGAGTGAACTTTTTAATTAAGCGTTGGTCTTAGTTAACATCATATGAAAACCCGTGCCCTATACAGGCAACCGCTTCCCCTTCGGTCGGCCTGTATAGGGCATTTTTTTGACCTTTTTTTGACTAGCGAGCAGGGCGCTTGCTAGGTCCCTTGTTCCAAGGGTTTTGTTTGGCGGGTTGACCGTCCCGAGAAGGTGACTTAGGTGTATTGCGTTGGTTCGACTTAGATAGGGCCGACTTGACCTGTGGTTTTCTTTGTCTAGGCGCTTGTGCAGACGGCTCTTGATTGCGCAGCTTTGGTTTTTTTGGTTTTTTGTTTTTAAGTGCGCGAAGGTCCCGCGACGGTGGCACTTCGTGGGTGGGTATAAAGCCGTCGATATATTCCCGATCAATATGCTTTTGAGTCAGATGCTCAATAGATTCTAAAAATTCGATTTCGTCCGCACACACCAGTGAAACGGCTTGGCCAGTTTGGTTGGCTCGGCCGGTACGGCCAATCCGGTGCACATAGTCTTCGGCAATGTT
>JABGSN010000052.1 GCA_018647765.1 Oceanospirillaceae bacterium | reverse complement strand
TGAAAGGTACAGCCCGTGGGTGGGTTGAGTGGAGAGGGTAATTCGCCAATGAGTTTAATACGCTGGCGCTTACGCTCGGTATTGGCCTGCGGGGTAGCGGACAAGAGCGCTTGGGTATAAGGGTGCTGGGGGTTACTAAACACGGCTTCGCTGGCGCCTTGTTCAACGGGTTTGCCAAGGTACATGACCAGCACTTGATCGGCAATGTGCTGTACCACGCTTAAATCGTGAGAGATAAACACATAAGCAAGGCCCATCTCTTGTTGTAATTCGATCAACAGGTTCAGAACTTGGGCCTGAATGGAAACATCCAGAGCCGAAACCGGCTCATCCAATACCACAATTTTTGGTTTTAAGATTAACGCCCGTGCGATGGCAATGCGTTGCCGCTGACCACCCGAAAACATGTGCGGATAACGGTGAAAATGTTCGTCTTGTAAGCCCACACGAGCCATCATTGTCAGCACTTCTTGTTTACGTTGCTCCGCCGTCATATTGGTATTGATGATAAGTGGTTCTTGCAGAATATCGCCTATTTTTTGGCGAGGATTAAGGGAACCGAACGGGTCTTGAAAAACCATTTGAACGGTTTGGCGCAACTGTTTCTTGGTGGCCGAATCAGCCGCCATAGACACGTCTATGCCATCTAAAGTGAGCTGGCCAGCGGTGGGATTTTCGATAAGCGTTAATAAACGGGCAAGGGTAGATTTACCACAACCCGACTCACCTACTACGGCTAGGGTTTGCCCTGCATACAAATCAAAACTTGCACCAGAAAGCGCTTGCAGGCTTTTATCGGCCTGTAAAAAACCCGATTTTACTGGGTAATATTTATGTAAATCGCGGGCCTTAATGAGTGGCTGGTTCATGGCTTTTGTCCTGCTAAAGGCAACGGGTAGTGGCACAAAATGTCTTCGTTTCGAGTAGGCGGCGTTTGCCTACAGTGCTCTTGTACATGTTCACAACGAGGGTTAAACAAGCAGCCTACGGGGCGGTCGAGTTGTCCTGGAACCACTCCAGGAATAGCATTCAGCAATTCACCTTGAGAATGCTCGGGCAAGGCCCGTAACAGCGCTTGGGTATAGGGGTGCCGTGGGTTTTCAAATAGGTCTTTCACCGCTCGCTGTTCCACCTGCTGGCCAGCATATTGCACCACCACACGGTCTGCCGTTTCGGCCACCACCGCCATATCATGAGTAATCAACACTAATGCCATGCCGTTGGCCTGTTGTAGCTCTACTAACAATTCTAAAATTTGTGCCTGAATGGTGACGTCTAAGGCTGTGGTGGGTTCATCGGCAATCAGCAGTTTAGGCTGACAGGCAATCATCATAGCAATCATCACCCGCTGGCACATGCCGCCAGACAGCTGGTGTGGATAGGCCTTGAGGCGAGTTTCTGCCGCAGGGATGCCCACTTGTTGCAACAGTTCAATGGTGCGCGCTTTGTGGCTACGGCGGCTGCCACCAAAATGCTGGGCTAATACCTCACTAATTTGATAGCCTACGCTAAAACATGGATTTAGGCTGGTCATGGGCTCTTGAAAGATCATACTAATGTCTTTACCAATGATCTTGCGACGCTGTTTGGCCGACATAGTGAGCAAGTCTTGGCCATCAAACAACATCCGATCTGCCGTCACTTTGGCCGTCCAAGGCAACAAACCCATCAGGGCCAACATAGCCACAGACTTACCAGACCCAGACTCACCCACAATAGCAACAATTTCGCCTTCGTCCAGTTTGAGGTCTACGCCGTCCACCGCTTTTAGGGCACCATGGGCAGTGGCAAATTCCACACTTAAATTACAAATATCTAACAAAGCCATGGTTAAGATCTCTTCAACTTAGGGTCAAGGGCATCGCGCAACCCGTCGCCCATCAAGTTTATTGCTAGCACGGCCAGTAATATGGCAATGCCAGGGAAAGTCACTGTCCACGGCGCGCTCAGCATAAGGTCTCTATTTTCTGCAATAAGAGTACCCCACTCTGGCAGCGGTGCTTGGGCGCCCATACCTAAAAATCCTAATGCTGCGGTATCTAAAATGGCGGTGGAAAAACTTAACGTGCCCTGCACAATCAAAGGCGCCATACAGTTGGGCAAAATTCTGATAAACATAAGCCGCAAAGGCCCCGCCCCAGCGACGCGGCTGGCCGTAACATAATCTCGGTTCATTTCGTTGATCGTAGAAGCGCGCGCCAAGCGCACAAATGACGGCATGTAGGTAATGGCAATCGCCACCATAGCGTTGAGTAACCCAGGGCCTAACAAGGCCACCAATACTAACGCCATTAATAATCCAGGCACCGCCATAATGGTATCCATCACACGCATGATGATGGTTTCTACCCACCCCCCCTTAAAACCCGCCACCAAACCTAAAAAGATACCAATAGACGCAGCCAACAGCACCACGATGCACCCCGCCAACAAAGACAATCGGGCACCGTGAATAATGCGCGACAACATGTCTCTACCGGCATAGTCGGTACCTAAAAAGAAGCGCATTTGCCCACCTTCCATCCAAGCAGGAGGGGTTTCTGCAAACTCGCGGTATTGTTCGGCAGGTAAATGTGGGCTAATGAAGTCTGCAAACAGCGCAACGAGTATCACGCCAATTAAAAATACCAAACCCGCCACTGCGGTTTTGCTGGCACTAAAATAAAACCAGAACTCACGCCACTGTTGCTGACGAACAGATTGTGACGTAGTTGCAGCAGGGCTGGGTGTTGCTGTAGTTGTTGTCATGTGCGTGGCCTCAGTGCAAGATTCGCGGGTTAATCAAGCCATACAGCAGATCAACAATCAGGTTAACGGCCATGACGCTCACGGCAATAAGTAACAAACCGCCTTGTACCGCAAAGTAGTCGCGGCTAAATACGGAGAAAATAATCCATTTACCAATGCCCGGCCAACCGAAGATAGTTTCAGTAAGAATAGCCCCCGCCAGCAGCACGGCCACTTGTAAACCAATCACTGTAATCACAGTAATCATGGCGTTGCGTAAGGCATGTATGCCAATCACCCGCAATGGCGAGAGTCCTTTAGCTTTGGCGGTACGTACATAATCTTCACTGAGCACTTCTAACATAGCAGAGCGTGTTTGGCGGGCAATGACCGCTAGCGGAATTGTGCCCAGCACCACCGAAGGCAATACCAAGTGATGCAATGCATTCCAAAACGAACCCTCTTCATCACTTAACAACGTATCTATTAACATAAAGCCCGTCACCGGCTCCACATCATACAAAAAGGACAACCGCCCAGACACGGGAGTGAGGTTGAGAATGTTGGAAAACAAGATAATGAGCAGCAAGCCCCACCAAAAAATAGGCATAGAATACCCAACCAACGACAGCCCCATAATGCCTTGGTCAACAAAGGTGCCGCGTTTAACAGCAGCGATGATGCCAGCTGGCACTCCTAAAATAATGGCAAATAATATGGCGCATATGCCTAGTTCTGCGGTAGCTGGAAAGAGTTCAAAAAACTCCTCGACTACCGGGCGATTGGTAATAAGGGATGTGCCTAAATCGCCTTGCAACACGTCGCCCACATAAGACAAATATTGCTGCCATATGGGTTTATCAAAGCCCAACTGCGCCATTAATTCGGCATGCCGTTCTGGCGTTACGCCCCGCTCACCTGCCAACACTTCAACCGGGTCGCCCGGCAAAGCACGGATAAAACCAAAGGCCACTAGGGTGACACCAAAAAACACTGGCACCAACACTAAAAAGCGTTTGAGTAAAAATTTAAACATAGGGAAATCTCAGAAGAGAGGGGTGGAATAACATATAAATTGAGGTTAGCAGTTAGGCTGAATGACTACGTCTGAGTTAACAAACGTAGCCATTGGGTCTAGCTACTCTATGCAACGCTCATAGTGAGCGCTCACCTTAGAGTTACTTTAAATCAACACCATCGTAGAAGATGTGGCTGCCTAAAGGATGAACCTTAAAGCCGGTCACTTCTTTACGTACGGGTTTGAACACTACGGAGTGAGCAATCGTTACCCAAGGCGCTTCTTCTTTAAAGATAACCTGAGCTTTCTCGTACAAGGCAGTACGTTCGGCTTGGTCGGTAATCTGCTTAGCTTGACGCAAGGTGCTGTCAAACTCTTCGTTACACCAGCGTGCACGGTTACCACCACTCTTAGCAGCATCACAACCTAGCAATACATACATAAAGTTATCTGGGTCACCATTGTCGCCGGTCCAACCTAGCAATACTGTGTCGTGCTCGCCGTTCTTAGAGCGCTTCAAGTACTCGCCCCATTCGAAGGTCACAATCTCTGCTTCCACACCCACTTTAGCCCAATCCGCTTGGATCAGTTCCGCCATACGGCGAGCATTAGGGTTGTATGGACGCTGTACTGGCATAGCCCAGATGTTAGTCTTCAAACCAACCACACCGGCTTCTGCCAACATGGCTTTGGCTTTGGCTGGGTCGTAATCGTAGTCTTTCACGTCATCGTTGTAAGACCAGATTGTTGGTGGAATTGGGTTTTTAGCAATGCTGCCCGCACCTTTAAATACCACGTCCAAAATCGACTGCTTGTCGATCGCCATGTTCAATGCTTGGCGCACGATCTTTTGGTCAAATGGAGGCTTCTCAGTGTTAAAGGCCAAGTAACCCACGTTCAAACCTTCTTGACGCATGAGGTTAATGTCTGGGTCTTTTTCCATAGCTGCCACGTCGGCAGGGTTAGGGTAAGGCATCACATGACATTCGCCCGCTTTCATCT
>JABGSN010000065.1 GCA_018647765.1 Oceanospirillaceae bacterium | reverse complement strand
GACGCCTAACGGCTAAGCTCTAAACCAACTAACCTCGCTTATCAACCATCATCGAAGCGCTACCGTCAGCCACCAGTTTTTCATTTACAAAACACTGGGTTTTAAGGCTGACGCGTCTGCGTCGTGGGTCAATGTCTTCAACCGTGACTGTGGCGACCACTGTATCGTTAATGTACACCGGTGCTCGAAACTTAATTTGTTGGTCTAGGTAAATACATCCAGGCCCCGGCAACTGAGTACCTAAAACTGTAGAAATTAACCCGGCGCTAAGCATGCCATGGGCAATGCGAGCTTTAAACATTGTGGTCGCAGCATAGGCCTCGTCTAAGTGTACAGGGTTAGTGTCGCCGGTGACTGCCGCAAAGGTGTTGATGTCTTCGCTGCTTATAGTTTTTTCATAGCTGGACGTCATGCCAATAGATAAATCTTCTAAATAATAGCCGTGTTGTGACACTGTATTGCTCCTTGTGTGGTGAGGTTGTCTAGCGAGTTCTATTGGGAACCCATGGGTCAGCATGATAGGCATAATTTCACCTCGGTACAATTGTCAGGCTAAAATTAGCCTACATTGACATGGATAGACGTCTAACTCACATTTTCAAACACGAGCCAATAATATGAGCGATTACCAAGCACCCTTAGAAGATATGAATTTTGTTGTTAATCGCTTGCTGGATTTGCCTAACTTCGCCGCAGCTATTGGTAATGAAGATGCCAGTGAAGACTTATTGCAGGCGGTATTGACAGAAGCCGATAAGTTGGCCAGCCAAGTGTGGTCGCCGATCAATTTTTCTGGCGACCAACAGGGTGTTAAATTAACCCCCGAAGGCGTGCAACCTGCAGACGGCTTTAAAAATGCTTATCAAGAGTATGCTCAAGGTGGATGGAGTAGTTTGTATTTTGACGAACAATACGGTGGCCAGGGTCTGCCGTTTAGTTTCTCTATGCCTGTAGCCGAAATGATGAACGCGGCCAACATGTCTCTGGGTCTTTGCCCCATGCTCACCGCAGGCGCAACCGAAGCCATCGTCGCCCACGGTAGTGAGGCGCTAAAGGACATCTATTTACCCAAAATGATTAGTGGCCAATGGACGGGCACCATGAACCTCACCGAGCCTCATGCAGGCACGGATCTAGCGGTTATCAAATCCACAGCCACGCCAGATGGCGATCACTTTCGTATTAAAGGTCAGAAGATCTTTATTACTTGGGGTGATCACGATATGACGGACAATATTATCCATCTTGTCCTCGCAAAATTACCCGATGCCCCCGACGGTGTTAAGGGCATTTCGTTATTTTTAGTGCCTAAGTTTCTGGTCAATGCCGACGGCAGCTTGGGACAGCGTAATGACGCCTATGCCATCAACGTTGAACATAAGATGGGTATTCACGCTAGTCCGACTTGCGTGATGAGCTACGGTGACAACGACGGGGCGATTGGTTACCTTGTTGGCCAACCTCATCAAGGTTTGGCAGCCATGTTTACCATGATGAATAACGAGCGTTTGGTGGTCGGGCTTCAAGGGGTTGGGTTATCGGATCGTGCCTATCAAGGTGCTCTAGAATACGCACGTGAGCGAGTTCAATGTGCTGCACCGGGTACCAGAGAGCGTGGTGCAATTATTCATCACCCCGATGTACGGCGTATGTTAATGACCATGCGTAGCCTTACTGAAGCTGGCCGAGCAGTGGCTTATGCTACCGCGGCACAGATCGATTTAAGTCACAAAGCAAAAACGCCAGAAGCCCGCGGTCTAGCCAATAAACGTGTTGGTTTGCTTACGCCTATCGCTAAAGGTTGGTGTACAGAAGCGTCACAAGAGGTGACTTCGTTGGGTGTACAAGTTCATGGCGGTATGGGTTTTGTAGAAGAAACGGGTGCCGCTCAGCACCAGCGTGACGCACGTATTCTAACCATTTACGAAGGCACTACAGGTATCCAAGCTTTGGACTTGGTGGGCCGTAAAACCCTGTTTGACCAAGGTGCTGCCATGGCAGACCTGGTACAGCAAATGCGCGATGATTTGGCTAAGCATGGTCATGGGGTTAATCAAACACAACAACACAACATGGCCGAAGCGATTAACGGCTTAGAGTCGTGTTACCAGCTGTTGTTAGAGCAAGCACCGGATGATGTTATGTTTGCCGGTTCCGTAAGCTACGACTTGTTGATGTTAAGCGGCTATGTGTGTGGGGCTTGGCAAATGGTTCGTAGTGCTGATTTGGTAGCGAGCGAAGACAACCTGCGCTTTAAAACCAATAAGTTGGCCACGGCGGCCTATTACTTAGATCACATCTTGCCACGCTTTGAGTTTCACCGCCGTTCGATTGTAGCCGGTAGCCACAGCGTTATGGCTATTGCTGCTGTCGATATGTAATAGAGGGCGTCAACGACCGTCGTCGAACCAAATGTTCTTAAAATCCACCCAGCCTAAGCAGTTGAGCTGTAAACCCTGAACCCGGTCGCCATAATGCATTTGTTGTTGGTGGTGATATAAAGGTAAGAGAATCAACTCTTGCTGCAGGTGAATGTCCATTTTTCTAAAGGCCTGCATACGTAAGTGGGTACTGGGTAAGGCTACAGCGGCAGCGATTTTTTCGTCGATGCAATCACGTTGAGCGGCCCCCATACAGTGCCTTAGGGAGCGTTGGGTCGCAAACCATTCATACAGCGCCATTTCTATATTGGTATTAAGGGCTTCGCCAGATAACACCAAGTCGGCATCGAGCCAGTTGTTAGGATCTTCAAATAAGTGGTACTCCAGTACGTTTAGCTCGACCTCTATGTCAAAGCCTGCAAGGGTTTTTTTAATCCACTGGGCATCGACAATATGTGTACCGTAAGTATAGAGCTTGAGTGGCTTGGGTAAGCGCATGGGCATGCGCGGCCGCACTTGGAACATTAGTTTCTGGGTATCGTCTTCCCACTCGGGTAACAATCGTTGAGCTGCAGACGCTCGCTCATCGCCTAATTCATTCACCATGGCTTGGCCGTCCACCATAGAGCGAATACACCGGCGAATACGTAAATCCTGAATAGGCGAGTGGGTGTTTTCGACGTTAAATAATAAATATTGGTAACCCACCTCTAAGTTGGAGTTACGCTGCATGTTGAGGTAATGGTTGTGGCTAGTATTGGCGAAATAAATATCGGACGTGCCTTCCAGCGCCGCAGCTTCATCGGTAAATAATAAAATTTCCACCCGGTCTAACAAAGGCCGTTGTTGAAAATACTGATCGTTGGCAATCAACTCTAATTGAAAATCGTTACTGTTGCCGACCTTAAACGGCCCAGTGCCGATGGGATTTTTATAAAAATTGTCTTGGTGCATTAATTCGTGAGGCTGAATAACGCTGGTTTGGTTGCTCAGTAAGTGTAAAAACAAATTGTCTTTCTGAGCTAAGCCGACTTCAACACAGTAAGACGTTCGGCAGGTCACTTGGGTAATGTGGCGATACAGGTATTGGTATGGTCCGCTATAATCGCGTAGGTGCTCAAGGGTTGCTTTAACATCGTCGGCAATCAGCGGTCGGCCATGGTGGAAGAAAATACCGGGTCTTAGGAAGAAGGTCCATTGGGTGCCCTCGTTGTTGGAGCGCCAACTGTGGGTTAAGTGGGGTACGATGTCCTGCGTCACTTCATCAAATCGAACGAGGCAATCCATGATTTGTTGAATCATGTGGATCTCGGTAATGCGCGCCGCTGCAGCGGGGTTTAATTGGGCGATACTGCGCGGGTAGGGGATGCGCAAGGTTTGGTTTTTATGCCCCTGAAAACCCAACTGTGTTTTTAAATAATCAAACAAGGCGGTTTTTTCTGAGCCACTATTCAACATGCCGAAGGCATCTTCTAGCTGACCGTTATTGGCAGTTTGAATAGCCAGCTGAACGGTGAGGTTTGAGTCCTTGGCGAGCAGCGTTAAACGCGATTTTTTACCCCGACCGCGGCTAGGTATCCACACCAACCAGTCTTGCGCGCTCATCTTTTCAAGCACCAAGTTCACATTTCTGCGTGTGCAACACAAGGCATCGGCCAGCTCATCAACGGTAGTTAGTACTTCGGTTTGTTGTTGAAAGTGATTGCTAAGTCGTTGATATTGAGCAATTAAATTGTTAGATACGGTAGGGCCGTTCATAAGGTGAAATCTGTCTTATTAAAACATGCAATTATTAGGCATAAAGTTTACATTTATTTTCCTGTTTTTGCATTGCATACTTTTTTAAATCAGAACAAAGTGATTGGGCTGACGTCAGGTCGCGCAGGTAGCGTGTCTAATAATAATGAAATGACCTTTGGAGGTTATCTATAATGAACAAAACCAAACTGCTACAAAGCATGTTACTGGCCAGCGCAGTAGCTGCCACTAGCTTTGCTCCACAAGTGTTGGCTGCCAACGTACCTGCTGGCACTAAACTTGCCGACGTACAAGAATTTGTACGTGACAATGGCGCTGAGCCGGGCACACTTGACCCACAAAAAATTGAAGGTGTACCGGGTGCCAACATTGCTCGTGACTTGTTCGAAGGTTTGATGAACCAGGCCCGCAATGGCGACGAAATGCCGGGTGTTGCACTAGGTTACACCACCAACGACAACAACACGGTATACACGTTTAACCTACGCAAAGATGCTAAATGGTCCAACGGCGACACAGTTACAGCCCACGACTTCGTGTACGGTTGGCAGCGCGCTGTAGACCCAATCACTGCGTCACCTTACTCTTGGTTTATTGAAATTCCTGGTATCAGCAACGCAAGCGCTATTATTGCCGGTGACAAAGCACCAAGCGAGCTAGGCGTACGTGCCGTTGATGATTACACCTTTGAAGTGACCCTTGACGCACCGATTCCATTCTTTGCGAAGATGGTTACTCACGCTACATTATTCCCTGCTCACCGTGCCACAATCGAAGCCCATGGCGACAAATGGACACAACCAGACAATATCGTTACTAACGGTGCTTACACCTTGTCGGACTGGCGTGTAAACGAGCGCATGGTAATGACTCGTAACTCAAACTACTGGAATGACAGTGAAACAGTTGTTAATAAAGTAACTTACTTGCCAATCGAAGCTGCCAGCGCATCATTAGCGCGTTACCGTGCAGATGAATTGGACTTTGGTTACTTTCCAACAGAACAAATTAAACAGTTGCGCGAAGAAATGGGTGATGAAATTTACATCACACCAAAGCTTTGTACTTACTACTACATCATGAACGTAGAGAAGGCACCATTTGACGATGTTCGGGTTCGTAAGGCCCTTTCTTACGCTATCGACCGTGACATCATCACAGAGCACATCACTGCAACCGGTCAAATGCCTGCTTATGGTTTAACGCCAGATATTACCAACAACTTTTCGCCTAAAGCGCCAGCGTACGCTGGTATGACTCAGGCACAGCGTAACGAAGCTGCCGCAGCCCTATTGGCAGAAGCAGGCTACAGCGATTCAAATCCTCTAGAAATGAATTTGTTGTACAACACGTCTGAAGGCCATAAGAAGATTGCCATCGCTATTTCACAAATGTGGAAGCAAGCTATGCCAGTTGATACTACCTTGGAAAACCAAGAGTGGAAGACTTACCTAAGCACACGTAACGAAGGCAACTTTAGTATTGCTCGTGCCGGTTGGTGTGGCGACTACAACGAAGCGTCGACTTTCTTAGACCTGTTGGGTTCTGGTGATAACGATGGTAACTACGTTAACCAAGAATACATCGACTTGATGAAGTCAGCTAAGTCTATGGCTG
Organism: Oceanospirillaceae bacterium; assembly: GCA_018647765.1. GTDB lineage: Bacteria > Pseudomonadota > Gammaproteobacteria > Pseudomonadales > Balneatricaceae > Njordibacter. The sequence continues at coordinate 8,983 of JABGSN010000065.1, read as the reverse complement.
ATCCATCGGCTAACTACAACCGTGCGGAAGAAATTTTGGCAGAAGATATGCCAATCATTCCAATCTATCAGTACACTGGCGTGAATTTGATCAAGCCTCGTGTAGGTGGTTTTGCGTACGATAACCCAGAAGGAAACGTATACACACGTGACGTTTACATTAAAGCCGACTAAGCTTTAACCTTTGCTATAACCGCCCAGCAGCAGGTTTGCTGGGCGGTTTTGATTTTAATCCAATGAACTTTGTAAACAAAGCGTATTGGTTTGCGATTAATTTACCCCATCTCATTTCCTGCAGGTTCGGACACTTTTCATGCTTAATTTTATCTTTAGACGTTTTCTACAGGCCATCCCCACGCTGCTCGTACTCACTATGCTCACGTTTGCCTTGATGTACATGGCGCCGGGTAGCCCATTTTTAACCGAGAAAGGTATGCCAGAAGAAGTGTTGGCTAATATTAATGCTAAGTACCATTTAGACCTGCCTGTATGGGAACAGTACCTAATTTACTTAGGTAATTTGGTACAGGGCGACTTAGGGCCGTCTTTTCGCTATTTAGATTTTAGTGTTAACGATTTGGTATGGCCTAGTTTGGCCGTGTCTGCCACCATAGGTGCTTGGTCACTGTTGATTGCAGTAACGTTGGGTATAACTATGGGCATGATTGCTGCGCTCAATCACAATAAGTGGATGGATTACACCTTAATGACGACGGCCATGGCCGGCATTGTGCTACCCACCTTTGTGATGGCGCCACTACTGGTGTTGTTGTTGTCTTATAAGGTGAAATTACTACCTGCAGGTGGTTGGCACGACGGCGATTGGCAATACCTTGTGCTGCCAGTGTTCGCCATGGCGACCCACCTCATTGCCCAGATCGCCCGCATTACCCGAGGAAGTTTAATAGAGGTTATGAGTAGTAATTTTATTCGAACAGCTCAGGCCAAAGGGCTTCCTTACCGAACTATTATTTTGCGCCACGCTTTTAAACCCATGATGCTTCCGGTTGTTTCATATTTAGGGCCACTGTTTGTGGGCGTTCTTACGGGCTCGGTAATTATAGACGTGTTCTTTGGCACCGGTGGTATAGGCCAACATTTTGTTAACGGCGCTATAAACCGAGATTATTCTATGGTGATGGGCGTGACCGTATTAGTGGGTGTGATGTACATCGCCTTTAACGCGGTTACGGACATTATTTATGCTTACATCGACCCCAAAATTCGTTATTAAAGGCTACTAAAGACTATGTTTTTCAAGCACAAAAAAGTGGCTCAAGAGTTGGCAGAGCAGTTGGAATCTGGCGTTGGTATTATTGAAGGCCGTAGCCTTTGGCAAGATGCTAAACGTCGTTTTTTCCGCAATAAAGCTGCCGTAGTGAGTTTGTTTATCATTGGATTAATTATTTTGTTCTCTATTTTTGGCAGCCAATTTGCCCAATATAGTTACGAAGAGATTGATTGGTTTGCCTTGTCTGATCCGGTTGAGCTAGGCAGACCTTCTATAGAAACGGGGCATTATTTTGGTACCGACAAGCTAGGCCGAGATTTATACGCCCGCACAGTTCAGGGCAGTCAAATTTCTTTAATGGTGGGTATTTTAAGTAGTTTTGTTGCCATTGTTATAGGCACTTTGTATGGCGCAGCATCTGGCTTTATTGGCGGCCGTGTAGACATGGTGATGATGCGTATCGTAGAAATTTTGTCGGCCTTGCCGTTTATGTTTATGGTTATCATGCTTATGGTGATGTTTGGGCGTCAAATCATCCTCATTTTTGTGGCCATTGGCGCGGTTTCGTGGCTCGATATGGCGCGAATTGTGCGTGGGCAAACCTTAAGTATTAAGAATAAAGAGTATATAGAAGCCGCTCACGCCTGCGGCGTAAGCCAATGGCGTATTGTGGTACGCCACATTGTGCCCAACGTAATGGGCATCGTGTTGGTGTATGCATCGTTAATGATTCCGGGCATGATTATGTTTGAATCCTTTATCAGTTTTCTGGGTTTAGGAGTACAAGAGCCAGAGACTAGCTGGGGTGCTTTGATCTCGGAAGGGGTGGTAACCATGGAGTTTGCCCTATGGCAGTTGGCTTTCCCGTTAACTTTTTTAGTTATCACACTATTTTGTTTCAACTTTGTGGGCGACGGTTTACGTGATGCCCTCGATCCTAAAGAACGCTAAACGGACGCCGATATTATGAGTTTGTTACAAGTCGACGGACTAAACGTTAGTTTTGATACTCCAGATGGCCAGGTGACTGCCGTTAAAAATTTGAGTTTTTCTGTAAGTGCCAAAGAAACCTTGGGTATTGTAGGTGAATCTGGATCGGGTAAATCACAAACTGCGTTTGCATTGATGGGGTTGCTTGCCAAAAATGGCCACGCCACAGGTAGCGCTAAGTTCAATGGTTTAGAACTGATTGGTATGCCAGAAGCCGAACTTAACAAAGTGCGGGCTCAACAAGTGGCAATGATCTTTCAGGACCCAATGACGTCGCTCAACCCCTATTTAAAGGTGGGGCAGCAGTTAAACGAAGTATTGATTCACCACAAGGGCATGGACAAGAAGAGTGCGACGGCTCACTCTATCCGTATGCTAGACGCTGTTAAAATGCCGGAAGCGGCGAAACGCATGAACATGTATCCCCATGAGTTTTCTGGTGGTATGCGCCAACGCGTTATGATTGCCATGGCTTTATTGTGCGACCCCAAGCTGTTGATTGCGGATGAGCCAACTACAGCGTTAGACGTGACGGTACAAGCTCAAATAATGACCTTGTTAGACGAGCTGAAACAAGATTTTAATACCGCTATTATTATGATTACCCACGACTTAGGTGTAGTGGCTGGCGTATGCGACAACGTGATGGTGATGTATGCCGGACAAACCATGGAGTATGGTACAACGGAAGAGATATTCTACCAACCCAGTCACCCTTATACGGGTGGTTTGCTAGAATCGGTGCCGCGTTTAGACACCGATAGCCCCATATTAGCTACTATTCCGGGTAATCCGCCCAACTTAATGCAATTGCCCGTAGGTTGCCCATTTCAGGACAGATGTGGCCAAGCAAGCGCGGCGTGTTTTAGTGCCATGCCTGAACTTGTATCTTTTTCCAATACCCGTCAACGGGCCTGCCATGCGGCCATTGCAAGTGTAGGTGCCCCATGAACACGACTACCACAACAAAAGAAAAAATCTTAACAGTACGGGATTTAAGAGTTCACTTTGATGTTCGCGAAGAAGGCGCATGGCCTTGGCAAAAGCCGCTCACGTTAAAGGCCGTAGATGGCATTGATCTGGATATTTATGAGGGCGAAACCTTAGGTGTAGTGGGCGAATCTGGTTGTGGCAAATCTACCTTGGCCCGTGCCCTCATTGGTATGTTGCCAGCGCGCACGGGTGCTGTGGTATGGATGGGACAAGACCTCACCAAGATGGACAAAAAGGAACTTCGTTCTAAGCGCCAAGAGCTACAAATGATCTTTCAAGACCCTCTGGCATCCCTTAATCCACGGATGACCATTGGCGATATTATTGCAGAGCCTCTAACCACCTTTTACCCAAAGCTTAATAAGGCCGAGGTAAAAGAGCAGGTGCAGGGCATGATGCAGCGAGTAGGCCTACTGCCTAACCTTATTAACCGTTACCCACATGAGTTCTCTGGTGGCCAGTGCCAGCGTATTGGCATTGCCCGTGCGCTAATACTTAAACCTAAGCTGGTGATCTGTGACGAGCCTGTTTCGGCCTTAGATGTGTCTATTCAAGCGCAAGTGATTAACTTGCTTAAAGAGTTGCAAGAAGAAATGGGGTTGGCGCTGGTGTTTATTGCCCACGACCTAAGCGTAGTGCGACATATTAGCGACCGTGTGCTGGTAATGTACCTTGGCAATGCGGTAGAGCTGGCCGACGCACAAGAGTTATACACTAACCCTAAGCACCCGTATACTAAGGCGTTGATGTCGGCGGTACCCATTCCAGACCCTAGAATCGAACGCAGTAAAAAAATTCAGTTATTACACGGCGACCTACCGTCGCCTATTAATCCCCCTAGCGGCTGCGTATTTCGTACACGGTGCCCAGAAGTACAGGCGCACTGCGCCGACAAGAGCCCTACGTTAGACGCCATTAATGGCAATCACCATGAAGTGTCATGCCATATGGTCTAGTTTGCCTAGGGTGGTGTCATTTAGAGCCTAGCCCTACCGTCATTTAGAGCCTAGCCCTGTCGTCATTCCGAGCCTAGCCCTGTCGTCATTCCGAGCCTAGCCGAGGAATCTAAGGTTTTTCGGTTGGGCTCTAAATGACAAACTGTGGTGCGCTCGGTTGTGTTACGCGTTAGTATTTTCCTTTTCCCTCAAACCATCACGATAAATAGCCTTGCCTAGGGCAATCATCATCAATACCATGATGACGGCAAACGGTAGGGCGCCAATGATCATGGCGTTTTGTAAGGCACTAAATGGGTTGGCTTCTGCGCCGGAATTACCCGCAACAAGTAACACACCGATAACAGCAGTTAAGATGACACCCCAAATAATGCGGTGCTTAATGCCGTTTCCTGTTGGCCACCCGACATAATAGTATTGATCACCAAAATGCCTGAGTCGGCAGAGGTCACTAAGAAGGTGAGAACCAGTACCACACACATAATAGTGATGCCGGTTAAGAAGCCACCAGAGATCATCTGTTCTAACGTGACAAACAACTTCGCGGTGTTACTAGCGGCGAAAATTTGGCCGTTGGCCACGTTGCTTAGCTCTAGGTCAATTGCAGTACCGCCTAAAATGGTCATCCACAAGAAACAGACGATGGCAGGTGCAATCACACAGCCTAAGATGAACTCACGAATAGTACGGCCTTTAGAGATGCGCGCTAGGAACAAACCAACAAAAGGAGAGAAGGCAATCCACCATGCCCAATAGAAGGTGCTCCAGCCTTTCTGCCAACCGAATTGACGGCCTTGTGTTCCAGCTTCGTACAAACTTGCAGCAACAGCATCGCCGTTTTCTAACGCAGTAATTGAAGCAGGCAGGCTAGCGCTAAAGCTATCTAAAGAACCCCAAGCGTTGGTTGCGCCGGAGTAAACCGAAGCCACATCGTCTGCACTTAAACTCTCTAACGTAGCTGGGAGGCTAGCGCTAAAGTCAGCCAGTGACTGGGGGCCGTAAGCCGTAAACGACATGGAAGCAAAGTGAATCAAATAGTCGGCTAAACCTTGAACAAAGGTGCTCATGGCAAAGGCAAATGAACCAAAAAAGATAAAAGTGCCTAGCAGAATTAGTGATAAAACCAAGTTAAGGTTGGACAGGTACTTAATACCACGGCCAACGCCAGAAACGGCAGACAAAATGGACATGCCCATAATCACAATTAAAGCAGCAACAAGGCCAACTGTGCTTGGTTTAGGCGCGTCTGCTGTTCCCATCATGAGCCATTCCATTGCTGTAACCGCGTAAATGCCTTCAACAAACTGACTGACACCAAAACCTATAGTTACCGAAACGCCTAGGATGGTAGCAATAACTGCAATGGCATCAACAATGTTACCTAGTGCACCATTGGTAGATGCGCCAAATAGAGGCGTAAGGGCAGAGCGGATGGTGAGGGGCATGTCGCGAGTGTAGGCATAATAAGCCAGTGATAAACCGGTCACTACGTAAATAGCCCACGCGTGGAAGCCATAGTGCAAAAAGGTGTATCGATAGGCCGATTCAACGGCATCGGCACTGTTTGCGGCAACGGTGCCGTCTAGAATGACGGGGTTAGACCCAAGCAAACCTAGCGGTTCGGCGGTAGCAAACACCATAAGGCCCACCCCTAAACCAGCGCCAAACATCATCGAAAACCATGAAAAGTTAGAGAACTCGGGCAGCGTATCCACACCGCCTAACTTGCGTCGACCCGCCGAGGGGATTATCGCCAATGCAAACAGGAAGAAGGCAAACAGCCCCACGGCGATGACGTAGAAGGTGTTAAAGGTATTTAAAATTGATCCGTTCCAGGCGGATAATATTGTGTTGGCATTACCGGGCCAGATCAAGGCCCACAAAACCAACGCTGACATCAGAACTTTACTGGAGACCGCAATAGGCACACTGTAGCCTTGGTAAAATCCGCTCGGAGATTTATTAATCCTCAGTTCGGTAAATGGGGGTTTTATGCTCAAGATACACCTCTATATTTAATTGTTATTGAGATTGGTGCACTTAAAACACAAGAGAATTCAATAAGGCACGACTAAAGTGTAGACATAAAATTTGGAATGGCGCGGTTAAAGGTAGAGTCTTTTCACACCTGCCCAATTTGGCACTAATCTGCGGGTGGTTTAAAACGATACAAATTCATCTCATCCCTGTTATTTTCGGCGCAAATATAGGTGTTGTTGTGCTGCAAAATTAACCAGCACTGCCATTCGTCTAGCTGCTCTTTGGTTTGCCCCGTGCAGGAATTGTTTAGGGTGTAATAATTCATCATCGTTAACTCATTGCCCTTTGGGGTGATACGAAAGGAACCATCGTAAGTAATGCAGCCACTGGCATCAGGCCAGGTATGTATGGCACCTTGACTGTTAGTACGAAAATTAAGTGTTGCTAGGGTTTTCCAGCGACAGTTTGAGTCTAACTTTGCAACGTCATAGGCACCGACTTGAAATGGCGTTAATGCCTTAGAAAAAGATGCTGCTCCTTCAGCGTGGTGAGTAAATACCAGGCCTTCATTGGTGAATTTTGTGGTGTTGCTCATGTTAAATGTTGGGCTAGTACCTACTAAGGACAAAGGTTTAGCTAAATAGCACGGCCATTGTAGGTTTTTGTCGTCATCATACATTAGCTTGTCATGCCATTTTTTTGCCACTTGGCTCAGGTTTAAGTCGAACCCAAAAACACCAGCCGTGTGGTGGCTAGTTGCGTGAGGAGCTAACGCCCACTGCGTGGCTTTTGGACCGCTGAAAATACGTAATTCGTGCTGATTTCTGGTCATCAACAGTTTAATGTCGTCGGGTATGTCGTCATGTGTTATGGCGATCACTTGGCCTTCATCGGGCAACACTTGCTGGTCCAATATGGGCAATAAATCCCATATATTAGTGATCAGGTCAAAGTCATCTAAATAGACTGACACGTAGGCATCGAAATAGTCGGGTATCCAACGTCCGTCGCGCAAGCTAAAGTCAAATAAACCAGTACTGCCGCCTTGTACGCCTTGAGCTAACAGGGCGTAGAATATCCACGATTTTACATCCAACTGTTGCACCAATTGCACGCGGCCTTTTTCCAATTTGGGGCAGTTAAAATTCACATTATCTAAATAAGTGCCCAGCGTGGCCATCAAGGCGGGTATCTCGCTCACATTCAACCCTATGGATAGATTAACTAACGGCTGTGGGCTCGAACTCGACATGGTTTGCAATACACCGTTGATGTTCATGAGCTGCTGAGCGAGGTCAGGGTCTGCAATGTCCAGGGTTAATTGACTGGTGATGACATTATCTTTGGTATTGATGGATACAATCGCATGTGGGGTTTTACTCATTAATTGTAAAATTTCGGACTCACAAACGGGACTGATTTCTTCGTTTAAACGAAGACCTAAACTGTGCATTTGGCGACGTCTGTTTAACGCAGATGGACTCTTGTCGTTAGTGTTATTCAGCAAGGCTCGCACTAACTCTACAATATCTAAACGTCCAAAGAGACCTTGTTTAGGGTAATTTTTAAGGGAGAATTTTTCTTCTAGAGCGTCAAATTTGACACTTAACGGTGGGCCGATTAATGATGCCTTAAGGCCTAACAATTCTGCCATTTTTGGGTTTGCCATGGTGTCGGTAACCATGGCTATGGTTACCGTGTTCTTGTGTTTCACGGCGGCTAATAGAATGCCGTCGAGTTGTTGCTGGCTGGGCTGGTATAAGTGCCACAAATGCACCGTCGTGTGGCCTATCATACGTTCAGAATAGGGTAGGTCGGCCACCTTGGCGGCCTCGTGTACCGCGTCTAACATGGTGTCTGGGTGATCCAAGGTGAGCTTGAGTACGGGCAGTAGGTGGTTGAAATAAAACGCAAATGAACCTTGCTCGCCGAGCATGCTGGCCCCGCCGTAACTGCGTTGCATAAGTTGATGTGCAAGAGATGTAGATAATGTCTCAATAAACTTAGTTAGCTTTGTATTTGGGCGAGTACTTTGGCCTTGATTGGCTTGTAGCCAAGAGCTAACGACTGCAGTGTTAGTGTGAATGTCTTGTTGTAATAAGTCATACAGCTGCGCCAAGGGACCATCGATGTAATAAATGCTGTTGGCAGGGGCACTGGTACGAAATACGTCAGTGTTGGCGACGGCAAAGGTGGGGGTAAACCACGTTAACAAGGTTAGGTAAAGAAAAGCCCGTTTGAAAACCATTAGTTTGCTATAGGTTTGCACTGTTTAGCCTTTGCGTTTAGTCAAGTGTTGACTAAAGGTAGCAGTAAATCAAAGGTTTGCAATGGGCATAAAAAAACCCAGCATCAAGGCTGGGTTTTTTGGGTCACTGCGGTTGCCGCAGCGACGGCGCTGTTTATAGCGCTTTATCGAGTTCTGGTACAGCTTCAAACAAGTCGGCCACTAAACCGTAGTCGGCCACTTGAAAGATAGGCGCTTCTGAGTCCTTGTTGATGGCAACAATGGTCTTAGAATCCTTCATGCCTGCCAAATGCTGGATGGCACCAGAGATACCGACAGCGATGTATAGCTCGGGGGCAATCACCTTGCCCGTTTGGCCAACTTGGTAGTCGTTAGGTACAAATCCTGCGTCTACTGCGGCACGAGATGCACCTACGGCGGCGCCTAGTTTGTCGGCAACACTATCCAACATGTGGAAGTTTTCGCCATTTTGCATGCCACGGCCACCAGAGATAACGATGGACGCAGAAGTCAGCTCAACCCGCTCAGATTCCGACGCGGCTAGACCTATAAAACGAGACAAACCAGAATCTCCAGCTACGTCAAT
>JABGSN010000063.1 GCA_018647765.1 Oceanospirillaceae bacterium | reverse complement strand
TAAGCGGCTTAATATCAGTAATGGCGGAACGGACGGGATTTGAACCCGCGACCCCCGGCGTGACAGGCCGGTATTCTAACCAGCTGAACTACCGCTCCGCATTAGAATCACTACTTGTTTAGTACACTTGGTGGGTGATGACGGGTTCGAACCGCCGACCCTCTGCGTGTAAAGCAGATGCTCTCCCAACTGAGCTAATCACCCATGTACTAAGTGCTATTTACTTTTTAACTTTAAGCCAAGTTCAAGGTGGCTTACAGCAAACAAAAAAATAAATGGCGGAACGGACGGGATTTGAACCCGCGACCCCCGGCGTGACAGGCCGGTATTCTAACCAGCTGAACTACCGCTCCGCTATTCCTTTTGGCTAAACCGTGTTCGGCGTTGCCTTTAGGAGATGCGCATTTTAATGATTTCTTCAGCCGTGTCAAACGTTTAGGCGAAAAAACTTAATATTTCTTTAAGTTGTTCAAAAAGCATACACATTTAGTCAATATTAGCCTCCTAAGACACTTCACTTGGAACCTTTGCTAGGATGGTTTAGTCTTGTGAGCAGACTAATTATTCTCGCCACCGTGTACGCTATAGGAATGCCACCATGAAACCCATACTAAAAACCCTCGGCCTTAGTTTGAGCCTATTTATCTCTGCCTGCGCCGTCAGCCCTCAATCAGTGGTTGTACAACCTTTAGTTAACGTCTCTGGCGCTCTTTACGGGCAAGGTCGAGCCCTTACCATTAGCGTAGAAGATCATCGCGCTAATACCGCCCTAGGGAGCCTAGGCGGGATTTATGAAGCCTCTAGCACCATCACCCTCTCTAACGATATCAACGCCGCCCTATTGGTCGCTGCTAACGCCGCTAGCCTGCAGCTTGGGTTTGACGGCAGCAGTTCCGCTACGCCAGCGCATGTCACCCTAGTACTAGAGCAACTCACCTACGACACCCAAACTAGCAATCTCATTCACACCATTAGCTTAGATGCCAAAATCACCCTCATAACAGACATTAATGGCAGCAACCATATAGGCCACTACCGCACCCAGCGCAGCCATAAATTTCCACGCTTGCCAGACGCTCAAAAGAACGCTGAAATTATCAATGAAGTACTGAGCACAAGTTTAGAACGTGGATTTAGCGATATTAGCCTAGCCAAATTTTTGGCGCACAACTAACAATATTTACGCATACCAATGAGCACAGCCCGTCAAGACGGGCCTTGTTTGGTTAAATAATACTGTTTGATGACGTTTTTATAGTTTTCTAAACATTTTCTACCACGTATGATAAGCGATCATTATCGCAATTATCCTACGAGATTAAGTCTATGAGCATGATACGCAAATCGCAGAAATTGATAAACGTATGCTACGACATCCGCGGCCCAGTACTTGATGAAGCCAAACGTCTAGAAGACGAAGGCAGCCGCATCATTAAACTAAACATCGGCAACCCTGCCCCGTTTGGTTTTGAAGCACCGGAAGAAATCGTACAAGACGTGATTCATAACCTACCTAATGCCCAAGGTTATTGCGACTCGAAAGGCCTATTTGCAGCGCGCAAAGCGGTGATGCACGAATGCCAACGCAAAAACGTTAAAAACGTTACCATCGACGACATTTACATTGGCAATGGTGTGAGCGAGCTCATTGTGATGGCCATGCAGGGCCTACTCAACGAAGGTGATGAAATGCTCATCCCGGCGCCAGATTACCCACTATGGACTGCTGCCACCTCGTTATCGGGTGGCTCACCCGTACACTATCGTTGCGATGAAGAAAACGGTTGGCAGCCAGATTTAGAAGACATGGAAGCCAAGATTAACGACCGTACTCGCGGCATCGTGGTAATCAACCCAAACAACCCTACCGGTGCGGTATATAGCGAAGCAACATTACTGGCTATTATCGAGTTGGCACGTCGTCACAAGCTAATTATTTTTGCCGACGAAATTTACGACAAAATCCTTTACGATGGTGCCAAATTTATACCTATGGCAAGCCTTGCCGACGATGTTTTATTCATGAGCTTTAACGGCCTGTCTAAAACCTACCGTGCTGCGGGCTTTCGGTCTGGCTGGGTGGTTCTGTCTGGCGCTAAGCATATTGCCAAAGACTACATTCAGGGTTTAGACATGCTCGCCAGCATGCGCTTATGCTCCAACGTGCCGAGTCAGTATGCCATTCAAACGGCCCTGGGCGGTTATCAAAGCATTAAGGAACTCATTGTGGATGGTGGCCGCCTAAAGCGTCAACGCGACATGGCGTGGCAAATGCTTGATGCTTTGCCTGGTGTTAGCTGCCACAAACCAGAGGGAGCGCTTTACCTATTTCCACGTTTAGATCCGGAAATTTACCAAATTGAAAACGACGAAAAATTCGCCTTTGATTTGCTGTCGCAGCAAAAGGTACTGGTGGTTCAAGGCAGCGGCTTTAACCTGCCAGACAGCCAGCACTTCCGCATTGTGTTTTTGCCCCACGAAGAGCAGTTGATAGAAGCCGTAGGCCGCATAGCGACCTTCCTGACAACGTTGCGCAAGTAACACTAAAACTGTGTCATTGCGAATGCTATAGGCCTGTGGCAACCCAAATTTTAAGGGCTTGGATTGCTTCGCTCGCAAAGACATGGTGTTTGGCAAGCTAAAGCTGATAAACCATCACCTTCAAAGCCGCCTCGGGGTCCTGTTCTTCAAAGTCAGGGTTAGCCTCGAGGCGTTTTACCAACTGGACCGTGGGTATTGCAGCCTGCACCAAGCCATTGAATTCAAGGCTAGTCATCGACGGACTGTTACAACAGAGCATGAGCTGACCACCGGGGCTTAGCATTTTGGGCAGGCGGCGCAACAGTTTCGGATAATCTCGGTTGAGTTCAAAACTGCCCTTTTGAAAGCTTGGCGGGTCGGCAATGATAAGGTCGTAAGGTCCGTTCTTATCCAGCTTACCCATACTTTTTAATATTTGGTGGGAGAAGTACTTCACCTTTGCGTCTTGCTGCCGGTTTAGCGCTTGGTTATCACGCCCGCGCTTTAGTACACCACCGTTCATATCCATGTTAATCACTTCATTAGCGCCACCGGCGATAGCTGCCACCGAGAGGCTACACGTAAAGGCAAACAGATTAAGCACTTTTTTGTCTTGAGCATGGTCTCGCACCCATTGCCTACCCGGCGCCATATCTAAAAACAAACCGGTATTCTGATGCTGGCTGGTGACATGAAATGCCAAACCTTGCTCATACACTACAAGATGCTCTGGCACCTCGCCCCAATACACGGTGTTAACCGCTGGTTTCTCGTACCTTATCTGAATTAGAAAACCATCGACATAGGGCTGCCACTGAGCTAACAAAGCCTCACACAACTGTTGTTGCTGGTGGTGGGACTGAAATACCGTGAGCATCAACAAGCGCGGGTAATAGTCGATACTAATTTGCTCCCAACCGGCAAAACATTTGCCACGGCCATGGAGCAAGCGCCGTGCCTCTTTAGGGTGAGCAGACACTTGAGCCAGCTTAGGCTGCATATGGTCAATAATAGTCTGCATTGGGCGATCAATAGTCATGCTTGAGAGTTCCCTAAAGGGTATAAAACAACATCATGGAAACCACAGATTACCGGCACTAAGCCTGCTAAATCTATATCTAATTGAGGGTCTCCAGAATCCACTAGCAAAGGCCTGCCAGCCAATTTTTTGAGTTTAGTTTTGGTAGCAATAATATGGATATTTTCCATGCCTAAGTGTTTTATCAGTGGTGGGCTTAGCTGCTGATTACCACGCCCTAACACATGGCCCTGCCCCCCAATAAGGGTGATCACCAGCTGTGCTGGGTGATGTTCACACAAACTTAGCAACTGCGCCGCTGTCACGTCGCTAGCGATCACCTGACCGTCTTCAACAACGTCCACACCCAATAAGGTATTGGACAAGCCTAGGCTATCCATGACTGCGGCTACGGTAGAACCCGAGCCCATAATATAGCGAACATCGGGCTCCATAAGCTCTTCTATGTGCGCGGCAATATCATCTAACACCAAACTTTCTAACTCATGGCCACCGGCTTGACTGCTGTCTTTGGTGGCCTGCATGTATTGATGGGCTTCTGGTACTTGTAGCTCGCCGTAATAACGGGCTTTTACACGGCCCGCCCTAAATTCGTCTTCGTCTATGTCGCGCACTTCTTGGCTGCGCAAACTCACTAGCTCACCCTTCACTAACTGCGCAATCACCTGCCCCGCGGCAACGGGCGTAATGCCATATACTCCCGAATGAATTTTCACCCCGGCAGGAATACCCACTACCGGCACTTGGTCACCAATGGCTTGCAAGAGGTCTCTAGCGGTGCCGTCTCCGCCTACAAACACAAGTAGATCCACCCCTTGAGATACCAAGATTTGAGCAGCTTCTATGGTATCCATTGCAGTGGGAGGCTGGGTGTTGGCAGCACCCATAATCTGCACTGGCAACCCCGCAGAGGTAGCGCAATTTGCGCCCATTTCACCGGCGTAGGTGTGTACACAAACATCTAGCCCAGTCAGTTGTGCTAGCGCTTGCTGACAACGTGCATTAGCTTTGGGCACAGCGCCTCGGGCTAGGGCTTCTTGGGCCACATTATCACTACCCTTTAAGGCCACACTGCCACCTAAACCCGCCAAAGGGTTAACCACTAGGCCAATATTAAAGCTCATTCACCGGGCCTTGCGTTTTAATTGTGTTGGTATCAACGGCCACACCAAAGCCAAGACCCGCCATCATATTGCTGATTTCAGCATCTGCGATACCCCTAAGCTGCAAGCTAGAAAATTCCCGCCTTACTGGGTAGGTTTTTCTTAGCCCATCAAAATCGTGACCATTTTGCATGCCCCGCATACGAGCATCGTCTTCCATAAGCGGGTACACCCCATTGCAGGCTTGCTGCATGGTTTGTTTGGCCGTTGCGTTTGAGCTTATGGCGAGCTGTGCCCGCTTTGGCGCTGGCATTAAGCTGTCGAGGGTTTCACTTACATGCAGATCAAAATGCTGGCACAGCGCTTGGTAAATCATGTGGGTGCCACGCATTTTTCCTTCTAAGGAGTGCCCTGCTACGTGGGGAGTAACGCAGTGGCTATAGCCGAACAACTGTATATCAATGTTTGGTTCTTGGTGCCATACGTCCATGTACAAGTGTAAGTCATTATGCTGTTGCTGGCGTTCTAGCACCGCTTGCTGATCAATCACTTCACCACGGCCGGCGCTAATTAGCAGGGTACCTTTTGCTAGGCCTGTGACCCGTTGTGCATTAATTAGGTTCTCGGTAGCGTGGCGTCCTTGTTTGGTTAGGGGGGTATGCAAACATATAATTTGGCTTTGAGCTAACAGTTCGTCAAGCGTTACCAAACCTTTTTGCCCCGCACAAGCTTGAGGCGGATCACAGATTAACAGGTTAAATCCAGCGGCCCTTAACCGCTGGGCTAATCGGCCGCCCACGTTGCCCGCCCCCACTATACCAATGGTGACTTCACGGGGGTCTATGCCTAGGGTTTGCCAAGCGTGGTTTAGGCATGCAATGACGTAGTCTCCTACTCCAGCCGCGTTGCAACCCGGTGCATTGCGCCAAACAATATTGTTGGCGTCCATATAATCCTTAGCTAAATGATCGGTACCTATGGTGCAGGTACCTACAAACTGCACCTGGCTATGGCTCAGCATTGCAGGAGTTATTTTAGCTGTAGCACGCAATACCAAGGCGTCTGCCTGGGCTACCTGCTCTGCACTGATGGTGCGGCCATCCACCTTGGTGATCTTGGCTAGGCCACCAAAAAACTCATCGAGTAGCAGAATGTTTTCATCTGCAACTATATTAATTAAACCCATTAGTTCATTTCCTGATCGAGTAACACCGCACCTAGTTTGGCGGCTATATCTGCCCGTGCACTGGCGTACCATTGATTGAGATTCACAAGACCCCCGTCCACTTCCATTGCAGGGTAATCTAAACCATGACGATGGCAAAACTCCGCCACCTCTGGGTGACTCCATCGAAATAGTGTGTCATGGTAATCTGAGCCCGTAAGCTGAGGCCGGTTGTAGCTGCCGCTTAAGTCTCGCTGGCGTTGTGCCTCTAACAATATCACTGCCGCTGCAACAGACACGTTAAACGAATGCACCATGCCTAACATCGGAATCACCACTTGGTGGTCTGAAGCAGCCACGGCTTCGTCACTCACGCCATGCATTTCGGCACCTAGAATCAATGCCGTGGGCAAGGTGTAATCTAGGGCGCGAAAATCGACTGCCTGAGCACTAAAATGAGCCGACACCAGCTGCATCCCTTGTTGCTTAGCGGCTGTTAAGGCGCTGGTAATAGTATCGTGAGCCACCACATTCCCCCATTGCCGGCTGCCACGAGCCGTGCGTTTGTGTTCGCGAAAACCTTCTGCTGGCGTAACAATATGAGCATTGTGCACGCCCACAGCATCACAGGTACGGATGAGCGCAGCCACATTTTGAGCTTTATTCACTTGATCGGTGATGATGGTTAAATCGAGTTGTCTACGGGCTAAGGTGGCTTTATATTTTGCCAAACGATCTGGAGTCATAGTATTCCGGCAAAGGTGCAGTGATATGAGCTGTGATTAAAGGCATAGCCATCGGCTTTTAATGATACCAATTTATTAGCTGAATTTGTTACACTGCGCAGCATAACGCATTAAATGACACAATCAATGACCACCAACACCGCCACACCCATTATTGCTTACCAAGGCCACCAAGGCGCGTATTCCCACTTATCCTGTCAACAGATGTTTCCAAACTTTGAAGCCCATGCCTGCATGACCTTTAGCGCGGCAATGGCTATGGTAGAGTGTGGCGACGCTCAAATCGCTATGATTCCCGTAGAAAACTCTACGGCTGGCCGAGTAGAAGAAATATACCGCCAACTACCCCATACCTCTTTGTATGTAATTGGCGAACATTACGAACCTGTAAATCATTGTCTATTGGGCACCCACGGCAGTTCCCTTGAGCAAATCAACACAGTGGGTTCTCACCCGCAGGCGTTGGCACAATGCGACAAGCACCTCAATTCGCTAAATATCCGCCCCCTAGCCACACTAGACACCGCTGGAGCGGCCCTTGAGGTCAGCCAAAAGGGTGATCCTAGCCATGGCGCCATTGCCTCTAGCTTAGCGGCTAAGCTCTATGACCTAAGGATTTTGCAAGAAAACTTCCAAGACGTACAGGGTAATACTACGCGCTTTTTAATCCTATCCCGCGAGCACCAGATACCGGCACCGGTTGCGGAACAAAAATACATCACCTCGTTTTTGTTTACCGTGCGTAATATTCCGTCGGCGCTCTACAAGGCGATGGGGGGGTTTGCTACCAACAACGTCAACTTAATTAAACTCGAAAGTTACACGCCAGACGGCCGCATGGTAGCCACGCAATTTCACATTGATGTGGAAGCCCACCCTGATGACGCTAATATGATTTTGGCGATGGATGAGCTGGCCTACTTTGCCAAAGACATTCGTATGTTAGGCACCTACGCCGCAAGCGACTATCGTTACGCCGAGGTGTAGCTTGAACTCAATACCACGCGCAGTGGTTATTGGCCTGTTAGTTTTAAGCATCGGCGTATGGTTGGGGCTGAGTCGGCAGCCCATACAGGCGCTGGCGAACGCCTGCGATGCAAGTTTAACCTGGTGCAATGGCGCAGATGAAGAACTGCAATTACACGTGACTAAAAGCTCCCAACAATCATTAAATCATACTGAGATTGAGTTAATAGAAATCGATTTAGTGGGTGCCGCTGGGATCCAATTGAGCGGCCGAATCAGCGGTGAAACTATGTATATGGGGCAGTTTAATGTTAACTTTAAACGCATTCAGCAAGGCCAATTACAGGCCATAACCAGCTTACCAAACTGCGTGGAAAGCCAAACCATGATATGGCGCTTGGACATCAACCAAGGTGAAACCAGCACCCACCAGAACCAAACATTCTTTTTTAGCAGCCCTGCCCATTAACGCGGCCCACCCAGAGATCAATCGCATATGAACTTATTACCCAACAACGGCGCTAAACTTGTTTATGTTTTAGTGCTGATTGGACTGTTTACCGGTGGCCTTATGCTGGCCCAGTGGGCGCCTTGGAGTGAGGATCAACAATCCAGCAATGGGTATGCCAACTTAGGGGGAAACTTTACCCTCAACAGCCAGCAAGGCGAGGTTGCGCTAACAGACTTTAAGGGCCAGTTGGTACTCATGTATTTTGGTTTTACCTCCTGCCCAGATGTGTGCCCAACCGCACTTTCCAGCATCACTTCGAGCATGCATGAACTAGGCCCAGAACTCGAACAAAAAATCCAACCCTTATTTGTTAGCGTCGACCCTGCACGAGACACTTTAGAGAATTTAGCCGCCTACAGCGCCTACTTTCATCCGCGGATGTTAGGCCTCACAGGGAGCCTTGAACACCTTGATAACTTGGTGCAACAATACGGTGCATATTACCGTCACATCCCACTAGAGAACTCAGCTCTAGGCTATACCGTAGACCACACGTCTCGGATTTATGTGATCGACACCCAAGGTAAATTGATTACCACCTTGGCGCACGGCACCTCGGTGGACGACATC
This sequence comes from Oceanospirillaceae bacterium, assembly GCA_018647765.1. GTDB lineage: Bacteria > Pseudomonadota > Gammaproteobacteria > Pseudomonadales > Balneatricaceae > Njordibacter. The sequence goes on along the minus strand of JABGSN010000063.1, from coordinate 89,025 downwards.
GTTAAGTTACTCAAACAACACATGTAGCCTAAATTTCTTCGGGCCAATACAGCTGCTCAATATCGACTTGACCACCAAAAACTGTAGTCAACTGCACTACCAACTGGGCCGCTCGTATCGGCAAGCCTTGCTCTACATAGGAGCGTGCCTGTGCCGATACCGCAAGCCTAAAGGCAAGGTCATCGCTGGCTTCTCCGGACAAATTGTCGGCGCTGGCAATAAATACACGGCCACAGGCCATACTAAACAACCACTCTAGGGCTTGAGGTTTGACTTCGGCCTGTTCAAACTCGGCTTGCTGGCTTTGAGTCCGCCCATCGGGCCGGTACCAATAGCCAAAATCGAGCAACAGACGCCGTTCCGTACCCGCCACACACCAATGGGCCATCTCATGTAAGGCGCTGGCAAAATAGCCATGGGCGAACACCACTTGATGATAACTACGCTGACTGTTAGCCGGTTCATAAACCGGTTCGTCTTGGGCACCCATTCTGCCGTCCGCTAAAGCACACACCAAGCGGGTATTATAAGTTTGCGCAAACAATCCGTTAAACACGTGTATGAGCTGGGTTTGAAGCTGCATTATTAAACCATGGCCGCCAATGAGTAAAGCAGCTATTATAGCCCAATTTTAGAGCACCTTAGCTGATTAAATATTCATGAACACGTTTTCCAGCCACACTTTTAATACATCAGCCATGGGCCACGAGCTACGCCAAGTTGTCCGCCTAGGCACCCCGATCCTTATAGCTGAAGCGCTACACATGAGCGCCAGTTTTGTTGATACCATTATGGCCGGCCGCTATAGCTCTGCCGATTTAGCCGCGGTGGCTGTAGGTTCGAGCATGTTGTTTCCTGTGCTTATCCTCATGATGGGCATTATTATGGCCACCACACCTACGGTTTCGCAGCTGTTCGGTGCTAAAAAGCTCTCCGCCATCGGCCCGTTTGTGCAGCAATCGTTATGGTTAGGTGCCATTTTAAGTTGTTTGGCCGTAGGCCTACTCTATGCCCTAGACCCCTTATTTGACTGGCTCGATATTCGTGATCCGATAAAGGGCATAGGTTTAAGCTATCTCCATGCGGCGGCGCTAAGCTTACCGGCAGTGGCCATTATGCAAAGCTTACGCAGTTTCAGTGAAGGCCTCGGCATTACCAAACCGATGATGTATTTCAGCCTGCTAGGGCTTGTTATTAACATTCCGTTAAATTACATCTTTATTTATGGCAAGCTGGGCCTGCCCGAGATGGGTGGCGAAGGCTGCGGCTGGGCCACAACCATCAGTATGTGGGCCAGCGTTGTCGGTATGGCCATCTACGTATACGCTAAACCCGCATATCACCAGTGTGCTATGTTCACTCAACTACATTGGCCTCAATTTGCGGTACAGCGCAACATATTAAAAGTGGGCTTGCCCATTGGCTTTTCCATCTTCATCGAATCCACTATGTTTGCGATTATAGCCTTATTACTGGCACCCTTGGGGGCCGATATTGTTGCTGCCCACCAGCTGGTTTTAAATTTTGCCAGCATGTGCTTCATGCTGCCTCTAAGTGTCGGTATGGCCCTCACCATACGTGTGGGACACGGCATAGGCGGCAACCTGCCACAACAGGTAAAGCGTTCCGTGGTGGTCGGTTATGGCCTAGCAGTGGGCCTTGCCACTCTTACCTGCTTAATGATGCTAGCGTTACCAGGGGCCCTAGCCGCAGTCTATACCGCAGATCCGTTAGTCGCCGACATCGCGGTCAGCTTATTTATTTTCGCCGCCTTGTTTCAATTTTCTGACGCCTTACAAATTGCCGCCAACGGAGCCCTGCGTGGTTTTAAAGATACCGCTAAGCCCCTAGTGTTAATTTTTATCTCCTACTGGCTCATCGGTTTGCCATTAGGCTACGTGCTGGCAATGACCGACTGGTTGTACCCAGCAATGGATGCGGCCGGATTTTGGATTGGCATTATTTTTGGTTTAAGTGTGGCTGCAGTGCTCTTGAGTGCGCGCTTATTACGCGTGTTATTAAAACCATTACCACAGTTGAATTAAGCCAAACCAACACCATATAAGATGTTGTTAAAATCACGTATGATGACCACCATCAAAACTAACTCACGAGAAGACTATGAGCGAACTTACCCACGCCGTTACCGACGCCACTTTTGACCTAGATGTAGCCAATGCCGATGTACCTGTATTGTTAGACTTTTGGGCGCCTTGGTGTGGCCCATGCAAAATGATTGCACCCATTCTTGAAGACGTTGCAGCAGAATTTGACGGCAGCGTTAAGGTCTGCAAAATCAACGTTGACGAAAACAGCGAAATTGCGGCTCGCTACGGTGTACGCGGCATCCCTACCCTGATGTTGTTTAACAAAGGCGAAGTTGCTGGCACTAAAGTTGGCGCCTTAGCCAAATCTGATTTGTTAGCCTTCATCTCCGACAACACCTAATCCGTTAGGTTATTGTTAGGCATAAAAAAACCGAGCTTAGCTCGGTTTTTTTAGTGCTATCATTTGTCATTCACGACTTATGCTTAGTCATTAACAAGTCCAGCTTACTCGCCATGCGTTGGCCGTCGTTAAGCCCATCAAACGGGCTCAGCGCCTTTTCAACCTTAACTTGCTGCTTACCGGCTTTGGCGGGCTGCTGCTTAGGCTTGTTGTTAGCACGAGCAGGTCGCTTTTTAGTGTCTGCGCGTGGTTTACTTGGCTTACGCGGTGCAGGCAACTTAGTCAACGCATGGGCCGCCTCATCTGCGGTGACAGCGCCATCTGGCTCTCCCAACAAATTAACACGCGGAGCGCCTTCTGTTTGCGACTTCAAATACCCAAACGCACGCACGTAGCTAGCAAGGCCTCGCTTAATTTTAGTTTGACTCAGCTTACCGTCGGCCACCAACTCTTCTTGAATACCAACCTTTAACGGTCGTGGTTTGGCAAAGGCAAAGGTTTTCGGGTAAGTCTCACAAAGAAGCTCTACCGCAGCGCGATTAGCGGCTCTACTCTTGGCTTTTTTTCGATCAGCTGCACTCAGCTCTTTGCTAGCACTACTGTCAGCACTGTCATCCGACGGGGCTGGGGCTGCTGTTGGCGTTGCCTCAGGCTCTATCTGTGGGTTTGAGAGGGTCACTTCTTCACTGGTGCTAGTCATAATATCGTCAGTTGGTATTTGTTTTAGGGCCTGTTGTTGCTTTAACTGGTGAAACTCTTGCCTTAGAGCTTTCACTTGACGTTGTGCAGCAGTCAATAGCCTTTGTTGATGTTCAATACGCTTTGAAAGCTGGTCAATCAGTTCTGGATCCACAGGCTGCACTGGCATGAATGTGGTCATAGTCTATCCTTCAAAATTCTTAGCGACTTACAATTGAGTGTTTACAGTTGCGTCGAGCATTGTACCTATTGATTGCGCGCAGGGCCATATTTTTCAAGCTTTTACATTAAACTTGAGTCCTGACTTGCAGAAACACACCTACCCTGCCTATACTGATCGCACCTAAGGTAAACATTGTCGTACTAATTTTTCGTCATAATCGGTTTTCTTAGAGGATGTTAATATGTCCACTGCAGCCCCCAAGGCCAAGGTTATCGACCTATTTAGCGGCCAACAACACAATGCTAACAGCCGACCATCGGTGGTGCGCCTCGCACCAGAACTTGATGGTTTTGAAGTGCTCTACTCCAACGTCCAAGGCCACCCAACAGCAGGCCAAGAGTTATTTTGTATCAACATTCTGTTTTGGGCCTTGCTCGATGATGGTTCGTTTGCGGGTATGATCCCATGGTTTGACGAACTTATTCCTTGCCCAGACCTAAATTGCCCCAACAGGGGTTTCTTTCAAGGTTATTTTGATCCAGGTCTAGATCAAATCCTACCTCAGGTGCCCGAACATAAGTGTGTTGAATTGATCACCGCGGCGGATTATTTTGACTTCGAAACCGACGACAACATTTTTGTAGTGCAGGAATTACCAGACACGTGCGGCAGTCATGCCGTATTTACCAGCGATAACTTCGACAGTTTCACTATGGTTGAGGTGTTTAGCTGGCGTTTATTTAGTGACGGCAGCATTAAAGCCTTGATGATTAACCAAGACAAGGTTCAACAGTGGCCCGTATTAATCGGCGATGACTGCTTACAAGCCTGTAGTGATGCCCCAGATTTTGTCAATTTTTTCCAATACCGGGTGGCCATTAACATCAAACAACATGATGCGCAAACTTTAGCCGTGTTAGATCAACTTAAGTCCGACTTATAGCTTAGCCTTAACTGCCTTTACGGATCAGGTACTGATACTGGGCGTTGGTTTCGCTCTGCTCCACCAACTCATGCCCCAAGAACAAACAAAACTTGGGAATGTCTCGAGTGGTGGATGGATCCGTAGCGAGTACCTGCACTAAATCACCGGCTTTGATGTCTCGAAAGGTGCTGTGTAGCATCATCACCGGCTCTGGGCAAAACAAACCGCAGGTGTCTAATACTTTATCGATGTTGGGTGAAGTGTGCATGAAAGTTAACTCTCGTCCGATGGGACTTCTATGAAGCTACATTTTAGCCTGTTCTGGCACCATTGCTCAATCCAAACGGCAGACTGTTCGATCGCTTGCGGTAAACTATAAGGTGATGCTTTATAAGGCTTAAAGCTGTGGTCCATGTGCGCCAACCACTGCAAGTCAATATGGGCGGGCAATGAGTAACCTAACACTTCGTCATAACTGCCAAGGGAATCACGCGTGCCTTGCACAACAAGCCCGGGTTTGGCACTCGCTAAAAGGTGCTCAACGCGTAACCGGTCGGGCTTTTTTTGTGGATGAAAAGGATAACCTAAGGCCAACCAAGCTAACGCATCGGTACGCTCAACCACCAAACTGGCTACGCGACTGCCTAGGGATTTACCACCAATTACGTATGGCCCCTGCAAATTTAACGTTTGCAGCAGTTGCAAATACTCCAACTCTAGCCGAGCCACTGGCGGTGGAGGCCTTTTGATGCCGGTTTTTTGTATCTGCTGCATATACGCAAACTCGAACAAATACACACTAAAATTTTTCGCTACTAAGGTCGCTGCCATAGTTTGCATAAATTCATGCCCCATGCCAATGCCAGAACCATGGGCAAGCACTACACTCACGGGGCCCTCGCCGTGTCGCTGTACATCGCCACGGGGGGTTTCAATAATGTGCATAAAATCTGACCTTGATTTGCATCAATGTTCTAGGCTACGAGCCTGCTACAATTAAAAAGTAGAACCATGATAATAATCAACATGGGCCTATGGCCATGATTTTACCGGAAATCTTCGTTATGCAGCAATTGTATACGCCGCCTAATTGCGGGATAATACGGCCTCCCGAATTGGGGACTAATTTTAGCACTTAATGAGAAAATACTATGAGTGAAACCTCTCCCGACACTTATAATTATAAGGTCGTGCGTCAGTTTGCCATTATGACCGTTATCTGGGGCATTATTGGCATGTCTGTTGGTGTCTTTATCGCAGCCCAGTTAGTATGGCCTGCGCTTAACTTTGACACCGCTTGGTTAAGCTTTGGTCGCTTGCGCCCGCTACACACCAATGCCGTAATTTTTGCTTTTGGCGGCAGCGCGTTGTTTGCAACGTCTTATTACGTGGTCCAACGTACCTGCCAAGTGCGTCTATTTGCAGAGCCATTAGTTAAGTTTACCTTTTGGGGTTGGCAAGCGGTGATTGTGGCTGCGGCCATTACTCTACCTATGGGTTTAACCTCGACTAAAGAATACGCAGAGCTTGAGTGGCCCATCGATATTTTATTAGGTTTGGTATGGATCTCTTATGCCATTGTTTTCCTTGGCACCGTCGCCAAACGTAAAACCTCGCACATCTATGTAGGTAACTGGTTCTACATGGCCTTTATTATTACTGTTGCGGTTTTGCATATTGTTAACAGCGCCGTTGTGCCAGTGACTTTATTCAAGTCATACTCTGTCTATGCCGGCACCGTAGACGCTATGGTTCAGTGGTGGTATGGACACAATGCCGTGGGCTTTTTCTTAACTGCTGGTTTCTTGGGCATGATGTATTACTTTGTTCCTAAGCAAGCCGAACGTCCTATTTACTCCTATCGTTTGTCGGTGGTGCATTTTTGGGCCTTAATCGCCACTTACATGTGGGCGGGCGGACATCACCTACATTATTCTTCACTACCCGATTGGACCCAATCTGTGGCCATGGTCATGTCATTGATCCTACTGGCGCCTTCTTGGGGCGGCATGATTAACGGCATGATGACGTTATCGGGCGCGTGGCATAAGTTGCGCACCGACCCAATTTTACGTTTCTTAGTGGTGTCTTTGTCATTCTACGGCATGGCCACCTTCGAAGGACCGATGATGGCCATCAAAACAGTCAATGCCCTGTCTCACAATACCGACTGGACCATTGGCCACGTGCACTCCGGTGCCTTAGGTTGGGTAGCCATGATCTCTATTGGCGCACTTTACCACATGATCCCTAAGCTGTATGGCAAGGCATCGATGTACAGCATCAAGCTCATTAACACCCACTTTTGGTTAGCCACCATTGGTACCGTGTTATATGTTGCAGCCATGTGGGTGAACGGTATTTTGCAAGGCCTAATGTGGCGTGCAGTCAACCAAGACGGCACCTTAACTTACAGCTTCGTTGAAGCCTTAGAAGCTAGCCATATGGGTTATCTAGTGCGCGTTATTGGTGGTTCATTCTTCCTCACGGGCATGTGCATTATGGCCTACAACGTATGGCAAACAGTGCGTAGCGACAGCCGCGCCCCTGTTTTGACCTCGCCTACCGCATAAGGAACTGCCATTATGTTAAAACACGATACTATTGAAAAGAACCTAGGTCTGATGGTTATCTTAGTCATCATCGTCATCAGTGGCGGTGGTTTGGCTGAAATTGTACCGTTATTCTTCCAAAAACAAACCACTGTGCCGGTGGAAGGCCTTAAGCCTTTAACAGCATTGCAACTTGAAGGCCGCGACATTTATATGCGCGAAGGTTGTCACGTTTGCCATACCCAACAAATTCGCCCGTTCCGCGCCGAAACCGAGCGTTATGGTCATTATTCAGTGGCTGGAGAATTTGTCTACGACCACCCGTTCCTTTGGGGCTCTAAGCGTACGGGTCCAGACCTTGCCCGAGTAGGCGGCCGCTACTCTGATGACTGGCATCGTGCGCACTTATACAACCCACGAGACGTTGTGCCTGAATCAATCATGCCATCCTACCCATGGTTGTTTAGCGATAAAGTTGACGGCGAAATCACACCCAAGAAAATGCTCGCTTTGCGTAGTGTAGGCGTGCCCTTCACTGACGAAGCCATTGCATCTTCTGCGGCAGACGTTGACGGCAAGCCAGAAATTCAGGCCTTGATTGCATACCTACAGCAATTAGGCACTGTCATGTCAAACAGGCGCTAATGATGACTTACGATACCTACGGACCTTACATTGTGGTATTGATGTTAGTGACCTTTATTGGCCTGTTCATCTGGGTGCTTAGCCCTAAACGAACAAAGGGCTTTAACGAAGCTGCAAACTTACCCTTCGCCGACGAAAACAACGGATTAAACCCCGACGGAGACATCAAACATGACTGATTTTTGGAGCATTTGGATCAGCGTAATTACCATTGCGGTAATAGCCGGTTGCTTTTTATTGGTGACACATACGCGTAAAAGCGAGATACACAAAGAAACCACCACCGAAGTACTCGACCACTCCTTTGACGGTGTAGAAGAACTCGATAACCCACTGCCTCGTTGGTGGTTTAACATGTTCATGATTACCATCGTATTTGGTGTTGTGTATTTGTTTTTGTACCCTGGGCTAGGCAACTATAAAGGCTATTTAAACTGGACTAGCTACAATCAATGGGAAGAGGAGATGGCCCATGCTGAGGAACACTACCAACCGGTATTTTCTCGGTTTGCGCAATTGTCTGTAGAACAAATTTCGAATGATCAAAAGGCGCTGCAGATTGGCCAGCGTATGTTCGCCAACAACTGCGCCCTTTGCCATGGCCAAGGCGGTGTGGGTGCCTTTGGCTTCCCTAACCTAAGCGACAGCGATTGGTTGTATGGCGGCGACGGTGCCACCATTGAAACCACCATCACCAATGGCCGCAACGGTGCGATGCCACCTTGGGGTGCGGTATTGGGCGAAGAAGGCATTCGTAATGTCACAAGTTATGTTCTTAGCCTAAGCGGCCAAGAGGCCAACGCTAAACTCGTAGCGCAAGGCAAAGTCACCTTCCAGTCTACCTGCGTGGCCTGCCATGGTGCCGATGCAAAAGGCATTGCAGCACTTGGCGCACCTAACCTTACCGACAACGTTTGGCTCTATGGTGGCAGCTTCGAAAAAGTATCGCACACCATTCGCCAAGGCCGTGCAGGGGTAATGCCGGCTCACAAAAACTTGTTAAATCAGGACAAAATCCACCTGATTGCAGGCTACGTTTACGGTTTGTCGCACTAGCTAAAGGTAGGTCACCCTGCCTTTATACACACCGCATACAAAAATAATAAAAGCGGAGCCGGGTAAGTGATTGCTCGACTCCGCTTTTATTATTAACCGGAGATTAGTAAAACAGTGAAACAAATACCCATCAAGCAAATAGCTAGCGACAAACAATATGTCGACCTCTACGCTAAACGCGAGCACATCCACGTTAGGGCCTACAAAGGGTTCTATCGCAGCTTGCGTATTCTTGCTGCCTGGCCTTTACTGTTAGCCTATTTTTTAACTCCTTTTATCACCTGGGGCGGTCGTCAGGCCATCTGGTTTGACTTGCCTCAACGTCAGTTCCATGTGTTCGGCTTGACCTTTTGGCCACAAGATTTTGCCCTCCTCAGTGGTGTGCTCATTTTGGCCGCTTTTTTACTGTTTTTTGTCACCGTGTTCGCAGGGCGAGTCTGGTGTGGCTATAGCTGCCCTCAAACCGTGTTTACCTACGTATTTATGCGCGCAGAGCGATTTGCCGAGGGCAACCGCAATGCCCGCATCAAGCTAAATACGCAGCCCATGAGCTTCACTAAATTGCGCAAAAAAGCGTTAAAGCATGTGTTATGGCTCGCTATATCATCCGCCACTGCCCTAGCCTTTGTGGGCTACTTCACACCCATACGTGAACTTGTATCACTCATTGTGAGTTTTGATCTAGGCGTGTGGGAAACATGGTGGCTAGGTTTCTTTTTGGTAGCCACATACGTTAATGCGGGCTGGATGCGCGAGCAAGTGTGTATATACATGTGTCCTTATGCGCGTTTTCAAGGTGTGATGTTCGACTCCAACACCTTGATTGTTACCTATGACAAAGCCCGTGGTGAACCGCGCGGTAAAAGCGCTCGCAAAGCCGAAGTCGCCGCGCCAACCAATAGCAATGATACCACTGAGGCGCTGGGTGATTGTGTGGATTGTGGAGTTTGTGTGACCGTATGTCCGGTAGGTATCGATATACGGGACGGCCTGCAATATGAATGTATTTCTTGTGCCGCGTGCGTAGACTCCTGTAATGACGTGATGACCCGCTTAAACAAACCCACAGGCCTCATTCGTTACGCCACAGAAAATGTAATTAAAGGGGCAACTCACCGCGTGGTCAGATCCCGCTTCATCGGTTACGCTGTGGCAGTGATGTTAATTGCAGGATTATTAGCTTTTCAACTTGTAAACCGCGAGCCGTTGGAAGTGAGTTTAACCCGTGATCGACAAGCCCTCTATAATGATATGGGTAGCGGTGTAATCGAAAACACCTATTACCTTAAAATATCCAACAAGGGGCAAGAGGAGGTCCTAGCAAGCATAAGTATCTCCGGTGTAAGAAACTACAGCTATTTAAGTTTGCAAAAGATAAGCCTAGGCGCCAATGAAATCAGTGAAGCCGTGGTACGGGTACAGGTGCACATAGATAACCTAGACACCCCTAACACAGCGATCACTTTTTCGGTAAAATCTAATGCCAATGACGACTTTGAGATCACCCAAGAATCGCGTTTTATCGCACCAGCAGATCAATTGTTTTAACTGAGATAAACCATGCCCCATTCAACGCCACCCACTGACCCAGCTATTGCACCTTGGTACAAACAACCTTGGCTTTGGTTCCTTCTTGCGCCACTGTTTGCCGTATTTATCTACGGCACCAGTTATGCCTACTTGTCCGTAGTCACCTTTGATGGCATGGTAAAAGGTGATTATGCCAAAACCGCTAAACACTTTAATCAAGACTCATCACGCTTAGATCAAGCCGTGGCCATGGGCATGCAGGCCACCATTAGTTTAGACACCCTGACTGGTGATTTGCGTTTGTTAGTCACATCTTCGCCAACCATTAGCAGCCCAACCTTATTGTTGGACGTGGTGCACCCCACGATGGCCTCGCTTGACCAACCGATCACCTTAGCCCTGCGCCCAGACGGTTCCTATTACGGCTCGCTCAATAAAAGCATAGACGGCAAACGCTATTTGCACTTAACAGGGCCTGATAATAGTTGGCGTTTAAGCTCCGAAATACTCACCCCTTGGCCCGCCCAATTTAGCATCATTGCCAACTAAGGAAGTCATTCCCGTGAGCCAAACGGACTGTTTTCACTGCGGCCAGGCTGTTGCTAAAGCCAGCCGTTATACCTGCGTATTGGATGGCCAAAGCCAGCCTATGTGTTGCATTGGCTGTGAAACCGTAGCGCAAACCATTATCGATCAAGGGTTGGCCGACTACTATCGTCATCGTATCTTGTCACAAGCGTCATCACCCATTCTGCCCACCGCTCTCGACCTAAGTGCTAACAGCCAAAACCAATGGCAAGCTTATGACGACGCCGATGTGCAAACCACGTTTGTGCGCCAAAGCCAAACCAAAGACCACACGATCCACGCCAAAGAGGCCGATTTAGTCATAGAGGGCCTCACTTGCGCCGCCTGTATTTGGTTGCTGCACCAGCAAGTGCGAAAGCTCACGGGGGTGATTCACTTTAACGTTAACCTCACCACTCAACGCGCCTATTTACAGTGGCATAGTGACGCCGTTAATTTAAGCCAGATCATGGCTGCTATTGCCGCCGTGGGTTATCAGCCTAGCCCCTATCAAGCCACTATAGCCGCGACTAAAACAGCCAAAGACAAACGTCAAACCATCATGCGTTTAGGCATCTCTGGGCTTGCTGCAATGCAAGTGATGATGTTGTCGTTTGGATTATACGCCGGCCAGTCACAAGACATGTCTGAGCAGCAAATGGTGTTTTTCCGCTGGTTAGCCCTTGGTTTAACCACACCGGTGGTGTTTTATGCAGCCCTGCCTTTCTTTAAGGCCGCTTACCGCGCTTTAAAAAACCGCCACTTAGTCATGGACGTACCGGTATCATTAGCCATTGGCGGTGCTTATTTAGCAAGTCTGTGGGCCACGGTGAATAACACCGGCGAAGTGTATTTTGATTCCGTGTGTATGTTTACTTTCCTGTTGTTATTTGGCCGCTTTGTCGAAGCTCAAGCCCGTTACCATGCAGGCCACTCTGGCAATCAATTACATCAATTGTTGCCACCCATGTGTTGCCTTGTGACTGGCCACCAAAGCCCACAAGAAGCGTTACAACAGATTGCCGTGTTAAAACTCAAAACCAATGACACAGTGCGGGTAAAACCTGGTGAAACTATACCTGCAGACGGTGTCATCGTCTGTGGCACCACTAGTATTAATGAAGCCGCATTAAGTGGCGAGTTCCTACCTGTCAATAAACAACTAGGCGACCAAGTGACTGCCGGCACCATTAACGTTGCCAGTAGCATCGACATACAGGTGGCACAGGTCGACAACAGCCGCTTGCAACAAATTGTGAGCTTAGTACAACAAGCACACAGCTTTCGCCCCAAAATGTCATACAAAGCCGACCGAGTGGCGCACTACTTTGTTTTGGCTGTATTGACGGTATCGGCATTAGTGTATGGCACTTGGTACTTTATTGACCCCGACAAAGCCTTTTGGATTACCCTTTCGGTGCTAGTTATCACCTGCCCTTGCGCTTTGTCTTTAGCTGCGCCCACCGCCACCGCCGTGGCCACTGCCTGCTTACGTAAGCAGGGCATCTTAATGACCCGTGAGGACGCTTTAGAAGAGATTGCCAAAATAGACACCATTGTGTTCGACAAAACTGGTACCCTCACCACCGGCGCTATGGCTTTGCAGCAGACCATTAGCCTTGGACCACTCAACGACGATCAATGCTTGTCGTTGGTACGCCAATTGGAAAGTCAGTCGGAGCATCCTATTGCCCGCGCATTTGCACCATTAGATATCACTAGCGACGATAACCTTCGGGTTGGTAGCTTGCGCAACCACACCAGCCAAGGTGTTAGCGGCCAATACAGCGTCAACAATCAAGCTGTAGAGTTACGTTTTGGTCAAGCTCAATTTGCTGCGGCTCTTCTTAATGAGCAGCCTCAAGCGCCAGATGAACAAGGGTTATGGTTGTTACTCGCCGATGCCCACCAAGCCTTAGCCTGGTTTAAAATAAGCGATGCGCCCCGTAAAGGACTTAGCCAAACGATTAGCCAACTCAAGCAACAAGGCTATGCGCTACACCTGCTGTCGGGAGACCAGACCCACAACGTCGCCCAGCTGGCAAACAACCATGGCATAGCCCACTGGCATGCGTGCCAAACGCCACAACAAAAACTCGATCTCATTACCCATTTACAACAGCAAGGCCAACGGGTGTTAATGGTGGGTGACGGTGTTAATGACGCACCCGTTATGGCTGCAGCTGATGCTGCCGTGGCCATGGCGTCGGGCACAGACTTGAGCAAGTCTAGTGCGCCCGCATTATTATTGCGTGATAACCTCAACTTGATTCAAGTGTTATTGCGTAAAGCCCAACAAACCCATACTATCATGCAACAAAATTTATCTTGGGCCTTGCTTTACAATGTGATTGCACTACCCCTCGCTGCAGCAGGCCTAATTCCCCCTTGGGGAGCCGCCATAGGGATGTCGACGAGTTCGCTATTGGTAGTGCTTAACGCTACCCGACTCAAGGCAGCGGCCCAAGTCAGCCAACAATAACAAAAGGACCCAACATGAGCGATACCACCCAAGTGAGCTCCGAACAGCTCAATGCTTTAGTACAACGCGTTGTAGCCAGCCGCGGCTTTAACGAAGCCGACCAAAAAACAGCGGGGGCGCGGGCTACCTTTGGCATGCAACATGGGTTAGCCAATAGCGATTTACTCGAAACATCACTGGCTGCCTTAGATTCCAGTGTAAGCGCACCCAAAGTGTTGGTAGAAAACCGAGATAGCTTAATTTTTGATGCCCACGGCCAACCGGCCTTGGTACAGTTTGAAGCGGCTTTTGATCACGCCGTTAAACATAACATCAACGAAATTCGCATGCACAAAACAGCCTGTGGCGCCTTTGCCATACCAGCGATCGCCAGTTACCTAGCCGAGCATGGCGCTAATGGCAACGGTGTTTGTATCTACTATAACAACCTAGAAGGCGGCATACGACGCTTTGACTTGGCTCCAGAAGGCCAGTTAAAGGGGTTATTGCAGCCCAGAGAGCGCGATTTAGCGTGGAACGAAGTGCGCATAACCATCGGCCCAGCACCTGCCGACTGTAAAGCCGTTGCTGGCACTGCCGACATCGAAGCCTACCGTGCGCGCTGTGAAACCAACGGTATTAGTGTACGTACCGGCCTATGGCAGCGTATGCAAGAGTTGGCAGCTAACTACTAAGCAAAGGCAACAAAGAAGGTAACCCATGGATATGTTATTTGTTTTAGTACCCATTGCGATCATCTTGGTGAGCTTTGCCGCCTGGGGCATGCGTTGGGCGCTCAAAAGTGGCCAGTTTGACGACATGGACTCGCCCGCTAGTAGCATTCTGTTTGATGACGACGACCATCTCATTCCAGACGACGCTAAAGCCCAGACCAAAAACCACTAATGGAACCCAACTTACTCGCCGCGCTGGTGATTGGCATCGCCGGTGGCGGCCATTGTATTGGCATGTGTGGCGGCATCAGTGCCGCCCTCAGCCTTAGTGTACCCAAAGGGGGTAAGGCTATTGCGTACAGCCTAGCGTTCAACCTAGGCCGTATTTTAAGCTACGCAGCCATAGGCGCTCTTATAGGCCTGGGTGCCCAAGTGCTACAACTCAACCAATACCTTAATGCCAGCCTGTGGTTAGCGGGGCTTATGCTCGTGTTAATGGGTTTATCCATTGGCCAATGGTGGCAAGGTGTTAAACGAATCGAACATTTGGGCAAGTTCATTTGGCGCTGGTTACAGCCACTAACTAAACCCTTAATGCCGATAAAATCAGTCCCCCAAGCACTGGCTTTGGGTGGTCTTTGGGGCTGGTTACCCTGCGGTTTAGTCTATTCCAGCCTTATATGGGCCTCAAGTGCCAACGACTGGCAATCCTCAAGCATACTTATGCTTGCCTTTGGTATTGGCACCCTTCCCGCCAACCTCGCCACCGGCTTATTAGCCGAACAGTTAAAGGCCTTGTTGCAAAAACCCATGAGCCAGCGTTTATTAGGCGCGAGTTTGATTGGATTGGGGTTTTATACCCTACCCTTGTAGGGTCAAGCTTAGCCTCTAAAACGGCAAGTTCAACAGCGCTAAATCCACTTCTTCACACACTTGTTGATCGCTCATGTGCTTAGCTTGTTTAAAGTTGTGAAGCTTGGTGTCCATAAGGTGCGAGGGCACGATATTTTGCAGGGATTTAATCATGCTTTCGATGCGGCCTGGGTGGTTTTTTTCCCAGCCTTGCAACATCGCTTTGATGTGCTGGCGCTGTAGGTTGTCTTGCGAGCCACAGAGGTTACACGGGATGATGGGGAATTGTTTGAGCTGTGCGTATTCTGCAATGTCTTGCTCGCGAGCATAGGCCATGGGGCGAATCACGGTGTTTAAACCGTCGTCGCTGAGTAAGCGCGCGGGCATGGCTTTGAGTTTGCCGCCATGGAACATGTTTAAAAACAGGGTTTCTAAAATATCATCACGGTGGTGGCCTAAGGCTATTTTGGTGATGCCACGCTCTTGAGCAAAGCGATACAAAGTGCCGCGACGCATACGCGAACAGAGACCACAGGTGGTCTTACCTTCCTCGATGACTTCTTTAACAACACTGTAGGTGTCCTTTTCGATGACGTGAAAATCCACGCCCACTTCGGTTAAATAGACCGGTAACACATGTTCTGGAAAACCGGGTTGTTTTTGATCTAAATTAACCGCCAAAATATCAAACTGAATAGGCGCGCTTTTTTGCAGCTGCATCAAAATATCCAGCATGGCGTAGGAATCTTTGCCGCCGGACAAACACACCATAACTTTGTCGCCTTGTTCGATCATGGCGTAATCGTCAATGGCTCGGCCGACGTCTCGACGCAGGCGTTTTTGTAATTGTTGCTGGCGTTTGGCTGGCGTTAACATCGGCGTTACCACATTAAATCGTCTGGAATAGCGAAGTCTGCGTACGGGTCGTCTTCGTCTGGTGATGCGTCTGTGGTGACTTCTGCACGAATGATTTGGGTTGTTGATGAGCGTTCTTCGATACGTTCTGCAACCGCCTTAGGCACTACAGAATACTGGCCGTCTAAGGCCACAATGACCAAGGATCCACGGCTTAACGCACCTTGTTGCTGGGCATCCACGTAGATTTTTTTAATGGCCTTACCATCAACAAAGTTATAGCTTAGATCGCCAGCCGACAAATCTAACCGGCAGCGTTCAACCATTTGTTTAACTTGAGCCACAACAGCGCGTTGCTGTTGTTCAGCATCACGCTGCGCATTTAAATTTTTTGAACGTTTAGCCTGCGCTTGTTGTTCTTGCTGCGCGCGCTGGGCCGCAGTTTCACCAATGTCGGCGCCTTTACGTACGTCTCGGGCTTGTTTCTTTTTGGCCTTACTGGCTTGTTTGGATTGCTTTTCATTGGCCAATCCGGCTTTTAACAATTGGTCTTGTAAACTGGCCATGGAGGACTTCCTAGGGTGATTATTTTGCTGGCTGTAATATTAACATAGCTGGCTAGCCATGTTGGCGAATAACCGCCAAAAACTCGTCGCCATAACGATCGAGTTTCTTTTCGCCCACGCCATGTATATGGCTCATTTCCAACAAGGTTTGGGGCCTAATTTTAAGCATTTCTAATAAGCTGGCGTCACTAAAGATGACGTAAGGCGGTACGTTTTGGTCTTGTGCTAACGCCATACGTTGTTCGCGCAGCAGTTGCCAAAGGTCTTGATCATCGTCGGCAATTTGCAAGCGGGCTTTACCTGCTTTAACCGACACTTTACGGTCTAAGCGCAGCTGTAATTCTGTTTCGCCTTTAAGTAGTGACCGACAACTGGGCAATAAACGTAAACCACCAAAATGTTCAGGATCACTGGCCACCAAACCCAAGGCTAATAACTGCCGATACACCGAGCGCCATTGTTTTTGATCCAACTCTTGGCCTACGGCAAAGGTGGAAATTTTATCGTGACCAGCCTGTTTTACTTTGTCGGTGGGTTTGCCCATGAGAATATCAATGAGGTGAGCCACACCGTAACGCTGACCGCTTCTAAATACACAAGACAAGGCTTTGCGGGCAACTTGTGTGCCGTCAAAGGTGGCCACCGGTTCTAGACAGTTGTCGCAGTTACCACAGGAACTTGAGGATGTTTCGTCAAAATAGCTTAAAATGGCTTGGCGTCGGCAGTGGGTTATTTCGCACAGGCCCAGCATGGCATCTAGCTTGGACTGTTCGGAGCGCTTGATGTCTTGGTCCATGTCAGTTTGCTCAAGCCGCTGGCGCAACCACATGACGTCCTGCAAGCCATACACCATCCATGCATCTGCCGGCAGGCCGTCCCGCCCTGCTCGGCCCGTTTCTTGGTAGTAAGACTCGATGCTCTTGGGTAGGTCTAGATGGGCTACAAAACGCACGTTAGGCTTGTCGATGCCCATGCCAAACGCAATTGTCGCCACCATCACCAACCCTTCTTCGTTAAGAAAACGGTGTTGGTTGTGGGCTCGTAACTCTGTACCTAAACCGGCATGATAGGGTAACGCTGCCACCCCTTGTTCACTGAGCCAGAGTGCAGTTTCGTCTACTTTTTTACGCGACATACAATAAACAATACCAGCATTGTCTTCATGCTGTAGCTGCACAAAATCCAGCAGCTGTTGCCTGCCTTTTTGTTTTTGCATAATGCGGTAGCGAATATTAGGCCGATCAAAGCTACTGATAAACTGCTGCGCTTGCTGTAAGCCTAAACGCTTTACCATTTCCTGTTGCGTAGGCCGATCTGCAGTGGCGGTAAGTGCCATACGAGGCACATGGGGAAAACGCGCCTGCAAACATTCTAACTGTAAATATTCAGGTCTAAAATCGTGGCCCCACTGAGACACACAATGGGCTTCATCGATGGCAAACAGACTTATGTCGCAGCCCATGAGCAAGCTCATGCAGGCGTCGGTCATCAACCGTTCGGGCGACACATAGAGTAAATCCAGTTGGCCGTTGATAGCTTGTTGTTGAATGGTTTGCTGGCATGCCCAATCAATACCAGAGTGCAAGGCTTCGGCCTTAATGCCCAACTGCTGCATGCTGGCCACTTGATCCTGCATGAGTGCAATGAGGGGCGAAATCACCACACCCACGCCGGTTTTCATGAGTGCTGGTATTTGGTAACAAATGGATTTTCCACCACCGGTGGGCATTAACACCAACGCATCGCCACCGGCGAGCACTTGTTCGATTACAGCCAATTGTTGGCCACGAAATTCATCGTAGCCAAATAAGCTATGTAGGAGTTGTTGGGGGCTTTCATTCATGGCGCGCTATTATCCGCGAAGGCTGATCAACTGTCACCCCTAGGGTCGACTATTGAGGCAGCAATTGCTTATTTTGCAATATAAGCCTGGTCAGAGTAGGTAAAGTTAGTGATCTATAGCTGTTTTATTCTTCTATGAGTTACAATGGACAACATATTTAATCTTGAGTTTTACAGCATGTCTAGCACCCGTGACCCCTTAACCGATAGCCAAATCGACCAGCTTGATGCTTACCTTCTCTCTGATAAAGTTCAAGAAGAAGCCTTGGACTACATTGCCCTGCATGGCTATTTGTGTGCCTTAGCCATTAGCCCAGAACCACTAGCCGAAGAGCAGTGGCTCGAACAGGTATTAGCCGAAACGCCAGTTCAAGAGGACAGTGCGGAGCGCCACGAGATGCTCAACTTGATGCGCCAAGAGTTTGTTTATTTGCGCGAATGCTTAGAGTCAGATCAAGACATAGACCTGCCCTGTGACCTTACCTTAGAGCTGGACGAAGAAGACGACTGCTTGCTGGAGTATTGGGCTCAAGGTTTTATGGAGCTTATTTTTAGCCAAGAAGACGCATGGTTTGCACAACAAGAAGAAGACGTCGCCGAATGTTTGTTGCCGTTTATGTTGGCAGCAAAACTAGACGAAGATGCCGAGCTAGAAGAGTTGCGGCACCAACCTGAATTTTGCCAACAACTGTGTGAGCAAATCCCCGAGTTATTACAAGACTTGTACTTATTGTTCCGTGTACCTGCGGACAAACCTAAAGGCAGTTTTTCCGGTAAAAAAGGCCAAGGCCGCAAACACTAATCGACGCCTGACAAACTGCCGTCGGCTAGTCGCCAATGTTGATTACAAAGCTTGGTAAGGGCGTTGTCTTGATGGCAAGACAACAAAAATCCAGTGCCTCGCTGATGCAAGTCTTTAAGCATTTGCTCAATGCGCTCTAATGAACCCGCATCTAAATTACTGGTGGGTTCGTCGAGCAATATTAGCGCAGGGTCTAACACTAAAGCACGTGCTAAAGCCAACCGCTGACGTTCACCACCAGACAATAAATGGGCTTGGCGCTGCTGCAAATGGTCTAACCCAGCCCACTGCAATACTCGGTCTACTTTTTTAGGGTCTTTACGGCCTTGTAAACGCAGCCCATATTCCACATTTTTGCGTACATTAGTATCAAACAAGTAGGGATTTTGGTGCAAGTAAATCACCGCTTGTTGCAAGTCACTCTCGTCCGCGTCCGCGATGCGTTTAACCTGCCCTGCAGTCGGCTTTTGCAAACCTGCCATAATTTTCATCAAGGTTGATTTACCGGCGCCATTGGGCCCGTGTAAATGTACCGCGCTGCCACTGATTAACTGCAGTTGATCAATCACGAACAAGTCTTGTTCGCCAAAACTTTGACGCACCTTGGTGAGTTCTAAACGCATTAGGTACCATGCCTCAATACGCGACTGTGACTTTGCATCCAACCTAAACTTACGTTCAGCACCAAGGCCAAGGTGAGTAAAACAATACCCAAAGCCACCCCTTGCACAAATTCGCCCTTGCCGGTCTCTAAGGCTATGGCGGTGGTGATATTACGCGTGTGGTGAAGGATATTACCACCCACCATCATGGCACTCCCCACTTCGGCAATAATGCGCCCAAACGCCGTTACTAGTGCTGCTAATAACGCAAACCGCACTTCAAACAATAAGGTCACAAAGGCTTGCCAAGGGCTAGCCCCCAGGGTTTTTGCAGTTTCTAACACTCGGTGATCCGCGGCTTGAAATGCGCTCAAGCTCATGGCAACAAGCAGCGGAAAGCACAATAATATCTGCCCGATAATCATCGCTGGGCGAGTAAACAAGAGGTTAAGATCCCCCAATGGTCCAGACCGAGATAACATCATATACAATACTAAACCCACCACCACAGTGGGCACTGCCAATAAGCTATTAAGTAAACTAATCAACGCCCAACGGCTAGGAAAACGAAAATAAGCTAAAACAAAACCCACGCTCAAGGCAGGCAACAAGGCGATAAACAAAGCGCTTGCCGACACACTAAAGGACACCCCAACAATGCCCCATAACATGGGGTCACCACTAGCCAACTGAGTAATAGCGGCGCTAAAGGTGTGCCATAATTCATTCATAGGT
Source organism: Oceanospirillaceae bacterium (assembly GCA_018647765.1). Taxonomy (GTDB): domain Bacteria; phylum Pseudomonadota; class Gammaproteobacteria; order Pseudomonadales; family Balneatricaceae; genus Njordibacter. The sequence goes on along the minus strand of JABGSN010000063.1, from coordinate 69,051 downwards.
GGGTTTACTCAGCCGCAGGTACAAATAAGGGCTCGCCATTAATGCGAAAACTGCCGATGGCGGCCTGACCTTCTGGGTTAACAAGCCACTGGGCAAATGAGCGTGCCTCATCCACTTTTACATGGACGTGGCGAGCGGGATTAACCAATATTACCTTATATGGGTTTAATAGCCGAGGGTCACTTTCTAACACCAGTTGCAGGTGTAATTTTTGTTTGAGTGCTAACCATGTACCGCGGTCGGTCATGGTGTAGGCGCCCAGTTCCGAGGCCATTTGCAAACTGTGGCCCATACCTCGGCCTGATTCTAAATAACCACTAAAGGTCGGACTAGCGCCTAGGTGCTGCCATAGCTGTAACTCTTTTTTGTGGGTACCCGAGTCGTCACCTCGAGAAATAAACTTGCTATTAACCTGCGCTATGCGCTGCAAGCCTTCGATCACCGTATGGCTGCCATGGACATTGGCAGGGTCAGCCTTAGGCCCTACTAATATGAAGTCGTTATACATGACACTGTGGGCTTCTATGCCAAAACCTTGGTCAATAAACGCCGCCTCTGCTGCTGGCGCGTGAGTCATGACTAAATCAACATCGCCGTTTTGTGCCATCCTAAGCGCCTTGCCCGTACCCACGGAAATAACCTGTACTTCCAAGGTGTGATTTTCACCGTAGGCGCTCAACAAATGACCAAGCAAACCAGAATTATAGGTACTGGTAGTGGTGGCTAAACGAATGCTTTCGGCGGCTAATGCCAAACAACTCATCAAGCTAAACAATGTAGCTAAGGCGGCACGTAGGGCCATCGTCGGTATGTAGTTCATCAATACCAACCTAGTTAATGGTAGGAAGGTCATAACTTGGGCTGCCATTTTGACCGCGCTGACGTAAAAAATGGTCTATCAAGGTTAACGCGACCATCGCTTCTGCAATCGGTGTTGCGCGGATACCCACGCACGGATCATGTCGCCCCTTGGTGACCACTTCAACGGCATTGCCATGCACATCAATAGACTGGCCCGGCAGGTGTAAACTGGACGTCGGTTTGAGGGCAATGCGGGTGATGATGTCTTGGCCGCTGCTGATACCACCTAAAATGCCGCCGGCATGGTTAGATAAAAAGCCGCTCGGGGTCATTTCATCACGATGTTCTGTACCGCGCTGACTGACGGCCTCAAAGCCGTCGCCAATTTCCACCCCTTTAACGGCATTAATCCTCATTAAACCATGGGCTAATTCGGCATCAAGACGGTCAAAAATAGGTTCCCCAAGACCCGCTGCAACACCGGTGGCGATGACGGTCACTTGCGCCCCAATGGAGTCACCTGACTTACGTAAGGCATCCATAAATTGCTCAAGTTCTTCAAGTTTATCGGCCTGGCCACAAAAGAATGGGTTGTCATTAACTATACTGGGATCTGGGCAGGTGAGTTTAATGGGGCCTATTTGCGATAAAAAACCATTCACTTGAATGCCTTGGGTGGCCAAGAACTTCTTTGCTACGGCGCCTGCCGCCACTCGCATAGCCGTTTCTCGAGCCGATGAGCGGCCACCACCACGATAATCGCGCACGCCATATTTGTGCATGTAGGTGTAGTCTGCGTGGGCAGGCCGGAATTGATCCTTAATGTTGCCATAGTCTTTTGAACGTTGATCTGTATTTTCGATTAACAATCCAATCGGCGTACCGGTGGTGACGCCTTCAAATACGCCAGAGAGGATACGTACTTGGTCGGCTTCACGGCGCTGTGTGGTGTGGCGAGACGTGCCAGGCTTACGGCGGTCCAAATCAATTTGCAGATCGGCTTCGCACAATTCAATACCGGCTGGGCAGCCATCAATGGTTGCGCCTAATGCAGGGCCATGGCTTTCGCCAAAGGTGGTAACGGTAAACAACTTACCAAAGGTATTGCCAGACATGGGTGGTTTTACTCAAATTATATTTCAGGTCAAATTATAGCTGTTTACGAGCCCCAGCTGCAATCTATCGAGACTGTTGCCATGTAGTAAATCGGCCTTGGTATTGTCTGCATTGCGCCGCCGTCAGACAAAAAATACCGTTGCCACCCTGACTCAACTCAAGCCACAAAAATGGCACCTCGGGCAACGCGGCCTGTAAAGCCACTTCACTGTTACCTACTTCTATGACAATCACGCCCTGATCAGTTAACCAATCTGCCGCTTGAGACAACATTAATGCAGTTAAATCGAGGCCATCATCACCCGACACCAATGCCAATTTTGGCTCGTGGGCAAACTCAGCGGGCATGTCGTGGTAATCTTTAGCATCAACGTAAGGCGGATTACTCACAATTAAGTCGTATTGAGTTGTTTTAAGGCCAGCAAACAAATTGGAATCATACACAGATACGGTCTGACTTAGCCCATGGGCCTCAATGTTACGCTGGCTTAGCGCCAAGGCAGCAGGTGCAATGTCAACCATATCCACGTGTGGAATGTCCATGTGCAAGGCCATAGCAATGCCAATACAACCACTACCACAGCACAGGTCTAGGGCTTTTTTAGGTGTTTTTTTCAAACACGGTGAAAACTGTTCTGCAATGAGCTCAGCCATGGGCGAACGCGGGATGATGACGGCCTCACTCACTGCAAAAGGAATACCTGCAAACCAGGTTTCACCCAGCAAGTAAGGTAACGGCACTCGCTGGTCAATGCGTTTTAACAACCACTGACTTACGGTTGCCAACTGCGCGCTTGTTAACACGGTCTGCAACTGCTCTTGGTTTGCATCTAACGGCAGCCCACAGGCACCTAACACTAAAAACACAGCTTCGTCCCATGCATTGTCGGTGCCATGACCAAAAAACACCTGAGCTTCAGTTAAAGTGTGTTCGGCGGCTTCTATAGACTGCAGCAAAGTGGTACTCATAAACAATTACACACAAAATATTGGACCCGCCATTGTAAGCTAAGCACAGTATCGATACCATTGCTGCACTGCTTATTTTGGTATAAACCACAAGTCCAACCGCATTAACTAATTATGAACCAGCAAGACGAAGATCATGACTTTAGGTTGGCTATGGGCCGGGTGGACCCACTGCGTAAGTCGGGCCGCCAAACCAGCCCTAAAAGCACCTCTAAAGATGCCCAAAGCCTTGCTATCAAAAGGGCTTCGGCCACCCAAGTCACACCTACTGCGGCGGCGTTAGGCGAAGATGGCTTTATTATGGTCAAATCTGAACAAGTGTTGAGCTACCACCGTAGCGGCTTGGACGCCGCCAGTTTACGTCGCCTACAGCATGGTCATATGCGGCCTACCCTGTTTGCCGATTTACATGGTTATCGCGTAGAACAAGCCCGTGAGGTGGTTTGGCGGGCCATCAAACAAGCTCAAGCCGAGGGCGACCGCTGTCTATTGATCATTCATGGCAAAGCGGGTGCGGGTTATACCGATGATAATGGGGACCTGCGTGGCGCCGGACAGGCATTGCTCAAGTCCCACGTAAACCATTGGTTACAGCAAGTGGATGAGGTATTGGCGTTTACTTCGGCACTGCCCAAAGACGGTGGCACGGGGGCGGTTTATGTATTACTCAAGAACAGCCGCAAAAATCGGTAGAAATGAGTTAATATAAACCCAATTAGAGTGCTAAAGCGACACTACCCCTTTACCTCTGCCTGTGCATCAAGTATGGTGCGCGTTAAATTTGAAGCCGCCATTTTACCGAGAATCCCCATGGAAAAAGCATACGCAGATATCATCGCCGGCATCGGCGAAGACTTAAACCGCCCAGGCCTAAAGGACACCCCTAAGCGGGCTGCCAAAGCCTTTAAGTTCCTCAATAACGGTTACGAAAAGAACATTGATGACGTTATAAACGGTGCCCTGTTTCCTTCGGACAACGAAGAAATGGTCATCGTTAAGGACATCGAACTGTACTCTCTATGTGAGCATCACTTGTTACCGTTTATTGGCAAATGCCATGTAGCCTATTTGCCATCGGGTAAAGTGCTGGGACTGTCTAAGGTGGCACGCATTGTGGATATGTACGCCCGACGCCTACAAATTCAAGAAAACATGACCAAACAAATTGCCGACACCATTATGGACGTCACCGATGCGAAAGGTGTGGGCGTTATCATTGAAGCTCAGCACATGTGTATGATGATGCGTGGTGTGCAAAAACAAAATGCCAACATGAAGACCTCGGTACTGCTAGGTAAGCTGCGTGAAGACGCACGTACCCGTGCCGAATTTTTAACCCTTATTAAGTCCTAAACCGGTTTAGGACTTAACTAGATCTTACGCCCTGCTTGCAGGGCAGATAACGCCGCTTTGCGTCCCACCGCAATCATTTCTTTAGCGCGATAGAGCTCAAAAAAACTACACTCATTGCGGTCTATTTTAATCTCCACATCGGGCTCATAGCCTGCCATTTTGTACTTTGCCATGGTCGTCTGCATGGTTTCGAAACACTGGTTGATCATTTCCATTTTATTCCACTGTAAATGACTACGTTGACTTTTACTGATATTGGCGTTGGGCACAGTCCACTCGTCGTGGTGGCCGTCTCTATTCAAGTTAGGCCTTTGCAGCACAGGCTGGTGTGTCACATCGGTATTTAAGTTGACCGCAATAATAAGGTCCGCTTGATCGGCAACGGTAGGCATAATAGGCACAGGATTCAACAAACCTCCATCCACTAGAAAACGATCATCCTCAGTCACCGGCATAATCATGCCCGGTACCGCCACACTCGCCCGGATGGCGTCCATCATAAGACCACTTTGAAACCATACTTCTTGCTGTTTCACCAAATCGGTTGCCACCGCAGTATAGGGGATGGGTAGGTTTTCAATCAGCTGATCCCCCACTAAATTTTGCAACACGGCATAGGCTTTTTCGCCCCTAATCGCACCCATGGATAAGAGTGACATATCCACCAATCGAAACACGTCAAAGCGAGAAAGCCCCGTTACCCAGCTTGTGAATGCAGGCAACTGACCTGCGGCATACATGCCCCCTACGACCGAGCCCATGGAGCAGCCGGCGATGCTAACGATATCAAAACCTTGTTCTTCTAGCACTTGTATCACACCGATATGGGCGTTGCCTCTGGCTCCACCACTGCCTAAAACCAAGGCCACTGTTGGCATCATTACTGTCCTATCTGCTGGGTCATACCCTGTAAATGTTCGAAATGCAGGTAAACTTTGCGATTTCCCCTCTGGGTGGTATAAAGCGCATAATAGTCCACCCCTTGCGGTACCTGTTGTTTTAGCGCAGTGTAACGCTGCTGTTCATCTAAGCCGTAGAGGCCAGATTCGTGAAACACTTGATTAGCCCATTGGTTGCTAGAGCCACAGGCGCGACCATGACAGTCAAACAATACTTCTGCACCAGCATCTTGTAACTGCGACAGGCTAGTTAAGTGGGCGCGCTCAGGCCCCATGCCCGGTACCACTTGCCAAGTGTAGGCCGACAGTTCACCGGTTAAATACAAATTATGCTCAGCTGCAATCACGCCATTAACTTTGCGTATGCTACTTACCGGCAATACATAGTAGGGGGCGCCAAGTGTAACCCGCTCCACTAAACGACTACCCGGGACCATGTTAAGTACGGTGTCGGCATAACCATTGACGCTATAAGTCGCCAAAGTGAAGGGTATTAACAACACGATGAGTGCTTTGAAATCCAGTTTCATGGGTGCTCCAATTGAGTCAAGGTCATACATGCGGCAACCGCAACTTCGCCCTCTAACAAGGCCATTGAGGCTGGCATCATGGGCTCACCAAGATAGGGGTCAGCATGGCAAAAACGCCCTATCAAGCCGCTCACTAGTGGTTGATGCGTAACCAAGATAATGCCTGCTTGAGGTTGTGCTAACAAAAAATCTTGCACTTGGTTTAACTCGCCATGGGGCGTAATGGCTTGATGCGTTTGTAACTCCAAGGGCAGTGACTGCGCTTCTAAGCGACGTTGAATGAGTTGGGCTGTTTGCTGCGCTCGTAAATATGGGCTAGCCCATAGGGCAGAGAAATCGGCCCAAGGGATCGCAGCGTTGGCGACTTGTTGCTCAACTGCACGTATGCCTTGCTGTGTAAGGGGACGCTGGGCGTCGGTTGAAGCATTAAAACTGGCTTCACCATGACGCACCAACAACAGTTTCATTAATCGTCTTCCTTGGGTAAGTCTTCAGCCTCAGGCCAATCGCTAAAAGGAAACGGTTTGGTGTCGGTTTGATAGGACAAAAATCGATAACTATGCAGAATAAAGCGGCCTAAACTGTTACTAAACTGCAGTATTTTGCTGTGGCTTGCCTCGTTAAACAAGCGGTATAAAAATTGGCCAACAACTAACAATACTAAAACAGATGCCGCAAGCTCCACTAATAGCAGGCTTAACAACATAAATACCAAACGTAGCCAAAACGCTTCTGAGGTGAGATTGTTCTTTAACGCTTGCATTCATTCAACTCCATTGGATGTGGTGATAATAACAACATAGAGGCTAGACGCCCATATTTCAAGTGTTGCCACTGGCAAAAGGAGCGTGGGTTAGCTTCGTTTTAGTACAAACTCAACGTCAGAATTCTGATCTCTAGACATCAAAGACTGAGCCACGCTGGACACCTCTGCACCTTCATATACCAAGGCATACAGACCATCAACTAGGGGCATATGCACGTGTAGTTGATCCGACTTGGCTTTAACCAAGGCTAAGGTATTGACCCCTTCGGCCACTTCGCCCAATTCGGAAACGGCCTCATCTAAACTCTTACCCTGTCCTAAAGCATAACCTACTCGGTAATTTCGGCTCAAAGGCGACATACAAGTGACGATAAGGTCGCCCACGCCCGCCAGCCCCAAAAAGGTCATTGGGTTGGCGCCCATGTGCACTGCTAAACGGCTCATTTCCGCTAAACTTCGGGTCAGTAGCATGCTGCGGGTGTTTTCGCCCATGCCCATAGCGGCACTCAAGCCCGCGGCAATGGCGTAGATATTTTTTAGCGCGCCGCCCAATTCCGTGCCATAGCGATCGTTACTGGCGTAGACTCGAAAAAAACTACATTGCAGCACGTCTTGTATGGTTTGGCGCAGGGCCTCGTTGTCGCTGGCAATAACCGTACCGGTAAGTTGCTTTGCCGCCACTTCTTTAGCTAAGTTTGGGCCACTGATAACACCGACAGGGTTGTTAGGAAAATACACTTCCAGCACTTGGCTCATGAGCAAAAACCGTTCGGGTTCAATGCCCTTGGCGGTGGTCACTAAGTTTTGGTCTGGGGTGATAAAGTCTTTGACTAAGTCCAAGATGCCCCGAAATGCCTTACTGGGCACCGAAAAGATGACTGTATCAGCAGCACTAATACAGTCGCCTAGGTCGGTCACGATTTCTAGATCTGCGTGCAAGGTAAGACCCGGCACGTAGCGGGAATTAATGCGTGTGTCAGCAATTTCCTGCGCTAGGGCTTCATCACGCATCCACAAACGCACAGGGTAACCGTTGTGGGCTACGATGTCGGCGAGTACGGTACCAAAACTACCGCCACCAATCACCGCTACTCGATGTTGAGAACTCATTAATCCACCTTTAAACTAACAGTTCGCTTGGAGTTGGCTCACAATTTAACCGTTTACCTAAGAGTTCTTCTAATTCTGGCATTAAAAACGCATCATCTTCAGAGGCAAAGCTAATGGAGGTACCAGTGGCGCCCGCACGGCCTGTGCGACCTATACGATGCACATAATCTTCCAATTCTTCGGGCAGGTCATAGTTAAACACGTGACTTACACCGTCTACGTGAATACCGCGGCCTGCCACGTCTGTGGCCACCAATACCGGCGTATCACCACTGCGGAACCGTTCCAACGTTTTTACCCGTTTAGCTTGCGCTACCTCTCCCGACAATAACGCACTACGAATGCCATCTTTTTGTAACTTTTCGGCCAAGTCGCGGGTAATGTGACGGCGGTTAGCAAACACGATGGCACGTTTTACATCCATGGTTTTCAAGCTATTGAGCAATACTTTGTACTTGTCAGACCGGGCCACAGAAAAGAACTTTTGCTCGACACTTTCATTGGCTAAATCATCAGACTCTATTTCCACATGCACCGGTTCAAACGTCCACTGCTCCGCTAAACGTAATATCTGATCACTAAAGGTGGCACTAAACAACAAGGTTTGTCGGTCTTCTTTCTTTGGCGTCTGACGAATAATGGCGCGCACATCGGGAATAAAACCCATACTTAACATACGATCCGCTTCGTCCAACACCACCACTTCCACTTCACGTAAATTGACATGGCCACGGCGACAAAAATCTAACAACCGGCCTGGCGTAGCCACCATAATATCGGTGGGTTTTTGCTTCAGTTGTTTTTGCTGCGCTTCAAAATCCATACCGCCCACAAGTTGCTGCACATTGACATCGCAAAAACGGGTTAAGTCTTCGGCGTCACTGGCAATTTGCATGACCAACTCTCGCGTGGGGGCAATAATTAGCGCTCTAGGCGTGCCGAAGCGACGCGGGCCTTGGATAGGAAAATCAAGAAAATCTGTAATCATGCTCAATAAGAAGGCCGCTGTTTTACCAGAGCCTGTTTGAGCTTTACCCGTAATGTCTTTACCGTCTAGAGACTCTGGTAATGTTAATGCCTGAATCGGGCTACAGTATTTGTACCCTAAAGCTGCAACGGCTTGCATCACTTGATCGGGTAGATCGAGATCATGAAAACGGGTTTTATCTTCTGCTTCTGGCACTTGGAAATCGTCCAATAACCAGTTTTGTTGTTGACTTGAGTTCAAGGTGTTATTCCATTCTAGGGCCATGTTGCCCTACTTTGATTAACTACAAACGTGGCAGTATAGAGAGTTTAAGCGCCAGACACAAAGCCCCGAGGTGTTTACCTTGGGGCAAACTTTTGCTGATACGGCGGTAGCGATTGTAACAGCTGCTGTCCGTAACGTTTACTCACGATCCGCCTATCCAATATTGTGATGCGGCCTTTGTCATCCTCTTTACGTAACAAACGCCCCGTAGCCTGTACCAAGCGAACACTCGCTTCGGGTACCGACAGCTGCATAAAACTATTACCGCCTGATTTTTCAATCCATTCGGCCAGGGCTGCCGGTACCGGTTTATCGGGCACCGTAAATGGCAACCGCGTGATCACCACGTGGATTAAATAATTACCCGGTAAGTCGATACCTTCTGCAAAGCTGGCCAAGCCAAATAACACACTGCCCTCGCCGTCGTCGATGCGCTGTTTGTGCTGATTGAGCAACCGCTGCTTAGACGACTCTCCCTGCTGCAAAATTACATCTTGCCAATGCGCTTGCATGCCTTCAAACACCAGCTGCATCACCTTGCGTGAGGTAAATAACACGAGGCTCGCTTCATCAGGGTTAAGTTGCGCCTCGAGCCCTGTAATCAAGTTTTCTACAAATACCGCTTCAGGCCCAGGCTCCACCGCTTCTTTAGGCACACATATTTGTGACTGAGAAAAATCAAACGGGCTAGCCACCGCCAGCATGGCGCTTTTTTGGTTTAACCCGGCATGGGTTAACAGCTGGTCAAATCGGCCAAGGGCGGTTAGCGTAGCCGAGGTCAATAAAGCCCCATAACAACGCTTCCAAAGGTTCTCTTGCAACAAGTTAGCGGCCAAAATCGGGCTCGCAGAAATTTCTAGATCCACCCGTTCTGGGGTTTGCCAATGCTGTAACCAACGGGCCATCGGTACTTCACCTGCGGCATCAACCTTGGCGTAGGCCTGCCATAAGGCGAGTTGCTGCTCCGCATTTTGTTGCAACACACCAAATGCCGCAAGGTAGGTTTCGGCCTGATCTTTGGTTAAACCGTTCTGTTCGCCTTTCACCACGTCATCCATGAGTTCATGCAAAGCACCCAAATCACGGGCCAAACGAGCACTCATCAAACCCAAATCATGGCTTATTTGTACCAGTTCTGTAGGCACTACGCCCTGCGGAAAACGATAACTTTCTTTCTGTTGGTAGCCGTCTTTTGGGCTAAACGCGGGTTGATCTAAAAACTGCTCCAAACTAATCAACTGCTGCTCGAGGGACTGTACATGTTCTTGCACTTGTTCGCTCAGCGAAGCGCCCCGACCACCACCCTGCCATTCCTTAACAAACTTTTTTAAACCCGAGCGAGTCTGACCATACCAACGATTGAGCTGTCGAATGCCTTGCTGGTGAGTAAACTGTTTCAGGGTTTTATCGGCTAAATGATGACCTTCATCAAAAATATAGATGGTGTCTTCGGGCGCTGGCAATATAACACCGCCGCCTAAGGCCAGATCGGCCAACACCAAATCATGGTTAGTCACGATACAGTCAGCCTGCTCAAGCCCCGCACGGGCCTTGAAGAAAGGGCATTCGTTAAAATGACTACAACGCCGGTTAGTACACCCTCTATGGTCAGTAGTAATAGGCCGCCAATGATCTTCTGGTAATGGATCCGACCAAGCATCGCGGTCGCCGTCCCATTGACTCGCACCTAACTGCATCACCATGTCTTTATACAAGGCCTGCTGTTGACCATCCAACTTCAACGCTAGTTCATCTTCAAACAAGGCTTGTGTGGGATCTAAAGAGGCATTCTGTGACAGGGCTTGATCAAGTCGAGACACACACACATAACGCCTGCGGCCTTTAGCCAGCTGAAAATCAAAATCATAGCCGCCGTGTTTTTTAATAGCGGGTAGATCCTTTTCTACAATTTGCTCCTGCAGGGCAATGGTCCCTGTAGCAATGACTAACTTTTTTTCAAGCGCTTGGGCGATTGGCAAACAAGCCACCATATAGGCCAAGGTTTTACCGGTACCCGTACCTGCTTCTACAATACACGCTGGGTTGTCACCCTTACGCTGACCTTCGGCATCCATTTTGATAGCCAAAAAATGATTAGCCACCGTGGCAATCATCTGTTTTTGACCCCACCGGGCGTTTAAACCCAGTTGTTTCAGTAGCTTGCGGTACAATTGTTGGATGTCGTGTTTAACGTCGGCAGTTTTAGACACTGGGTTGGACTCTTAACTTTAATTAGTAGGCGCTACAACGAGGCAGGCGAAGGCACATAAGGGTACACCATTTGAGACACATATAGCAGACTCAAGCGGCTAACAAAAATAAAACTTGCCAGCAGCGAGATTACTGTTATTATATACAGTAACTGTACAAACAACCAGCTTAAGAAACGCAGCCAAGAGGCCTTTGCATGATTAAATTAACGCCACGCCAAGATCAAGTTCTAGAGTGCATTAGAAGTCATATCACCGACACGGGGTTTCCCCCTACCCGTGCCGAGATTGCTCGTGAACTCGGGTTTAAATCACCCAACGCGGCTGAAGAGCACATTAAAGCGCTAGCACGCAAAGGTGCGATTGAAATTATGCCCGGTGCATCACGTGGCATACGGGTGCCCGACATGCATGAAGAAGACCTAGGCTTACCCATTATAGGCATGGTTGCCGCCGGTAGCCCGTTACTAGCCGAAGAACATATTAGTGACTATTGCGCTATTCCAGAAAATCTTTTTTATCCCAAGGCCGATTACCTTTTGCAGGTCAGCGGCATGTCGATGAAAGACATAGGTATCTACGATGGTGATTTACTGGCAGTGCATAAAACCGACCAAGCCCGTAACGGCCAGGTGGTGGTTGCTCGATTAAATGACGAAGTGACGGTTAAGCGTTTTCAACGTAACGGCAACCAAGTACAACTGATTGCCGAAAACCCAGACTTTTCACCCATCGAAGTCGACCTTACACAACAACACTTAAGCATTGAAGGTTTGAGTGTAGGCATTATACGCCGTGGTAATTAACACCTTACTTTTACACCCTATGGAATCATCATTATGTGGCAGCAACAACAGCACCCTACCAGCGACGCAGTTAATGGCATACTTGCTGAACATCAGCTCGATTTGTGGCTCCATGAAGAAGAAACGGTGACTGCCCCAGATCTGAGTCCCATTACTGAAATAATTATGCGTGGCGAAGCTTGGAGCAACATACAGATGTTGTTGCCGTTGTTAGCTCAACTAAGCCACGATCAACGTTGGCTAGCCTGGGTGGCACCACCAAAACTGCTGCCTAAGGCGCAATTGCAAGCCGCAGGTTTTGACCTTAACAAGATTATTTTATTACAACCAGATGCCCAACACGACACTATGAGCCTCGCCAAACAAGCATTAAAAAGCGGCACCTGCCATGCCGTTATCAGCTGGTTTGGATGCCTTGCAGATGACGAGCTCAACGACTTGGCTGTGGCCGCAGAAGCAGGTAACAGCCAAGCATTTTTAGTCCGACACCAATAACCCAAAGCAGCCTCACCTAAACCACCATTTGAGTCTCAAAGAACGCTTGCAGCAATTGGTGGGTAATTAACGCATCGGCACTCCCCGCTAATTCTCGAATTGAATGCATGGCAAAGGTTGGCGCTCCTAAATCTAGGGTTCGCACACCCAGCTGGGCGGCAGTAATGGGCCCAATAGTGCTGCCGCAACCCATGTCGCTACGTACTACAAAGGTCTGAATTGGCAAGTTGGCCTGAGCAGCCAGCTCTTTTATCATGGCGCTAGTGACCGCGTTAGTGGCATACCGTTGATTCGCATTCACCTTAATCACTGGCCCTGCATTTAACTTTGGCCCATGCTGTTCATCATGTTTATTGGCAAAATTGGGATGCACTCCATGTGCATTGTCGGCCGAGATAAACGTGGAAGCGTCTAACACCTGGTGTAATTGTTCTGCAGAAGGATAAATACGCTGCAGTACAGACATTAAAAAACTGCCTTGTGCACCTTCTGCCGATTGACTACCCACTTCTTCATGGTCGTTGCACACTAACAACATGCCTTGCGTGGTGTCGGCGGCAAGCATGGCACTTAAACCCATGTAACAGCTGAATAAATTATCTAACCGCGCAGCTGCCAAAAACTCTTCTTTAATGCCGACCAACGCAGGCGCTTGAACGTCATACAAGCTTAACTCGTAATCCACCACTTGCGCCACTGAGTGGCCGTCGGTTAAAAGTTGCTTAAGCAACAATTGTCGCAAGTCAAAGTCATCGCCCAGAGCCTGCCCCAATAACACCGGCAGATCGGTTTGAGCGTTAACGCTATGGCCTTTGTTGGCCTCTCGATCCAAATGAATGGCTAAGCTCGGAATACAGGCCACAGGGCGCTTAAAATCGACCAAGTGACTCTCTAGCACGCCGTCACTATTGCGACACACCACTCGCCCTGCAAGGGATAAGTCTCGATCAAACCAGGGGTGCAACAGCGCTCCGCCATACACCTCAACACCCAATTGCTGATACCCTTTGCGCTTTACTTCGGGGTTGGGTTTCACTTTTAAACATGGGCTGTCGGTATGAGCCCCCACCATGTGCAAGCGCTGCAGACCTTGTTTTTTCGGCAACACAAAGGCGATGATAGTGGAGTCATTACGGCTAATGAAATAACGCCCTCCAGCCTCTAAGGCCCAAGTGTCAGCCACCGTTAACCGGCAATAACCCGCTGCGGTAAGTGCATCGACCATGCTAGACACTGCATGAAATGGTGTGGGAGATGCCTTGATAAATTCCATTAAACCAGCAAGGTAGGCTTGCTGTGTATCTTGAGCCGTCATAGTGGCAGGTGTTCCTTAAGTCAAAGGACTTAGTTTGCCACATTCTGAGGTGTTAGACGTAATGATTATGTAAAGCACTGGCTAAATGCGCTAATTTTGCCCCAGCGAGTTTGAATATTTTGGCAAAATCACGCTAATATAGATTGTATTAATCTTAATCACTGCTACAGCGCCATTTATATTTACCTTTCTATGATACCGACACGTACATTATTAACTGCCCTCGTTTTTACTTGCAGCATTTTTTCAGCGCCTTTAGTGATCGCCACCAACGCCCCTGTGAAGGTTAGTTTTACCGCCAAACAGAGCCAATTAACTAAAGAAATCATGCACTTGCTTGAGCAGCAGCATTACCAACCAAGAATTAACGACGACGGTTTAGCTAACGATATATTCACTAACTATTTAACTTTGTTAGACCCTCTAAAAAGCTACTTAAGCCAAATGGATCTGGCGCCATATCAGTATCTTAAGCATGAATTAGATGATTTATTGCCCCAAGGCGACTTACGCCCTATGGCCGACATGTACAACGTATTACAGCAGCGGCGGTTAGAATTTATTGACTTTAATCTCGCATGGTTATCGCAACCATCTTCCATGTTCAACTTTGAGTTAAACGAACACATTGCTATGGCACCACAAGACGCCGCACGCCAGCCTGATCATCAAGCCGTCAAAAACTTGTGGCGCAAGCAGCTTAAAAACGAGTTTATTAATGGCCAAATTAGTAATGAAACTCAGACGCAGATTAAAAACCGTCTAGAAAAACGCTACCTCAATATGCGTAAGCGGGTACTGCAAGTTGAGCTCAGGGATGCCTATCAAGCATTAAGCAACAGCATTACCACGGCCACCGACCCTCACACCACTTACCTGTCGCCACGTAACGTGGAAGATTTCAATATCGACATGAGCCTATCACTAGAAGGCATAGGCGCAGTGCTACAGAGAGATAACGACTACACCAAAGTGGTGCGTTTAGTCGCCGGTGGGCCAGCCGACAAAGCAGGCGACTTACAAGCCTCAGATTATATTGTGGGCGTAGGGCAAGAAGGTGAAGCCATACAAGAAATTTTAGGTTGGCGTTTAGATGACGTGGTAGATCAGATTCGCGGCCCCAAAGGCAGCTTAGTGAAGCTCCACATCATTCCAGGAGGCGATTTACAGCAAGCTAAAAAGACCATTCAAATTCGCCGTAACAAGGTTAATTTAGATGATCAAGCGGCCAAGAAGTCCCTCGTAACCGTAGCTACAGATCAAGGTCCGCTCACCATGGGTGTCATTACACTCCCCACCTTCTACATGGACTTTGCTGCAGCTCAACGGGGTGACCCCAATTATCGCAGTACCACCCGTGATGTATATAATTTAATACAAGAACTGAAACAGGACCAAGTGAGTGGTATTGTTATAGATCTGCGTAACAATGGCGGTGGGTCTCTGAGAGAGGCCAATCAGTTAACCGGGTTATTCATTGAAACCGGTACCACGGTTCAAGTACGCTACGCCGATGGTGTCATCGAAAAGCAAATGGATCGTAATCCATTACTCGCCTATAACGGCCCTGTGGTCGTGCTGGTTAACCGCTACAGTGCCTCTGCATCCGAAATTTTTGCAGCCGCTATGCAGGACTATCAACGCGCCTTAATTGTTGGCAGCCAAACCTACGGCAAAGGCACGGTGCAGACGTTTGGTAACTTAAGCAGTGGTCAGATAAAGTTTACTCAAGCCAAGTTCTATCGTGTTTCGGGTGCTAGCACTCAACATCAAGGCGTGGTGCCTGACATCACCCTTCCACACCTGCAAGACCACAAAAAAATAGGCGAAAGTAGCCTGCCCCATGCCCTTAAGTGGGATCAAGTGAAGGCCGTGGATCATCGTCGTTATTTTGCCTTTGAGCAGATTATTCCCCACTTGCAACAACAACAAAACGCGCGCCAAAGCACTAGCTCAGATTGGATTTACACGCAGGCTTTGGCTGAGCACGAAAACACTCGATCAAAACAAATAAGCCTTAACTTACAGCAAAGAACACAACAATGGCACACCGAACAAGATTGGTACTTAGAGCAAATCAACAGCCTGCGTCAGGACCATGGGCTTGAGCCTGTGACAGTCGCCGACGATCATCAATTTGATTACGACGACACCCAAAAAGACCCCTACATCGTTGCTGGTGCTGCCGTTATCGCCGACTGGATCGATTTAGCACGTTAAACCACACCGTCCTTCTGCAACTGCCTCACCTGAGCATCGGGTAAGCCTAGCTGGTCGAGCAGTTCTAACGTATGTTGAGCTGCTTCTGGCACTGGTTTTAATGACCTTTGGACATGGCCCATTTTTGGAGCTGGAGCTGGCTGGGTGATGCCCTCTAGCTGCACAAAAGTGTTTCGCGCAAGGTTATGGGGGTGTTCTGTAGCTTCATTGAAACTCAGTACTGGGGCAAAACAAACGTCAGTGCCTTCTAGCAAAGCGCACCAATGCTGACGACTTTGGCTGGCAAACACTCGCGTCAGCTCTTGCTGCGCCTGCGGCCACATGGTTTTATCCCACTGATTACGCAGACTTGGCTCATGCAACAGTTCCAAGTGCTCTAGCAACAACTGATAAAACTTGGGTTCTAAGGCACATATATTGACATACAGACCGTCGGCACACACATAGGTGTCATTCCACGGTGCTGCACCGTCGGCCCAACTGAGGCCTGTTTGTTGCGGCAATTGCCCTGTGTTGTGCATCATCCACAACAAGCTCGATGCGTAAGCCGACCCATCAGTAATCGCCGCATCTACCACCTGCCCTTGGCCGCTCGCTTGAGCTTGCCACAAGGCGCACATCACACCCCATAACAGCATCATGGTGCCGCCGGCCACGTCTCCAGCCAAGGTCAGCGGCGCCGTCGGTTTATGATTAGGGCGTGCCCCGTAATACATGGCACCCGACAGGGCTATGTAGTTAGGGTCGTGTCCTGCTGCTTGCGCCAGTGGTCCAGTTTGCCCCCAACCTGTCAACCGGCCATAGATTAATTTCGGCTGCAGATCTAGACACACATCGGGCCCTAAACCCAAACGTTCCATCACCCCCGGGCGAAAGCCCTCGATTAAGATATCCGCTTGAGCTGACAACTTGAGGGCCAAGGCAACACCCTCGGGCTGTTTCAGGTCGATTAGAATGGATTTTTTTCCACGATGATAAAAGGCTTGAGCTGTTTCTTGTGGCGCAATTTCGGCGGCATTTTTATTACTAACTTTACGTCCGACCAGCGTCACTTCGGCACCCATATCGGCTAACATCATGCCAGCCAATGGACATGGCCCAATGCCTTCGAATTCAACGACTTTAACGCCCGCTAACGGCTTTTGATTGATCATATATATGCTCTATACGTCTAGGGAGCGAGCGATGAGTTCTTTCATAATTTCATTGGTGCCGCCGTAGATTTTTTGTACCCTAGCATCGGCAAACAACCGAGTAATAGGGTATTCCATCATATAGCCGTAACCACCGTGTAGTTGCACACATTCATCCAGCACTTCATTCTGTACTTGTGAGCCCCAATACTTAGCCATCGACGCTGTAGCTGGGTCGATAGAGCCATCAATGAGTTTGGCAATACAATCGTTAATGAAGCTGCGTGTGACTTCCACTTTAGTTTTCATTTCTGCCAACTTAAAGCGCGTATTTTGGAAAGCCATAATCGGCTGACCAAAGGCCTTTCGTTGACGCACATATTCGATGGTTTGTTGTAAGCCACAGTCCATGGCGCCTAACGCGGTGATGCCAATCATGGACCGTTCCCACACCAATTGATTCATCAACTGGTAAAACCCTTGCCCCTCAATCCCACCTAACAAATTATCTACCGGCACCCGTACATCTTCAAAAAACAATTCCGAAGTGTCGTTGCCTTTCATACCTAATTTCTTTAGATTGCGCCCACGCTGAAAACCTTGCGCCTGATCGGTTTCTACAAAAATGAGCGAAGTGCCTTTAGAGCCAGCCGCTAAATCGGTTTTTACTACCACGCAAATCAACTCGGCGGTTTGGCCATTGGTAATAAACGTTTTGGAGCCATTAATAACATAACTATCACCATCGCGTTTAGCTGTTGATGCGACGGCTTTAAGGTCTGAGCCACAACCTGGTTCAGTCATGGCAATGGCCGACACCAGCTCTCCAGACACTAATTTGGGCAACCAGCGTCGCTTTTGATCTTCGGTACCGTAAGCCACCAAATAGTGCATCACAATGGACTGAATACCGTAACCCCAATTAATGTCGGCCAAATAGGCTTGGGTATAGATGGTGATCGCTTCAAACGAAAGATCGGCTCCAGCTCCGCCATAAGCCTCGGGTACCGACGCACCCATAATTCCAGCTTCACCCGCTTGGAACCAAAAATCTCGATCTACCACACCTTGGTCACACCAGCTTTCAATATTGGGTGCCATGGACTGTTCCATAAAGCGCTGTACTCCATCGGCATAGAGCCTATGTTCAGTACTCACCCATGCTGCAGTATCAGTAAACAAAGCCATTGAATTTAACTCCTTATCAAATTAGCTCTAAAGTGGGCTCACTAAGAGCAAACAACTGTTCCCGCAATTCCAGTATGTGTTCGCCCCAATAGCGCACGGTGTTAAACCAAGGAAAGCTGTGCGGGAATGCAGGATCTTCCCAACGACGCGCTAACCATGCCGCGTAATACATCATACGCAGGGTTCTTAAGGGTTCCATTAATGCCAGTTCTTGGGGCTTAAAGTCATAAAATTCGTTATACCCTTCCACGATTTCAGACAACTGCACGCGTTGACGGTCTCGCTCGCCTGACAGTAACATCCAAATATCTTGCACCGCAGGCGCCATACGTGAGTCATCAAAGTCTACAAAATGAGGAGCATCATCACGCCACAATAGGTTTCCGCCATGACAATCGCCATGCACTCGAATGTAGTTAACCCCCTGCGTTGCCGCAAAAGCCACATCAATTCGTTGCAACAGATCTGCAGTAAGACTGTCATATGCCGCCTTTAACTCTTGCGGAATAAAGTGCTGACTGATCAATGCCACACTATCATGACCAAAAGTAACCGCATCAATTGCTGGTCGATGCTGGTAGTCTTTAATGGCCCCCACGGCGTGAATACGGCCTAAGAGTCGCCCCATGGTATACAAATTGTCTAAATCATCTAATTCGGGGCCATGGCCACCCTTGCGCTCGAACAAGGCAAACTTAAACGAATCATAAGTCGAAAGGCTGCTACCTTGTTGGTTGACCAAGGGCGGCACGACCGGCAATTCGTATTCTTCAAGGGCGATACTAAACTCATGTTCTTCTAATATTTGCGCTTCGCTCCACCGATCTGGCCGGTAAAATTTAGCGATCACAGGTGTGGGCTGATCTTCTAGGCCTACTTGATAGACCCTATTTTCATAGCTATTAAGGGCCAAAATCCGGCCATCACACAGATAACCTTGGCTCTCCACGGCGTCCATAATATAGCTGGGCGTGAGTACAGCAAAAGGGTGAGTTTCTATAGTCATAATTACAGTATAGGGTGGTCAGGTGACGCTATTATATATGAAGACCGGTGAGTCATCTTGCAACTCGCAAGGCAGTCCACCTACCTCAACTTGACAAACCCCTATGCAAGACCACACATTGAGTTCACAAGCGCTTGAAATAAACTAGGAAATAATTATGTCACTGGCCTATATATACGATGCAATACGCACCCCTCGCTCCCGTGGTAAAGCCGGTGTTGGCAGCTTGTACGGCATCAAACCCATCAATTTATTGGCCGGCCTGCTGGGCGACTTACAACAACGCCATGACTTAGACACGGCGCAAGTAGACGACGTATTAATGGGTTGTGTAACACCGGTAGGCGAACAGGGCTCTAACATTGCCAAAAGCGCAGTTATTCACGCCGGCTGGAGCGAATCCGTACCTGGTTTTCAACTCGATCGCTTTTGCGCATCAGGACTGGAAGCAGTCAATACCGCTGCCGCTAAAGTCGCCAGTGGTATGGAACAGCTTATTGTTGCAGGCGGTGTGGAAAGCATGAGCCGTGTACCCATGGGCAGTAATGGCGGACCATTCCTCGCCGACCCAGAATACATTGCTAACAACCTGTCTGTGCCCCAAGGCATAGGTGCCGACTTAATTTCCAGCTTAGAGGGATACAGTCGCGATCAACTTGACCATTTTGCCTTACAAAGCCAACAACGGGCCGCTCACGCGCGGGATTCTGGCTGGTTTGATGGCTCGGTAATGGCCGTTAAAGACGCCACAGGAAACATCATTTTACAGCGCGACGACTTTATTAAGCCTGCCACCACTCTGGTAGACCTAGGTGGCCTCAAACCGGCTTTTAGCGCCCTTGGTGATTACGGCTTTGATGACATGGCGTTGCGCAAATATCCTCAGCTGGAAAAAATCAGTCACCGCCACACGGCGGGCAATTCTTCTGGTGTGGTAGATGGCGCCAGCGCAGTGTTGATTGGCGACCAAACTATAGGCAATAAACTTGGCATCACCCCTCGTGGCCGCATTGCGGCTACAGCAGTGATGGCCAATGATCCAGTCATTATGCTCACAGGCCCTGGCCCCGCAGCCAAAAAGTGCCTCGCTAAAGCAGGCCTCAGCATCCACGACATAGACCTATGGGAAATCAATGAAGCCTTCGCCAGTGTGGCGCTTCGCTTTATGCAAGATTTGGGTATTGAGGACACCATTACTAACGTCAATGGTGGCGCCATCGCCATGGGTCACCCTCTGGGGGCAACTGGCGGCTGCTTAGTGTCCATCATACTAGACGAACTTGAACGCCGCGACGCCAAGCGTGGCCTCATTGCTCTTTGTGTCGGTGGCGGCATGGGTATTGCCACCATTATTGAGAGAGGTTAAACCCATGAGCACACAGACTTTTGATTACCAACAAGACCCACATGGCATCGTAACAATTACTATGGACATGGACGGCCCAGTAAACTGTATGAACCAAACGTTTATGCCATTGCTAGCCGAGGCCGTGGCCCGCTTAGAACGTCAGGCAGGACTTACTGGAGTGATCATTGCCTCGGCTAAAACCACGTTTTTTGCCGGTGGCGACCTCAACTGGCTCAAATCTGTAGAACCACACCAAGCCCCAGACCTATTAGCGCAAGTAGAGGGCATGAAAGCCAACTTTAGGCGCTTAGAAAAGCTGCCCGTACCTGTAGTCGCTGCAATCAATGGCTCCGCTCTGGGTGGTGGTTTTGAAATTTGTTTGGCCTGTAATTATCGTATTGCTTGGCAACACAAAAGTGTCAAGCTGGGTTTGCCAGAAGCTTCACTGGGCCTACTGCCCGGCGGTGGCGGCACCGTGCGTATGACCCACCTGCTTGGTTTAGAGGCGACGCTACCATTACTTACCAAAGGCCAGCAACTAACGCCTGACAAAGCCTTAAAGGCGGGCTTAATCAATGCTTGCGTTGCGCAACAAGATGAACTACTCGACGCGGCTAAGCAATGGTTATTAGATCAGGTGGGCAATTCACAAGCGACGCTGCAACCGTGGGACACAAAGGGCCATAGAATACCGGGGGGCAACGCCAGCAACCCCAAAATGGCCGCTAAAATTGCCGTAGCCGCCGCCCAGATACAACAACAAACTCGAGGCCTGCTGCCCGCTCCAGAAGCAATACTTGATGTTATGGTTGAAGCGGCACGCTTGGACTTTGACACCGCCCAAACCACAGAGAGCCGAAAATTTGTTGAGCTAGTGGTTGGCAACCAAGCAAAAAACATTATCACTGCCATGTTTTTTAATATGAATCAGGTTAAAAATGGCTACCAGCGGCCTAAACACGTGCCTCACAATCACATCCAACGTTTAGGCATTATTGGGGCCGGCATGATGGGTCAGGGTATTGCTTATGCTGCGGCCTTGGTTGGTATTCAAGTCGACCTTAAAGATGAGCAACTCAGCACTGCCGAGCGAGGCAAAAGCTACAGCCAAAAACTACTGCAGAAAAAAGTAGATCAAGGCCGTATGGAGCCTAGTGTCATGCAGCACATATTAAACGCCATTAAACCGACAGACAAGGCTATAGACCTACAAGGGTGCGACCTGATTATTGAAGCCGTGTTCGAAGACCAAGCGTTAAAGGGCCGGGTCCTAGAACAACATCAACAGTTGCTCGCAGACGGCGGTTTTTGGGGTACCAATACCTCTACCTTACCAGTGAGCTTATTGGCACAGAAAGCTACTCACAAATCCAGTTTTATCGGTTTACACTTTTTCTCACCGGTAGACAAGATGCCTTTGTTAGAGATTATATGCGGCGCCAAGACCGACCAGACTAGCTTGGCCAAATCTTTTGACTTTGCCAAACAAATCAATAAGTTACCTATTATAGTTAATGACGCTTTGGGGTTTTATACCTCCAGAACCATCGGCACCAAGATGGATGAAGCCCTGCAGTTAGTGGCAGAAGGTAATGACCCGGTACTGGTGGACAACTTAGGCAAAGCCCTTGGTTTTCCAGTGGGCATGTTAACCTTACTAGATCAATTAAAGTTGGGTTTACCACTGCTGATCAATGATACTCAAGTGAGTATGGGGCTCAAAGATCCAGCTCAACACAGCACCCCACAAGGCATGGCAATGCTGCGTCAGTTGGTTGACCAACACGACCGTCAAGGCCGCATAAACGGACAAGGTTTTTATACATATAACCAAGGTGACAAAACCATTTGGAGTGGTTTACAAGATTGGTTAAACCCCGAGTTAACACTGCCACACCAAGACATTAAAGACCGTATGTTATTTAGACCGGTAATAGAAACCCTGCGTTGTTTAGAAGAAAACGTGCTTACTAACGTGGCCGATGCCAACGTGGCTTCTATTCTAGGGATAGGCGCCCCTTTGTGGACCGGCGGTTATGCCCAATTTGTTAATACCTATGGCCTAAGCAAGTTCATAAAGCGCTGTGATGAACTGGCTCAAGCCTACGGCCCACGCTTCAAGGCGCCACAAATAGCCTATGACTACCTAGAGCAAGGTAAAAGTTTTACTTAAAGCCCTTTGCACGCTGCCTTAGGCCATATAAAATGGCCTACTTAGTTCAGCCTGATGGCTGACAGACCAAGGACGATAAAATGACCGGTAATGCCCTGCAATTCCCTATAAGTGAGGCCCCAGCAATGGGAGAACCATTGGCTGTGGCCGCTGGTGTGTATTGGCTGCGTATGCCTCTACCGTTTTCGTTAAATCACATAAATTTGTGGTTATTAGAAGACCAACACGGCTGGACCATTGTTGATACCGGCATCAACACCAAAGCCTGCAAACAACTTTGGCAGCAAGTATTTGACCAGCATTTAAAAGGCAAACCCGTCACTCAACTTGTTGTTACCCACTTGCACCCAGATCATGTGGGTCTTGCGGGTTGGTTATGCGAACGCTGGAATCTCACCTTACAAATGTCTCGCACCGATTACATGACCTGTAGGGTGTTGATGAGCGACACGGGCAAACAAGCACCTCAAGCCGCTATCGACTTTTACTGCCGCGCCGGTGTAAGCGAGCAACAACTGAAAACCTACAAAAGTAAATTTGGTGGTTATGGCAAAGGCATTTATGCGATGCCTGATCACTACTTGCGCTTACAGGACAAGGATACAGTCACCATGGCTGATGCCGAGTGGCAAATTATAGTGGGCCGTGGCCATGCGCCAGAACATGTATGTTTGTACTGCCCTAGCCTCAACGTATTTATTGCCGGTGATCAGTTGTTGCCTACCATTTCGTCAAACATTAGTGTTTGGCCTACAGAACCGGACTCCGACCCGCTTAAAGAATGGTTAGAATCCTGTGCCATGTTGCAACAGAAATTACCGGCAGACGTGATGGTACTTCCATCCCACGGCCAAGTATTTTTTGGTGCCCATCAACGTTTACAGCGGCTCATTGATGGCCATAAAAAATCCCTCGTTAAGCTGGTTGATGCCTGTGCTCAACCACAGCGCAACGTGGATTTATTCAGTCAATTATTTCGTCGAGAAATAAACGACGACGTATTAACCTTAGCTGTAGGCGAAACCCAAGCCCACATAAATTACCTTGTTAAGCAAAACAAAATACAAAGCAACACTGCCGATGCTCAAGGTGCTGTTTGGTATCAAACCATTTAATTAAGACTTAAAATTATGCACATTATTACCATTAATTTCGAACCCGTAGAACTGTTTAAAATCCTAAAATTCGAATCTATTGTAGGCAGTGGCGGCGAAGCCAAAACTCGCATTGGGGAAGGCTTAGTTAAGGTCAACGGCGAAGTGGAAACCCGCAAGAGCCGTAAAATGGTTAGTGGCGATACTATCGAATTCGAAAAGCGGCACTACCAACTCGCCCTGGCCTAATTTAGTGGCCCTACAAAGGCTATTTAACCCGGCCCACATCAGTGCGGGTTTTATTGCACCCTTAGTAGGCTATACCAGTTCTGCGGCGATCATTTATCAGGCAGCCCACAGTGTGGGCGCCACCGATGCACAAATAAGCAGCTGGTTTTGGGCCTTAGGTATTGGCATGGGGCTTTCGACCCTAGGCTTATCATGGTTTTATAAACAACCCATTCTTACCGCTTGGTCTACGCCGGGTGCAGCTATTCTAGTCACCAGTTTGTCTGGCGTGTCCATGTCCGAGGCCATAGGGGGGTTTGTATTTTGTTCTGTACTGATTACTTTGGTCGGGCTATCGGGCTGGTTTGATCGGTTAATGAGTTACTTACCTAAATCGATTGCTGCGGCCATGTTAGCGGGCGTTTTGCTGCCCTTTGCCATGCATATGCTAATCGCACTGGAATCGGAAATGGCGCTGGTGTTAGGCATGATTCTAGCCTACTTCGTTAGCCGTATCATCTGGCCACGCTTAGCCGTAATGGTGACGCTAATACTAGGCATGGTGTTAGCGGGCACTCAAGACCTGATTATTTGGCAAGACGTTAGCTTAGTTTTTACCACCCCAATTTGGACCACTCCAGAATGGTCACTTACCAGTGCTATTGGTGTAGCCATTCCATTGTTTATTGTTACCATGACCTCACAAAACGTTCCAGGTCTAGTGATTTTACGTAGCCATGGTTACCAAGCGCCTGCCGCACCACTCATTACTTGGACCGGTATTACCGGCGTTATTCTGGCACCTTTTGGGGGCTTTGCGTTTAATCTAGCGGCCATTATGGCGGCCATTTGTATGGGTAAAGAAGTCGATAAAGACCCTAAACAATGTTATCGCGCTAGCATTTGGGCCAGTTTTTTTTTGGTCGCCACAGGTCTCTTTGCTGGCAGCCTTACTGGGTTGTTTAATAGCCTGCCCTCGGCGTTAGTAATCACTATAGCTGGGCTTGCGCTGCTAGGTACCATTGCCGCCAGCCTGAGCACTGCGTTAGCAGAAGAAGCGCATCGTATACCTGCAGTAGTCACCTTAGTCACCACTGCATCTGGTATGGCTTTGTGGGGTATAGGTAGCGCCTTCTGGGGACTTGTGCTCGGATTATTAGCCTTAGTCGCTCAGCACTTTTTAACGCCTAGTAAGGCATAAATAATCTCAGGGAAAGTTATGGCAAGCACGCACTCTGTCACTTTAATGAACCGCACTTTGGGGCACTTAAAGCGTTTTTGGAACAAGTTACCTAGTAGCCTCAGCAACAACAGTGACTTATTATACATTGCTGATCAAAGTGCACCTAATCATGCACAACTGGCCCACGTCGGCAAACAAATGCAAAGTGCCATTAACGGCGTTGGTGGCGAAATGGCCGCGCGTAATACGGCAGCAGACCTAGGGCGATTCTACTTACGCCTCAACCCGCAAGGTAAGCAAGACTTCTTACTGCTGCTAGCAAACGATTTTGATGTAGATTACCCCGCCATCAATAACCTTGTGGCACAATGGGACACGTCTAAGCCTAATATTAAAGGCCTAAAAAAGGCCCTTAATTCACCACGCCTAAGGTTACTAAAACTATTCAATGCCTTGCCTGAGGGCGTCAAATTTTTAGTCGATATGCGCGCCGACTTAATCCAGCTACAAAAAAATGAACCGGCACTCAAGCCATTACAAGAAGACCTACGCGACTTGTTAGGTGACTGGTTTGATTTAGGCTTTCTAGAACTCAAACAAATGACATGGCAGGACACACCGGCCGAATTATTGGAAAAACTCATTCAATATGAAGCTGTACACGCCATTGCTGGCTGGGATGACTTACGTAACAGACTCGACTCAGACCGCCGTTGTTTTGGTTTCTTCCACCCACAAATGCCGAATGAGCCGCTAATCTTTATTGAAGTGGCATTAGTACAGGGTATGGCATCCAACATTGACCAACTGCTAGATCAAGAAGCCCCCATCGAAGATACCCACAGTGCGGACACCGCCATCTTCTACTCAATTTCCAACACACAACAAGGCCTTGCCAGCATCAGTTTTGGTAACTACCTGATTAAAAATGTGGTTGCCGAGCTGGTTAAACAACACCCTCAGCTACAACATTTTGCCACCTTATCGCCCATACCTGGGCTGCGTAAATGGCTTAACAAACACCCTACTAAAGTGATGCAGCTCTTATCAGACCAGCAATTAAATGCGCTCAATCACTATTGCAATCAACATCAAATTGCCACTAACCTAGAGGCGGTATTAGTCAGCGACTGGAGCCACAACGCAGACAATAAAGCTTTTGTAAAATCGTTACTGCTGACGTTAGGCCAACACTACATTACCCAAGAGCTTAGTGCTCGTGGTACAGCCCTAGACCCGGTTGCGCATTTTCATCTTAGCAACGGTGCTATGGCGGGCCGACTCAACTTTATGGCCAACATGAGCCCCAAAGGGCTACAAGAATCCGCCGGCATGATGATCAATTATGTGTACAATATTGAGCAAATAGAAACCAACTGCATTAACTATCGCGAACAAGGTTTAGTGACTCACACGCTTTAGTCGTGCCGATGAGAAAACACCCCATGGCGTAAAAAATGAACGGTTTCCTGCGCTGCTATGGTGTTGTATCTCAGCATCGAGTGATTGGCATTAACCAGAAAAAAGTCTTTCATATTCGCCAGCTTGGTCGAAGACACAGGCACCAGACCATCACTAGGCTCGGCTAACATCGCGTCACCCATACCCCAGCTCGAATTACCGGCGATGATCCCTGCCTGAAACTGTAGTTGTGGTAACTGATTGGCGAAGCTCTGCTCGCCATCACCTAACGCGGCCGTTGTCTCACCCAATAGTTTAAACCAAATGTGGTCAGCAACGGCATTAACTGCGCGGGTGCCGTGGTTAGGCGTACCGATCATCACCACTTGATCCAGGCGCTGTAAAAAAGCTTGATTTTTGGGGTCGGCCAAAAATCCTCGAACCATAAGCCCAGCTAACGAATAACCCACAAAGTGTAGCGGCTGATCATCGGCACAGCAGTGTTGCATTTGGCTTTGAACCTGCGCTAACGCCGCGTCGGCGCCTTGGGACAAGGAGGCATAATCTAACGTCACTACTTCAAAACCTGCTGCCAGCAAGCGTTTTTCTAACCACCACAAAGACATCGGTATTGTACGAACTCAAAAACAGTCAACCTCTGGCTACTATAGAAACTATTCCTTGGCCCAAACACAAACGGTGCAAGCCTCATACAACCTATTGCCCATGACTGGGTCAAGGGGGTTCTTATACCAGCTTAGCAGGTGCTACCCACATCAGCCATGGTAGCGCCAAGGCGCTTTATAATTTAGTAGCAATACCGCCAAAAATAACGGCCAAGACGCTTAACAACCAATTAAGGGACCAATTTAGCAATGACTCTAACTAATAATGGCGCTATGATCCGGTTTTATCTTATTAATTCACAGAGAACACCACCATGCTAAACGTCAATTCGTATTTTGATGACAATGTTAAATCGATCGCCTTTCAAGGCAAAACACAGGCCACAACTGTAGGCGTGATGGACCTGGGTGAATTTACCTTTGGCACCAGTCAATATGAAGTCATGACCATCATTGATGGCGAACTCGAAGTAAAGCTACCAGGCACAACGAGCTGGAACACCTTTACCAACGGTAACCAATTTGAAGTTGAAGCTAATAGCAGCTTTGAAGTCAAAGTTGTACGCCAAACGGCTTACCACTGCACTTACGAATAACCCCTAGAGCGCCCCTTGAAATGGCTTCAATCGTCATTATATTAGACTATACTAAACATATATTGACCTACTCGAGATAAGCCTATGCCAAGTATTACTAGCCGCTGCCCTCACTGCCAAAAAAACAACCGGGTTCCGTCGCAGCGAATTACAGACGAAGCTAATTGTGGCGCCTGCAAACAAACCTTGTTTGCAGGTAAACCGATCGCCGGAACGGCAGCGAACTTTAACGCCTTAGTGAACAGCGACAAACCGGTAGTAGTGGATTTTTGGGCGCCATGGTGCGGACCTTGCGTCGGATTTGCCCCAGTGTTTGAACACACGGCGCAAGCCAAGTCAGAACAGATGCGCTTTGTAAAAGTGGATACCGAGGCCGAACAAATGCTCGGTTCACAGTTCAACATCCGCAGCATCCCTACCTTAATGGTGTTCAAAAATGGTAAGGTCGTAGACCAACTCAATGGCGCCTTGCCGCAACAGCAATTTGATCAATGGTTAAACGCAGCCATGGTAAAATAACCACAGAGGACCGGTCTATGCGCATTGTTAGCATGCAAAGCCACATTGTTGCAGTGCCACCACCCCATATTGGTGGCATGTACTGGGTTTTTGTGACTTTACGTACCGATTGCGGCATCCAAGGCGTCGGCGAAGTTTACGCCTCAAGTTTTCACCCCACGGTGATGGTGGCAGCCTTAGATGATGTATTTGAACGCTACTTAAAGGGGCATAACCCGCACCATATCGAACGTTTCTATCGCCAGTGTTATTCCAGCGGCTTTACCCAAAGACCTGACCTCACCATGATGGGTGCCTTTAGTGGCTTAGAAATTGCCTGCTGGGACATTATTGGCAAAGCGGCTAAGCAGCCGGTTTATGAGCTTATCGGGGGTAAAGTACATGATAAACTCCGTTGTTACACCTACCTTTACCCGAAAAATGCACAGGGCGACTACGACTATACCGACGCTGGGTTGGCTGCAGATACGGCGCTCGCCAATAAAGAACTCGGTTTTAACGCCGTAAAATTTGATCCTGTAGGGCCGTATTCAGCCTATAGCGGACATCATGTATCACTTAAAGCCATGCAAACATCCGCCTTGTTTTGCGAAAAAATTCGCGCCGCCGTAGGCAGCGATTGTGACTTGTTGATTGG
Source organism: Oceanospirillaceae bacterium (assembly GCA_018647765.1). Lineage (GTDB taxonomy): Bacteria > Pseudomonadota > Gammaproteobacteria > Pseudomonadales > Balneatricaceae > Njordibacter. The sequence goes on along the minus strand of JABGSN010000063.1, from coordinate 40,077 downwards.
CACTCACGGACAAATGACACCCGCTTCTGCCATACGGCTGGCTAAGTACCTAGAACCGTTTGATCCTTTGTGGTTTGAAGAACCGGTACCACCTGGGCAAGCCGAAGCCATGGCCCAAGTTGCGCAAAAAACTAGCATCCCGATTGCCACTGGGGAGCGGCTCACCACCAAATATGAATTTAGCGAACTACTCAAACATAAAGCAGCCGCTATTTTGCAAATGAACCTAGGCCGCGTTGGCGGCATTTTGGAAGCCAAAAAAATTGCTGCCATGGCCGAAGTTCACTTCTGCCAGATTGCACCTCACTTATATAACGGTCCTATTGGCGCCGCTGCCAGTATACAACTAGCCACGGCCACACCTAATTTTTTAATGCAGGAAAGCATTGGCACATGGGACGGTTTTCATGCGGATATTTTGCAACAAAAAATCGATTGGCAAGACGGTTACATCATACCCAACAGCAAACCTGGTATCGGCGTAGAACTCAATATGGACGTGGTTAAGGCTCACTCGCCGTATACTGGACGTAAGCTGCACTTAAGCATGGATCCTACGCCTTACGATGTAAAAACCAGCGATTCCAGCTAAATCATACTGCGCGCTAAAGTAGTGCATATGGCGCTAACCCAAACGATAAGTGCACCAGAGTTGTTCCTAGCCTCTCACCAGCCACACTATAATTACAGCAAAAATACCCCATAACACATTGTTTTTAATACGTTTATTATCTTTGGCACGATAATCGCAATAGAGAAATTAGTCTTCTAATCAACTCGCCGAGAATCGCACCATGGAAAACAACCTATACGAACTCCAGTTTGCCCTGGATACCTTTTACTTTTTAATCTGTGGCGCTCTGGTCATGTGGATGGCCGCGGGCTTTGCCATGCTCGAAGCTGGTTTGGTTCGCAGTAAAAACACCACCGAGATCCTCACCAAAAACGTGGCGCTATTCGCCATCTCCTGCATTATGTATTTAATCATGGGCTATCAAATCATGTATGGCGGTGGTTGGTTACTGAGCGACATTGAAGTGATCGACAAGGCGCAGGTCTTAGCTGACTCCGCTGCCGAAGGGTTTGGGGGTGCATCGGTTTATTCCGCCGCATCAGACTTTTTCTTTCAAGTGGTATTTGTTGCCACCGCCATGTCCATCGTCTCTGGTGCGGTGGCAGAACGCATGAAATTATGGTCATTTTTAGTCTTTACCGTGGTGATGACCGGTTTTATTTACCCCATGGAAGGCGCATGGACTTGGAATGGTGACGATGTATTTGGCTGGTACAACCTGGGTGAACTCGGTTTCTCGGACTTTGCCGGTTCCGGCATCGTACATATGGCCGGTGCTGCAGCGGCATTAGCCGGGGTATTGTTATTGGGAGCGCGTAAGGGCAAATACGGCGCCAATGGCCAAGTGCGGGCAATTCCGGGTGCCAACTTACCCTTGGCCACCTTAGGTACATTCATCCTGTGGATGGGTTGGTTTGGGTTTAACGGCGGCTCAGTACTCAAGTTAGGTGACGTCAACTCCGCACATTCTGTGGCCATGGTGTTTCTTAATACCAATGCAGCGGCTGCAGCAGGCGCTATTGCAGCATTGCTAGTGGCGCGCATCAAGTTTGGCAAGGCCGACTTAACCATGATGCTTAACGGTGCCCTTGCGGGCCTAGTGACCATCACCGCCGAACCCTCTACCCCTACGGCGTTAGAAGCGAGCGTATTTGGCGCATTGGGCGGTGTGTTAGTGGTGTTTAGCATTCTGGCGTTAGATAAACTGCGGTTAGATGACCCCGTAGGGGCGATCTCCGTGCACGGCAGCGCAGGCTTACTGGGTTTGTTGTTAGTGCCGTTAACCAATGATGCAGCGAGTTTCAGCGGCCAAATAATTGGTGCCGCAACTATTTTTGTTTGGGTGTTTGGTTTGAGCTTCGTAGTATGGTTTGTCATCAAAAAGCTAGTGGGCATCCGTGTTACCGAAGAGGAAGAATACAAAGGCGTAGACATTTCTGAATGTGGCATGGAAGCCTACCCCGAATTCACGGCCAGCTAATTTACATCAGCGCCACCACTTTTAAAGGGCTTGTTCCGCGATGAAACTAGCCCTTTTTTTCGTTAGTGGGCTAAGCTATGCTAAGGTTTCAATTCGAGAGTATGTGACGGACTATGAAAAAACTAAAAAACGAAAAGGAATTGCTGAAAAAGGCCATTGCTTTAGGCACGGCATATGCCAATACACGAGGCGTAGCCCGATTTGAAGCAACCGACTCTGCTGCCACAAAAATCGAGTATATCTACCGCCTGTTAGTGCACGATAAATTGATTCAACCCTTACCCGAAGATCAAGTTTCGCAACCTTCAATGCAGCATAAGCTCGCACTGTGGGTCGACCGACAAATAGCGTCATAGGGCAATAAACCATGGATGAATTTGAACACATTATTGTCACTCAAGAGCAACAGTGGTTAGAAATCACGCTCAATCGTGCAGCCAGTTTTAATGCCTTATCTCAGCAGATGATGGCGCAACTGCAGTTGGCGTTAGACCAAGCTAGCCTTACGGATGACCTCACTTGCATTATCATTAAAGCCCAAGGCAAAGCCTTTTGCGCTGGGCACGACCTAAAACAAATGCAGGCCAACAACAACGTCGACTACTACCAAAACCTATTTGATCAATGCAGCCAACTGATGCAAACCATTGTGCAATGCCCAATTCCGGTGATTGCCCAAGTGCAAGGCGTAGCCACCGCTGCGGGCTGCCAGTTGGTGGCCACCTGCGACCTTGCGGTGGCGTCACAAGACGCACGTTTTGCCGTATCGGGTATCAATATCGGTCTATTTTGCTCCACCCCAGCGGTCGCTTTAAGCCGCAACATACAGCCTAAAAAAGCCATGGAAATGTTACTCACCGGTGAGTTTATCAGTGCCACAGAAGCGCAACAGCAAGGTTTGGTTAATCGCGTTGTGCCGGCAGAAGACCTGACTCAAACTAGCCGTGATCTAGCAGCCACCATCAGCAGCAAAGCCAAAGTTGCGGTACGTACTGGCAAAGCCATGTTCTATCCACAACTCAACATGGACCTACCACAAGCCTACCAATTTGCCGCCGAGCACATGGTGTGCAACCTCATGACACCAGAAACCCAACATGGGCTTGACGCCTTTGTTAATAAAAAGCCCAAAGGATAAGTGTGCAAGATCTAATAAAAATCATTGATTTTGTAAAACAAATCGACCAACTCAAAGCTGTTCTGCGTAAAACCCGCCCCTTGGGTATGCAACGTTATGAAAATTCGGCTGAGCATTCTTGGCAAGTGACCTTAGCGGCCTTGATGCTCAAAGACTACGCCGCGCAGCCGGTTGATATTGACCGAGTGTTACGTATGTTATTAATCCACGATTTGTGCGAAATCGATACCGGTGACGTCATTGTGTATGACGCCATAGGCAGCGAACACGAAGCTGCAGAAACCGCAGCAACCCAGCGCATACTCGGCTTATTGCCCAACGACATGGGCGACGAATACATTGCCCTATGGCACGAATTCGAAGCGGCAAAGAGCGCTGATTCGCGCTTTGCCAAGGCCCTAGACCGCGCCCTACCCCTACTCCATAACCTCAACGACCAAGGTCATAGCTGGCAAACCCATGGCATTAGCGTAGCTCAAGTTAAAACCGTCAATGGCGGCCGTATTAGCAAGGGCTGCCCAAAGTTGTGGCAACTGCTGGAGCCCATGGTCGATGACGCAAAAGCGAAAGGATGGCTCAGCTAACAAAGGCGGGATGTTAAGAATGACGCCGTGGCACACATGGTATCACCCATCCAAAACTGGTAGAATACGCCACCCGTTTTTTGCTTCGTTTGGATTCCCTTGATTACCACCGCTAACATCACCATGCAATTTGGCGCAAAGCCATTGTTCGAAAACATCTCCGCTAAGTTTGGCAATGGCAATCGCTATGGTCTGATCGGTGCCAACGGTTGTGGCAAGTCCACCTTCATGAAGATACTCAGTGGCGAGTTAAAACCCACCTCCGGCAACGTTTCTTTCTCTCCCACCGACACTGTGGGCACCTTAAGCCAAAACCAATTCGCGTTTGAAGAATATTCGGTCATTGATGCCGTAATCATGGGTGATACAAAACTTTGGCAGGTTAAACAAGCCCGCGAAGCCATTTACAACCAGGCAGAAATGACTGAAGAAGACGGCATGAAAGTGGCCGAACTGGAAGTTGAATTTGCCGAAATGGATGGCTACAGCGCCGAAAGCCGTGCTGCAGAAATCTTAACTCAGGCAGGCATCGATGAGTCTTTCCATTGGGGCTTAATGTCGCAAGTGGCCCCAGGCTGGAAGCTACGCGTCTTGTTAGCCCAAGCGCTATTTGCTGATCCCGATATTTTATTGTTAGACGAGCCTACAAACAACCTCGACATTGCCACCATTAACTGGCTTACAGAAGTACTTAATCAGCGTCGCAGCACCATGATTATTATTTCTCACGACCGTTATTTCCTTAACTCTGTGTGCACCCACATGGCCGACATCGATTACGGTGAATTACGGGTATACCCAGGCAACTACGAAGCGTACATGACGGCATCTTCTTTGATACAAGAGCAATTACTTACGGCCAATGCCAAGAAAAGCGCCGAACGTGAAGAGTTACAGCAGTTTGTCGCCCGCTTCTCTGCCAACGCATCTAAAGCCAAGCAGGCTTCTTCGAGAGCAAAAAAGTTAGAGAAAATCCAACTCGACGAAGTCATCGCCTCGAGTCGCGTTTCACCCTACATTGGTTTTAGCGCCCATAAAAAGCTCCACCGCCAGGCCCTTGTGTTGGAAAAAGTAGGTCATGGTTTTGAAGACCTACCGCTATTTAGCAACGGCGAACTGATTTTGGAAGCCGGCTCTAAGTTAGCGGTGATTGGCGAAAACGGTGTCGGTAAAACCACTTTTTTACGCTGCTTGTTGGACGAACTGAAAGCTAACAAGGGGTCTATCAAGTGGTCTGAAAATGCCGTACTAGGTTATTGCCCGCAAGACAGCAGCAGCGACTTTAGCAGTGACTTAACCCTGTTTGATTGGATGTCCCAGTGGCGCACAGCCAAACATGACGACCTAACCGTAAGAGGTATGTTAGGGCGTTTGTTATTTACCGCCGACGATTACCTAAAGAAAGTCGACGTCTGTTCTGGTGGCGAGAAAAACCGCTTATTGTTTGGCAAATTGATGATGCAGGACACTAACGTGTTGATCATGGACGAACCGACCAACCACTTAGACATGGAAGCCATTGAGTCCCTTAACAAAGCCTTAAAGACCTATGATGGCACCTTAATCTTTGTTAGCCACGACCGCGAATTCGTCTCGTCTTTGGCAACCCGCGTGGTTGAAATAAAAGATCAGCAAGTTTTTGATTTTCAAGGCACTTATGGCGAATACTTAGCCAGCCAAGCCGTCGCTATTTAGCAAACAACTGATTTAAGTCGGCAAACGCTTTGAATTCCAAAGCGTTGCCACTCGGGTCACTAAAAAATAGAGTCGATTGTTCCCCTACTTCGTCCTTAAAACGAGTGCAAGGCTCAATAATAAAGTCAACTTGACCAGCCAAGCGCTGAGCCAATTGTTGCCAGTCTTCTAGGGTCAACACCACACCAAAATGCGGCACAGGCACACCTTTACCATCTACACCATTCACATGCACAGCCACCTTGCCCGTGTTACCTAGATGCGGATTAAGGTGCGTCACCAGCTGGTGGCCATACAGGTTCCAATCAATCCACTCCTCACTAGAGCGGCCTTCGCTTAAACCTAGCAACTGACCATAAAAAGCCCGTGATTCAGCGATATTTCGCACTGGGATGGCTAAATGGAAAGGTCGAATTTGATGATTAGACATGGGTTATTCCTCAGGCTCGATTAAAGGCTCAGTTATACAGGCAAACCGCGGGCTAAGCGTTTAAAGAACAAGCGTACCAACACATTACTACGGCCAATAATACGCGTCACCACAAAGATGATTTTAACTTTGTTGCGGGATATTTTTATTTGCGAACTGTGCTCAAAATCTGGACGACGGTGAATGTTTTTTAAGGTCAACATGGCCATACCAATGGCCCACAAACAAAAATTGCGATAACCCTGCTCTGAACTTGGCAGCATGAGGGTGTAACGCATGGCGTCGCATAAGTGTGTATGGGCAATAGTCACAAGTTCGATCACCCCGTGTTGAAATGCAACCTCAGTGCGTTGACTGGGAAAGTCCTGTAACTCAACATTGTGGCGGCTAAACACGTCTTGCGGTAACCAACAAATGCCACGGCTTTGGTCCTGCCAAATGTCTTTGAGTATATTGGTCATTTGTAAACCTTGACCAAAAGACACGGCCAAAGGCATTAGAAAATCTTGGTGCCGCCTTACTTTGCTGCAGTAATCACAATAAAGCAAGGTGAGCATTTCACCCACAATGCCCGCTACATGATAACAATAATCGTTGAGGACCAGTAAGTTGGGCAAACCCGCATGAGGCTGGTGGCTTTGATAGTGCATCATCCCTTGCACCATAGTGGCCACACACTGCTGGATAATCGCTTGCTGGGAGGGTTTAAAACTCAAGAATAGTCGTAGCATGCGCTGACTATTAGCAATTAAATCAAGCTCCGCTGCAGCCGTATCACCGTCGAGTAGAGGCAGCAGTTCGCAAGCCCAATCATCAGCCGAGCCATGGCCCGCTAATAGTTGCGTCAACTGGTCGCTAAAGCTCACCTTTAAGGCTAACGCCAAGTGCGGATCATCTTCAATAGTATCGGCAATACGGCACCATAAGTAGGCATTACCCACCACCGCTTCCAGTTGTTTTGGCAACTGAGGTATGGTCAAGGCAAAGGTGCGCGACACCCCTTGCAAGATGTAATCCTGATACTCGCTATCGGTGTAACTCGTCGAGTCTTGCAGCAAAAATCGCTTCATTAGTTAGCTTTAACCAATCACCGCCAGCAAACGCGCCTTAGTATCGGCATCGGCAAACGAAGCCTGCATAGCTATATGGGAGATATGACGTAGCTGTTGTAGGTCTAAACCAAAGTCTTGAGCAGCCGATTGGTACTCAGACCCCACGGTCGTTGCGAAGAATGGTGGATCATCGGAATTAAGGCTAGTACTAATACCTGCTTCAAGGATCTTATTTAGCGGGTGACTGGCTAAGTCTGGGTATACAGACAAAGCTATATTGCTGCCAGGGCAAACTTCTAAGGCAATGCCACGCTTAACCAACTCGGCCATAAGCGCAGGGTCTTCCACACTGCGTACTCCATGGCCAATACGGGTTACCGGTAGATTATCGATGGCATCCCATACACTTTCGGGGCCTAACACTTCACCGGCATGCGTTGTACACGCATAGCCGGCTGCAGCGGCAACATTAAAAGCCGGCGCAAAATCGGCCTGAGTGAACATAGATTCATTACCGCCCATGCCAAAACCAACAATATATGGGTGCGGGTTATCAACCAATTGCTGGGCAACAATAAGGGCCTGTTCAGGGCCTAAATGGCGTACACAGGAGATAATCAACCGGCCCACAATACCAAAGTCACGTTGTGCATCGTCGATGCCCTGCACACATCCAGACAGCATCTCGTCGTAACTCATCCCAACGGCGGCGGCGTGGTCTGGTGAAATAAAGGTTTCTGCATAAATGGTACCTTCCTCGGCACATTGCTGCATATAGGTGTACATTATGTCACGGTAGTCTTGGGGCTTTCGCAAACAAAAGCTGGCTTCATCGTAGGCATTTAAAAACCCAACAAAGTCCGACCAAGCAAACATGTCGTCGGCTGTGAAGAGGTCCTGTTTCAGGCTAATGCCGTTACGTTGAGCTATAGTGCGCACTAAATCGGGTTGAATACAGCCTTCTAGGTGGCTGTGAAGCTCGACTTTAGGCAGTTGTTGGATCTGGGTCTGTAGGTCTTGTTGCATTAAAAATACTCTATCAATCAATTCAAAGTGCAGGCATCGCCATAGGCTAATGGCACTAGGTTTAAATGTTGGGCTATGGTTTGCCCCATGTCAGCAAAGTTTGCTCTCTCACCGAGGTTAAACGCTTTAACCGGAGCACCACAATAGTGGCCAAAAAATACCACGGGTACGTGTTCACGGGTATGATCCGACCCTGGCCAGGTGGGATCACAACCATGGTCGGCGCTGAGCAATACCAAATCTTGCGGTTCTAACTTGGCTTCAATTTCAGACAAGCGTAAATCAAACTCCTCTAACGCATTGGCGTAACCCGCGACGTCACGGCGGTGACCAAATTGACTATCAAAATCAACCAAGTTGACGAACAACAAACCTTGTTTCACCTTGTCCATTTGATCCAAAAGCTGGTCCACCAAGGCCATATTGTTAGCACCCTTAACCGTATAGCTAACGCCTTTATGGGCAAAAATATCACCCACTTTTCCCACTGATACCACGGTCCCTTGCTGATCTTGAATATGATCAAGCAGCGTAGGGCCAGTAGGCGGCGTAGTTAAGTCTTTGCGGTTGGCCGTGCGCTTAAAATCCGCGGCGCAGGTGCCGGTAAATGGACGCGCGATCACCCGAGTTACATTAAGCGGATCTACCAGCTTTTTCGCCACCTCGCACAAAGCATACAGTCGCTCTAGGCCAAAGTGTTCTTCATGGGCGGCAATTTGAAACACCGAATCGGCCGAAGTATAACAAATTGGTAAACCGGTATGTATGTGTTGCTCACCAAACTGTGCCAATATGTCGGTGCCAGAGCCGTGTTTATTAGCTAATGTGCCTTCTATGCCACCTAGGGTTTGTAGATCTCGCATCAGTGGTTGAGGAAAACAGTTGTCTTGCTGGGGAAAAGTACCCCATTCGAACGGCACCGGTAAGCCACAAATTTCCCAATGTCCACTGGGGGTGTCTTTACCGCTACTCACTTCTACGGCGTGGCCGTATGCACCCTCAAGCAAATCATGGGTGGCCAAGGGTAACGCTGCCTTACGGCTGCCAACAGCTGCCGCACCTAAACCCCAGCGCAATAGGTTGGGGATTTTTAACGGGCCTTGGCGCTGTGCATTATCAGCGTATCCCTGCGCACAGGCTTCAACAATATGGCCGAAGGTATCTGCATTTTGATCGCCATACTTGGACGCGTCTGCGCTGGCGCCAAGACCCAAGGAATCAAGTATGATGATGATCGATCGCTGCATCGGCTGACTCATAATTAGGCCTGTATGATTTGTTTTACCAGCTCGGCAGCTGGTTTCAATTGACTGTCTAGTTGCACCATCTGCGGCACCTGTTGCTGCAGCATAAACAGCTGATCGCTGGTGCGCGCGTGAGCAAAAAACAAAGGCTCACCAACTTCTATATAGTCACCAATTTGAGCCATTTTGGTTAACCCTACGGCATGATCGATTTTATCGCTAGCAACCGATCGACCCGCTTTTAAAGTCACCATGGTTAATCCAATTGAGCGCACATCCATGGCACTCACATAGCCCGAATGGGTGGCCAATATCGGCTCGATCAGCTCGGCTTGAGGCAAGTAATATGTCGGCTTTTTCATCAAATCGCTAGGCCCACCCAAACCCACTACCATGTCTGCAAACACTTGGGCTGCATAGCCTTGCTGCAGGGCTAATTCGGCTTTACGTCTAGCTTGGGCCAAGTTAGGTTCTAGTTGGCTAAGTTCTAACATGTGCGCTGCTAGGTCGAGGGTCAAGTCTAATAACCTTGAGTCGGCAGCAGAGGGGTTGAGGAGAAATTCAATACACTCCATCATTTCCACGGCATTGCCTACACTGTGCCCCAATACCTGATTCATATCGGTAACCAAACATCGCGTTGGCACACCGGCGCCAGTCGCCACTTGGGATATGCTCTCAGCGAGTTCTTGAGCCATCGGCATGGCTGCGGCAAAGGCACCGTTGCCAGTTTTAACATCCATGACCAAGGAACCTAAGCCCGCTGCCAACTTTTTAGACAATATAGAGGCTGTAATTAAGTCGATCGACTCCACCGTTGCAGTCACGTCACGGGTGGCATAAAAACGTTGGTCGGCGGGCGCAAGCTGGGCTGTTTGGCCAATAATGGCGCAGCCTGTGGTTTTCACTAAAGCCTTAAAATCAGCTTGACTAGGCATGGCGTTGTAGCCCGGAATACTCTCAAATTTATCTAGAGTGCCGCCGGTATGGCCTAAGCCTCGGCCAGAAATCATCGGTACATAAGCGCCGCAAGCAGCAACAATGGGGCCTAACATGAGGCTAACTTTATCACCCACACCGCCGGTAGAGTGTTTATCCACCACCGGACCGTTAAGGTCCATGTCTTGCCAACTAAGTACCTGGCCCGAGCGCATCATTTGTTGCGTTAAACTAATACGCTCTTGCATGGTCATGCCGCGCTGAAACACTGCCATAGCAAAGGCGCCTAACTGAGCGTCTGATAATTGCCCGCTAGTGATGCCTTGCACTAAAAAGGTAATTTCTGCATCGCTCAGAACCAAGCCATCGCGTTTTTTGCGAATTAGCTCTTGGGGCAAAAAGACGGCGCTCACGCGGGCGTCTCGTAGCCTTGCAAAAAGGCGTTGAGCAAGGACTCTACGGCATGGGTGGCTAAGGCCGCGTATTCAATCGTTTGTTCATGACTTAACGGCGTTGGACTCATCCCCGCAGCATAGTTTGTAACGATCGATAATGCACACAAAGGTAAACCTTGGTGACGCGCTAGAATCACTTCTGGCACGGTAGACATCCCCACAGCTTGAGCGCCTAATATTTTAAGTGCGCGAATCTCAGCTGGGGTTTCAAAATGAGGACCACACATCCATGCATAAACACCTTCATGTAAGGTCACGTGGTTGGCTCGAGCAGCACTACGCATCGCGTCGTTCATACCATGGTGGTAGGCCTGCGTCATGTCTACAAAGCGCGTATTTCCCTGAGCCCCAAATAAGGGTGACACCCCAGTCATATTAATGTGGTCTGTAAGCAGCATTACACTACCTGGGCCAGCTTCTTCGACCATGCTACCGGCGGCATTGGTCAACACTAGGGCTTCGCAGCCCATGGCTTTAAAGGTTTGAATCGCCACCGCCATCACATCGGCTTGGCCATGTTCATAATAATGTGCTCGGCCTTGCAATACGGCCACCCGAGTGCCACCAACGTGCCCCAATACTAAGCGGCCCGCGTGCCCGCCTACGCCAGCTTGGGGAAACCCTGGTAGGTCATCAAAGCTAATGCTGACCAAAGCGTCCACTTGATCGGCAAAAGGGCCTAGCCCAGAACCTAGCACCATGCCCACTTGAGGAACAAACCCTTTGGCAGCTTGATGAATAACAGCTAAACAGGCTTCAACCTGACTCATGATAAAAACTCCGGCCCAAATGCGTGGGGCAATAATTCTGCAAGATGTCGGCGTTGTTGCACGCCGGTTGGAGAACACAAAATAACCGGCGTTTGGGCATCTGCAAATTCGCGAATGCGCTGACGGCAGCCACCACACGGAGTGGCGCCTTGCTGGTCTTGGCTCATAATATATATTTGTTTAATGCGTTGATGGCCAGCTAACACCATGGCTGCAATAGCGGCCGTCTCGGCACAATGGCCTTCTGGGTAACTGGCATTTTCAACATTACAGCCAGCAAATGTTTGGCCATCTTCGGTTACAACCAAGGCACCTACCGGATAATTTGAATAGGGCGCATAGGCTTTACCCATGGCCTGTTTAACGGCCGCAAGGTAGTTTGAGTCTAGCGATGAATCTTTGTTTTGATCTACAACAGGCACGTCAGCGCTCCTTCACATAAGCGGTACCCACCGCTTTGGGTGGAATTGCACGACCGATAAATCCAGCTAACAAAACCACCGTTAATATATACGGAGCGGCTTCTATTAATTGTACTGGAATCACCCCAAAACCTTCTATTTGTACACCCTGAAGGCGTACAGCTAACGCATCTAAGAAACCAAATAACAAACACGCTAACATCACCGTTAAAGGTCGCCATTTACCAAAGATCAGCGCTGCCAAAGCAATAAACCCCTGCCCAGCCGTCATGTCGCGGGTAAATTGAGCATTATAAGCAGTACCTATGTAGGCTCCAGCAATGCCACACAAAATGCCACCTACGATGAGTGCCTGGTAACGTAACTTGATCACCGAAAGGCCGGCGGTATCAACGGCTTTAGGGTTTTCGCCCACAGCGCGCAGACGCAAACCAAACCGGGTGCGAAACACTACCCACCAAACCAACGGCACCACAGCAAACGCCACATACACTAAAATGTTATGGCCACTAATCAACTCTTTATAAATAGGTCCAAGCACAGGAATAAAGGCCAGCTGTTCTACATAAGGTAAGGTAATTGAGAGAAACCGTGATTCGTTGTTTAACGCGGGTGTTAAACCACCTTGGTGGAACCACGCCAAACCCAAAATTATGGTTAAACCCGCGGCCAATATATTAATGGCGACACCACTGACAATTTGGTCACCACGGTGGGTAATGGTGGCAAAACCGTGTAGCAGCGCCAGGCAACACGAAGCGACGATAGCCGCTGCCAAACCCAACCACGGTGAACCAAACACGGCAGCCACACTCGCAGCAGCAAAGGCTGCAGCCAGCATCTTTCCTTCTAGACCAATGTCCACTACGCCTGCCCGCTCAGAGAACAGCCCGGCCATGGCGGCCAAAATCAATGGCGAAGACACCCTTAATGTGGCATCTAAGGTCAGCAACAGCGTTAACAATAGATCGCTCATACAGTAACTCCTGCCGCGCTAGTCTGCTGGGTTACAGGCGCCAAAGTCCGTATCAACCAAGGCCGGTACATGTACTCTAACGCACCACAAAACAGAATAACTAAACCTTGCATCACCACTACTATATCGCGCGACACCCCACTCATTTCAAATGCCAACTCTGCGCCGCCTTGATACAAAGTACCAAATAATAACGCCGCCACAATAATCCCCACCGGATGATTACGCCCCATCAGTGCTACTGCGATGCCGCCAAAACCGTAGCCAAGATGAAAATCCATGACTAAGCGATGTTGATAGCCCACTAATTCGTTAATACTCACTAAACCGGCTAAAGCACCAGAAATACACATGGCCACGATAATCACGCGCTTGGGTTTGATACCCCCATACACCGCCGCCGTACTATTTTTACCGGTGGCACGAATGGCATAGCCCCAACGGGTTTGCCACAAAAAGAACCACACCGCCACAGCACAAACGAGGGCCAATAACACCGACAAATTCAACGGCGATGCTTCTATGGAGTACCCCATACCGGCAGCTACATCATGCACAAAAGGCATCCACGCATTGGTTGGAAACAATTCGCTCTGTGGCGTCATCTGGCCCATTTCACGCAATACATGCACCATCAAATAGACCATCAATGACGCCGCTAAAAAGTTGAACATAATGGTGGTAATGACTATATGACTACCGCGATAAGCCTGCAAGTAGGCCGGAATTAATGCCCATAAGGCGCCAAACAACAAAGCGCCAATGATACTGGCGGGGATAAACAGCCAAGCACCTAAGGTTGGATCAAGCATAAAGATGGCTAGACCTGCACCTAACCCACCTATGTAAGCTTGTCCTTCTCCACCAATATTGAATAAGCCCGCATGAAACGCGACCGCTACAGCCAAACCTGTGAAAATAAAATTAGTGGTGTAATAAATGGTATAGCCAATCCCTTCTTCATAACCAAAGGCCCCATAGAGCAGTATTTCAGCGGCCTCTAGAGGGTTAACGTCGATGAGCCAAAACACCACGGCGGTCACGGCAAAAGCTGTCAATACATTAAGCACTGGTAGTAACAATCGGTTAATCCAGGTAATGCGATTTTCGCGATTCATAAGTCGAGTTCCTGGACAGTTCTATTAGATGATGACTTAGCATCGTTCATCGCTTGTAAGGGATCTATCGGGTCTAAGGCATTCGCCATCATCATTCCTAAAGTGCGCTCATCGGCATCTTCGGCATTGATACGACCACTAATGGCACCGTCGCACAATACGATAATGCGATCACTCACAGACATAATTTCTTCCAGCTCCACAGACACCAACAACACGGCTTTGCCTGCGTCTCGCATAGCAATGATACGTTGATGAATAAATTCAATAGCCCCAATATCCACACCACGTGTGGGTTGCCCAATCAGCAATACCTCAGGGTTACGCTCCATTTCACGACCCAAGATCAGTTTTTGCTGATTGCCACCGGAAAAGTTGGCCGATTTAAGCTGGGGGTCTGCGGGCCTCACATCAAAGGCTTGCATCAGCTGCTGGCAATTGGCATCAACTTTAGCTTTGCTAAGCCACACGCCTGAGTTAATGTTCGCATCGGTGTGATAACCTAATAAGGCCGATTCACTGGCGCTAAAATCGGTAATCAAACCCATACGATGTCGGTCTTCTGGCACATGTGCCAAACCTAAACCACGTAAGATATCTGGAGTTAAAGGGTGTTTGTTATCCATCTCCATGCCCAAAACTTCAATGTGACCCTGGGTGATTGGAATGATACCTGCTAAGGCTTCCAGTAATTCCGTTTGACCATTACCAGACACGCCGGCCACACCTAACACTTCGCCAGCTCTTAGCTCAAAACTTACGTCTTTAAGGCGCTCTACGCCCTGACTATCAACCACTGTTAAGCGGCTTACACGCATGAGTGGAGCCCTAACATTAGCGGCACCTTTGTCTACACTTAACAATACTTTGCGGCCTACCATCAACTCAGCCAACTCTTCTCGGTCTGTGTCACAGGTATTTCTGTGGGCCACCATCTGGCCCGCTCGCATGACCGACACTTGGTCAGTAATACTCATAATTTCCCGTAATTTATGGGTAATCAGCATAATAGTCACGCCCTGCTGTTTTAGGGCGGAAAAAATTCGGAACAGTTCTACTGTTTCTTGCGGCGTTAATACACCCGTAGGCTCATCCAAAATCAGTATCTTGGCGCCTTTATAAAGGGCTTTTAAAATTTCTACACGTTGCTGTAAACCTACAGACAAGGTATCAATAGTGGCATCTAGATCGACCTTGAGGCCATACTCTTCGCCTAAACGGGTAAGTTCTTTACGGGCTGCGGCCAAACCATGGGCCAACAGTTCTCCGCCTTCAGTGCCTAAAATCACGTTTTCTAATACCGTGAAGTTTTCTACCAGCATAAAATGCTGATGTACCATGCCAATGCCTGCAGCAATGGCATGATGGGAATCTGTAAATGTATAGGTGTTGCCTAATACATCAATTTGTCCTGCGTCGGCTTGGTAAAAGCCATACAGAATGCTCATAAGCGTGGATTTACCCGCGCCATTTTCGCCAATAATACCGTGGATATTGCCTTCTGTTACCTGCAGACACACTTTATTATTGGCATGCACTGCTCCAAAGCGTTTATCAATATCAGTTAACTCTATAGCGAATTTTTTCATGGTCATTGGTCGACGGTTATCAGTTGGTGGTTATTGGTCGGTGGCTTATTACAAACCACCGACCGTCTACTACAAACTATCTATTAATAGTTACAAGTATTGTCAGACATATAGTCATGAACACTTAACTCACCAGCAATGATCGCCGCTTTAAGAGCGTTTACTTTGGCTTCCATGTCAGCAGTAACCAACCCACGGTTATGCTCGTCTAGTGCCCAATCAACACCACCTTCAGCAAGACCCATGCTTACGAAACCAGGCTTCCAAGTACCATTTTGCTCCGCAGCATAGCTTTGGTAAGCCGCTTCGCCTACACGCTTAACCATAGAGGTTAATACGGTACCTGGCTGGAGGTAGTTCTGGTTTGAGTCAACACCGATAGCAAGCTTACCCATATCGGCCGCAGTTTGAATCACACCTACACCAGAAGAACCGGCAGCCGCAAACACCACGTCAGCACCAGATTCAAACTGGCTGCGCGCTACTTCGCCACCCTTAGATGGGTTAGCAAAGGCTGCACCGGTAGAACCAATGAAACTATGTAATACGTTAATGTTAGCATTAATGTGCTTCGCACCTTGTTCATAACCACAACCAAACACGGCTAGCAAAGGGATATCCATTGCGCCAACGTAGCCCACAGTACCTGTCTCAGACTTCATAGCCGCTAATGCGCCTACCAAGAAAGAACCTTCTTGAGCACGGAAAACAACGTTTTGTACGTTGGCTTCTGGCACTACCATGTCGATCAAAGTGAACTTTGAGTCTGGGTACGCTTGTGCCGCGGCACTTACAGCGTTAGCCTGTGAGAAACCTACAGCAACGATTGGACTACTGCCACGCTTAGCCAGCTTTTTAAGGCCTTGCTCAACTTGAGCGTCGTTAGTTGGCTCTACTTCGCGAACACTAATTCCGGTATCGGCGGTAAACCGCTTAACACCATTGAATACGGCCTCGTTGAATGACTTGTCGAACTTGCCGGCTTTGTCATATACGACTGCTGGGCTGATATCTGCCTGAGCAATAGAAGCAGTTAAGACAACCGCGCCTGCTGCCAACGCCATAGTAATTTTAGTTAATTTCATTAGTTACTTCTCCTCGTTTAATAGACCGGCTTAAGCCGTTTCTTCTTTTTAAATTAGTCGCCGTATGGTGTCCAAATATTTTTCACGTTAGTCGCTTGGCGTAAAAACTCCAAACCTTCACTCTGTAATGGGTCTGCCCAATCACGATCAGCATCTACATGTGTCCAGGTCGTTTTTAGATCCGTGCCACTGGCTTGTTCTACGGATTTGTTAGTCTCGGAATCAGCCCAACACCACAAGGCATCCACTTCACCATGTCCGGCTAAGTGCTTGCTAAGGTCTGCTTGTGGACCCGCCACAAGATTGACTACACCTGCAGGAATATCTGAAGTTTCCAACACCTGCACAAGTTCAAGGGCAATACTTGGGTAACGCTCACTGGTCACCAATACCACACGATTGCCCATGGCGATAGCCGGAGCGATAAGCGCAATAGTAGACGATAATGGTTGATTCGAAGGTGCCACCATACCGATCACACCCCTCGCCTCAGGCAATGCTAGGGTAACGCCTTGATATGGCGCGTTGTGCGCTGCCCCATCGTATTTGTCACACCAGCCGGCATAGGTAAATAGACAAGCAATGGCCGCATCGAACTCCGCTTGTGCTTGCGCTAAAGTATAACCACAGACCGCTTGTAACCTCTCAAGCCATTCGCCTTCTCTTAGAGATAGGTTTTCTGCCAAGAAATAAATCACTTGAGCCCGCCCATGGGCGGAATTTTTTGTCCAAGATGACGACTTTAGTGCACTGGATACTGCATTACGAATATCCTTACGGTTACCCACGCCAACGATCGCCGCAACACTGGCATCATGGTTATAACATGCTTGGCTATGACCAGAATCTGGCCGCACCTGCTTACCACCCACATAAAACTTTAACGTTCTATCGATTGAATCTGTGCCATTTAGCGCCGGCGAAACGATAGTGATGTCTGTTGACGACAGTGGGTAGGTCATTGGTGTAAGGCCCGTAGGCTTTAGGTATTCGTATAGGCCTTCTTTACCACCTTCACGTCCAAAACCAGATTCTTTAACGCCACCAAAACCACATGCAGCATCAAATTGGTTATGACAGTTGATCCACACGACACCCGCTTCAATTTTAGGCGCAACGTCCATGGTACGGTTAATACTTTCGCTCCATACGCTCGCAGCCAAACCATACCTACTGTTATTGGCCAAAGAGATCGCCTCTGCTTGAGTACGGAATGTCATAGATACTAGAACTGGACCAAATATTTCCTCTTGTACAAGGGGATGGCTGGTATCAACGCCGGTAATCAAGGTGGGTGGGTAATAGTTTTGTGGTGCATCTATAGACTGGGTCTGAAAGACCTCACCACCTGCTTGCAGGCCTTCACTCACCATCGTGGCCACACGTTCAAATTGCTGTTGGCTCACCAAACTACCCACATCAATCGATTTATCCATCGGCGAACCGGTGCGTAATTGCTGCATGCGTAGTTTTAACTTAGCGTGTAGCTGCTTGGCTATGGGTGCTTGAACGAGTAGCCTCGAACCTGCACAGCAGACCTCACCTTGGTTAAACCAAATTGAATCGACTAGGCCTTCAACGGCGGCATCTAAGTCGGCATCTTCAAACACGATGAAGGCTGATTTTCCGCCCAACTCCAAGGTGAGCTTCTTACCTTGCCCAGCGGTAGCCAAACGGATGGCACGGCCTACAGCAGTGGAACCAGTGAAGGCGACCTTATCGACCCCGTTATGAACGGCTAAGGA
This sequence comes from Oceanospirillaceae bacterium, assembly GCA_018647765.1. Classification (GTDB taxonomy): domain Bacteria; phylum Pseudomonadota; class Gammaproteobacteria; order Pseudomonadales; family Balneatricaceae; genus Njordibacter. The sequence goes on along the minus strand of JABGSN010000063.1, from coordinate 21,755 downwards.
AGCGCCCGTTTCGCCAGCACCATTAATGATATTAACTACGCCTGCAGGCACACCCGACTCGTGACAAATTTGAGCAAATAACATGGCGGTTAATGGCGTCTGCTGTGCAGGCTTAATGACGATGGCATTGCCCATGGCGATGGCTGGAGCCACCTTCCACGCCAGCATTAGCAGTGGGAAATTCCAGGGAATGATTTGCGCCGCCACGCCCACAGGGCCATGATTAGGAAGTTCTTGATGCTGTAGCTTAGCCCAGCCTGCGTGATGATAAAAATGACGAATAGCTAAGGGGATGTCTGCATCTCGGCTTTCCCTAATGGGCTTGCCATTATCGAGGGTTTCTAAAACAGCTGTTAAACGAGCGTATTTTTGTAAGTTGCGCGCCAGTGCATAAAGCACTTTTGCACGCCCCAAGCCGCCACCAGAAAACCAGCTGGGCTGAGCTTCACGGGCGCTTGCAATGGCCTGGTCTACCTGAGCACTCGTAGCTGCCTCAATCTGAGCCAACACTTTACCTGTAGCAGGGTTAGTTACATCAATTAGCTGCGCGTCTGCGGCACTCACAAACGCGCCGTTTATATAATGACCAAAACGACGGCCCTTGCTCTGCAACCACGCCTGAGCCTCTGCATCACTCTCTAAAGCCTGACTGTAATTAAGCTGGTCAAATTCTTGTATCAATGTCATCGTAAAAATACCATACTTTATATTTATGCTATTGCGTGGCGGTAAGCTGCTGAATAGTTGCCGCTATCATAGTGATCCAATTGGCGCTCGATATCGCCAAGCAAACTTGAGGCACCAAAACGAAATAAGTCTGGTTCTAACCAACGGCGACCTAATTCTTCTTGCATCATCGTCATATACAGTAAAGCAGTTTTGCTATCGCTCACGCCCCCTGCTGGTTTAAAACCAATATAAAAGCCTGTGAGGAGGAAGTACTCTCGAATCATACGTACCATAACTAGGCTAACAACTAGGGTGGCATTTTCTGTTTCTTTACCGGTGGATGTTTTGATAAAATCTGCGCCGGCCATCATACAAACCATTGACGCTTTAGCGACGTTAGCTAAATTACCTAACTCACCGGTAGCCAAAATGGTTTTTAGGTGGGCCGGACCACACGCTTTGCGAAATGCTTTAACCTCGTCGTACAGGGCTTGCCAATTGCCCTCCAATACATGCCTACGACTGATAACGATGTCAATTTCATCCGCCCCTGCAGCAACCGAATACTCAATTTCAGCAATTCTCAAAGGCAGCGGCGATAGACCCGCTGGGAAGCCTGTGGACACTGCCGCCAAGTGCAAGCCACTTCCTGCTAGGGATTCACACGCTGCACCAAGCATTTCGTGATACACACATACCGCAGCAGTAGACAAGTTCATCGCCTCTATACCCAGCTGTCGCTGCAAAGCCATGCCAACAGGCTGCTTAGCCTTGCTACATAAACGTTTAACCCGGTCTTCTGTGTCATCTCCCGAGAGCGTGGTTAAGTCTATTAAACTGATCGCCTTAAGCAACCAAGCCGCCTGCTGCTGTTTTTTAATGCTACGACGAGCACCGTAGCCTGCGCATCGTCGCACAACCGCACTTTTATTAACTCTAATTTTATCCAGATGCTGTAAATCGAGCGCCATACCTGGGTTGCGTACCAACTCAGCATCACCTGAAGCGGTTGCTGAGAGCGTGGATTTAACCAAGCTAATTGGGGCTTTTTTTGCCATCTAACTATAACTCCATCATCGAAACTATTTTTTCAGCGGTTAATTCACCCATCACCAAGTCAGTTACTAACCCAGAACGCAATGCGCCTAGTAACGCCAAATTTTTACCGAAACCACCCGCAACGGCGACTACACGCTTGCCCGCCATTTCGGCAGCTTTAATACCTAACCCGTGACCATTTAACGAATGATCAACAAGCTGGCCGTTGATATCATAAAAACTACCAATCAAGTCGCACACAGCGCCGGCCGAGCGTAGTTCTTCTAGGTCATTGTCAGTAACTAAACCAACGCTATGCAGGTAATGATTAGTTTTAAGCCCACCGATACCCACGGCATACAGATCAGCGTTACGGGCCAAATTCAAACTAAACTGCACACTCGCTTGAGCCATCAACATAGCGTGCTCTTTATCGTCACGAGCAAGGTATGGTACGGGCATAAAATACCCTTCGCCCCCAGTGCGCTCAACGAGTTGCTGTACTACATCGAGCCGGTTGGCGGAAAATTTACGAGTAAAACTGCCGGAAACAGACGCAAAGGTAAGGTCCGTGCGATTAATCTTCGGCAGTTTTTCTGCCAGAGCTAACAAGGAGCGGCCCTTGCCGATGCCCACACAAGAAGATGGCGGGAGTTGGTCGAGAATATTGTAGAACAGCCGTGCAGCGCCAGCGCCTACTTCATTGAAGTTGGTGTCATCGTCGTCTGCATTAACATGATCTGAGGGGGCAATTAAACAAGAGCGGAGGTTAAACTTGTCTATGATTTGCTGTTCCATGGCGACACAACGGGCGGGCTGGCCTTCGATAAATATCTTAACCATACCCTGTTGCTGAGCGACCTGAATTAAGCGGTGCGCTTTGACGGGAGAAACACCTAGCCGCTTGGCCACTTCACCCTGGGTGTAACCGCCAATAAAAGACAGCCACGCAGCCCTCGTAGCAAGATCTAACTGCTCAGGGTCAGTGACTTGTTTTTGAATTTTTTCACTCATGGTGAAAAACATTACACCAAACGTAAAATCTTTACCAGTATTTTATTTTCGAGAAATTCCATCAGCACCTAAACGCGCCTCAACTAGCTTTACCCATAAGCTAGCACCAATGGGGATTAACACATCGTTAAAATCATAACTGGGGTTATGCAACATACACGGGCCTATGCCGTGGCCTTGGTCTCGATGACCACCTAAGCCATTGCCAATGACAAAATAACAGCCTGGTTTTTGTAACAAATAAAAACTAAAGTCTTCTGAACCCATGGTTGGCGTAAATGGCACCACTTGGTCTGTACCTAACAAATCCTCGGCTACTTCACGCACAAATTCAACTTGAGCCTTATGGTTAATCGTCGCCGGGTACGACCTTTTAAAATTAAGTAGGCCTTCACACTCAAAGGCCGCACATAAGTCGAGACAAATTTTACCCATACGCTCTTCTATCAACTGCAATGCGCCTTCTGAAAAACACCTCACGGTGCCTTCTATGGTACAGTCGTCGGCAATAATATTAGTGGCATCACCACAATGAATCTTGGTGACCGACAGTACCACCGATTCTTGAGGGTTAATACTACGTGTGACAATCGATTGTAAGGCCTGCACCAACTGGCACGACACCAATAGCGGGTCAGCGCCGAGGTGAGGCATGGCGGCATGGGCTCCCTTACCGACGACCTTGATTTCAAATTCGCTGGCGGAGGCCATCATCGCGCCGGCCGTTAACCCTACCATACCTTGTTCGTAGCCTGGCCAATTGTGATAGCCATAGATTTCATCAATCGCAAAGCGCTCAAACAGGCCATCATCGATCATCGCCTGGGCCCCTGCGCCTCCTTCCTCCGCGGGTTGAAAAATCAGATACACCGTGCCACAAAAATCCCTATTTTTGGCTAAGTAACTGGCCGCAGCTAACAAAGTGGCAGTATGACCATCATGACCACAAGCATGCATTTTGCCCGCATAGATACTGGCATGGGAAAAATCGTTATGCTCATCTAAAGGCAAGGCATCCATATCGGCGCGCAGGGCAATGCCCGCACCTGGTTGTTGACCATTAATTACACCCACCACACCCGTCACACCAATCTCTGAGTGAGTTTCAATACCCATCGAGGTCAGTTGATCCAACACAATCTGCGCTGTGCGGTGCTCTTGGTAACACAACTCAGGGTGGGCGTGTAAATCCTTGCGAAGCGTTTGAAATTGTTTCGCTTGCTCAACAATCGAGGGTAACAGTGTCATACATAATCCATTTTAAATGATTTGATCAAAATCAAGTTTGGGCGGGTTAGCTAAATTGCAGTGCTGCAGTGATGGTAAGTTTAACTGACGTAAAGCACTATCGATGGTGGCAGCATAGCCGAATTACATAAGGAGTCAATGACATAGACCCATAAGCCAGCTAAGGCATAGCGCGAGAAGTTACACTTTATTACATTTGTTTAATTGCTAAACACCAATCATTAGCCCGCAATTCCATGATTATATTAATCAAGCCTTATTGAGCAACTCAATATGACTTGCGTCACACGGACGAAAGATAACAGGCCACTGAATGAAACATAAAAGCATTGTTCCAACCCACGTTGAACGCACCATGCGCAACGGGGATTTTATTGTTTCAAAAACCAACACTAAAGGCCAACTGACCTATTGTAACCGCATTTTTATTGAATTTTCTGGCTATACCGAAGCGCAATTACTCGGCCAACAACACAACATTGTGCGCCACCTAAGCATGCCCCGAAGTGTGTTCCATTTACTCTGGAGCCGCATTCAAAATGGTGAAGGAATTTTTGCTTATGTTAAAAACATGAGCGCCGACGCGCAGTTATTATTGGGTTTATGCCATTGATAACGCCATCGAAGAAACCAATCAAGTGGCTATAAGTATGGCCGAAGGCGATTTAACATCGCGTATTACCGATGTTCACCCAAGCCGTTTAGGTAAATTAAAACAAGCCCTCAACCAATCTATCGACAAGATGCAGGATGCCTTGGCCAATATTTTGATGAACGCCAACCTGGTCAATACCGGAGCCAAAGAAATCAGCCAGGGTAGTTTACAGTTATCTGAACGCACCAATGAACAAGCCGCCAGTCTCTTGGCCCTTAACGCTTCGGTTGAAGCTGCACGAGCAGTCGAGCATGGTCGTGGCTTTGCTGTGGTCGCGGGCGAAGTGCGTAACTTGTCGCAAAAAGCGGCACTTGTGGAAGAGTCTACGGCGGCCTGTGATGCCCTAAATAACCAAGCAGGAGACTTGCGCCAACAGATTTCCTTCTTTAAAGTATGCGATAATAACAACTCGTACCAAGCGGCCGCTCAAAGCCACCCACATATCCCTCAAGCCCCTGCTCGCCATCAAGCAAGCCGCGGTAACGTAGCTGCACCACTTGATGCAGACATGGGCACTTGGTCAGAGTTTTAATCGCTTAGTTTAGGAAACAATCATGGCCTGTGTATTTGTCCAAATTCGATGCAACCCGGGTAAAACCTATGCCGTTGCCGACGCCATCTATGAACGGGAAATTGCCTCTGAGCTGTTCTCAACCAGTGGCGATTACGACCTATTGATGAAGCTGTATATTCCTGCAGAAGAAGACGTTGGCCGCTTCATTAACGACAACTTATTAGGCATTGAGGGCATCTCTAGATCCTTGACCACCCTCACCTTTAAAGCTTTCTAAACTTGTCTGCTAGCATAACCTCACTACCTATAGATGAGGTATTGCCTGCCCTGAAAGCGCAACTCACGACCTGTGATCAGGTCGTATTAGTGGCGCCACCCGGGGCCGGTAAAACCACCCGCGTACCATTGGCCTTACTAAACAGCGAGTGGTTACAGCACCAAAAGGTATTATTAGTTGAACCACGTCGTTTAGCGACCCTTTCTAGCGCTCATTTTTTGGCCCAAAGTTTAGGCCAAACCTGCGGTAATACCGTGGGTTACCGCATGCGCTTAGACACCAAAATTGGACCAAAAACCCGTTTAGAAGTGATTACCCATGGTGTGTTGTTACGCATGCTCCAAAGTGACCCAAGCTTGGAGGGTGTCGGCGCGGTCATTTTTGACGAATTTCATGAACGCAGTTTAGACAGTGACTTAAGCCTTGCCATGTGCCTACAAGGCCGTGAGCTGTTACGTGATGATCACCCACTCAAACTCATTGTCATGTCGGCCACCTTGGATGCCCAGTCGGTGAGCCAGTTGTTAGGCAACGCCCCCGTCATTGTTAGTCAGGGCAGGCAGTTTCCGGTGAGCACGCATCATTTAGGGCCAGCACCCAACCGTTACCAACTACAAGACCAACTACACCACGCCGTGGCTCAAGCCTTGGCCAACCACAGCGGCAGCATTTTAGTATTTTTACCAGGCCAAGGTGAAATTCGCCAAGCCCTCACCCGTTTAACTGATTTAAGCAGTACCCATGTAGCGCTACTACCACTGTTTGGCGACTTGACCATAGACCAGCAACAACAAGCGATTGCGCCTTCAAAATCAGGCCACCGTAAGATTGTTTTAGCCACTAACATTGCCGAAACCAGCCTCACCATTGATGGCATAGAGTGCGTAATTGATGCCGGTTTGTCGCGTCAAATGGTATACGACACACGCTCCGGGTTGAGCCGTTTAACGACCGTCAACGTATCACGAGCCGCCGCCACTCAAAGAGCGGGTCGTGCGGGGCGCTTAAGTGCAGGCAGTTGTTACCGCTTATGGAGCGAAACGGAACATCAAAGTTTGGCGCCACAAACCACCGTGGAAATCAAACAGGCCGACTTAAGCGGGCTGTGTTTACAGTTGTATGCCTTTGGTTGTGCCGACGCCACTGAATTAAAATGGTTAGATCTGCCGCCGCAAGGACCGTGGAAACAAGCTCAACGCTTATTAATCAGCCTAGGCGCCTTAACCACCACGGCTAGCTCTAACAGCACCGGCGCAACGCCACTCACACTCACGCCTCATGGCCAGCGCCTAAGCCAGATCTCGCTAAGCCCTCGCTTAGGCCACCTATTATTGGTTGCCCAGCAGCACCAACAGCTCATACTGGGCTGCCAACTAGTGGCATTATTAAGCGAAAAAGACCCTTTATTAAAAACCCATAATCAAGACCACGATTTAATGCTTCGGCTGGCATGGCTCAACGGTCAATTGGACTGCCACCCTAATCAACATGGGCTACGCCAACGCATGCGCCAGCAAGCTAAACGTTTACAGCAACACATGCCGCTAAACACCGAGTTGCCGCCTAGTCACGTCCAGCCAATGCCATATACCCAGGCAGAGCTTGTGGCTATTTTTGTAGCTCAAGCGTGGCCCGAACGTATCGCCCAACAAACCAACACGGCGAAACTCTACAAGCTGGCTAACGGCAAGCGCGTTAGCAGTCAACAAAATGTTAATCGTGACCCTTGGTTAGCTGTGGCAAGCATCATCGGCTTTGACACCAAACAAGGCAGCGACCAGCAGCGCATTTGTTTGGCTGTGGCGGTGCCAGAAAAACTGTTTGAGGGCCCACTAAAGGGACTAGTTATAAGTGCTGCCAGCCTTATCTGGCAGCCTGAGCATGAACGCATATCGGCGTTTCAAAAAACCACTATTGGCGAGCTTACTTTACGCCAAAGTCGCTCCACCAAGGTAGACCCGCAACAGCGCATTCAGGTCATTTGTGAACGTTTAGCACAAGACAATATGGCGTTACTCAACTGGACTCGAGAGTTAAGCCTCTGGCGCTCTAGAGTACAATTGTTGCATAACACCTATACCGGCTCTGCTACCAACCCTTGGCCCGATTTATCGGATACCATGTTGGCTTCAACGCTAACCACTTGGCTAGGCCCTTATCTGGAACGTGTTCACAATAAACAGGATTTACAACGGCTAGATTTAGCGTCTATCTTACCCAACTTATTACCATGGCCACTGCCCACCCATCTACAAGAGTTAGCACCGAGTCGGTTTAAGGTGCCCTCAGGTAATACTCATACCATTGACTATAGCCACAACCCGCCAGTGCTTGCGGTCAAGCTACAGGAATTATTTGGCATGCAAAAGGCCCCCATGATCGGGTACTCAACGGCCTTGCAGGTGCACCTACTATCACCACGGGGAAGCGTATTACAAGTAACACAAGACTTAGCTCACTTCTGGCAAACCAGCTACACCGAGGTTAAAAAAGAAATGAAGGGGCGCTACCCCAGACACCCATGGCCCGACGATCCAACCCAAGCGCTCGCCACAGCCAAAACCAACCGTGCCTTGCGCAAAGGCTAAGCTAACCGTCTTGTCGGCCTTTGGCCATCAGTTCATAACCCACCTCTTCAGGCTCATCGTCAATCATGTCGGCGGGGAAACCCGAACCTAATACCTTGACCCCCATAGGCTCCTCATAACGCCGAATAATGTTTGGCGAGCTTTCTCTTGGACCCCATTGTGCTTGCGCCTGCGTAAAAATATCCACCAACATCGGGGCTAGGTCTAACTGCATGCCTTCACGCTCAGTCAAGGTATTGAACAATCCAACGTCCTTAAGCACTAAATCAACAGTAAAGTTAATGTCCCGAGAGCCATTCAGGATCACTTGCGATTCGGTTTCATGCACAAACGAATTTCCCGAGGAGGCTTTAATCGCTTCATAACTCACATTCATGTCGAGGCCCATCACCTTGCAGGCGGTTAAGGCTTCAGATAAAGCCACCAGATGCGCCGTGGCCAAATAATTAGTCACCACCTTCAATTTAGATGCCGTACCCAAGTCACCCGTGTGTAATACGCGGCGCCCAAGGGTTGTGAGGATCGGCAAAGCGCGTTCAAAGGTCTCCCTGCTACAACCGGCAAATATAGAAATGTTGCCCGTATCGGCCCGGTGACAACCGCCAGATACAGGACAATCCACCGGATGTGCCCCTTGGGCTTTCACTAAATCACCAATACGCCTAATCTCACCTTCGTCGGTGGTGCTCATTTCAAGCCAAATTTTGCCCTCCGACAAGCCTGCAACCACCCCATCGTCACCTTCCATCACCGCCGAACACGCCGAAGGCGAAGGCAAACAGGTAATCACCAAGTCACAGGCTTGGGCCAATTGTTTAGGTGTGTCGGCGGCAGTCGCTCCACGGGCTACAAAATCAGCCACAAACACGTCATTAAGATCCCGCACCATCAGCGCATAACCATTACGTAATAAGCTGCCCGCCAGTTTACTGCCCACATTACCTAAACCTACAAAACCGATTTTCATACTCGTGTGTTCCCGTTATTTAATTATCTTAGTAATAACCTGCAATGACTTTAGTTTCCTGAAATTCATGTAACCCAAAGGCGGCATATTCGCGACCGTTGCCCGACTGCTTATAACCTCCAAAAGGCATACAGTACTCCAAGTCAGCCATATTAATGTGCACCGTGCCGGTCCGCAGTTGGCGTGCCACCCGTCTCGCTTTATCGATGTCTTGGGTAGATACATACGCCGCGAGACCATAAGGGCTATCGTTAGCAATCCGCACCGCTTCGGCCTCATCAGTAAACGGGATAAGTACTAACACCGGGCCAAACACTTCTTCTTGGGCAATGGTCATAGTGTTATTGACGTCTACAAACAACGTAGGCTTAACGTAATAGCCCGTGTCAAAACCATTGGGCTTTCCGAGACCACCGACAAGCAGCTTAGCGCCTTCGTCGACACCCGCTTTGATAAGCGTCTGCACTTTGTGCCAATGGAGTTCTGAAATAACCGGCCCTAAGTGATCGCCCTGGCGTTGTGGATCACCCAATTGGGTGGCTTGTATGGCCGTTTTAGCCATCGCCACCACTTGCGCGTAGACGCTCGCCTCCACCAGCATCCGGGTGGGCGCGTCACACGATTGCCCAGAATTCAGCATACAAGCCTGCACACCCAACTCAACTTGGGGCCCTAAGTCAGCATCGGCAAAAATGATGTTAGCCGATTTACCACCTAATTCTTGGCTCACTCGCTTTACCGTGGGGGCAGCAGAAATGGCAATTTGACTGCCCGCTCGGGTAGAACCGGTAAAAGACACCATGTCCACCCGTGGATGACTGGTGAGGTAATCACCAATGGTCTCCCCTGTACCATGAATCATGTTAAACACGCCGGCCGGAACCCCTGCTTCATGCACACACTCAGCAAATATTTGTGCCGATAACGGTGTTAGCTCACTAGGTTTGAGCACCATAGTGCAACCCGCCAGCAAGGCCGGAATTACCTTGCACACAATTTGGTTGATGGGCCAGTTCCAAGGCGTAATCAGCACGCACACGCCTATGGGTTCTTTGAGCAGCTGCCCCTGTTCACCCATAGTATGTTCAAGCACCGATTGCCTGGCCGCCAGCAAGTGCGCTTGAGTATGCCCCACACCGGTCTCAGCTTGCATGTCGTAGGACATAGAGGCCGGCGCACCCATTTCCTCGGTGATGGCGCTAGCCATAACTTGATAACGGCGCTGATAGGCCTTCAAGAACGCCTCTACCATCACGATGCGCTGCTCTAACCTGGTGTTACTCCAAGCCTCAAACACTTGTGCCGCAGCATCAATGGCTGCACCTGCATCATTGGTGTCGGCCAGCCACACCTGCGCACAGGGTGCTTGGGTCGCTGGATTAATTACTGGCAGACTCTGGCGACTGGTCACAGGCTCGCACCACTGACCATTGATATAGAACGCAAGGTTTGTCATATATAGGCTCTAAATTGTGTTGGATGCTTGCAGTGTAGCCGTAAGGATTAGACCGTTTCTTATCAAAAACAGACAAATATACTGCGGATATATACAAGCTCAACGGGTTATCCTCGTTCAATATCCAAGGCTTCAACAGATTGGGAGTCACCAGCATGAAGGGTATCAACAATAAAAACGCTTTGATCACAGCGGGCGCTACGGGTATAGGCAAGGCCACAGCGGTTGCTTTAATGAGTGCTGGGGCCCGCGTCCATGTGTGTGATATTGACGCTCACGCCTTAGACACCTTAAAACAGCAGTACCCACAGTTGAGTACCAGTGTCACCAACGTGGCCCAGCCTGATGAAGTGGCACAAATGTTTCATCAACTCGATCAGGACTTTGCCGGCAAACTCGATTTTTTGGTCAACAATGCCGGCATTTCTGGCCCAGCAGGGCCTATGGAGAGTTTAGACATAGAAGCCTGGAAGGCCACCTTCGATGTTAACTTACACGCTACGTTTTATGTTTCCAAACACGCCATCCCTCTTCTCAAGCAGCAGGGCGGTGCCATTATGAACTTGTCATCCACCGCAGGCCTATTTGGCTACCCCATGCGCAGCCCCTATGCCAGCGCAAAATGGGCTATTGTGGGCTTAAGTAAAACCATGGCCATGGAATTGGGACCGTTTAACATTCGAGTGAACTGTATTTGTCCTGGCGCAGTCAACGGTGAGCGTATGGATCGGGTGGTTAGTAGTATTGCTGAAGCGACCGGTGAGAGTTTAGAAAAGGTTCGTTTAGACAACGTCAAAAACACGTCTTTATCAACCTTTGTAGACGCCGAAGACATTGCCAACATGATTGTCTTTAGCTTTTCTGATTTGGGCGCTAAGATCTCTGGCCAAAGCTTAACCGTAGATGGTGACACCCATAGCTTGGCTACCTATTAGTGCATGTGATAAATTTTTCCTATTAGAGTTGATTGGTGTTACCTGCCGCTAAGTTCGCTAATTTGCCAACTAGGCCTTGTATATTTATCTATTCGCGCCGCTATAGACAAATTGGGGTTGTGCCTTACCTTGATTTGGCGTTACCTTAACCATTCCGCGGTGTGGATCTTTTTGGCTGACCCAACATTGTATAAGCCCATAAGCTTCACCTTTGTCTATTCAACAATAAAAGAGCGCCTCCTATGACTGGTGAAGCACCACTAGTACGCTTTGAAAATATTCAAAAGAGCTACGACGGAGAAACCCTCGTCGTAAAAGATTTTAACCTCGATGTCGCCCCTGGCGAATTTGTCACTATGCTCGGGCCCTCAGGCTCAGGCAAAACAACGTGTCTAATGATGCTTGCTGGTTTTGAACCTGCTACCCAAGGTGAAATTTACCTTAAAGGCAAACCCATCAATAAGGTACCGCCCTATAAGCGTGGTATTGGTATGGTGTTCCAAAACTATGCACTGTTCCCTCACATGACAGTGGCAGAGAACCTAGCTTTTCCTTTGGAGGTTCGTAAGATCCCTAAAGCAGAGCGAGAAGAACGTGTTAACAGAGCGCTCGATATGGTGCAGTTAGGTGCCTTTGGTGGTCGTCGTCCGATGCAACTTTCGGGTGGCCAGCAACAGCGTGTTGCCGTAGCCCGTTCGTTGATATTTGATCCCGACTTAGTGTTGATGGATGAACCCTTAGGTGCGTTGGACAAAAACCTACGTGAGCAAATGCAGTACGAAATTAAGCATATGCATGAGCAATTGGGGTTAACCGTGGTGTATGTAACCCACGACCAAACCGAAGCCTTAACCATGTCCAACCGTATCGCTGTGTTTGAAGATGGCATTGTGCAGCAATGCGCCGCACCCGCCGCTTTATACGAACGTCCTGAAAATGCCTTTGTAGCCAACTTTATTGGCGAAAACAACCGTTTGATGGGCAAAGTAACCGCCATTGACGGTGATAAGGTTAATATACTCAGCGACAACGGTGACCAACTTGTAGCCAGCAAAGTTAACGTCAATGCTGTGGGCGATCGCTCTACCGTATCCTTGCGACCCGAGCGCGTATTTGTTAACCCAGATACCAACACTGTCGACAACTTATTTTCCGCCAAGGTAGAAGAATTGATCTACCACGGCGACCATATTCGCACTCGATTTACAGTGTGCGGACACGACGATTTTATCGTCAAAGTTCCAAATTCAGCCGCTAATAGCTTATTGCAAGAAGGCAATACAGTGCCGATCGGCTGGAAGATGGAGGACTGCTTGGCTCTTGATGCATAAAAGGAGTCATGCCGAATTGTTAACTCAATTCACAATAACAAAAAACTTGGAGAAATATTCATGAACAAGATTATTAAGAAAACACTGATTGCCGCAGCAGTTGCGACCACTATGGTTGCAGGCTCTGCACAAGCAGAAGACATCACCGTAGTATCTTGGGGCGGTGCTTACACTAAGTCTCAAGTAGAGGCTTACCATAAGCCTTGGAATGGTTACACTGGCAACACTGTCATCTCGGAAGACTACAATGGTGGTTTGGCCGAAATTAAGGCACAGGTAGAAGCCGGCAACGTAACTTGGAACCTAGTAGACGTAGAACTTTCTGACGCCGTACGTGGTTGTGACGAAGGTATTCTTGAAGTTATGGACCACTCTGTATTGCCAGATGGCGCTAACGGCGTTCCAGCTGCAGAAGATTTCCTTCCTGGCGCTCTAGCTGAGTGTGCCGTAGGTAACATCGTATGGTCTACTGTATTCATCCATGATGAAAGCAAAATCCAAGGCGTTGATGGCCTTAAAGACTTCTTTGACCTAGGCAAGTTCCCTGGCAAGCGTGGTTTACGCAAAGGCGCTAAGCCTAACCTAGAACTCGCTCTTATGGCTGACGGTGTTGAGCCAGCAGACGTATACGAAGTACTAAGCACAGAAGCGGGTATAGACCGCGCTTTTGCTAAGTTAGATACCATTAAAGATTCAACCGTATGGTGGGAATCAGGTGCCCAGCCACCACAGCTATTAGCAGATGGTGAAGTGGTTATGACTACCGCCTACAATGGCCGTGTATTTAACGCCATTGCCTCTGAAGGCAAGCCATTTGTAATTAACTGGGATGGCCAGGTTTGGGATTTGGATCTTTGGGTTATTCCTAAAGGTGCACCTAACCAAGAAGCCACTATGGACTTCGTTAAGTTCTCAACCAGTACCAAAGCCCTTGCAGACCAAGCCAGCTGGATCCCTTACGGTCCTCTACGTAAGTCTTCATTTGGCCTAGTGAGTTCTTTCCACTCTGACCCAAGTCTAGACATGGCACCACACATGCCTACTGCACCTGCTAACTTCACGCGTGCACTGCAGAACGACTTTGAGTTTTGGGCAGATAACTCAGACCAGCTAAACGAGCGTTTCAACGCTTGGTTAACTAAGTAAACTTAGGTTTACACCGTAGGGCGGCGCCTTGGCCATAATAGTTTGGCTTTTATAAAAAGGCCCGCCCTCATTCATTCTTTCTAGATACCTCACTGTTTATGACTACTGCCAATCCCTCTATAGATCAAGCTAACACCCTGCCTTTAAAAGAGAAGCTAGCCAAAACTACTGCCATACAGCGCCGTCGTGCATTTTTATTGACGCTGCCGTTAGTGTTGTTTTTACTGATTAGTTTTGTCTTCCCTATTGGCCAAATGCTGTTCAATAGTATCCATAACAATAAGGTGTCCGCTGTGGTACCTGACTTTGCTACTGCCATCCAACAATGGGATGGACAGGGTTTACCGTCAGAAGCAACCTTTGAAATTTTTGTCAAAGACTTAGCTAAAGCTAAGAAAGTACGCGAAGTTGGACGTACCGTAGGAAACATGGCCACCCGCATTAACTATGAAATGCCAGGCAGCCGAAGCTTATTCACAAAGTCTGCTCGTAAAGCAGGCAAAATTAAACAAGGGCCATACAAAGAAGCCCTCATCAAAATTGATAAAAAATGGGCCAACCCTCAAGTATGGCTCACTTTGCAGCGTGCATCACACGATATCTCGCCGTCGTTTTATGTAGCTGCTATGGACTTGAAATACAATGAAACTGGCGAGGTTGTCGAAGCCGATGAGCTCTATCAAATCTACCTTGACAACTTTATTAAAACCCTTTGGCTTGCTGCGCTGATTACCTTTATTTGTGTACTATTGGCCTACCCCGTAGCGTATTTGCTTTCGGTGTTGCCATTACGTCAATCCAACTTGCTGATGATTATGGTATTGCTACCTTTTTGGACATCGCTGTTGGTTCGCACCACCGCCTGGATCGCCATACTACAAACCGAAGGTGTGATTAACGACTTGTTAGTTTACTTTGGTGTTATCGGTGACGATGGCCGCATTCAGATGATCTACAACCAAACCGGCACCATCATTGCCATGGTACATATTTTGTTGCCCTTTATGATTCTGCCGTTGTACTCGGTCATGAAAACCATACAGCCAACCTACATGCGTGCCGCACTATCTATGGGTTCTAAGCCATTCTATGCCTACCGCCGTGTCTATTTACCACAAACAATACCAGGCCTTGCTGCAGGCACGCTTCTAGTGTTTATCCTAGCCATTGGTTATTACATCACGCCAGCACTAGTGGGTGGCCAAGACGGTTTATTAATCTCTAACCTGATAGCATACCATATTCAAAAGTCTCTTAACTGGAGCCTAGGGGCCGCTTTAGGCACCATGCTGCTAGTGGTTGTGTTGTTACTTTACTGGGTTTACAACAAATTAATTGGTATCGACAAACTCAAGTTTGGTTAAGGAACGGGGCATTACAATGATTAACTTTTTACAAAAATCCATCAACAACAAAGGCCGGGCATACTTTTTTCTTGCCCTCGCTACCCTATCGGTTGTGTTACTTACAGGCACCATGAAAGCCGCCGTTGGGTTTTTATTGATATTCGGCACCCCTTTGTATTTTATGGAAAAAATGCATGATTATTCGACCACTGGAGAACGTTTCACACGCTATGTGTTTCTTGTTATTAGTGCCAGCGTGTTGATCTTTTTGATTGCGCCTGTACTTATAATCATGCCGCTGTCGTTTAACGCCGAGCCCTACTTCACCTTTACCGACGGCATGCTTAGTTTTGACTCAGAAGCCTATTCTGCGCGTTGGTATTTGGACATTTTACATAATGGCATGAAGGCTCCTGAAGCTATTGAAGGCTGGTGGTCAGACATGTGGAACAATGCCCAATGGGTTCGTGCAGCACGTAACTCCTTCTTTATCGCCACTGTATCTGCCATCATCGCGACCACACTTGGCACCTTGGCCGCCTTAGGCCTATCACGCCCCGAAATGCCTCAACGAGCGTTGATTACCAGTTTGTTGATCTCACCGATGATCGTACCTTTGGTCATTACTGCCACCGGCATGTTCTTCTTTTACTCTTCTATTGGCATCGCTAAGACCTACACCGGTGTGATTTTGGCCCACGTCACCTTAGGCGTACCGTTCGTTATCATTACCGTCACTGCCACCCTGAGTGGTTTTGACATGAGTTTAGTAAGGGCTTCACAAAATATGGGCGCCAATGGTTGGACCACCTTCCGCCGTATCATCATGCCATTGATTTTGCCTGGCATGATTTCTGGCGCTCTATTTGCCTTTATTACCTCATTAGATGAAGTGGTTGCCGTGTTATTTATCGCCGATGTTGAACAACGTACCATTCCACGCCAAATGTTCTCCGGCATTCGTGAACAGATCTCCCCTACCATATTGGCCGTAGCCAGCATTTTGGTTGTCATGTCCGTGGCTTTGCTAACGGTGTTGGAGCTGTTACGCCGCCGCAGTGAAAAGCTACGAGGTATGTCACCGGGTTAACCGATACACTCGATTAAAGGCTCCTATATGGGGCCTTTTTTTACCTTCGATGTTGACCACATTAAGCCTGTTTAAAGCGTTTTACCATCAAATTCGTAGGGAATGGTCATACTCAACAATTCAAACCCTAAGCGTTCCACAATGGGCCGGCTGCTAGGCAAGGCATCAATGGTGAGGTACTTACACTCACGTGCAATGGCCTCTTGTGCCCTTACCCACACCAAGGCGAACAACCAAGACTGCGAAATTAAGGCAAACAACTGTCGCCCCACAACCCCACAAAGTCACTTTCTGGGGTGTAACTCGCCCAGCCACTACACACATCTTTGCCGTCGATTTCAACCAACTAATAACTCATGCGATTGGCGTGGTTACGAAAGATTTCTAACTCGCCCTCTAGGCGTTGCGCCATTGAGGTTTGCCAGACTTCTTGTTGGATGGAAAAAACCACTTCTATCTCACTTCCACGGCTACAGCGTTTCACTTTTAAGTCAGGCGCAGACCAATCTATAGCGGCAATATCCATGGCCATAAAGGCTTCGTCTTCGCTGGCTATGAAGCCCGCATCAGTTAGCCATTGTTGCGTTTTTTCGGCATGGGGGTCGCTCGAGAACTATTTCCACTCAAGCCTTGTAGAATGATCTTTAGCACGTTTTTTTTGAGTAGTTATTAGACTTTGAACTCGATCCAAAGGCAAATTATGGTCCAAAATCAAACAAAAGTCTTGACCCATAAAATCATAACGCCATACGCCTTGCTCATAGCCACTGGTCATGCCAATTTGTGGGCCCCGGCGCTCCTGCAAGCGATAACGGTCAAGCAGCGCTGGGGTATTCATTAGGCACCTAGGTGAAGGGCAAGTTGAACCAACAGTACCACGGTGGCTAGGTTACCCACTATAAAGAAGTAACTACGTGGGCTAGGATTTTTTTCGGTGGCAATCACATAGTACAACACCATGTGCATCAAACGGGCAACCGCATAGACCCACACTAACAAACCCAGCCAATAAGCGTCCATGCCTACCAACATGCCTAATACCGCAGGGCCAAACATCATCAGTAGGTTTTCGTGGGAGTTTAAAAAGGTGCGATCACTACGAAATACAAACGACTCGTGGCTCAATTTAGCGTCTACAATGCCTGGCACATAGTGCTTTTGTTTACGGTGAGCCACTGAGGCCACGGCAGATTGAATAAACACAGTCATTAAAATGAGCCAAAGGCCCCAAATGGTGAAGGAATAAGTGGCTAGCATGGTAATACTCTTTAGTTAAACAGCGAGGTAAATTGAGGACTTATTTTAATCTCAACAACAGCTTCTATACTATGGGTAACTCACGAGTCACGACTTATTCATACTTAAAGCTATGGCTTCGGCAATTTTAATGCCATCAATGGCCGCCGACATAATGCCACCAGCATAACCCGCACCTTCACCAGCCGGATACAAGCCTTGGGTGTTGATGCTTTGCAGGTCTTTGCCACGCTTAATACATATAGGCGCCGAGGTGCGGGTTTCTACACCAGTCAATAGCGCGTCGGCCAAGGCAAAGCCTTTCACTTTACGATCAAATACTGGAATAGCTTCACGTATGGCTGAAATACAATAATCAGGCAAAGCGTCGGATAAATCGGTGAGTTTTATACCTGGCTTAAACGACGATTCTACCTTGCCTAACGCTTGTGAAGGTTTGCCTTTAAGGAAATCACCCACAGTTTGCGCCGGCGCATCGTAGTTCCCGCCTCCCATCACATAAGCTTTACGCTCTAATTGACGCTGGAGTTCAATACCCGCCAGTGCATCGCCTGGGTAATCAGAAGGGTCAATACCCACCACAATAGCACTGTTGGCATTACGTTCAGCGCGCGAATACTGGCTCATGCCATTGGTTACCACCTGACCTTCTTCTGAAGTCGCCGCCACCACTGTACCACCAGGGCACATACAAAAGCTGTAAACCGAGCGGCCGTTATCGCAGTGGTGCACTAACTTATAG
Source organism: Oceanospirillaceae bacterium (assembly GCA_018647765.1). Lineage (GTDB taxonomy): Bacteria > Pseudomonadota > Gammaproteobacteria > Pseudomonadales > Balneatricaceae > Njordibacter. The sequence goes on along the minus strand of JABGSN010000063.1, from coordinate 3,482 downwards.
TCTGCTGCACCCAAAATTTCGTTACCCGCATTAGCACCAAAGCGGGCTTTGTCTATTTGTGATTGTGGGTGCTCTATACGAAAACCAATGGAAAATGGTTTGGCTTCTATATAGACCTTCTTATCAAACAACATTTTAAAAGTATCGCGGGCACTGTGACCAACGGCTAAGGCAATATGACGAGATTTGAGCACCTCACCATCAGCCAAGGTTACACCCGTTAATTGACCGTCTTCTATATGGACATCATCAACCCGCGTATCAAACCGAATTTCGCCACCGAGTTGTTCGATAGTGGCACGCATTTTCTCCACCATAGACACCAACCTAAAGGTGCCTATATGAGGTTTACTCACAAACAATATTTCTTCCGGTGCGCCCGCTTCTACAAATTCATTCAAAACTTTGCGGCTGTAGTGATTGGGATCCTTCACCTGACTGTATAACTTACCATCAGAAAAAGTGCCTGCCCCGCCCTCACCAAACTGCACGTTAGATTCGGTATTCAACACCTTTTGACGCCAAAACCCAAAGGTGTCTTTAGTACGCTGCCTTACCGCTGCCCCACGCTCCAGAATAATGGGTTTATAACCCATTTGCGCCAACACCAAGCCTACTAACAATCCACACGGACCAAAGCCAATCACTATTGGCCGTTCTTCAACCACAGCAGGTGCTTGAGCAACAAACTTGTAGCTCATATCGGGGCTGGTTTTGATTAACTGGTCGTCGGCAAACCTAACCAATAGGTGTTCATCTTGATTAGTGGTAACGTCAAGGGTGTAGATCAATACAATTTTACTTTTCTTACGCGCGTCGTAACCGCGGCGATGCACTACAAAGTCCAGCAAGTCGGCGGTTTGAATCGATAACCGCGCTAAAATAGCTTGGTTGAGTGCCTGCTCGTCATGATCAAGGGGAAGTTGTAGGTTGGTAATGCGTATCATTGAAGAATTCCAGAGGGTGAGGTTACTTGGTTATAGTAAAATAGCTCAAGCTGATATTTTACCTGCTTATGCCGCCCCTGTCCCTGTGTTGCTTACTTAGATGTATAGCTCGCTGAGACCAACCATCTGACAAAATTCACCGCTAATTCAATGCCAATATTATTTGGGCAAAAAAAATCCTCAAACAAAAGTGAGGATTTTTTAAGCAGACGCCAGGCAGGGCTTAACTAACGCTCAACCCATATTCATCACTCGCATCCTGTAACCACAAGAAGAAGTAGTCGGAGAAGCTACGGCGGATCACAAGGTCGTAAGAGCCGTCTTCTAGCTTACACATAGTGGTGCCCGTTTTAGCGAAAGTAGTTTGAACTACTTTGCCAACTGGGAAGTTAGAGTCATGGCAATCGTACACAGTGGACTTTTGCATCAGCTCAGCCACGCCCGTGCCAGACAAGTTAACTAAGGTTTGACCAGAACTAATGTCGGTTACAGCAATGTGCTGTCCATCCATAGCGCTGCGCAAGTCAGCTTCAACCTGCCCTTGTGTGCCACTAGCAACAATCAACAACCACTCGTTAGGGCATAACCAGTAAACCACTGTGTCGCCATTACGAACGCTGCTGCTTGGGGCCATTGGCAAGGCCACGCCTAACACCTTTTCCACTGCAGAGGTAAAGGCTGCGTCTTGTGGGTTGCCACGTAGGTTTAACTGACCACGAAACTTGTCTTCTTTCATCACTACGCCAGCATTAGCGGCGTTGGTGTGAGCTACACGGTGGTGCAATGGGGATTCCATGCTGGTGCTAGTATCAACATTAGTCATTGTGATGATCTCCTTTTGGATCATAGAACACTGGGCTACAAATTTCGGCAGCCAATACGCGGCCATCGGCCAGTGGGCAATATACGGTTTCGCCCATGCGGTCTGATCCGCCTTTAACGGTACCCATAGCAATACCATGGCCTAAACATTCACTCCAGTAACTTGAAGTGACGTGGCCCATCATATCCATAGGGATAGGTTGATTAGGGTCCATGACGATTTGTGCGCCTTCTGGGATCACAACGGTAGGGTCTTTTGGCTTAAGCCCAACCAACTGCTTACGATCTGTACGTGCGGTGTCCGGACGTGAGAACGAACGCTCACCCAAGAAGCTAAACTCTTTGGTTTTGCCAACTGCCCAGCCCATCAAACAGTCGTATGGGGTCATGGAGCCATCGGTGTCTTGGCCAGCAATGATAAAGCCCTTCTCGGCACGTAATACGTGCATCGACTCAGTGCCGTATGGCGTAATGCCAAACTCTTCACCAGCTTCCATGAGCTTGTTCCACATGTAGTGGCCTTGGTCGGCAGGTACGTTGACCTCGAACGACAATTCACCGGTAAAAGAAATACGGAAAATACGTGCCTTAATACCAGCAACAGTGCCTTCGCGCCAATCCATAAACTTCATGGCATCCGCTGAAAGGTCTACGTCAGTACATAGCTTTTCTAACACTTTACGTGAGTTAGGGCCTGCGAATGAACAAGTAGCCCACTGGTCAGTGACCGAGGTAAAGTATACTTCTAGCTCTGGCCATTCGGTTTGATGCCATAATTCTAACCAACCCAATACGGCAGCGGCGCCGCCAGAGGTGGTGGTCATTAAGAAGTGGTTGTCGCTTAAACACGCCGTTACACCATCATCAAAGATCATGCCGTCTTCTTTAAGCATTAGGCCATAACGACACTTACCTGGGGCTAACTTAGACCAAGCGTTGGTGTACACACGGTTAAGGAATTCACGGGCGTCTTTACCCTGAATGTCGATTTTACCTAAAGTGGACGCATCCAAAATACCTACGCTGTTGCGTACCGCTAAACATTCGCGATTAAGGGTTTGCTGCATGGTTTCGCCCGCTTGTGGGAAATACCAAGGACGCTTCCACTGACCTACGTTCTCAAACTCTGCGCCGTTAGCCACGTGCCATGGGTGCATGGCTGTGTGACGTGCTGGGTCTAACAACTCTCCCACATCACGGCCGCCAATGGCACCAAAGGTAACCGGTGTGTAGGCAGGACGGAAGATGGTAGTACCCGTTTCGGCAATCGACTTGTTCAGCGTCTTAGCCACAATGGCCATGCCGTTGATGTTACCCGTTTTGCCTTGGTCAGTACCAAAACCCATGGCCGTGTAACGTTTCACGTGCTCAATAGACTGGAAACCTTCACGCGCTGCAAGCTCAATGCCCGCTGCCGTTACGTCGTTTTGGAAATCAACAAACTGTTTGGGTGCGCGGCTAATTGGCTTAGTGTGCGGTACCAAGTACAAGGCTTGAGAAGCACCTGTAGACTCATCGCCACAATCAAAGGTTTGTGTAGAGCTTGTATCAGAAGCAGTAGCACCGGCTTGAACACCGGCGTTTAGCGCTTCAGAAAGCAGATACTCACCTGCCACTGCGCCAGCTAAGTGTTGGTTTTGAATGCTAGCTCCAGGCACAAAACCTGCCACATCGTCTTTCCATACTGGGCGGCTACCGGTATGGCAGCTAAGG
>JABGSN010000035.1 GCA_018647765.1 Oceanospirillaceae bacterium | reverse complement strand
CAATGCCTACGCAGAAGCACACCTGCCAGAAGCGTTGTTGGCCCAAGAGTGGCGTTCCGACGGTGAACTGGCTGCCCATGAGCTAACGCTGAACCAGGCCTTTGTATTGCAACAAGCTGGGCCTTGGGGGCAAGGGTTCGAAGAGCCCACCTTCCATGGGCGCTTTATGCTGGTACAGCAGCGAATTGTGGGCGAAAAACACTTGAAACTGGTATTGGCTCACGCGCAAACAGGCGAACTGATTGATGCCATCTGTTTTAACGTAGATACAATCCTTTGGCCTAATAGTGGTGACCAAGCCGACTTGGTTTACCGTTTAGATGTGAATGAATTTCGTGGCCGTCAAAGCCTGCAGTTGATGGTGCAGCACATTAGCCCGGTACTTTAGTTCGCGGGCTTACAGTAAGTCCGTTTGAGGTGATTGGGGTTCGGCAAAATTAAGCTCTAGATTAACATCGCCCTTGTCTCGAGCTTGTTTGCGCTCCAACATTCGCTGGTAGCGTCGCGTACATAGTTTCATCACTTGAAGCTGTTGCCCAGTGCTCATATTATGCCACTCAAAACGCTCACCCCGCGAGCGCATGCAGCCCTTGCAATAACCCTTGGGGCTATTTTCGCACACCCCAATACAGGGGCTGGGGGCTTCAAAGAGTTCAGACTGTTCCATGGCGCGCAATATAGCAGTTTATATGGCCTTTGTCCTTAGTTGGGTTTGTCTCCTAGTTACTCTCGTGAATGATAAAAGGCCATGGCATCATCCCACGAGAGCGCTTTCCCTGGACAATATCCACGCCGGCTTGCACCGCATAGTCATAGTGGGCCCGAGTTTAGGGTAATGTGAGAGTCATAATCATCGGTAAGTGATCAGAAATGTGCCAAGTGTTTTGTTGTATCACTTGCGCGCCTGCTACTTGTAAATGGTCGCTATGAACAAAAAAATCGATGGTGCGGTCTGGACCTGCAATTTCCTTACGGTTAGGGAAGTGGGTAAACCAGCGTTTGGCATTTGCACCGTTGGCCTGTGCGATGGTGGGGATTACCTTAAATTGCTCATAGATACGCTCAAGTTCACTTGTAGGCTGGTAGTAACCCTTGGCATCTTCATCCATGAGGTCATATTGCCCGGGTGGTAATAGGTTTAAATCACCTGCAATCACCCACGCTTCGCCATTGGCATTTTTCACAGCTAGCAACTGCTCCATGTAGGCTACTTGTTGTTGCATGGTGTCTGAACCTTGGGCAAAGGCGTCAAAGTGAGTGTTCATCAGGCTCAACTTGCTGCCATCGGCTACCGGCAAAGCAACTTCTTGAATGGCACGGCGGAAATTAAACTGATCGGTGACGGGGTCGGCCTTAATAGTTGCCAATTGGTGGCGTAGGGCAGAGCCTAATTTATATTTTGAAATAATGGCCAGTTTCATACCCACAGAACCCATAATTTGAGGTAAAGGCACAAAATCGGCTTGCCAATAAAAGCTTTCGCTATAGTTGCTGTATTCTGCGGGCAGCAGGGTGAGCAAGCGTTGCAGTTGGTCTTCGTAATCCGTACGTTTGGCGTTGTCGTGTAGTTCCTGAAGTAAAATAACGTCTGGGTTTTGCGCAATAATTAACTCGGCCACCTGGTTAAAGGTGGTGCTGATGTCTTCTTTACTGGCCCTAATGTCGGGACCATTACCATCGATGTGGTCATACCAAAACTCGTAATTTTTACCCGACATATACTGCAGGTTCCAGCTGAGTACCTTGACCTCTTGCCCTGACTCCAAGGTCGGTGAGCCAGGTTGGTTAACCACAGGCTCCGCCTGTAATGCCGGGGGGTGGAAGGTAATGCTCCAAATTAAAAGGGCTAAGGCAACTCCCAACCCCAGCAATATCAACAGGGTCCATTTGATGGTTTTTACTAATAAGCTAGCCATATTATTCTCACTAAGTTGGGTAGGTAGTTGCCGCGAGCTGACCCGAGGCCACAAGAGGTTAGTGTACTTGGCATAATAGTCATTCGTCTAGACTGCTTGTGTGAGTCAATTGACTAGTACTAAAACCATGGTGTAAAATCTTTATCGAACATTCATTCAATAATAGAATTTATTTCTTGGTCACGCCCTATGCAACATACCCAGCTTTATATAAACGGCTCTCATCAAGGGGCCACTTCGGGTGAAACCTTCACCAGTATTAACCCTGCCTTAGGTGAGCCCTTGGCCACCATTGATCAAGCCAGTCAGGCTGATGTGAATCTAGCCGTGGCTAATGCGCAGGCGGGGTTCGCCCTATGGTCAGCGATGGTACCGGTGGAGCGGTCGCGCATTTTGCGGCGTGCTGCGCAGTTATTGCGTGATCGCAATGATGAGCTGGCCGAGTTGGAAGTACGTGACACAGGTAAGCCGTTACAGGAAGCTAATTGTGTCGATATTGCCTCTGGGGCCGATGTTATTGAATATTACGCCGGTTTAATTTGTGGCATGCAAGGCACCCAACAAGACTTGGATGCTCACAGCTTCTTTATGTCTCGCCGCGAGCCTTTAGGTGTGTGTGCAGGCATTGGTGCGTGGAATTACCCGATTCAAATTGCTTGCTGGAAAGCTGGGCCATGCTTGGCTGCAGGCAACGCCATGGTGTTTAAGCCGTCTGAAGAGACACCGTTAAGTGTGATGAAGTTGGCTGAAATATTTACCGAAGCGGGCCTGCCCGATGGCGTGTTCAATGTGGTGCAAGGCGATTACCGAGTAGGGCAAATGCTCACTGCTCACGCCGACATTGCCAAAGTGTCTTTTACCGGCGAGTCCGGTACCGGCAAAAAAATAATGGCCGACTCTGCTTCAAACTTAAAACAAGTCACTATGGAGTTAGGTGGTAAATCACCTATGTTGGTATTTGATGATGCCAAGCTCGACAACGCCGTTGCCGGTGCCATGTTGGCTAACTTTTACACCCAGGGCGAGGTGTGCACCAATGGCACCCGCGTATTTGTACAGGCCGGTGTTTATGATGAATTTATCGCTAAGGTTAAGGCGCGGGCAGAAGCCATTGTATTGGGTGACCCTTTGAACTTAGACACTCAAATGGGGGCCTTAATTAGCCAGCAACACATGCAAAAAGTGTTGGGTTATATCGACGGTGCCAAACAAACCTCGGCGCGTTTAATTTGTGGTGGCGGGCGCCATGAGAGTGCAGCCACCAAACACGGCTATTTTGTTGAGCCAACGGTATTTGCCGATTGCAGCGACGACATGGTGCATGTGCAAGAGGAAATTTTTGGGCCAGTGATGTCGGTGCTTAAATTCACTGATGAAGACGAAGCCATTGCGCGGGCTAATGCCACCGACTATGGCCTTGCAGCAGGTGTGTTTAGCCAAGATATTAGTCGCGCTCATCGGGTGATTAACCAGATGCAAGCGGGTATTTGTTGGATTAATAGTTGGGGTGATTCGCCAGCAGAAATGCCGGTGGGGGGGTACAAACAGTCGGGCATAGGCCGTGAAAATGGCCCAGAAACATTGCATCACTACACCCAAGTGAAAAGCGTATTTGTACGTTTAGACGATTTAGAATCTCCATATTAAGGCGACCATCTCATGAGCAAAAAATACGACTTCATTATTGTAGGCGCAGGTTCTGCAGGTTGTGTGTTGGCCAACCGTTTAACCGAAAGTGGCGAGCATCAGGTTTTATTATTAGAAACCGGTGGAACCGACAAAAGTATTTTTATTCAAATGCCTACCGCCTTGTCTTACCCAATGAATACAGAAAAGTACGCTTGGCAGTTTCATAGTCAAGCCGAAGCTGGGCTTGATGGCCGCGAAATGCATTGCCCGCGAGGCAAAGTACTAGGTGGATCATCGTCGATTAACGGCATGGTATATGTACGCGGTCACGCGCAGGACTACGAACAATGGCAAGAACAAGGGGCTACGGGGTGGAATTATGCCGATTGTTTACCGTATTTTAAGCAGTCTGAAACTTGGCAGGGTGGTGCAGATGAGTACCGCGGTGGTGATGGCCCTGTAGGCACTTGCGGTGGCAACAATATGACCATGAACCCTTTGTATCAGGCCTTTATTGATGCCGGTACCCAAGCCGGGTACCCATACACCAAAGACTTTAATGGCGAGCAACAAGAAGGTTTTGGAGCCATGCATATGACGGTAAAAAATGGCGTTCGAGCCAGCACCAGCAATGCGCATTTACGCCGTGCCCTTAAGCGCCCAAACCTTACCTTAATGAAGCGCGTTATCGCACAAAAGGTTTTGTTTAATGGTAAGCAGGCCACGGGTATTGAGTACCTTCAAGGGGGGCAGTTAAAGCAAGTGTGTGCCCAAAAAGAAGTCATCCTTAGTGCAGGCTCTGTGGGTTCGCCACAATTATTACAGCTGTCTGGCGTGGGGCCAGCGCAAGTGCTGGAACATGCTGGAGTGCCTGTACTGCACGATTTGCCGGGTGTGGGCGAAAACTTACAAGACCACTTAGAAGTGTACTTCCAGTACCGGTGCAAGCAGCCCATCAGCCTTAATAGTAAACTCGATTATTTTAACATGGGTTTAATCGGCGCCCGGTGGGTGCTTACCAAAACAGGTTTAGGCGCCACCAACCACTTTGAATCCTGTGGTTTTATTCGATCTCGAGCAGGCCTCAAATGGCCCAATATTCAGTACCACTTTTTGCCAGCCGCTATGCGTTATGATGGTAATGCAGCCTTTGATGGCCATGGTTATCAAGTGCATGTGGGGCCTAATAAACCCAGCAGCCGTGGTCACATCCGTATCACCTCTAACAAGGCCAGTGATGCGCCAGAGATTGTGTTTAACTACATCAGTACCGAACAAGACAAACAAGACTGGCGCGACTGTATCCGCCTCACCCGCGAATTACTCAATCAGCCTGCCTTAGACCCGTTTAAGGGTGAAGAAATTCAACCAGGGGCTAAGGTTCAAACTGATGATGAGATTGATGCATGGGTTAAGCAAAATGTAGAAAGCGCCTACCACCCTTCGTGTACCTGCAAAATTGGAGCAGACGACGATGCGATGGCGGTGCTCGATAGTCAATGCAAGGTGCGCGGGGTCAGTGGATTGCGCGTTGTGGACTCGTCTGTCTTCCCGGTGATTACCAATGGCAACTTAAATGCGCCCACCATCATGGTGGCTGAAAAAGCGGCTGACTTAATTTTAGGTAAAACACCGTTGGCACCTGCTACCGTCAAGGTCTGGATAGCCGAAGATTGGCAGAACACGCAACGCACCGGCACAGCAAATCGGCCATTGAGTTAATAAGCCACGACAGGGAGGGGCTGGTTGCATTACAATAACCAGCTCTGCTTAACCCACGAGATACCTGGGGCGCTATGCCTAACCAAGACTTATCTATCATAATTCCTGCCAAAGCCAGTGGCACGTTTATCTTGCACAAGGTAGAGGTGTTGCTGGACTATTTGCAGGCCCACTGGCAGGGTGAGTTTGAGGTGGTTATTTGTGTTAATGGTGAGCTGGGTGAAGTTGAAAAAACCCACGCTCTGTTAGAGGCTAAGTTTGCCCATGATCAGCGTGTGGTGCTGCATCAGCATTTGGCGCCCCTAGGCAAAGGCGCGGCATTACAATCGGCGTTTCTAAAAACTCAGTACAGTGCTATTGCCTTTATTGATGCAGACCTGCCTTTTGATTTAGCCTTTCTCAGCCAAGCCCAAGAGGCGTTGGGTAACGGCGCTAGCTTAGTGGTGGGCAATCGCCGTTTAGCATCAAGCCGTGTTCATTTACCCACCAAGCTGCTGCCCTCTCTATTTAAACGCCATGTTTTTGGTTTGCTTTATAACCGTGCCGTTAGGTTGATGTTTGGTATCAAACAATCCGACACTCAATGTGGCATTAAGCTTATGACGAGGGAGTTTGCGACTAGACTGTTTTGTCACCTTACCTGTCATGGGTTCTCCTATGACGTCGAAATGTTTTTGTTGGCCCAAGGACATGGCGACAAAGTCACCTCTATCCCCGTGACCCTAATGCACGATCATGATCAATCTACCTTGCACCTTGGTGGTGAGTTGGTGCGTTCTGTTAAGTCTTTATTGCATCTAAAACACAAACAAAGGCGTGGAGAGTATGAGCCACGCACGCCGTTAACGGTGATTCAGAATCAGCGTTTACAAATCACCTCCGACGATTGGGGTATATCCCCAGCGGTTAACGAAGGCATGCTTAAGTTGGCGCAGCTGGGAGTCATAAAACGCGTATCGATCATGGCGAATAGCCTGCACAAACATTACTTGTTGGACGAATTAATGGCGGTGCAGGGCATTCAACTTGGGCTGCACTTTAACCTGACTAACGGTGAGCTACTAGGCCAAACCACGGGCCAGCACACTGCCCAAGGGCTAGGGCAAACACGGCCATTGTTATATTTGATTAAACAAAGTTGGTTTGGCTGTCGCAAGTTATCACCTGCGTTATTAAACGACATTGAAGTAGAATTTTCGTTACAGGTGAGGGCCTTACAACAGCTGGGTGTGGCTTTAAGCTACTTTGATTCCCATCACCATGTGCATTTGTTGCCGGGTATTATTGAGCGTATTGCCGCACCGGCAAAGGCGCTAGGTGTGGGCCACACCCGTTTAGTGCTGGACTGGGGGTTGTTGGGTAAGCCACAGTTTTTATTGTGTTGGTTTTCTCTGCGGGCAAAAGGTGCGGTACAAAGGGCGGATTTGTCTTATATGCCGTTTAAGTACCCTGGGCGTAAGCAGTTTATATTACGTAACCAATGGCAAAAAACATTGTGCAAAATACACCAGCCTACAGAAATTATTTGTCATCCAGCCACCCATGGAGACCTGCAATTGCTGCCAGCAGAATATACCGATCACTACGACGGAGCGCGAGTGGATGAATTTTGGGCGCTCTACAGTTTAAGTCGTTAGCTGTGTTTGATGTACAGCAATAAATAATCCTGCACTACTTGGCGGGCTAGATTTGAATTCATACCTTGTGGATTAAGTGCGCCACGTAACCAAATGCCGTCGATTAACGCCGCGATGCTGATAGCCACCATCTGTGCTTGTGCATGGGGCATAGAGCGCTTTAGCTCTAACCTGAGGTACGACAATAAACGTTTTTCGTTCACTCGCTGTATGCGGTTTAAGGTTGGGTCGTGCATGGCTTGGGCCCAAAATGCTAACCAAGTTTTTACCACCGCTTCATCTTGTTGGTGCGAACTAAAATTTTCGCCAACAATGGCTTCAATGCGCGCTAGGGTATCGTCTTTGGGAACCTTAGATAAACGTAAGTTAATACCCGTAGACAGGTCCTTAAGAATACTGCGCATGGTGGCCTCTACTAAGCCACTTTTGCCACCAAAATAATGGTTAATAATGCTGGGTGAAATGCCCGCTTGCTGGCCTATTTTAGCCACCGTGGCGTTAAGGAAACCCACTTGATTGATGACGTCCATCGTGGCGCGGATGAGCTGAGGGCGTCTAACCTCTGGCATGCCTAATTTTGGCATTAGTGAGCCACCGCCTTGGAAAATACCTGCATGATAATAACGCCTGCAAGGATAAAGCTAACGCCAATAATGGCCGGCGTATCGAGACGCTCATTAAAGAACCAGTGGCCAATTACCGAAATTAATACAATACCCATGCCCGACCATACGGCGTAAACCACACCAATAGGCAGAGCTTTAAGGGAAAAAGACAGGAGATAAAAAGCCAAGGCAAAACCCACAGCCACGGTTATTGAGGGCCAAAATTTGGTAAACCCCTCAGATTGTTTAATGGCTGAGGTGCCCACCACTTCGCACACCACCGCAAAAAATAGCAAAATCCAGCTTTTCATTTAGATTCCTTACTTAGATCAAACACCTAGACCTGAACCTGAACAATACCTCAATAGTGACTTTCTGGCGAGAAAATTAGTACCCATAAAGACTAACTATTGTCGGCTGATTTTTCCAAGGCCAAGTAGTTGTCGATGCCCGCAATACGGTCTTGGGCATGGTGGTTAACGTAGATAACCGAGGTTTCATTAGCTTCACAAATCTTCTCGATTAACGCCAATACTAGCTGACGATTGATGTCGTCTAAACCTAAACACGGTTCGTCCAAAATCAATAGCGGTGGGTGTTTTACCATGGCCCGGGCAATGAGCAATAAACGCTGATCTCCATAGGAGAGCTTGTTAAATGGGTAGTCTGCTCGGTCTTGCATGCCCAACAAAGTAAGCCATTGATCGGCAATTTGTTTTTGACGGTCGGTGCTTTTGCTATACAAACCAATGGAATCGTAAAACCCAGAAATAATCACATTACGTAAGCTAGTGCCGACTCGGTATTCCCATTGTAAGGCAGTGGAAACATAACCAATAAATTGTTTGATTTGCCATATGCTTTCGCCGTTGCCGCGTTGGAAACCAAATACAAAAATGTCATTGGTATAACATTGAGGGTGGTCGCCGGTAATAAGCGACAATATGGCTGTTTTACCACTGCCGTTAGGGCCGCTCAATTGCCAATGTTGATTGGCTTCTATGGTCCAATCAAGGTTGTTGATGAGCACCATATCGGTGTATTTAACACAGATGTTGGTTAATTTAACTAACGGTTGCTGTGGGTTTAAGGCTGGAATATCGGTGTCGGTATCCGCTGGTGGTATTTGTAACTGTGTAGTTTTTAGGTGCAGAAGTTGATAAAGCTCAGCGTATGCCGCTTCATCATTACGTTCAACTTGGTGCCTTAATTCGCCGTTTTCCATATACGCAACGTGGCTAACAAAGTCTGGTATTTCATCAAAGCGGTTGAGGACCATGACTATGGGAGTGTGTTGTGCTAACCCAGAGAGGTGAGTTTGCAACATGGCATGGGTGCTGCTGTCTAAGCCATCAAAGGGTTCGTCGAGGATGAGGAGTTCGGCTTTGCACGACAAAGCGCGAATGATCATTACCTTGCGAGACTCGCCTGTGGAAAGCTTGCGAAAAGCGCGATTGAGCAAGTAGTCTAGCTCGAATTTGGTAATTAAATCCTGCGCGATGGCGGCATCTATTTCGCTCGTGAAGATGATTTCGCGCACCGGGGTGCCGAGGCTAATAACGTCAGTAATGTCGGCGTCATCTTTTTTAAGTTCGGCGTCAATGAGTTCGGCTTGGGCTTCAAAAGAGACCCATCCAATAGGAGAAGGTAGGCCGCCGGTGCTACCAGATTGGATGTCTCCATAACCTGCTAACACGGCGGCGAGCGCCGATTTGCCGGCGCCGTTAGCACCGGTGATCAGCCAATGTTGCTGCTTTTCAACTTGCCAGTTGATGTGTTTGAGTTGAAAACCTTGGTCAAACTCAACATGTAGGTCGGTAAGTTGTATAGTCATAATAGTTCAATGTGTCATCGCGAGGCGACGAGCCTATACGTCATCGCGAGCGCAGCGCGGCGATCCAATACAGTGGGTTATGGATTGCCACGTCGCTACGCTTCTTGCAAAGACGTAGCGATGACGCAGTATCTACCTTATACGATCTTCTTCATGTCAGCCATGTGGCCACGTAGTGTTGCGCCAATGGCTTCAACTGGGTGGCTACGTAGAGCTGCGTTGATCTCGATCAAACGGGCGTTATCAACACCGTTATCATCTGAGCTTAAACCACGGCCAATGACGTCTGTGTCGATGTTCTTCATGAAGTCGCCCAGCAGTGGCAAGCACGCATGGTTGTACAAGTAACAGCCGTATTCTGCAGTGTCAGAAATAGTGGCGTTCATTTCGTACAACTTCTTACGCGCAATGGTGTTAGCGATAAGAGGTGTCTCATGCAATGACTCGTAGTAAGCCGAGTCTGCAATAATGCCTGCAGCGGTCATGGTTTCAAAGGCCAATTCAACACCGGCTTTAACCATAGCCACCATTAAGATGCCGTGGTCGAAGTACTCTTGCTCTGAGATTTCCATGTCGCCAGCAGGAGTCTTTTCAAAGGCCGTTTCGCCAGTTTCTGCACGCCAGCCTAATAGGTTAACGTCGTCGTTAGCCCAGTCTGCCATCATGGTAGAAGAGAAAGTGCCGTTGATGATGTCGTCTTGATGCTTGTTGTAAAGTGGACGCATGATCACTTTCAGTTCTTCAGAAAGATCAAAGGCTTTGATCTTAGCTGGGTTAGAAAGACGGTCTAGCATGTTGGTTACACCACCATACTTAAGCGCTTCGGTAATGGTTTCCCAACCGAACTGGATCAACTTAGAGGCATAACCTGCGTCCATGCCCTTGTCGATCATCTTGTCAAAGCACAACAAAGAACCGGTTTGTAGCATGCCACAAAGAATGGTTTGCTCGCCCATTAGGTCAGACTTAACTTCGGCGATGAAAGAAGACATCAATACACCGGCCTTATGGCCGCCAGTACCAACGGCGTAGGCTTTGGCTAATGCTAAACCGTGGCCCTGTGGGTCGTTGTCTTCGTGTACGGCGATCAACGTCGGTACACCAAAACCACGCACATATTCAGCACGCACTTCAGAACCAGGGCACTTAGGTGCAACCATGATGACCGTAAGGTCTTCACGGATCTGCATGCCTTCTTCAACAATGTTAAAACCGTGTGAGTAAGACAAACATGCGCCTTGCTTCATTAATGGCATAACTGCAGTCACAACAGGCGTGTGCTGCTTGTCTGGTGTTAGGTTTAATACGATATCGGCAGTCGGAATCAATTCTTCGTAGGTGCCAACGGTAAAGCCGTTGTCTGCTGCGTTTTTGTAGGACTGACGCTTCTCGTCGATCGCAGCTTGGCGTAGGGTGTAAGACACGTCTAGGCCACTGTCGCGTAGGTTTAGACCTTGGTTAAGGCCTTGAGCGCCACAGCCAATGATGACCATTTTTTTGCCTTTAAGGGCATCTACGCCTTCGGTGAATTCGTTCATGTGCATGAAGCGACATTTGGCTAGCTGCTCTAGCTGCTCGCGTAAAGGCAGGGTATTAAAGTAGTTGTTAGACATGGGGAAGTCCTTTGGTTAAATCTAGAATCAATATCAGCCAAATTGGAATGGCTTCAAACTGGCGACATGATACGCTTTGAAGATGCTTTCGTAAATTGATATATACGCTACATAGTGAACCGATTTATGCAACATGATGTAATGATTGTGATAAAGTGAGCTTTATGGATGTTCGTAATTTGAAACAATTTATCGCCTTGGCTCAGCACCTGCATTTTGGTAAAGCTAGTGCAGCGTGCCACGTGAGTTTGTCGGCCTTGTCTCGCACTATTCGTCAACTAGAAACAGAGTTAGGTGTAGACTTATTTACTCGCGACAACCGCAGTGTACAAATCACCCCTCAAGGTCAAGCTTTTTTAGACTATGCACGTAATGCAGTGAGTGAATGGGATGCTATTCGCCATCAAGTGCGCGATGCGACCGGTCAGTTACAGGGCGAAGTGAGTTTGTATTGTTCAGTCACGGCTGTTTACAGCTTGCTGTTTGATTTGTTCCAACGCTTTCGCCAAGATTACCCAAGCATCGAGATTAAGCTTCACACGGGTGATCCAGACCAAGGCATTGCACGCGTTATCTCAGGCGAAGAGGATTTTGCTATTGCGGCTCACCCCAAGACCCTCCCGCGAGAGCTGGCCTTTAAACCTATTACCGTGTCACCTTTGGTGTTTATTGCCGCGCTGGATCAAAGTAACTTGGAACACCCCTTGATTACGCCGAAAAATGCTCAGCAGTGGGCCAAAATGCCTATGGTATTGCCAGAAGGGGGGCTTTCTCGTGAACGTATAGACGCGTGGTTTAGGGCGATGGATATTACTCCCACAGTTTACGCCCAAGTGGCAGGTAACGAAGCTATCGTCACTATGGTTAGCCTCGGTCTGGGAATTGGGGTGGTACCCAAGATTGTTCTGGACAATAGCCCGACCATAGAGCGCATCCAAGTTTTGGACGTTGCGCCGCAACTCGAAGCCTATGATGTGGGCCTATTGGTACTCAAAAAAAACCTGAAAAACCCTCTGGTTAATGCCCTTTGGAAATTGCAGGTTAGTTTAGGTCCAACGCTTCAATAACCAGTTTTTGAAAATGATGGACACCATGTTCGCTCAAATGGCTTCTTTGATCATCAACGACAAAGCGACCTTGATTATAGGCAAGCGAGTTAATTCCTTTTTGTACGCTTTCACAAAGGCCGATATCCTCCGGCTGTAGTACATCATCTAAGTAGGTAATGGCGGCGTGGGAGGCTTGGCTTAACTGGCTGCCTATGCCGTACCAATCTAAGGTTTCTAGGCATTGAGATAAGCCATCTGGGTGCATTTGTAACATGCTAATGTTGGCCTCGCCCGGCATGACCCAAATAGTGAGGTTAGGCCACATAAACCAAGCAGCATAACCATAGCTTTGTTCGCCTTGTACTTGGTACGCCTTACTATTGGCTTTGCTTGGCTGGTGGGAAATATGGCTGGAATAGCGTGCGTAAGTCTTAGTTTGATAACTGGGCATGTCTACCAAATCAACAAAGTCCTTATGGGCAGTGTTACAGTGATAACATTCCAAAAAGTTATCCACCAAAAGCTTCCAGTTCGCAGCCACCTTATAGTCGGCGTGGTACTGGCGTTCAATTTGGTCGATTTGGGGCACATAATGTTCAATTTCTTGTTTTAGCCCCTCGTATATCTGTGTCATAGGTTTGGCATTGGGGTCTAAGTTAACAAATATAAAACCTAAAAATTGTTCGGTATTGACGGGTTTTAAGTTAAATTCGTGGTTAGAGAAGTCCTTTAAATCTTGTAAGTTCCGACCTCGCAAAAACTGCCCTTGTTGATCAAAACACCATGAATGGTAGGGGCAAACGATGGCGCGAGTATTACCGCACCCGGTTAATAGTTGATGACCTCGGTGGGGGCAAACATTGAAGAAGGCCCCCAGTTGACCCTCCTGGTCTCGTACGACCATTACTTCTTGGCCATGTAAGTTGGCAGTGATGTAGTCACCGGCATCTTTTAGTTGCGACGAGTGGCCAATATAAACCCAAGACTGCCAAAAGATGTCAGCTTTTTCCTGCTGGTAAATGTTCTCATCTGTGTAATAGCGTGCGGCCATCGTATAAGACTTTTGTGGGTCGGCATCGAACGGTTGTTCAATGGATTTCATAGGATGAATCAAGTTCATTGCTAGATTCCAAGTTTATTGTCATTTGTGACAACTTATACTTCTGGTTTAAACTTGTCAAGTTTGACAATTAACTAGAATGAATTGATGTCTCGTCCATCTGTTAAAGCCGAAAAGAAAACCGCCATCATGTCGGCCTTTGTGCGTTGTATTGCAAAGCGTGGCCTTGATGCAACCTCATTAGATGATATTGCCCAAGAATCGGGTATTTCACGCAGCTTGGTGCGCCACTTCGCCGGCAACCGAGAAGATCTAGTCAACCAAGTGGCCGATTATGTGGCCTATGAGTTCGAAACAATTTGGCGTCAACAGGAGCAGGCACACCGCTCCGACAGCAGTGATGATTGGTTAGCCACAGTGCTGTTTACTACTGATCCAGAAGGCGACTATAAAGCCATGCTGCCCGCATTTTATGCGCTATTGTCAGCTGCCCACCGGTATCCTCGTGTGAGTGAGCGCATGACCCAATGTTTTGAAATTTATGTCGCTGACTTAACCGAAGAATTGCAACAAAGGCACCCAAAGGCCGGTCTAGACGCGTGCCAACAAGTGGCCCTTGGAGTCATTAGCATTTATTTTGCATGGGATGGCTTTCGAGGTTTGGCCTTAGCTCAGGCAATGCAACGCAACAATCAAAAATTAGTTACACGACTGCTGGCCACCCTTAACTAATTGAGACCTATAATGACCCGCATTAATAAAACTGGACCCTATAACAAGGTTTTTTCTAGCGACAATGCAGAGGGTGCTTCAGCTGAAGTATTGCAGGCTATGGTGAATGCCGGTTCCGGTCCAGAGTCGCCCTATGGAGTAGATACCTACAGCCAGCAAGTAGAGCAACAACTGAGCGCTATTTTTGAGTGCCCAGTAAGTGTGTTTTTGGTACCTACAGGAACTGCTGCTAATGCGTTGGGCCTAAGTGTGCTTACACCCCCTTGGGGTGCGGTGTTGTGCCATCCGCACAGCCATATCAATAATGATGAATGTGGCGCGCCAGAATTTTTCACCAATGGCGCGAAGCTAATTTGTATTGATGGCGACAGCAGCAAGATTGGTGCGCAAAATCTAGCAAACGTGGCCTCGAAAAAAGTAGGCGATGTTCATTCATCCCAAGCCGCGGTAGTGAGTATTAGCCAATCTACCGAAACAGGCAGCCTGTATAGTGTTGACGAAATACAGGCTATTGGTGATATTTGCCATGATAACGGCCTGCGCTTACACATGGACGGTGCTCGTTTTGCCAATGCACTGGTGGCCATGGATTGTTCGGCAGCCGACATGACCTGGAAGGCGGGGGTGGATGTATTGTCTTTTGGGGCCACAAAAAATGGGGTGTTAGGGGCAGAGGCCATTGTTCTATTTGATCCAAGCCTTGCCCAAGAACTCGCTTTTAGGCGCAAACGCGCTGGCCATTTGATGTCCAAAATGCGCTTAATGTCGGCCCAAATGAATGCCTACTTAAAGCACGACTTATGGCTCAGTAACGCGCGTCATGCGAATCAAATGTGCGCACGGTTGGTGCGCGGTTTACAGGCTATTGTTGGGATAGAAATTGAATGCCAATGCCAATCTAATATTTTATTCTGTAAAATACCTCGATTTGCTATTGATGGTTTGTTGGCCCAAGGCTTCCATTTTTACAGCGACCGTTGGGACAAAAATGTGGTACGTTTAGTGACTAATTTTAGCACTCAGGCGGATGATGTTGATCACTTTGTGGCTGCGGCAAAAGCGCTGTTAGTAGCACAAGTCAATGATTGATGTTGGGTATTTAGGGTTAATAAAAGAGGATAAATAGATTGAAATTAGGCATATTACTGTGTGGTTTGTCATCGCCGGAAATGCATGCAAAGTATGGTTATTATGATCAGCAATTTCGTGATCTGTTAGCACCCTTTGGGTTTGAATTTGTTACCTTTACAGTGGTTAATGGTGAGTTACCACGGGCTGACGATGATTGTGACGGTTATCTATTAACCGGTTCAAAACATAACTTAGACGAACACCTACCTTGGATGGCTCCCATGCTTGAGTGGATCCGCGCAGCCTATGGGAATAAACCTATGGTAGGTATCTGTTTTGGTCATCAGGCCATCGCTAAAGCATTAGGAGGAAGCGTTGCCGACGCTCCCGTTGTGTATCAAACTGGGGTCATCAACTACAACAAAAGTGACGGCAGCCAAATGTCCGTGGCGGCGTGGCATGGCCAACAAATAGTTGACTTACCCCCGGTTGCACTTGAAGTGACTGCTAGTGCAGAACATTGCCCTGCAGCGGCAATCGTGTATGCCAACAAAGCCATAAGTTACCAAGCCCACCCAGAGTTTAACGATGATTATATCCGCCATTTGTACGAATCTTACAACGACGTGTTAGCGCCCGAAGCGAAACAGTTTTATCAACAAAAATTTGGCAAGTTTAAAGTGAACCATGCAATCAATCGGGAAATAGCCGACTTTTTTCAGCGTTGTGGAACAGGCCGCTAAGATGCTGATGGCAAAGGCGCGCTAAACGACGTAAACGGTTTATCCAATGGTAAACACCAAAGGGCTAACAAAGGCGCATCCACAGACTTCATGCCGTGGAATACATCGGTGGGGTTATAAACCAAGTTGCCTATGCCTGGCGTATGCCAAGGGCCGTTTGCTTGGCGCCATAAACCTTCACTTAGTACTAAGTAGAGCTCTTCGGGTTCGTGCTGGTGGTCTGGGTAGGCTACATTGGGCCGCATAAGGGTGACGCCAACAATGAGGTCATGCCGTACTTCTAACCCTTCTGGGCCAATAATTTGAGCATTGCTGTGGCTCACCATAAACTCTGGGTTATTTGCAATGGGCCGCTGATACCAAGGTAAATGAGCTTCCAAATCGGCCACGCAATTCACCAAACTATATAAACGTTCCGGCAGAGCAGTGGCGGCTTGAGTAATCTGTGGCATTAAATTGGCGAGAGTATTACTAGCACCTGCATCTAAGTTGACTTGGCCTTGATCTACAAGCCGATTAATTACTTTTGCCGCCGTGTCATTGTTGTTGTCCATTACAAACGGCGATGCACGTAATGCTAGTACGAGCTGTTTACGTAGTTGGTGAAGGGCAGTGCTTATGTGATTGGGTTCGGTCATAAGTTGGGTTATACGCTAATCCTTGGCTAAAAGCACTACTAGTGGGTCGAGACCTCGCTTCCTAAGATGGCGTGCGGTGACTCCGCTAAGCCAAGTAAAAATTTCCTTGAATAGTGTATCTTCTGTATATACGATATTATGTATTAATCAGATACATATGAAGGTAGGTAATTATGACGTCATCGGTTCCAATTAATATGAAAGCCGCGCCAGAAGTACGTGGATTAATCGATAGAGCTGCTCAAATAATGCACCGCAACCGAACTGAATTTATGCTGGATGCGGCCATCCAAAAAGCGCGTGAAGTAATTATACAGCAACAGCTCATCAGCTTGGATGAGCTGGATTATGACAAGTTTGTTGCCTCACTCGATGCGCCTCCAGCACACAACCCTCGGCTACAAAAATTGATGGCGATGAGTGTTCCCTGGGAGTCTTGAAGGTCATGGCAACGCTAAGTGCACCTACGTTGTTAACCACTGCACACGATGTAAGTAATTTCGACTGTGGCCAGCCCAGTCTTAATGTGTGGTTGGCTAAAAAGGCCCTTAAAGCACAAATGGTTGGTGGTTCTGCTCGCACGTATGTAGCTTGTACAGTGGATCATGAGGTGGCGGGTTATTACGCTTTAGCTACGGGCGCAGTGGCGAGGCACGAAGTATTGGGCAAGGTTAGAAGAAATATGCCCGACCCTATACCAGTGATTATCTTAGCTCGATTGGCAGTGGCTAAACCATTTACTGGAGCCCATTTAGGTGCGGGTTTGGTTAAAGATGCTCTGATGCGTTGTGTTTCGGCTGCCGAGCAAATTGGTGTGAGGGCTGTAGTCACCCATGCGTTGGACCACACAGCAAGCCGCTTCTACGTCAAACATGGGTTTTATGAATCGCCAATGGATTCTCACACCTTGATGCTCACTATTGGTGAAATTGAAACTGCCTTGGGCAGGGTTTAGGGGTGTCAGCCTCGAACAGCTAACCAAACTGTGGAGATTGCCATGCTCATTCCTACGGCCCAGAAGGCTGCGGTTAGGTCTTGAAACAAGAACGCAGAAAGGCCTAGCACAAAGGCGCCAATGGCATAGCCTATGTCACGCCAAAAACGATAAATGCCAATGGCCGTTGCTCGCCACGCAGGTTGTGATAAATCGACGATGGCAGCAGACAGGTTAGGGTAGAGTAAAGCCATACCAAAACCGGTAATGGCGGCGCTCACAGACCAACCCAAACCAGACTGCATGAGCGGCATCATTATTACCCCAAGGGTGGTCATGGCCATGCCGGATACGTTAAGGCGCTGGCGGCCAAACCGGTCCGACCAGTGCCCTGTGATCAATTGACTCACGCCCCACACTAAACCGTAAATAGAAATGATCCAACCCGTTAACGTAAGGTCGCCGGTTTTTTGGTACAGATAGACGGGGTACACCACCCATACCAAGGCATCCACAAATTTTTCTACGCAGCCCGCTTGAGTGATCGCCAATAAGCGCGAATCATGCCAACTCATACGTTTGAACACATGCCACGATGAAGTTGGCTCGCTAACGGTTTGTTGTGATGTGGTTTGGGCTTGCTGCTCTGTCCAAGGTTTTGTTTCTAGGATGCTCAGCCAGGTTAATATCAATGCAGCGCTTATAATTGCCAATCCAAATATGAGTAAGCCTGTTTTAAGCCCCAACCATTGGCTGACGTAAGCACTTACCAATCCGCCTAAGGCGACACCGGTATAGCCCGCAAATTCGTTGAGACCAATGGTCAAGCCGCGTTCGTGCGAAGCCGTAATATCAAGTTTGGAGGTTTGGGTCATGGACCAAGTGAGGCCTTGGTTAATGCCAAGCAATAGGGTGGCCGCTACTACCCAAGACCAAGATTGAGCAAAATAAAACAATAATGGGATAGGTAACGCAATCAGCCAGCCTAGGATATGTACGGGTTTACGGCCCAGACGTTCGGCCCAGTGTCCGGCCACAAAATTTATGCTGCCTTTAACTACGCCAAAAGAAATCACAAAGGTGCTTAGTAGCAATAAGGAATCTTTAGCTAGGCCAAATTCTTGCTCTGCAAACGGCGTGATCACCACTCGCGTTGTGCCGATCATTAGGCCCACAAAAAACACTTGCATTAACCAATGGGCTACTTGATGTCTGTTGTTTGCGAGCCCAAAGGTTTTTTGTTTGCTAGTCACGTTTATCATGCTCGATTTTGTGATGTCCTGACCACTATAACATTAGTTATATCTAAACAATATAAAAACCATGACATTAAGTCATGATTGAAACTCAATAATGTTGCTTGTTTGGTGCTCAATGAACTGCTAAATTCGTGGCACTCGCCACCAATACGAAAATATATAATGGACACAGTTGACCTGTCAAAAAATCGGCCTGTTCCTAGCACCATGTCTGGCGTTCTCCTTGTCGGCCACGGTGGCTTAGATCAGCTGGTGTATAAAAAAGACATTGCCACCCCTCAACCTAAAGCAGGCGAAGTATTGCTTAAGGTATTGGCGGCGGGGGTGAATAATACTGATATCAATACCCGTATCGGCTGGTATTCAAAACAAGTCACCGGCGACACTAATAGTGGCGCAGACACGGGTTACGATGAACTGGATGCAGCGACTGCCACCTGGTCTGGCAGTGCCTTGCAGTTGCCGCGCATTCAAGGTGCCGACGTCTGTGGCGAAGTGATTGCCGTGGGTGCAGGCGTTAACAGTGAGCGTATAGGTGAGCGGGTATTGGTGCGTACCATGCAGCAAGATCCCAGCAAACCCTTTAGCTGCATTACCTTTGGGTCTGAATATGATGGAGGTTTTGCTCAATATACCTGTGCTTTGAGTGACGAGGCTTATGTGGTCAACACGTCATGGAGTGATGCCGAGTTGGCGTCTATTCCCTGTGCTTATTCTACTGCCGAAAACATGCTCCACCGAGCCAATTTAAAGTCCGGTGAACGCGTGTTAATTACGGGTGCGTCTGGTGGCGTAGGTTCTGCGGCAGTGCAGTTGGCCAAACGCCGTGGCGCTCACGTGATTGCTGTTGCCGGCGTTACCAAACACGCCGATGTTAAAGCCTTGGGTGCCGATCAGTTGGTGGTAAGAGGGGATGATCTAGTCGCCGCCATCGGCGACAATCAAGTGGATTTGGTGGTGGATTTGGTGGCAGGGCCGGCTTGGCCACAATTACTCGACCTGTTACGCCGAGGTGGGCGTTATACTACCTCGGGAGCCATTGCTGGGCCTATGGTGGAGCTAGATATTCGTACTCTGTACCTAAAAGACCTGAGTTTTTTTGGTTGCACGTACCAAGAGGCCCAAGTGTTTGACAATTTGATGAGCTACATCGAAGGCGATGAAATTAGGCCGGTGGTGGCGCGTACTTACCCACTTAAACACATACATACCGCCCAAACCGACTTTTTAGCTAAGGCATTTACCGGCAAATTAGTGCTGATCCCCGAGCACCCATAAGGATAACACCATGAACATTAGCCAAATAGACGTCTATCAAGTAGACCTACCCTATGCCGGTGGTACCTATCGCTTATCTGGTGGGCGAGAGTATGCTAGCTTTGATGCCACCATTGTGCGCCTCACTAGTGATACTGGCGTTACTGGATTTGGTGAAAGCACACCCTTTGGCGCCACCTACATTGCCGCCCACGCGTTGGGAGTAAGAGCGGGAGTTAAAGAAATAGCACCGGCTATTTTAGGCTTAGACCCTCGTCGTGTAGATCGGGTTTACGATGCCATGGATGCCGCTTTAGTGGGGCACAGCCATGCCAAGGCGGCCTTAGATGTAGCCTGCTGGGACTTGTTTGGCAAAGCTGTGTCTATGGCCGTGTGTGATTTGTTGGGCGGGCGTACCTCAGAACCTATGGGGGTGATATCATCGATTTATGCAGGTAGCCCAGAAGCCATGCGCGAACGGGTGCAAGCGCATCGATTACAGGGCTATCGAGGCCATTCGATTAAGATCGGCGAAGACCCGCAGTTAGACGCAGACCGGGTGACGGCGTGTTTGGCTGATCGTCAACCTGGGGAATACTTTATTGTTGATGCTAATGGTGGCCTGACGGTAGAAACGGGACTGCGGTTTTTGCGTTTATTGCCGCGCCATGCAGACATAGTGCTTGAAGCCCCATGTGCCACATGGCGCGAACATATGTCGTTACGTAAACGCACAGATATGCCCATGATCTGGGATGAGCTGGCCAACAGTGATGCCGCAGTGACGCAGCTAATAAGTGATGACGCAGCAGAAGGTGTGGGTTTAAAAATATCTAAAAACGGCGGCTTAACTCCTTGTCGCCGTCAACGGGACATGTGTATCAGTGCCGGTTATAGTCTCAGTGTACAAGACACTGTAGGTTCTGATATTGCCTTTGCAGCCATCGCTCACATGGGTCAAACTATTCCGCCGCACCTATTGCGCTGTATTCTTGATACCCGAGATATGGTGAGCGTTAGCACCGCGTCGGCCGCTCAAAAGGGCGCATTTGAACGGCGTGAAGGTTGGGTAACTGCACCTCAATCGCCGGGCTTAGGCATAGAGCCAAACATGCAGGTATTAGGGGAACCGGTGATGACGTTTACTCACTTGGCGGCTTAACATAATACCCCCAAGGATAAGCACTAAACCAATAACCATGGCAAGGGTGAGCACCTCACCCAATAACAGCACACCAAATAACACGCTAAATACCGGCACCAGGTAACCCACCTGAGATACAAAGGTGTAGCCATATTGTTTGATGAGGTAAAAGCGTACAAAAAATGCAGCAGCCGTAGGCACTAAACCCAAATACACCAGCGCAATAAGGGCCGAATCAGGCAGGTTGGGACTTTGATTAGTAATCGAAGCCAGGGGGGGGGCTAGCCACAGACTAGCAGGGACCGTAATCAGGCAGCCCCCGATTAATACACCTGCAGACAACATCGCACTGCTTAAACCCTTGAGCCGTTTTACCATGGCACCCGAGATCACGTAGGACGCCGCGGCAACAATAATGGCAAGTTGGGGTAACAAATCGCCCACACCAGAAGCAAACGTATCCACACCAATAACACACAACACCCCTATAAAACCCAGGCTAAAACCGGCCGTTTTGTAGCGCGTAATTTTCTCGTCTTGGCTGATAAAATGCACTAGTAATATAGCAATCAAAGGCCCAGTTGCCATAAAAATAGCTGCACGGCCGGAGTCTAAGGATTGTTCGCCCCAAGGAATTAAAAAGAAGGGCAAGGCGCAGTTAAAAAATCCAATGGCAATTAAACTCAACCAAGTGGCGACCGAACGCGGCAAGCGGTCGCCCTGCATTAGGGCATAGGTTAACAACACTACGGCCGCAATAAAAATGCGCCCCGCAGCCACACTCATGGGCCCAAACCCTTCTAAAGCATACTTTATCGCCTGAAAAGACGAACCCCACACGGCACCTTGTAAGGCGAGTAAGCTATAGGCATGAAGACCGGGTGTTTTCATCTAGTTTAGCTGCTCTGCATAGTGAAACAAGGCATCACCAATAATGGATTCTACGGCGCAACTCCAAGCCATAAGTTGCTCATCCTGACCATGCCCCATCATTATTTGTAAACCGATAGGCATATCAAAATCATCCAACCCACAAGGTAATGTGGCAGCGCAGAGGTATTGTAAGTTGGCCACTTGGGTATTGCGCAAGGCTTTGAAGTTACGTTCTTTATATTGCTCTAAATTGGCTTCTACATAAGCCAGTGTAGGGGCACTAACAGGGCAGGTAGGGCAGACTGCAAAGTCGACAGTTTTTAGTAATGTTTCTGCCGCTTGGTTAAAGGTTTGTATTAAAGCATTTTTTTCTGCAATTTGGCTCGACGCATTGGCTAGGTCTGCCTGTGTAAGGTGTGCAAAACGCATTTTGGTGCTGGCTGCTAATTGATCAAACCAAGGTTTTCTGTGTTCTGTTTTGATAAAAGCCGGAAACTCCAAAGCCGACAAACCACCCTCTAGGAACAGTTGATAAGTTTCCTCAATGTGAGGCCAGTCTAGGTGAACTAAGGTGGCACCAGCGGCTTGGAGCTGTTTTAACGAGTCCATGACTCGTGTATCAATGCCACCTTCGCAGCCTTGAAATAACCCGTCTATCACACCAATACGTACGCCCTCCATAGGCCTTGAATTGGGTTTGCATCGTTCAATAAATGCCTCGGGGTTGGCCGAGGTGGCAGGGTCGAGCACGGCAAATCCCCAGCTCGCGTCTGCGGCGCTTAACGCCAGCAGGCCAGCGGTGTCTATGCTGGGCGACAGCGGCACAATTCCATCTTTTTCCCATCGGCCGGCACTGGTTTTAAGGCCAAACGTGCCACAAAAAGCGGCGGGCACTCGCACTGATCCAGACGTGTCTGAGCCTAGTGCCAGTTGGCAAGCACCCATCCACAAGGACACTGGCGCACCCGAGCTTGAGCCTCCAGGCACGCGGTGCTGGTTTTTATCAAAAGGGTTAACCGGCACTGGCCAATGGGGGTTGGTGCCCAGCCCACCAAAGGCAAATTCTACCGTATGGGTTTTGCCACATACGTGGGCTCCGGCGTCGGTGAGCCGCTTAACCAACGTGCCAGAGCTATTAAATTCGGTTAATGCAAGGGGCGAACCCGCATAAGTATCAAACCCAGTGACCGCATATAGGTCTTTTACAGAAATGCTCACGCCCGCTAATAAACCTTCAGGGGCGGCTGAAGGGCATGGGCCGACTTTTCTAAAGGCCTGCAATCGAGGTTCAAAGTGAGTTAGATTTGTCGCTGCGTGCTTGAGTAACGAGACTGCATCGGTGGTCTGTGTAGACACTCGTTGATTAATGCAGCTAATGCTAAGAAAGGATGCGGAGTGCATGAATGGTTGGCTCGAACGTTGATAATAACGGCTATGACTTACCAGCAGCCTTCGCCGCTCCTAGCATCACTAACATACCAGAACCCACCACTAATACCATACCTATCATCGCTTCTGAAGTCACCAACTCATCCCACAATAGCCAGCCAAGCAGGCTAGCAAATATCACCGAACCATAGGTGAACGGGCCTAGTTGCCCAGCGGGTGCATAGCGATAGCCCTTGCTCAGTAATAATTGCGCTAAGGTGGCAAAGCCTGCCATCACCACCATACCGGCCAACACCCAAAGGCTAGGTGTGGTCCATGCCAATACAGCCGGTACCAGTGAAAACAGGGTATTGAATAAGGAAAAATAAAACACGATAACGATGCTGCTTTCCGTAAGGCTGAGTTTGCGCACCACCACTTTAGCGGTTGCGCCTAAGGATGCGCCAAAAATAGCTAATAACGCAACCCAGGGTACGTCGGTTTGGCTGTTTGGGTTGAGGATAACCCAAACGCCAATAAAACCGATTACGATGGCGATTACCGTCCACAGCGTAATGCGCTCTTTAAGCCAAAAAAAGCCCACAATAGGGATAAAAAATGGTGCTGTTTGTTTGAGTACAGCAGCCTGCGCTAGGGGCAAATGCCCCCAAGAGTAGAACAAGCAATACATGGCCACTATACCTACTAGCGAACGAACTAAGTGTAGGGGTAACCGCTGGGATGCAATTGCAATGGCACCGTTGCGTAACAGCCAAGGTATAAAAAACGTTAACCCTATTGCGTTACGCGCCAATACTAGAACCTCAGTAGGCACATGTTGTACCAAGGTATGGATCATCACCCCAGTGAGCACTAGGGCTAGTTCTGAAAGAAGTATGAGCGCCGCGCCGGTGTATAAGCCTTGGCGAGCCACAGAAGGATGACTCAAGTTCGGTCTGCGCGATGCAATTGTTCTCTATACAAAACGTAGAGCCCAGCAAATACCACAATAGCTGAGCCCAGTAACATGTACAGGTCCACTTGTTCTTGCAAGATAAAAACGCCCACTAACAAACCAAATAACAAGCGGGTATAGCGCATGGGGCTGACTACTGAAAGTTCGCCTGAGCGCATGGCTTTGGTGGCATAGTAAGTGCCGCTAGAGGCGCATAAAATCATCGCCAATAAATAGCCACTAGACTCCATTGAGAGTTCTTTGGTGCCTTCGGACCACATCATTGCCAAACCAATAACAACGAAGGTCATGGCGCCGTATAACGCCAACATGGATGCAGATATTGATGTTGGTGACAGGCGTGAACCAATATCGCGCATTGCCATGCCAATGACCGCAGCAACGGCATACAAAGAAAATACGTCAAAACTATCCACGCCAGGCCTAATGATGAGCAACACACCTGCAAAACCAATAACAACAGCCAAGATACGGTGAATGCCCACTTTTTCGCCCAAAAACAAAAAAGAAATAAGGGTGAGCAACAAAGGTAAGGTTTGTAAAATAGCCGACACAGACGTGAAGGCTGAATGTATTAAGGCCAAAAATATAAAAATCACGGCAATGGCTTCGCCTGCAGTGCGCAATAATACGGCGGGTATAAAAAAACTTTTGTGGAATACGGCTTCTTGTTTACGTTTTACTATGCCCCAAAACAACCCACAACAGCCTAAGCCTAAAATAAACATCACTTGGCCCGTGGGCAATATTTCACAAGCCCACTTTAAGGCGAGATCAGCAAAGGTGAATGACGCCATAGATAGCGTCATATAAAACATGCCGGTAAGGTTGTCTGAAGTGCTAGGCATAGAGCAAACTGTTGTCTGAAAAGCGATCGCCCACTATATCCATTTTCACAATGGAAAACATCAGTTACAGTGAGTATGTACAAATTTAGTTATTGAACAGTTATTGTAGAAAGGCTATGTCACTATCAGTGGGTAAGTGACGCTGCGGAGCCGTCTGCGTTTGTAGTAACTGTTGCATTTCACCTATGCAAGAGCCGCACCTAGTGCCACAGCCAGTAGAGTAAATATAAACCCCCACCAACTCATCAATGCGGCACTAGTTAAAATGAGTCTGCATAAGTTTGTAACCACTGCATTAACAACTGCACTTGTGGATGACTCGAGTGGGGGGTAATAATATAACCATATCCTTGCAACTGGTGAGTGCTCACGGAGATTAGGCTGTTATCGTTAATCTCGGTTTGCATTAAGGCATCTGCCAGCATAATGCCTTGGCCATCAATGGCGGCTTGTACCCGCACATTGGCATCTTCGATCATGTGGTGGGGGTTGGCTAAGGGCTGTCCTTGGCACCAGAGCTGCCATAAGTCTAAGTCCCTCTCTTCACATAGCAAAGGGATGCTGAGGCAGGGTGCTTGGCCAAGATTTGCTGGCGCATCCAAACCCCCCGGCAACAATTTGTATCGTTGGATTAAGCTTGGGCTGGCCACAGCAAACATTGGCATAGGCAAATGGATACCAGTGTCATTGCTTAAGCTGCCCCCACACTCTTGCCAACGAATACTAATATCCACCCCTTGGTTGCTAAAATGGGGCTGATTAATAGCGTGCTGAATAATCACATTAATGCTGGGGTGCTGCGCACAAAAACTGGCCAATTTTGGGGAAAGCCAGCGCAACGCAACATAGCTAGTCACCGCAATGATCAAGTTTTGTTGATGCTGCTGGTTTAGTAGGCGTATCTGGTTGGACAAGTCTGCAAATACTTTTTGGGTGGTTTGGTAAAACATTTGACCAGCATCGGTAAGTAAAATCTGGCGCGTTGTTCGTTTAAATAATGGGTGCCCAAGGTGTTGCTCTAAGCGTTTAACTTGGTAGCTGACTGCACCTTTAGTGAGGCACAGTTCATCGGCTGCTAAGGTAATGCTTAAGTGTCTTGCTGCGGCTTCAAAAGCCTTTAATGAATCCAGAGGAGGGAGGGAATGTTTCATTAGCCTATTGTTAAATATATTTGAACCATAATGCAATAGTTTTTGCTTGTCTGATGTCTTTTGGGTGAGTAAATTGGGGTTATATTTAAGTAAAGTACTGATGTAGTCAGGCTATTTTTTGGGGTTGAAGTATGAGTGAAGGGGTAGATGCTCACGCGCGTGTGGTGGTGATTGGTGGTGGTATTGCCGGTGCATCAGTATTTTATCATTTGGCTATAGATCACGGCTGGACTGATATTGCGTTAGTTGAACGGGATGAACTTACTTCTGGCTCCACCTGGCATGCTGCAGCACAAGTGACGCAATTTGGTGCTAATCAAACTGCTATTGCCCTTAAACGCCATAGTATTCAACTGTATAAAAAGTTAGCAGATGATGTGGACTTTCCGTTTGCCTACCATATTACTGGAGGCATGCGCCTTGCGAACACAGCCGCTCAAGTTGATACCTACCAGCACATGGTGGGCATGGCTAATGGCATGGGTGCCGACATGGAATTTATTGACCCAGCCGAAGTGGCTAGGCGCCATCCGCTAATAAACCCAGAAGGGTTGCTGGGTGCTTGGTGGGATCCGCTAGATGGTGACATCGACCCAGCCGGTATTACCTTTGCTATGGTGCGTAAAGCCCGCGAAGCCGGTGCCAAGGTGTATCGCTTTAATCCTGTGGAAAACATCACCCGCAAAGCTAACGGCGAGTTTATTGTACATACCCTTAAAGGCGATATTACCTGCGAAAAAGTAGTTAATGCCACGGGTTACCGGGTTAATGAGGTAGGCAATATGCTGGGGGTTGAGCACCCAGTGACCTCCATGGAACACATGTATTTTCTAACTGAACCGATGCCAGAGTTAGAGGCATTAGATTTTAGAGTGCCCATTATACGAGACCCGAGGGATGACTTTTATAGCCGCCAAGAAAAGCATGGCTTGTTGGTCGGCGTATACGAACAAGGTTGCAAAACCTTTGGTATGGACGGCATTAGCCCCGACTTTACCAAAGCCTTGTGCCCCGATGATTTAGACCGATGTTTAGACAATATGGAAGGCATATTTGAATGTTTGCCAGCCCTACAAACCGTGGGCATCCATTCGATCATCAATGGCCCTATTACCTATACTATTGACGGTGCGCCTCTGATTGGCCCTATCCCTGGCATTGAAAACGCCTATTGTGCTATCGGGCTCAGGGCCGGTATTGGCGAAAGTGGCGGCCATGGCAAAATCTTGGCCGAAATCATTGTTAATGGTCAGTCTGAGTGGGATTCTTGGTACACCGACCCGCGTCGTTTTAGCCAGTATGCCAATACCGAACACACTTGCCTAAAGGCCATTGAGGATTATCAAAATGAGTTTCACTACCATTTGCCTCACGAGCAACGCCCAGCCGCTCGGTTAGCCCGCACCACGCCTTTGTATCCAGTATTGGATCAACTGGATGCCATTTGGGGTACGGTGAATGGCTGGGAGCGGGTATTGATGTTTAAACCTACGCCGGACTTTGTGGAAACTGCCGGTTACCGCTTTAACGAATCCCACGCGGTAGTGGCGCAAGAAATTGCGGCCCTTCAAGCCAACGTTGGCGTGATGGAGGTCTCGGGCTTTAACCGTTATGAGCTCAAAGGCGCAGGTGTAGAACAGTGGCTTGACCAGTTAGTGTGTGGCGCGATACCTAAAAAAGTTGGGCAGGTTCGATTGTGTTATTTGCTCAACCATGCAGGCCGAATGTTGTGCGAAGCAACCTTAGCTAAGCTAGGAGAAGACCATTTTTGGTATGGCTCTGCAGCCGCGGCAGAATGGCATGACCGCGATTACTTAAATACCAGTATGCCGGCCACTGTAACCTTAACGGAAATGGCCGATAGCCATACTATACTGGTGTTAGCAGGGCCTAAGTCACGAGACTTGTTACAGTCGTTATGCCCCCGTGATGATTGTAGTGCCGCTGCATTTGGTTGGATGCAAGTGCGCTCGATCAGCCTTGGTTACGCGCAAGTTAACGCCATGAGTGTGAGTTTTTCGGGCGAGTTAGCCTACGAACTACACATTCCTAATGCGCAGTTGTACCTAGTGTGGCAGCTATTACAAAGCGCAGGGCAAACCTTCCACTTGAGTAAGTTTGGCCTTTATGCCACCGAATCCATGCGCTTGGAGAAAGGTTACCTACATTGGAAAGCGGAAATCATTGATGAATTTAACCCTATAGAAGCGGGTTTGGATCGCTTTGTGAAACTGGATAAGCCAGATTTTATTGGCAAACAAGCGTTGCTAGCCGATCTAGAGTCAGGCCCACGCCAGCGCTTGGTTACATTAGAGGTGAGCTGCGACTTTGCCGCCGCCCATGGTGGCGACCCGGTTATTCATCATGGCCAACAGGTGGGTGTTGTTACTTCTGGCGGCTATGGCCACCGTGTGGCTAAAAACTTGGCTTATGCCTATGTAGATGCAGCTGTGGCGATCATTGGGGGCCACTTTAAGGTATCCATCATTGGTCAAGTCTGTGACGCAATGGTAGTGGAGCCATGCCTGTATGACCCAGCTAACCTCAAACCTCGTAGTTAGAGCTAGGAGTGAACCATGGCTAGACGACCTTCAGCCCGCGCCGCTAAACATGCGCAGAGAGCTAAACCCCCCGCAACAAACCCTTGTGCACCAGGGCAGTCGGGTGGGCAATATCAGCCGCTAACGCCGGCTCAAGTGCAACGCATTTACACTGAGTCGTTACGCATCTTAGATGAAATAGGCATGGCCGACGTCCCTCCTGTGCTCCTAAAGCAAGCATTGGCTCAGGGCGCTAAAGTGAATGAACTGGGGCGTTTATGTTACCCATCGTCCATGGTAGAAACCATTATTGCAGGGGCCTGTAAGGAGTTCACCTTTTATGGCCGCGACCCCAAGCATGATATTCAAGTGGGTGGAGACAGGGTTTATTTTGGTACCGGTGGTGCCGCCGTACAAACTCTGGATTTGAATAATGGCCAGTATCGCCCGTCCACCCTAGACGATTTATATGACTTTACTCGGTTGGTGGATCAGTTGCCTAACGTGGCTTGGTTTACCCGTTGTTGTGTGGCCACCGATGTGCCCGATTTATACGAGTTAGACGTGAATACGGTGTACGCATTACTGCGTGGCACCACCAAACCCGTTGCCACTAGCTTTACCTTGCCAGAACATGTGGATCCCATCGTCGATATGTTCGACATGGCCCTGGGGGGTGAAGGCGAATTTGCTAAACGTCCATTTTGTAAGGCCCATATCAGCCCAGTCATTTCACCTCTAAAATACGGTGAAGATGCGGTAATGGTAGCTTTGGCGTGTATGAAGCGCGGTGTGCCCATTAGCAATATTGTAGCCGCCATGACTGGTGCCACCTCGCCTGCTCCATTAGCAGGCACTCTGGCTATTACCTTGGCAGAAACTCTAGCAGCGCTCATCATGATCAATGTTTTTGAGCCGGGTTATCCAATGATCTTTTCTAACTGGCCGTTAGTAATTGATCTACGCACTGGCGCTTTTCGGGGGGGCGGGGGAGAGATGGCCTTGCTCAATGCCGCTTCGGCGCAACTTTCTAATAGCTTAGGTTTGCCGTCTGGTTGTGGCTCAAGCATGAGCGACGCCAAAGTACCCGACGCTCAAATGGGTATGGAAAAAGCCATTACCGCTTTAGCTTGTGGGTTGGCTGGGGGCAACATGGTGTACGAATCGTCGGGCATGATGGCGAGCCTTTTAGGAGCCTCTTTTGAAGCCTTTGTGATGGATGATGAGATGTTATCTCACGTACACCGTGCCCTACGCGGTATCGAAGTTACGGAAGAGGATTTGGGTTTTGAATCCATTAAGGCTGCTATTGCTGGTTCTGGACACTTTATAGATGCGCCGCAAACCATGGTGTCGATGGAACGAGATTATTATTATCCAAAATTGGCCGACCGAGACGAGCCTATCGTCTGGCAAGAGAGCGGTAGCATGGACCATTGGGCGCGGGCCAAAACTAAGGTGGAGCAGCTATTGCAACACCAGCCCAGTTATCTAACGCCAGCAATAGATGCTGCCATCCGGCATAAATATCCGATAAAATTAGCTTAGAGTAAGATCATCAATATTATGAAATAATGCGCCAATACATTGCTGCCAACACCAAGGGTATTTATGAAATTGACTGCTAAGCAACGGGTTGAACAAATTGTAGAGCATGGCTTATGCACCGGCTGCGGCCTGTGTCAGGCGGCCGCTGGAGCTCACTTAATACAGGTTAAAAAAGGTAGTTCGGGGTATTTGGTGCCGATAGTTAGCGACGCCATAGACCATGCTACGGCAGATTTGGTAGATCGCGTGTGCCCGGGGGTTCACCCCGTAGGTTTGCCAGACAACCTCATCGCTACAGACACCAAGTTAGATAATGTATGGGGCCCATGGCAGCGCATGGTGCACACTTGGGCTGGCGATGACCACCAACGTCATGTCGGTGCCACCGCTGGCGTGTTAACCGCACTTGCGTGTTACTTGCTAACCACCAAGCAAGTCGATTTTATATTACATGCCAAAGCGCATGCTACCGAACCGAGTTTTGGTGAAATGCATATCAGCACGACCACTGAGCAAGTGCTACAAGGTTCGGGTTCGCGTTATGGCCCCACGGCACCGTTAATCGCGATAGATAAAGTGCTCGATCGTAACCAAAAATTTGCTTTTATTGGTAAACCTTGTGACTTAGCGGGCTTGCGTAACTACGCGCAAGAAGATAAACGGGTGAATGACCTGGTTAGATTTTGGCTGACCCCGGTGTGTGGTGGCTATATGCCGCCCGATTCCATCAAGGCTTTTTATCGGCGCATGGGCGTGGAGCCAGATCAAGTAACGGACTTACGATATCGTGGTCATGGCTGCCCGGGTCCAACCCGTATTACCACTGCAGCAAAGGTAGTCGATGCCCATTATTTGGATTTTTGGGGAGAAGATGAAAGTATGTGGGACATGCCTTTTCGTTGCAAAGTCTGCCCCGACGGTATTGGTGAAGCGTCCGACATTGCAGTCGCCGATACATGGATTCTAGGCTCTCCCAAACGTGAAGACACTGATACAGACTTAGGAACCAATGCAGCAATAGCACGAACAACCGCAGGCGCACAGCTGTTAGCCGAGGCAGCTGCGGCTGGCGCCTTAGTCTTCGATCGAGATATCACCCCCGACCATATGAGCACCTATCAACCGCACCAATTGACTAAAAAATACGCGGCGTGGCCGCGCTATCAGGGATTGCAGGATGCAGGGCGACTCACCCCCCAAACAGAACGGCTACGTATTAAACAATTGGCAGCCGAAATGCCTGACGCAGTGAATGCTCAGCAACGGCAAGGTACCTTAGACCGTGTTAAGGCAGGTAAGACGGATCAGCCTACGCCTACTGAATAACTCTATTGAACGCCATGCAGAGGACACTGGTATGCAAGTTAGTATCGTTAAATATACCGAGTCTGTAACCCAGCTTTGGGGTAACGGTGCCGGTCAAATGAGTGAGGTTTACCGCTTTCCAAAAACAAGCAATGATCAAAATTACCTGTTTAGGTTTTCTACGGCAACCATTGAGGTCCCGCAATCCGACTTCACGCTGTATCCAGGTTATATACGTCACCATCGCACGTTAGACGGTAGGTGTGAGTTCGAATTGGATACAAACAATAACCAGACAATTGTTGATCAAAGCGGCACGGCGTTCGACTTTTTTGGGGAAAGCCAACTCACATGTAAACTACTTACCCAGACCGCCTTCGCCATAAATCTGATCCATCGGCCACAGGTTCAAGTGAGTGATCGCGTAGTGCAGGTGGAAGCCAATAATATGCCATTGGATGAGCTGCTTAACGTGCCATTGCACGTACAAAATGTGGCTAACAAACGCTACAGTTTTATTTACGTTATCAAAGGTGAACTGGGCCTTGAGGATGCACTAAATGCCAAGCAATACTATTTATCCACCGGTGATACGCTGGTTGTAACTAGCGAAACGACAGGTGAAGACAATTCCTTTTGGCGCATTACGGAGTGTTCGGCCAAGCTATTTCATGGGTCTGTTGTGGTGTAGTGGTGTTGGGACCAAGTTGATCAATTATGGGTGTAACCATAAGGAGTGTTGGGTGAAATATCCTACGAGCATATATAGTGATACGCCGAATGTATTATTTCTGTCAGATGCATCTAAATATGAACACTTGACCTACCACTGGCATGTGCAGAAGTACACATGGCTAAATTTTCTATTCTGTGGTTATTCGGTGGTTTTAGGGCCAAAGGGATACAACTTAAGGGTCGATAACACCATGGCTGATTGCGCCAACTGAATTTTCGCTTGCTGCCAAAGTGGGCCACCAAACGGGCCACCTTTAGCATTATTAGACACTGCCATGTCCTCTTTCGGAAAACCAAAAAAGTTAGTATCAAGTTTGCCATTCTTGTTCAGGTCGTGAAAAACGCCAACTGCATATTCCCCATAGGGGACATTGCTGAAAACCACCACCAAGTCCTGGGATGTGGCAGCGAGCTTTTTTACTCGAAAAGCTTTGTCCATTTCTAATTCGATTCGGTCCAGTTGTTCAAACAACACTACTACAAGCTCACCTTGACCCAAGTGTCGGATTTGTACTAATGGCACTTGAATTTCACCTAAAAGGACGTTTCCATGGGACTCTTGTGCCCAGAAAGAAAACGCACAAACGGCGCAGAAGCCTATAGCCACGATAGCGTTGAAATGTCGGACAGGACCTATTATAGTCATTTTAAGCTACACCTTGTGCCATTGGAAAAGATCATTATATGAATCAGAAAACATTCAGACAAGACACTAATGCAGCCTTATGGGGTATCGGTGCCACATTAGCCCTTACCTTTACTATTTGGATGGCTGCACCTTTATTAAAGGATATTGTTTTCCTAGAAGACCAAGGAGCCTCTTGGTATTTTTGGCAACTACCTGAACGGACTGCCATGGGTGTGTTTAGCGCTTGGTTTTTTTATGGGCTCCACCAAATCACCATGTGGGGCCTTATCTTCTACGCCCAGCGTGCCAAACCCACATATGGGCACAAGTTACATAATTTTAACTGGTATGCCTTAGGCCTCAACGGTTTCTTTTGCGTGCTGCACATTATCCAAACTCAACTTTGGTACGATGGACTAGCCCAGCATGTGTCTATTTGGAGTGCACAGGTATCTGTGGTTGTTATGCTCATTTGGGTTTTGCTTATGGAAACACCCAGACGGGGCTTATTCTTTGGTAAGAAAGTGCCATTTTCAAAAAAGTTAATATACGCTGCCAAAAAATACCACGGGTATTATTTTTCTTGGGCCATCATCTATACCTTTTGGTATCACCCTACAGAAGCCACCTTCGGACACCTAATGGGCTTCTCCTACATCTTTGTTCTCCTACTCCAAGGGTCGCTATTTTTTACACAGTTTCATGTTAATCGTAAGTGGACGCTTTTTTTAGAAATGTGGGTCATTGTGCACGGCACCCTAGTGGCCTTAGAGAGTGACAACAACATGTGGGGTATGTTCTTTTTTGGTTTTGCAGGCATTTTTATAATCACTCAAATGCATGGTTTAAACTTTACCAAACTCCATAAGTGGGGGTTCACCCTGTTATACCTCGTTGGCGCAACCCTAGTAGCGATAAAACAGGGGCCGATGTTTTATACCGTATTACCCCGCATCCCGGTAGTCGATTATATAGGCGTCTTTATTTTAGCAGGGATTTTATGGGGAATAGCTAAACTTGTCCCTAGGGCGGTAAATAAAGAAGAATAACCAGCTTAATTCTTGTACCCACTTAAATTCACTAACGTTGATTTTAATGAAAAAGATATTCTCAAGGGTCTAATAAGGATCTGCTTAAGGCGCATCTTATTTTAGTAGACTTTACCTATAACCCTCGTTGTTAACCAGATCGATCGGTGACCCGTAAGGAATCAAACTACCTAATTATTAACAGTTTCATTGCTTTTAGAGTGCAATGCCCGGCGTTAAAGGCAAGGTATTAATGCAACTTGTCCATCTTTGCGTGTCTTTACATATATTTGCATTTATGTGCATGTATTTGTATGCATAATAGAGGGGTATGTTAGCGTTTTATGCTTCGCTTTCCAGTCTGCCTAAAGCAAGGTGACTTTGATGATTGTTGATGACTTTATTTGGGTTATATTGGCGGCTGGTAATTCCACCCGTCTTGGCCAACCAAAGCAACTGTTGCAGTTGGGCAGCCAAAGCCTGATTCAACACCAAGTCCAAACATTATTAGCCACTGGATTACCAGTATGTGTTGTCAGTGGAGCCGTGGATTTAAATGACGATATAACACCCCACGCCAATCTGAACATATTGCACAACCGAGATTGGCACAAAGGTATGGGCACTAGCGTCATATTAGCCCAAAAAGCTCACAATCAGAAAAGTATTGGCTGGG
This sequence comes from Oceanospirillaceae bacterium, assembly GCA_018647765.1. GTDB lineage: Bacteria > Pseudomonadota > Gammaproteobacteria > Pseudomonadales > Balneatricaceae > Njordibacter. The sequence continues at coordinate 4,657 of JABGSN010000035.1, read as the reverse complement.
TATTAGTAGACCAATACGCTATTACCACCGAGAAAGCGTTCGAGTTTTATCAGTATTGGAAACATCGACCCACGCAAGTTTTAGTAAGCCAATACCAACACCAGGATATCAATTCGTGGGGCGTTCCAGTCATCATCCCACACAAGATTATGGCCACGGTCAATGCTCCTGAACGTGGTTTGAAACCTTGGCTTCTAGCTAACCAGCATCGTGTGCCTATACATTATTTTATCTGGCCACACGCCGAAGTGGATCTTGATACGAAGTCCCAATGGCAAACAATACAACACCAGAAGAGCTGGCATGTTAACACTCAATATTAACGGCAAAGACGTCGAAATAAAAGTCGATACAGACACTCCATTGTTATGGGCTATACGGGAAGAAGTTGGCTTAACTGGAACCAAATTTGGCTGTGGAATAGGTCAATGTGGCGCATGCACGGTGCTAGTCAATGGCAAACCATTGCGTTCATGCAGTGCGCCAGCAACCGCCATGTCCGGAACACAAATTGAAACCATAGAGTCTCTTGCCGCTGATGGACATTTCAATACAATTCAGCAAGCTTGGCTGGAGTTAGATGTACCCCAATGTGGGTATTGTCAGTCTGGACAAATCATGGTTGCCACTGCCATTGTTAACCAAGCACTCGCAGGCCAGCGCCCAAGCCCCGAAAAAATTAAGCAACAAATGAATAACATATGCCGCTGTGGCACGTACAACCGCATTCGTCCAGCCATGGAGCGCGCGTTGGACTTAGCTTATGACACCAATAAGGAGGCTTAGGATGAAAGCGACACTTTTAACACGTCGTCATTTTTTAAAAAATAGTGCAGCCTTTGGCGTCAGTGGTTTACTAATAGGTTGTAGCAATATTAATACAGAAGTGGAATTACTGCACAGCAATACGCCACCAACCGATGAAATGCATAACTGGCTATTCATCGGTACAGATAACCGCATCATTGTTACTGTACCCTGCGCTGAAATGGGCCAAGGGGTTAATACCAGTTTGGCTCAACTGGTTGCTGATGAATTGGATGCCGACTGGCATACATTAGAAATACGCCAAGCCCCTTTAAATAGCAAGTTCAACAACGCAATGGGAATGCAATTAACTGGTGGATCAACGGCCGTTAGAGACTATTACTTAACGATGCGCAAAGTGGGAGCTGGTGCTCGCAGCATTATCATTAAAGCCGCTGCTGCTCAATTAGGTACCACTGTAGCCAACTTAAGCACGCAAGACTCACATGTCATCTACCAAGGCAAAGCTTTCCCCTACGGGCAATTTGCCTCCGATGCGGCTACCTGGCCGGTGCCTGATGATGTGCCCTTAAAATCCAACGATCAACTCAACTTAATAGGCAAATCGTTGCCACAAATCGACACTCATAATCGCATCACTGGCAAAGCAATCTACGGCATTGATGTACAAGTGCCCAACATGCTTAATGCTGCAATTGTGCAAGCTCCGATTTTTGGCTCAAAAGTTAAAACTTATAACGAAACAGCAGCTTTGCAAGTTACCGGTGTTAAAAGAGTCCTTCCCATTGAGGGGGCTCTAGTAGTGGTCGCAGAAAAATACTGGCAAGCCAAAAAAGGTGCTGCCGCTTTGCAAGCTAGCTTTAGTGATTACGATAAATCAATTGCAGGTTTCAATACAAAAGAAGTACACAAAGCCTATAGTGACGCACTCGACGAACAGGGCAAAGCCACGCCTAATACGCCCTACGTGTTAGATGTAGAATATAGTGTCCCTTGGTTGGCTCATGCAACAATGGAGCCGATGAACTGTACTGCCTGGGTACAAGACGACCGCGTAGATTTATGGCTACCAACCCAAAGCCAAACTGCAACTGCAAAAACGGCGGCGGATATTACGGGCCTCGAAACGCAACAAATTCACGTCCACAATCAGCTCTTAGGTGGAGGTTTCGGACGTCGAGGAGAAACGGACTTTGTGGCACAAGCTGTGCAGATATCAATGATGATGAAACAACCTATTAAATTAATTTGGAGTCGTGAAGAAGACATGCAACACGATTTCTACCGTCCGATGGTCATTAGCCGCTTTCAAATTGGTTTAGATGCACAATTCAAACCCATAGCTTGGCATAACCAGTTTGCTAGCAGCTCAGTATTTGAGCGCGTGATCTCGGGCACCCTGCCCTCAGCACTAAAATGGATACCGGTAACCGCATTCATTGGTGATCCAATAATTGCCCAAGGTGCTACGGAGATCCCCTACCTGCCAGAAGGTATAGAAGCCGATACACATTTAAGTCTAGTTGAAAGCAATATACCCGTTGGCTTTTGGCGCTCAGTAGGCCACTCTTCAAATGCATTCTTTACTGAAAGTGTGATTGATGAAGCCGCACAGTTGGCCCAGCAAGATAGCTATGAGTACCGCCGCAATTTACTCACGTCTTCACCGCGTGAAAGGGCTGTACTAAATAAAGCTGCTAAGTTAGGCAAATGGGACAAGGCCAAAACCGGCCACTTCCAAGGCATCGCAGTAGAATATGGTTTTGAGTCCTATGCCGCGATGGTGGTGGAACTAAGTGTCGACAACAACATAGTCACCGTGCATAAAGTCACTTGTGCCGTGGATTGTGGCAAAATAGTCAACCCGAATGGCGCCATAGCGCAAATTGAAGGGGGGATTAACTTCGCCATTTCTGCGGCTATGTATGGTGAAATAAGTATTGAGAAAGGGCGTGTAAAACAAAGCAACTTCCATGACTATCTAATCATGCGTTTAAACAATGCGCCAGTCATTGAAGTACATCTAATACCATCGGATGAAGCCCCAACTGGGGTTGGTGAAGTAGGCGTTCCTCCACTAGCCCCTGCGATGGCTAATGCTTTGGTCGCTGCTGGTCAGCCGCGTATTCGCCATCTGCCATTTGGTAAATCTGGCTTGAGGCTGGCCTAAATTAATTATCGACAGCTAGGCCTATAATTGAGGAGACTATAGCAAATCGCTAATCGTGAATGCCTTGAGCTTTTATTGCTAAACTTTGTGCACTCATGTTTTCATACTGGGCTTGGATCTGCGCCACAATAGAGAGTGCAATAGCATGAGCGCCATCACCACCTAAATCAAGGCCAGCTGGTGCAACTAGATTTTTTGGAGCAGGTGCCAGCATCTGATCTACCACCCTCTGAGCTCTCTCTTTAGGTCCTAGTAACCCCACATAGGAGAGTTCAGCAAGGCTAGCTTGGCTTAAATAATCAGCATCAAGTTGTTGATTATGGGTTTTTACTAATGCAAAATCTTGTGGATTTTGGTTAATGAAAGCGTCCAAGTTGTTGCTACTCACTTCTATCGCTGAAACATTTTGTGTGAAATTATAGCGTTGTAGAATCTGGCTTCGCTGGTCAATGACTTGCACCAAAAAACCAAGCTGTTGGGCAAGGTTAAATAGTGGTGGAGTATCTAGCCCGGCACCTATCAGCAACAACCGTGGGGCCGGCCTAATATATTCTGTTACATCATTGTTATTCGTTTCAGGAACTTGAGTGCATAGCTGGCTTTGCCCCGTAGCAAGATCAGTAATCAACCAGCTAGGGGAAGTCGCCTGCTTAGCCTTGATATAATAGGTCAAGCTACCGTAGTTATTTTCCAAGCATAATTTTTCTAACAATAACTTAATCCGACCTCGGCAGCCCACTCCTAAAAGCCATGCAGGAGAATCAGGGTCACCAAAATCATACTCAATCACCTTGGGCTGGCCTTTCTGTATTACCTGTATGGCGTGATGGCCTAAATGAGTTTCTAAACACCCGCCACTGATCAAGTCAAACTGCTGACCTTGCTCATCGATCAACATACGCGCACCTATTTTACGGTAGGTCGAACCTTCAGTTGCTAAAACCCTAACCAGCACTATTGCTTGTTGTTTTTCCTGAGCTAGTTTAAGTTGCTTACTGAGTTGATCAAGCATAGTTAGAGTTGCTCTAATGGTAGGGTGACCTAGTGTAATGAAATTTTCTTTTCATATCCTCACTGATTAGGGAAATGAAGTTATCTAGGAATAAAAATTTAACTACGTTAATGGAGTATTCTAGCAAATGCCTGCAACATCAATTACGCTAGAACCACCTTAATCTACATACTCATGCGTAACACTGACGTTAACTGCAATGAATACTAAAATTCCTTTGTAATACTATAAGACTCTAATGCTTTTTGTCGAGATTGTTTAATATCTACCATTGGAAGTGGGTAGGTTTGGCCCAGCGTGATGTTTGCTTTTTTTAATACTTCTGGCGGAGCTTCCCAAGGCCGAAATAGATATTTATTGGGTAACTCTTGTAGTTCTGGCAGATAACGTTTGGTGTAATCTCCCTGCGGGTCAAACTTTTCGCCTTGGATAATAGGGTTGAATACTCTGAAATAGGGTGAGGCATCTGTGCCGCATCCTGCAACCCATTGCCAGCTGGCGCTGTTGCTTGCCAAGTCTGCATCCACCAGACAGTCCCAAAACCATCGTGCTCCTAAGCGCCAGTCGATGCAAAGGTTTCATGCCCAAACCTGTCAGCAAAGACTGCGCCTGTTGAATGATTTCAGGGTTATTTGCTGGGCTAGGCACTAACTCCACCAAAGGCAGCAAATACACAGGGTTAAATGGGTGCGCCACCATGATTTGTT
>JABGSN010000046.1 GCA_018647765.1 Oceanospirillaceae bacterium | reverse complement strand
CAGCTACAGGATAAGGCCGCCATGGACAATCATGCCAGCGCTCCATTGAGCGCTCTGTTTGCGGCGGCCTCATTTGACCCGCAGACGCAAACCATTGAACTGAACGCAGCGGCCACTAGCCTGCTGCAATTACCCAAACACCCCACGTTAAGGCAATACACTCAATGGCTTGGCGCCAACCGATGGCTGCAGTTACGCCAGCTTGAGCCAGGCCAGAGTAAACTCTTGCCTTTAACAACCAGCCACGGCGCCTCTGAGCGTTGGTTGCTGTGGACTGCCGCACAACAAAACAGCCTATTAATTTGGCAAATTAGCGACCAAACTGCCCTTGGCCGCACTAGCTTACACTGGCAACACCAATCGCAACTCGCCGCTGTAGGCCAAGTCATGGCAGGCATTTGCCACGAAGTAAACCAACCTCTTAACGCCATGCGCTTGCGCCTCTACGGCCTACAAACCATGCAAAAAAATGGCACTATCGGTGATTTAGCCGACCATTTAACAGCCTTAGATGAGCAAGTGGGACGCTGTGCCGATACCCTCACCAATATGCGCGAAATGGTAGGCCATCAATCCATTAATTTAACGACGTTTAATGCCTGTAAGAGTGTTGAGCATGTACTCAAATTACTTAAGAGCCAGTTACAAATTCAAAACGTGCAGCTGAGCAGCCATAACACCGGCCAATCACAGTTAGTCTATGGCCAAGCCCAACGTTTGGAACAGGTATTAATTAACCTGATCAACAACGCCCGTGATGCACTTGTTGGCCAAGTACAACCCGCGCCACAGGTAACGGTTACCGTGAGCCACATGCTTTTGCAGGGCAACGCCGGCATTAACATCAGTGTGACCGACAACGGCCCAGGCATCGACCTAGCTTTGCAAGAGCAAGTGTTTGAGGCCTATTACACCAGTAAAGCCGACACCCAAGGCACCGGTTTAGGTCTCGCTTTATGCCGAGACTTAAGCCAAGATTTAGGTGGTAGCCTCAACCTGACGTCTCGCCCCGGTACCACCGTATTCAACCTGTGGTTACCCTTAGCCGCTGACTCTACTCAGCCATGAAGGTACGGCTAGCGGTAGACCCCAGCATTAGTGGCGCATTAGAGTTTTGGCTCCACAGCCAAGGCCATACGAGCCTCCTCGATAGCGACCAAGAGCTCCAACACACAACCAAGCTGGCCCTCGATTACGCTCACATTAAACCCTATTTATTGGGCCAGACCCCCATTCCAGACCACTGGCCCGAGATTGACAATTGGTTAATCATTGATGCCTATCTTGATCATTGCCAATTGATCTGTGTGATGCAGCTTGGCTGTCGTCATATTAGTATCGCCCCGCTACAGGAAAGCATACTAACCGCGTGGCTCAATGGTGTTGCTCAAGTACCCCAACTGACTTTTGACGACTCACAAAACCTGCATTTTGAGTCGAATTTGGCACCAGCACCAGAACCCCTGTTAGCTGCATTTGTAAACCTGATGATGGCCGACCACTGGAGCCAAGAAGAACAAGTGTTGCAGGTAGCAATCATAGCCTGGCGCAATGTTGCTCTACAGGCTCCGGTGTTTGCCAAACTTAAACAACAACTTCGGTTGGACCCTGTCGGCTTCGCCCAATTAGCCTGCCATACCTTGGCGGGCGGTCAATGGCTGCAGCAGCAAGGCCTAAGCCAAGCGGCTACAGTGGCCAATCAACATCACGAACACTGGGATGGTAGTGGCTATCCACTGGGTATTAAAGCCGAGGCGATCTGCCTAGCCGCTAGGCTAGCCAAGCTCTACGATAGTTATTTAGGACTCAGGAAAAACAAACGCTATGCCAAAGCGTGCGACCATGCCACCAGCATTAATAAACTGCTACGCGGCGATGGCTACTTAAGCCCCAGCCAGTTTGATCCACAACTATTAACGCGTTTTTTAGCTGCGCAGAAGGCAGTAGAAAAGCTGTACAACCTGCATCACAATTCTGTGGCTTGAGCTAGCTGCCCCAAATTAATCGGGCTCAAGGGCGAGCGTACCGAAAGCGGTTCTACCTGTGCCATCGACCTACCTTGGGCTTGCGCGACTAAATAGCCCAAATTAAGCCCGCATTGGCGACCTTGGCAGGGCCCCATACCCGCTCGACTAAAGGCTTTAAGCTGGTTAACTCCAGCACAACCAGCTTTGGCAATATCGGTTATCTCTGCGGCGCAAACTTGCTCACACCGACACACCACGGTAGTGCCTGTGGGGGTCGACAACCATGGGGCCGGTTGATACATCCGATCCACCAAACCTCTAGCCCAATGTAATTGGCGTATGCGCCAAGACAAAGCGAAGTAAGCCAGTTTTCTTGCCCAGCTTGGATGGGTACAATTTTGCTTAACCCGTGCCATAGCGGCTAAACGGCCTTCTAGCTGGGCTAGCTGAGCACCGCCGATGGCGCCTGCGTCACCGGCCACTTGTACGCCCGGCACTGAGGTTTGCCCCGCTTTAACCACTTGGGTTTGCCAGCACTGCTTGGCGTCGCTCCACTCCTGTTCACAAGCCAAAGTTTGTGCCATTTGAGTCTGGGCAACAATGCCTTGATGCAGCAGTACCAAGTTAGTGGGTATTTCGTACTCTTTGCCCGCCACCATAAAACGCACTGCCTTAACCTGCGCATCACCCACAATTTGAATGTCAGCCACATTAGCAAAATAGGGCACACATATCCGTTGCACCAAGGTCAACCACATCCCTTTAATCAGTTGTTTTGGCATACTCAGCCCCGCAACCAGCCAAGGCATAGCGCGCCAATAGTTAGACCGAGGCGTGGTATCTAATAGCGCCGTTATAGTCACTCCAGCAGCGCGGTATTGATGCGCCAACAACAACAACAACGGACCAGATCCTGCCAACACCACTTGCTTGGGCAACAGTGCTGAGGCCTTTAATAGTATTTGCCCAGCACCGGCGGTCATGACCCCCGGTTTTTCCCAACCTGCAACCGCCATAGGGCGCTCCATAGCACCGTTAGCAATAAGCAAATCACTGGCCACAAAGTTTACTGATCGCCCATCGATCAATGCCGCCACGGTAAACCCCTGGGCATGGGGCTCTATATTCCACACCTGAGCTAAGGGCTGGTAGTCACATGATGCCGCCATAAACGCCTTCAATAGTGGTTTACCCAAGCTATAGTCCGGCCCCAACACGCGTTCTTGCGCAGTGCTAGAGTGGCCCACATTGCGATAAATCTGGCCACCTGCTGTGGCAGCTTGATCCAGCACTAGCACCGTTAACCCAGCATGGCTTGCTTCGATCGCAGCCGCCATACCGGCTGGGCCTGCGCCCACGACCAAATAATCATATACCTGGGTCATGAGTTTAAGTCCTTAGGGGTGGAAATGATCGACATGTTAGCACTCACTGGACGCATACACGCGCGTTGGTTTTGCTGTCCATCAATGGTCACTAAACACTCAAAACAAACACCCATATGGCATAATCCAGCCCGCGGCTGGCCACTCACAGGGTGCTGCCTGGTGGCACCTTGACCCAAGTAAAGAAGCGCTGCGGCAACGCTCATGGCCACCGGCACCTGATGCTCAATACCGTTGAGTAGGATACGGCAGGTATCTGGATTTAAAGACGACGGCTGATTGAGCAGACTAAACGCAGAAGCGATCATTATTCATAGCCTCAATGAGTGTTTTTTGTGGTGCTGCTGCGCCACCCAAAAGCCAATCTGACAATGGCCCAGCGTGGGCCGCAGCAAGGCTAACGCCACTGTGGCAGCATATACCAAACGCTCCTGGGTAGCGGCTTGAGGCCTGATAAATAGGCGCTCCATCTGGCGACATGACCCGCAACGCGCCCCAGCTACGCACCAACTGTAGTTGGGACAGTGCTGGCATTAAGGCCACCGCATCGGCAGCAATAGTCTGCATCACGGCCAAACTTGTGCTGTCATCTAACCCACTATGTTCATGAGAACCACCCACCTGAATGGTGCCCTCAGCGGTTTGGCGTAATTGGGGACAAGCGTAGTTAAGTAGGCCAGAAGGGGCCCGTTCAGTAATCAATATTTGGCCTTTAACCGGACTCACAGGCAAGTGCATATCCAACTGCAGACCCAGGCGTTGATTGTCGAGCCCGCCACACAGGGCCACGTTATTAGAGGTGCATGTGCCGATTTGAAAGCCACTCTCCAAAGCGATCACTTTATCTACAGGGCAACGAGCACGGTACTCAACGCCCATGCCCTGCATCGCCGTGTGTAGCGCCGATAACAAATACAGTGGATTGACTTGGCCGTCTTGGGGGCTATAAATTGCCCCGGCTACAGCGTCGCCTAAGCCGGGCTGCAACAGCAGGGCTGCTGCGCGGTCCAACACCTGATATTCAAACTCGCCGTGGGTATGCTGCGCCATGGCAGCCATTTCTACCGACAGGGCATCGAGGTCTGCAGCGGTTAAGGCAAACTCTAGGCCGCCTTGACGCTGGTAAGCCAAATCAATTTGGCTTACCAGCGTCAATTGTTGGGCAAATTGCGGCCATAAATTGGCCCCCTGTAGGCTCCAATTGGCATAAGCAGGAAAATCGTAGCCTTTGCCTTGCACCCAAATGAGGCCAAAATTTCCCACAGAGGCACGGTGGTCGGTATCGTTGCCATCCAATACTAAGATACGTAGTTGTGGTTGTTTTTGGATTAGGCCGTAGGCCACCGCTGCTCCAACTAGACCACCACCAACGATGACCCAGTCATACGCCTCGGCCTTAGGTGCGGGGTTCAGCAACAACACGGGGTTGTAGGTGTCCGCTCAAACGTTTTTCCCACAGCCGGAACAAATATACTAAGGCGTAAGTCATCACCAAGTACATGGCCGCTGCGGTAAGGTAAAACTCATATACAGCGAAGGTTTTAGAGATTAACTGGCGTGAGATTCCGGTTAAATCCAATATCGTGATGGTCGACACCAAAGAGGTCGCTTGGAGTAGAAAAATCACTTCATTACCATAGGCTGGCAAACCAATACGGAAGGCTTTGGGCAAGGTAATACGGCGAAATAGTAACAAACCAGACATACCACAGGCGCGGCCTGCTTCAATGTCATTACGTGGCACCGCGCTTATGGCACCACGAAAAATTTCGGCTGAATACGCGGCCGTATTTAACACTAGGGCTAAAATGCCGCAGAACCAGGGGTCACGGAAGAAACCCCATAAACCTAAATCGGTAAGCTCATGGCGGAACTGACCACTGCCGTAGTAAATTAAAAAAATCTGCACCAATAATGGTGTACCGCGAAAATACAATACAAATAAGTACGCTGGTGAGTAGACCAGAGGGTGCTTCGCCAACCGCGCTAACGCTAACGGTACCGCACAAGCCAAACCTATGGCCAAGCTCACCACAGTAATCCATAAAGTAATCCAAGCGCCTTCTAGCAGCTTAGGTAAATACTGCCAAACAATAGAAAAATCCATTAGCGTGAGACTCCCTTATTAGCCCATGCTTCGGCGCGTTTTTGGGCCATCATCGATACTAAGGTAATACCTAAATATATAAACGAGGCCAACAAATAAAAGGTAAAGGGCTCGTGGGTCGCGTTAGATGCAATTTTAGTTTTACGCATGAGTTCATCTAGCTGAATAATAGAGATCAGCGCGGTTGCCTTAATCAACACCATCCACACGTTGCCCAAGCCCGGCAAAGCAAAACGCATGGCTTGGGGTAACAAAATACGCTGAAAGGTTTTTATGCGGTGCATACCAATGGCCCGTGCAGCCTCTGCCTGACCCTTTGGGATCGACTGAAAAGCGCCGCGTAGGACTTCAGTGGCAAAGGCGCCGTAAATAAAACCAATGGTAATGGTACCGGCGATAAACGGGTTAATATCAACCCGAATATCGTAGCCCATGCTGGTAGCAATGGACTGAATTAATGTGGGTGTACCAAAATACACCAACAATAAAAGAATAAGTTCGGGCACACCGCGAACCACGGTGGTGTAGGTATTGGCTGCCAAATTGGCCCACCAATGGTCGGTTAACTTGCCCCAGCTACCGAGTAATCCAAGCAATACAGCAACCACCATAGCACAAAGGCCGACGGCGATAGTTAATTGTAACCCGTCAAATAAGAGCCAGCCGTAGCCGTGCAAATCTAACATAATGAAATTGCCTAAAATGAATAAAAGGGCGGCCTAGGCCGCCCTTTATAATGGCTTAATTAGCCACCGTAAACGCTAAAACCAAACCACTTATCGCTGATAGCATCATAGGTGCCGTCGGCTAGGATTTGCTCTAGGGCTTTGTTCATACGATCACGTAACTCAGTGTCTTCCTGACGTACACCGATACCAGCGCCAGCACCAAAGTACTTAGAGTCAGCAATGTCAGGGCCAAAGAATTCGCCTTCAATACCCGAAGCCTTCATCATTTCGTCGCCCACAATAACGTCAACGAACAACAAATCTACACGGCCAGCGGCGAAGTCTAAGTTAGCTTCCTCTTGAGCGCCGTAGGTACGGATTTCCAAAATGTCACCAAACTCACCACGCAGGTAGTTTTCTTGCACAGTTGAGCTTTGTACACCAACGATCATGCCAGAGGTCGCTTCAGCGCTAGAACCCGCAGCACGGATAAAACGGTTAGGCGTGTTGTAATACTTGTTAGTGAAGTCAATCTTTTGCTTACGTTCGTCAGTAATCGACATAGACGCAAGGATGGTGTCGAACTTTTTAGCCAACAATGCTGGGATGATGCCGTCCCAGTCAGAGGTAACCCACTCACAGTCAGCTTCCATAGCCGCACAAAGTGCGTCGCCGACTTCAATGTCAAAACCAATGAGGTTGTTGTCACTGTCGTAGTAGTTGTATGGAGGGTATGCACCTTCTGTACCCATCAAAATCTTGTCAGACGCAACAGCGCCCATAGACATGGCTAACGCGCCTGCGGTTAGTGCAGCAGCAACTAGTTTTTTCATAAGAACCTCATCGTTCATTTATTGTGGTTATTGTCAGCCTAATGGCTGGGATTTAATAGCTCGACGCCAAAAACTGGCGGCATCGCTCTGATTTTGGATTCTGGAACACTTCTTCCGGTGTACCTTGCTCTTCAACCAATCCTTGATGAAGGAAGACAACTTGGGTAGACACTTCTCGAGCAAAGGTCATTTCGTGAGTCACTACGATCATGGTGCGGCCTTCGGCAGCCAACTGGCGCATCACCTTCAATACTTCGCCCACTAATTCTGGGTCCAGTGCAGAAGTTGGTTCATCAAACAACATCACTTCTGGATCCATGGCCAAGGCCCGAGCAATAGCCGCACGTTGCTGTTGGCCACCAGACAAATGGTCAGGGTATTGCTGGGCTTTGTCGGCAATACCTACTTTTTCTAACAACTGCATGGCGTTAGCTTTAGCCTCGTCTTTTGACTGGCCCAACACATGCACTGGCGCTTCCATGACGTTTTCCAAAATAGTCATGTGGCTCCAAAGGTTAAAACTTTGGAACACCATGCCCAATTTGGTACGGATGCGATCGACTTGTTTTTGACTCGTAGGTAGACGGTTGCCTTTACTGTCTGTTTTCATCTCGATCAGTTCGCCAGCAACGCGCACTTCACCACTGTTAGGTGTTTCTAACAAGTTAATACAGCGTAAGAATGTACTCTTACCGGAACCACTAGCGCCGATCAACGAAATCACGTCACCCTTATTAGCGGTCAACGACATGCCTTTGATGACTTCATTTTCATTAAAGCTTTTATGTAAATCGGTAATCGATAGCGCTAAAGTCATAGTGGGTCCGAATACTGTGGTGTTATTATTACAATCAATATAAGCGCCAATGATATTGACTAACACCACTAACCTCAAGTTAATCGTCTTATGCATCTAACACCGAGTCGCTCTGTGTTAACTATGAGTCCATTTACTGCAATTTTAGTGGCCGATGTGTCATTATTGTCGGCAACACCAGCCCACTTCAACCTCAACCATCATCTAATGTTGTAGCGAATCATACATGCAAGACTTACTATCAGAGCCAACTTCCGACGCTTCAATTGCCCAAGCGCTAGCTCAAACCCATCAGCGCATTAATCAAGCATGTGCCTGCGCCGGCCGTGATCACTCTGCGGTGCGTTTACTGGCTGTGAGCAAAACAAAACCCCTAAGTGCAGTGAACCAAGCCTACCAATTCGGCCAGCGCCACTTTGGCGAAAATTACCTACAAGACGCCTTAAATAAAATTGAACACTGCGCCTTTAACGACGTTCACTGGCACTTTATCGGCGCTATTCAAAGCAACAAAACCAAAACCATTGCCCATCACTTTGATTGGGTACACACCTTAGATCGCCTTAAAATTGCGCGCCGCTTAAGTGAACAACGCCCAGATAACATGCCCCCTCTTAAGGTGCTGATACAAGTGAATATCAGTCAGGAAAAAAATAAGCACGGGGTCGCTTTGCCGGCGCTAGACGAAATCGTGGCTGCAGTAGATGTTTTGCCCAATTTAGCCCTTTGTGGTTTGATGTGCATTCCTGCCGCCACCCACGATGTTGCCCAACAACGCCAGGCATTTAACCTAATGACAGCTACACGAGACCGGCTTAACAGTCGCTACCCACACCTTACCGAGCTGTCTATGGGCATGTCTGGCGACCTTGATAGCGCCATAGCCTGCGGCGCCACTATGGTGCGCATCGGCACCGATATTTTTGGTGCCCGCGGCACCCGCACTGAAACATAATTAGCCTTAGGACCACACTATGCAAAACACCCCTCGAATTAGCTTCATTGGCGCAGGCAACATGGCGCAAGCCATACTTAAGGGTTTGCTTGCTGCAGGCTACCCACAAGACAAAATCACCGCTAGCGGCCGCACACAAAGTAAAATGGATGCTCTAGCGGCCACCACCGGCATTCACACCAGCACCGACAACTTAGCCCTATGCCAACAGGCCGACGTTATTGTGCTGGGCGTAAAGCCACAGATGATGGGCGGCCTCGTTAAGAGCATCGCGCCGGCTATAGACCCGTCGACACAATTGGTTATATCCGTGGCCGCCGGCATTTTAGTCAGCAGTATAGAAACCTGGCTCGGCCAGCCGGCCGCTATCGTGCGATGTATGCCCAACACCCCCTCTTTAGTCGGGCTTGGGGCTGCGGGGTTATATGCCACCACAGCTGTAACTGATCAACAAAAAGCAACCACTAGCCACATTATGCAAGCCGTAGGCATGGCCGTTTGGGTCGACCAAGAAGACCAGATAGACGCTGTTACTGCGGTCTCAGGCAGCGGTCCTGCGTATTATTTCTTAATGATGGAAGCCATGATCCAAGGGGCGGAAAAACTAGGCTTAAGTACAGACATCGCCCAGCAACTGGTATTACAGACGGCCGCGGGTGCTGCAAAAATGGCGCAGCAAAGCAGCCAGACACCAGCACAACTACGCCAAGCCGTGACGTCGCCTAAAGGCACCACAGAGCAGGCCATAAACACCTTTAATGACGGTGGTTTTAATAACCTGTGTGACGCCGCCATGGCCGCCGCTCACCATCGTTCGCAGGAACTGGCACAACTATTTAAGCCCTAATTTTTTATCCAGCAAGCAAAACCCTAGCCATTGTCTACACTTGCTGCAGCGTGAAATAACGCACGTTTGGTGTGGAGTATGCAACATGGGTTTTTCTTTTTCTGAAGGCTGGTTAGCTGTCGCTTTTGATGGCGTTATAGTCACTGTCGTGGCAGTGGCTATTTTTTATATCAGCCGCTGGCTGACCCTGCTGGTGGCTTTTTTAGTCGAACGTAGCCTCAAGGCTCGAGCGACAGATGCAACCCTCACGGGGTTCATCACTGCCACTATTCGCATAGCACTTACCTTTGTTGCCCTACTCATCGCCTTAGATTCCTTAGGCGTGGACACCACCGCACTGCTAACCATCTTTGCCGCCGCCGGTTTAGCGCTTGGACTGGCGTTAAAGGATACCCTGAGCAATTTTGCGGCTGGGGTGATGCTTATCATCGCTAGACCATTTAGCGTGGGGGACTTTATAGAAGCTGCAGGGGTTGCCGGCGTAGTTGAGAAAATCGGTTATTTCTCGAGCTAAATAAAAACTGGCGACAATCGGGAAGTTGTTGTACCCAACAACCACATTGAGATTAATTGAAAGTACGGGTGGTACAGTTTATCGCTTTGATCCAAAAACAGGAAAGCTAACGGGGTATAACTAACTTTATGAAAAACTATATACTTTTGTCCCTTAATACTAATGTTGATACGACCAATTGGCATTATGGTAAATCAATGTTGGAATTAATGGGTGCAACAGATGAACGATTAATGCCTCAATTTATCAGTCATAATGGTGACCGGATAAATAATGCCTTTGATAATGTGGATTCATGTAAAGATCACTGGGCAACTATTGGTCAACTACGTTCCAATGGTTCAATGGTTCAATGTTTGAGTTTCCAGAGCAGTTTGCGTGGAAACGAAAGCATGCCGTTAAATATACCGGAACAGTTGACCATACTTGGCGATATGGGCCCAAGTTAGAGCTGATGGCGGGGCGTGTTAATTTACAATTTCAACCAAATAAAAAAATAGTTTGGCTTGAGCTTTTTCGTCAATTTTGTCATTTATTTGAACCCAAATTCGCGATGTTACATTTTTTTACCGGGCCTGAATTATTGAGGTGTATCGCAATAAGCCCTGAAGGATCCTTTAGGCGAGGGCCTGTTAGTCGAACCTTGTTAAAAGAGGGAATTCCTAATATGGCATGGGCGAACTACTTTGGAAAGGAATATAGCGAGGAGTTTGATGAACAGAAGTTAACATCTCAAGGATTCTTAGTTGAAAAAATAGGAGATGGCTATTTGGTTGTTATGACTGAAAATATTTTTGATATAGAAAAAGATTTTGTTAAATTTTCCGAGGCAAGAAATCTTGCGAAAAAACAGTTCAAGGATGGAATTTTTTTAATCAAATAACATTTTTTGTCCAAACAACTACTTATGATTTTCTACCGATAAAGTAAGGTGGCCAGCGGATATGGCGGCGTAATCATTAATGCCTGGCTAAGCCGACGCGTCGTATCGATTTAATTATTGGCGTGGGTTACAGTGACGACCTACAAAACGCCGAACATATACTGCTGCAATGCATCGCTGCAGACCAACGTATTTTGGCTAAACCCGGCGTCGCTGTCACCGAACTGGCCGACAGCAGCGTCAACTTTGTTGTGCGGCCTTGGGTGAAGGCGGCAGATTATTGGGCCGTAAGGTGGCATTCCCATGCCTTACCCACAGCAGGGTATCCACTTACATCAAACCCCAACAACTGCCTCTACAACGAACTAGGCAAGTTTCTTATACTTGACCCGGGTTGGTTGATGGTCTTTACCCGTGCGGGCTTTATAGTCTTCGGCGTATTCGGAGTAGTTACCTTCAAAGAAAGTAGCCTTCGAATCACCTTCGTAAGCCAAGGTATGGGTACAAATACGGTCGAGGAACCAACGGTCGTGAGAAATAACTACGGCAGCGCCAGGGAAAGCTAACAAGGCTTCTTCTAAGGCTCGTAGGGTCTCTACATCAAGGTCGTTGGTGGGTTCGTCCAACAACAGCACGTTGCCACCCTGCTTTAACAACTTAGCTAAGTGCAAACGGTTACGTTCACCACCCGACAAGTCTTTAACAAATTTCTGCTGGTCATTGCCCTTAAAGTTAAAGCGACCGGCGTAGGCCCGAGAAGGCACCTGATAATTACCTACGGTAATAATGTCTTGGCCGTCAGACAACTCTTCCCACACAGTTTTAGTGCCGTCTAGATCACGCGATTGATCGACGTGAGCCAATTCAACGGTGTCGCCAATATCGATGCTGCCAGAATCAGGTTGTTCGGCGCCCGTAAGCATCTTAAACAAGGTTGATTTACCCGCGCCGTTACCGCCCACAACTCCCACGATAGCGCCTTGGGGCATGCTAAATTCCAGCCCCTCCACCAACATTTTATCGCCAAAGGCTTTGTTGACGCCGCTGACGTTGATGACTTTGTCGCCCAAACGGGGGCCAGGTGGAATGTAGATTTCAGAGGTTTCGTTACGTTCTTGGAATTCCCGCGAACTTAACTCTTCAAACCGCGCTAAACGGGCTTTAGACTTGGCTTGGCGGCCTTTGGCATTACTTCTAACCCAATCTAATTCTGATTTTACGGCTTTGTCGTGGGACGCTTGTTGGCGCCCTTCTTGAATCAAACGTGCTTCTTTTTGCTCTAACCAAGACGAGTAGTTACCTTCATAAGGAATACCATGGCCACGGTCTAGCTCTAAAATCCAACCGGCGGCGTTATCTAGGAAATAACGGTCGTGGGTAATGGCCACAACGGTGCCGTTGTAATCCACCAAGAAACGCTCTAACCAAGCCACAGACTCAGCATCTAAGTGGTTAGTCGGCTCATCCAACAACAACATGTCGGGCTTATTGAGCAACAATCGGCATAAAGCCACACGGCGACGTTCACCACCAGACAAATGCACCACTGGTTCATCCCACGCCGGCAAACGCAAGGCTTCTGCCGCCACTTCTAGGGTACGGTCTAGGTTATGTGCATCACTGGCTTGGATAATATCTTCTAACTTGGCTTGTTCGGCAGCGAGTGCATCAAAGTCAGCATCAGGTTCGGCGTATGCGGCGTACACAGCGTCTAATGCTGTTAGCGCATTTTTAGCTTCGGCCACAGCTTCTTCAACCACCTGGCGTACGGTTTTGCTATCGTCTAGCTGAGGCTCTTGCTCCAAGTAACCCACGTTAATACCCGGCTGCGGACGCGCTTCACCGTTGTACTCGGTATCAACGCCGGCCATGATGCGCAATAGGCTAGATTTACCAGAGCCATTGAGACCCAAAACACCAATCTTGGCACCGGGAAAAAAGGACAAGGAAATATCTTTAAGAATTTCACGTTTTGGGGGGACGACTTTCCCTACCCGATTCATCGTATATACAAACTGCGCCATGGAGCTTCCTAATTAATTCAACAAGATTGACGCTATTATACCCTGAGACGTCACTAAAAAGCATGAATCGTTCAGCTATGGTATTTTGCCATGGGCATACTTGTGATATGGTTTGCAGCCCCCATAATAGGGGATACAAACAATTATCTGCAGTTACTCTATTAAGGAATTTCCGTGCCAACTACCCATGTCGCCACATCGCAATTGCCCACACCCTACGGCACCTTCGACATGCACGGTTTTGCCGACAGTGACACGGATAAAGAGCATGTCGCCCTCACCATGGGAGACATCAGCGGCCAAACTGCAGTGTTAGCTCGTTTACACTCTGAATGTTTAACTGGCGATGCCCTGTTTAGCCTGCGCTGCGATTGCGGCTCACAATTACAAGAAGCGCTTAAACGGATTGCCGAAGAAGGCCGCGGGGTGTTGTTATACCTACGCCAAGAAGGCCGAGGCATAGGCCTGCTGAACAAAATCAAAGCCTACAAGTTACAGGATGAAGGTGCGGACACGGTTGAAGCCAACGAACATTTGGGGTTTGATGCCGACATGCGCAGCTATAGCATGACCAAAGACATGTTAGATCACTTGCAGGTGAAGTCAGTTAGTTTAATGACCAACAACCCTCGCAAAATTAAAGCTTTAACAGACCTGGGTATTGCAGTGGAACAGCGTCAAGCCATTCAGGTTGGCGAAAATAGCCACAACCGAGATTACTTGGCGACTAAAGCTAACAAGCTCGACCACCTATTGTAACTTTAACCTGTCCCTATTGGATGGCGAGTTGAACCCATTGAATGGCCGGTGTTGGATAGAGGCCTAACCACAACGTTACCGCCACCAACAGCGTCAATAGCAGCTTTTCGCTAGCGCCTAAAGTCAGGCGACTATCGCCCACCGGCGTTTTACACAGAACTAATATCACCCGCAAATAATAATACAGCCCAAGACTACTGCCTAACACCAGCAAACTCAGTAACAACCAAAGTTGGCTGTCGACAGCCACCAACACCAAATAGTACTTACCAATAAAACCCGCCGTTAACGGCATGCCTGCAAGCGCCAACATCGCTAACATTAACGCGCCGGCTAACAAGGGTTGCTGATACAAAAGACCCTGATAATGCGCCAATGTGCCGCTTTCAAAACGTCGATCCTGGGCCGCCAATTGACTAATCACCGCAAACGCTAACATGGTCATACTGGCGTAAGTGATCAAGTATATAGCAGCAGCTTCAAGCGCGGTTGATAGGGCCGCAGCGCCCAAGGTTGCGCTGGCTGCTAAGGTCACAATAATGTAACCCATATGGGCAATACTGGAGTAGCCTAACAAACGTTTTAAATTGTTTTGCCGTAAAGCCAACAAATTACCCACTACCATGGACAACACCGCCATCACGGTCAGACCTAACAGCAGCAAATCCAAATAGCCGCCTTGAGCCATCATCAACCAACGCATGGCAAAGGCGAATACAGCTACTTTTACGGCACCTGCCAAGAAACCGGTAACCGGTGCTGGTGCGCCTTGATAAACATCTGGTGTCCACATGTGAAAAGGAATCCATGACATCTTAAAAGCCACGCCCACTAACAACAAGGCCGAACCAATGACCAAGTAGCCCGACTGTAATCGTGGCCCCTCGGCGGCAACTAGCAGGTCTATATTTAGGTTGCCGGCATAGGCATATATTAAAGCCACCCCAAACAATAAAAAGCTCGACGAGACACCGGACAACACCATGTATTTAACGCCGGCCTCAAGGGTCATGTTGGCCTGCTGTTTACTGTGAGCCATATACCCCACCATCGCAAACAGGGATACGCTCATCAGCTCTAGGCCTATAAACATACTGGCAAAGTGATTACTTGCTACCAGCACGCAGGCTCCTAAAGCCGCCAATGACAACAATATATAATATTCTTCTCGTATTTCGTCTGCCGTTTCTAAGTAGGTATAGGACATCCAGCCACAGGCAAGGCTGACCAACAACACGGTGCCTCCCAATAAGCGGCTAAAGTCATCCATAATTAATAGCGGCGTCACTTGTTGAGGTGCATCACCCATGTCGGCAAAGGCCCAAAAAGCGGCCATAGCCAACCCCAAACAGGTAATCCAGCAGGTCAGTTTATGGTCCCGTATAAAGGCTAATAACAGCAACAATATAACGCTAATTGAAGCCACTAATAACAAAGGCATAAGTGATGTGAGTGCAAGCCAATTCATGTCCTAGCCTCCCTTGCCTAAGTGCATCAGATACTCCACTGGTGCAACGGTTATGGTAAATATTAGGTTTGGCCAAAAGCCGAGCAGCACCAGACCCACCACCAATACCCCTAACATCAATAGTTCGCTCGTATTCAAATCCAGCACATTGCTTGTGCCTGCCGTCTGGGTACTAGCAGCCGTACCAAAAAAACCTTTTTGCATGATAATTAAGGCATACACGGGCGCCAGAATCATGCCTAAGGCTGCCATCGAGGCCGCCCAAGGCGCTACCTGAAACACCCCTACCAAGACCATAAACTCGCCGATAAAATTAGCTAAACCGGGTAACCCTAGGGCTGCCACTGCAAACAACATACTTAAGGCAGCCAGTTTTGGCATTTGACCCCACAAACCGCCCATTTTATCCAAATCTCTGGTGTGCAAGCGCTGCTGCAGCAAACCGGCAATCGCAAATAGCCCAGCAGAACTCAACCCATGACCCACCATTTGCATGACCGTTCCCTGCAAGCCAAGGTGATTCCAAGCAAATATACCTAAACTAACAAAACCCATATGGCTAATGGAGGTATAGGCAATGAGGCGTTTTAGGTCATTTTGAGCAAAGGCTAGTTTGGCCGCATAAAGCACGCTGAATACACCTAAACCCATGGCCATGGGCGCAAAAGACGAGGCTGCATCTGGAAACAAAGGCCACACAAAACGCAGCAAACCATAGGCACCAGTTTTTAATAAAATACCGGCTAACAAGATACTACCCGGCGTAGGCGCTTGGGTATGGGCATCGGGTAGCCAATTGTGTACCGGCAGACCCGGTAATTTCACTAAGAACGCCAGGTAAAAACCTAACATCAACCACATACCAAGGCTGCCACTGGTGTCAGTTTGAGTTAGGGTAAACCAAGAAAAGCTCCACACCTCAGTTTGTTGCAGGTTTAACAATACCAGCCCCACCATGGCGGCTAACATCAATAAACTACTGGCTTGGGTATAGATAAAAAACTTGGTGGCGGCATAGCGTCGGCCTTCGTGGCCCCATATCGCAATGATGAGAAACATAGGCACTAACATCACTTCCCAAAATACAAAGAACAGGAATAAATCTAACGCACTAAATACCCCCACCACCCCAGCCAAGGTGAACAAAAAGTTAAGATAGAACAGTCCACAGCGATGGTTGATCTCATGCCAGGCCGACAACAATGCCACGTAACCCAGCACCAAGGTCAAACCAATAAGCACTAAACTCAAACCATCCGTAACCAACAATAAGTGAATGCCAAAGCGCGCAATCCATGGCCAATCCATATGCAACAGCCACAGCGAAGTAGCTTGCGGGTCTGTGGTATCAAACCAAAGGCTGGCGTAAAACACACTCGCCACGGCTAAACTCACCAAACTAAGCCAGCGACTGGCGGCGGCTGATTGACGCCCTACTATTAAGGCTAATACGCCACCGCCTAATAGGCTGATAATAATGCCGAGTAGTTGCATCGTGTCTATTCTCCCATAACCTTTTTCTCCTACAACACCTTGAGTGCCAAGGCCAATACAATGATGGCGGCACTGGCTAGGGTGGCAATATAAAATCGCAATTGGCCATTTTGTAATTGGCTAAATAGGCCGTGTAAAAAGCGACTGAGCTGAATCAATAATTTGGGTAACCCGTCAATCATATCGTTACGATTGACCTGGGCCAGGGTGGTAAATGGGGTGAGCAGCAGCCGCTTGTACATACCATCAAAACCCCACCCTTGAAACAAAAATTGGCGTAATTTCTGCCACTGAACGAAGCGCAAGCCCTGCCATTGATGACGCACATAAACCTTATACGCAATGCCGATACCCAGCAACGGCATTGCAATAGCCACTACGATGGTCCACGTAGGGGGGTGGCCAGCAGGCGACGCCGGTAACACTGTTGCGGTGGGCAATACAAACCAACCGGCCACCAACGACAAGGCGCCTAAGATCATTAGCGGTGGGTGGAACTGCCAACCTTTGGGTTCGTGGGGATGGGCTTTTTGAGGCCCAAAAAACACCATAAACAAGAGCCTAAAGCTATACATGGCGGTGATAAATGCGCCTAAAACGCCACCTAACCATAACCAAGGGCCATAACCTGGCAGTTGCCAACTGGCAATGAGTATGGCTTCTTTACTAAAGAATCCCGAAGTCGGTGGTAACGCCACTAAACACGCACTACCAATCACAAAACACCAAAAAGGCACTGGTAACTGGCGTCGTAAACCACCCATCGAACGAATGTCCTGTTCGTGGTGCATGGCCAATATAATTGAACCCGCGGTCATAAATAACAACGCTTTGAACAAGGCATGGGTCATCAAGTGAAACACGCTCTCGTTCCAAGCGCCGACGCCTAATGCAAAAAACATATAACCAATTTGACTCATGGTGGAGTAGGCAAGCACGCGTTTGATGTCGGTCTGGTTGAGGGCCGTGAAGCCCGAGATCAATAAGGTAAACAGGCCTATCAAAGCCACCACCAGCAACACGTCTGGGGCTTGCAAAAACACCTCGTGGGTCCGAGCAATAAGATAAACCCCTGCGGTGACCATCGTCGCGGCATGAATCAAGGCACTCACCGGCGTCGGACCCGCCATCGCGTCGGGCAACCAGGTATGGAGTGGCAACTGCGCCGACTTACCCACGGCTCCGGCTAATAAAAGGGCAGCAATAAGAGTCGGGCGATTGGCGCCCATAACAAATTGTTCAGGTGCTAAGGCCATGATGGTCGGCAAATCTAAGGTGCCCAATTCTCGGAACAATAAAAATAGGCCAATAGCAAAGGCAGTGTCACCCACTCGGGTAACCACAAAGGCTTTACGAGCGGCATAACCGTTAGCGGGGTCTTGGTGCCAGAAGCCAATCAGCAAGAAACTGCACAAACCGACTCCTTCCCAACCTAAAAATAGCAGCACCAAGTTGTCTGCCAATACCAGAGTGAGCATGGCTGCCACAAATAGGTTCATATAGGCGAAAAAACGCTGATAATCTGGGTCTTGCCACATGTAGCCTGAGGCATACCAGTGGATCAAACTACCGACCCCAGTAATTACGAACAACATACTCAATGACAAGCCGTCTAGATAGAGCCCAAAACTCACCTCCAGCGTGCCTGCATTAAACCAAGGCCACAATTGCACTTGATAGGATTGGGCTGCACCGGCGCTATAGAAATCGAGTGCCACCCACAGGGTGACCAAACCAGCCATAGCCACCGACCCCACACCCACCAGCCGTGCTACCGAACGGCTACAACGGCCATGACCCAAAACCAACAGCAAAAAGCCCACTAACGGTAAACAAGGGATAAGCCACAACTGTTGCATCACGTTCTCCTAGCCTCGTAACTGGTTCAATTGATCAACATTGACACTATTGTGGTGCCGAAACAGCAGCAACGTCAGTCCCAACCCCACGGCCACTTCTGCCGCACCTAGGGTTATCACCGCAAGAAACATGATTTGCCCTTCGGGTTGACCCCATGCGGAGCCAGCAGCAATAAATGCCAACCCCGCTGCATTAAGCATGACCTCAATGGAAATCATCATAAACAGCAGGTTACGGCGCACCATAACGCCCACCAGACCTAAGCAAAACAAGATGCCTGCAAGCACCATGGCGTGATCGATATATTGGCTATCCATGGTCCACCTCCTCCAGCGTGTTCGAACTCATGTGGGAGGGCATTTTACGGGCAATGTGGAAAGCGCCAATAAGACCTGATAAGAGCAAGAATGAGGCCAGTTCGACCACCAGCACGTAAGGGCCAAATAAGGCAATACCCACCTCTTTAACGGCCACACCGTGTACACCATAGGGCGGCAATGGTTGGTCGCTGTACATGCCTATAAGTAACAAAGACAGCAAAATAGCTGCCAGTACAGAAGGCAAAATCCAGCCCGATGCTGGCAGCCAAGCCGCTTCGTGTACCACCGAACGCTGGCCTTGGTTGAGCATCATCACCACAAAGACAAAGAGAATCATCACCGCACCGGCATAAACAATTACTTCTAACGCAGCGGCAAAGGCTGCGCCCAGCAAATAAAAAATAATAGCCAAGGACAAAGACGAAATAATCAAATACAGCAATGCATGCACCGCATTGTGGCGACTAATCATCAGTATGGTAGCCAACACGGTGACACCACAGCTGGCATAAAACACAATATTATAGAGGTAGGCCCAGATCATAATGGTGCTCCTGTATGCGCGCTCACGGCAACAAACTTTTGAGGTTGACCGGCTCTGCTTCTTGAGTACCCGCACCTTTCGCGCGACCGGATACCGCCTTACCACTGAGCTCGTAAAAACTATAATCAGGGTGTTTACCTGGGCCATCAATGAGCAAATGTTGTTTTTCGTAAACCATATTTTGGCGTTCATACTCGGCCAGTTCAAAATCTTGAGTCAGCTGAATAGCATAGGTGGGGCAGGCTTCTTCACACATACCACAAAACACACAGCGCGAGAAATTAATGCGAAAATATTCAGCCGACCAGCGACCGCTTTCATCTTCGGTTTTTTGTAACGAAATACAATCCGTAGGACAGGCGCTGGCACACAGGTTACACGCCACACAGCGTTCTTCGCCTGTGGGGTCTCTAGTGAGCACGATGCGGCCCCTAAAGCGCGGTGCCAAATAGGGCATTTGCTCTGGGTATTCAACCGTATCCGCTTTGGTGAACGTATGCGAAGCCACCTTCACCAAGGTTACTATATTGCTATAAAAATAGTCCCATACAATGTATATATAATGGCCAAGGCCGGTCTTCTGTTTCATCTAATCCCGCCTCCTATATCAGAATTAAAGCGCTGGTAATCAACAAGTTGATAAGCGCTAATGGCAACATAAATTTCCAGCCGAAGGTCATTAATTGGTCATACCTAGGGCGCGGTAATGAGCCTCTAATCAAAATCATCAACAGCACCAAAGTCATTGTTTTGAGCAAAAACCAGCCTAACGGAGGCAACCACGCAGGCCCCAACCAGCCGCCAAAAAACAACACGGTGATCATGGCCGCACTCATGAGTACGCTGACGTATTCGCCAATAAAAAACATGGCAAATTTCATACCGGAATATTCCGTATGGAAGCCAGCCGTCAATTCGTGTTCGGCTTCTGGCAGGTCAAAGGGTGTACGATGACTTTCTGCAATGCCAGCCATAAAAAAGATAAAGAAACCGACGATTTGTGGCCCAATAAACCAACCATCAGCTTGCGCCAATACCAGTTCGCGTAGGTTAAAGGTGCCTGCCAACATCACCACGCCCATCAGAGACAGGCCCATAAATACTTCGTAACTCACCATTTGCGCCGCTGCTCTCAAACCACCCAGCATGGCGTACTTGTTGTCCGAAGCATAGGCGCCAAACATCACCGCATAAACCCCCAGCGACGTCATGGCAAGAAAGAACAATAACCCAATATTTAAGTCGACCACTCCAACTCCCGGCGCCATGGGTATAACCGCAAACGCGGCCACGACGACAAACATTGCAAAAGCCGGCGCCACAATAAAAATCAGCCGGTCCGCAAATGGCGGTACCCAATCTTGTTTCATTAACAGCTTAATCATGTCTGCAACAATTTGTAAGGTGCCAAAGGGGCCTACTCGGTTTGGACCATACCGGTCTTGCCAAATGCCTAGTAGGCGCCGTTCTAGCCAGGTTAACAAAGCCGCTCCAAACACCACACAGACAAGGATCAGCACCACATTGAGTAAGTTATTCACCACCGGACTCATGTTAGTTGACCTCCTGCGTTACCGCGCTCAAGCTCACTGCCGCAGGCAGATGACCCGCGCTAATGGGGGCTTGGTACTGGTTGGGTAATAGCAATAAATCCACCGCCACAGACGCATCAACGGTTAACGGCAGCAACCATTGTGTTTGCGCTAAGGCCACACAGACTTCGTCGCCATCCACCAAACCCATGATAGCTGCGGTGTCTGGGTGTAGTCGTGCACTAATGGCTGTGTTGCGTTGTTTTAAGGCCGAACTTAAAGAGCTAACCCGATCGCTGGCAAACAAATGATTCTGAGTGTGGGCCAGTATTTGCCCTGCACCAAGGGTAATGCTTGGGATCACTGCAACCTCAGCTAGTGGCAGACTCGGACTAGTGTCCAATAACCTAACGCCAGCCTCGCCACCCTTAAGAGGGCCGTTGATTTCTTGCTGAAACTTATTGATCGCTTCATTGGAATTCCAGCCTGGGCTCCAAACCTGGGGTATAAGCGCACTGGGTTTATTTATCGGAGTGCCTTCCATGGTAAAACCCAAAGCTGAATCGACGTCTTCTGGTTGCTTGGCTTCACTGACATTCTCATCCGCATACAAGCTAGTTCGACCCGAGGCTCTATGGGTTTGGCGTGGGACCTTCATGCCAGCAATGCGGAAGCCGGCACTAGGCGCAACGTCACACCAGTGGGCAAACTCGCCACCCTGTTGGCTTACGAGGTCGCACAGATCATCAAATTTGGTACAGCTAGCCAATTGTGTGATGGTGTCACTACGATGGCCAGCTTGAGTCACCATGGTTGCTAAATGGGTCAAACTACGCCAGGCATCCGGCCGCCCCAGTTTGTCATGTACAGAGAAGAAACGTTGCGCGCGGCCCTCGTTATTGACATAGGTGCCTTCCGTTTCAAATACGCTGGCACAAGCAATCACTACATCAGCGTGTTCACTGGTGGCACTGGGCAACTGATCCAACACCACCAAATGACGCAAATTTTCACACAGGGCCTGAGCCTGCGTGGAGAGGGAAAATAGGTCGGTTTGTAACACGATGAGTGCGCTGGGTGTGGTTTGTTGTTGTAGTCGAAGTGCTAGGTCATCCATATGTTTAGCGTCTTTGTTAAGCAGCCCTAAACCCATACTGTTGGCCGCTTCCAACGCGTAGCTAAGCCAGGCCTCGGACCCACTCTGACGGCCTAAAGCTAGCGCAAGTTGAGCCGCTAAATCAATTAATTCTGGACTCTGGCTACTGGCACCACTGATCACCAGAGGTCGCTTTGCGCCAGCCAGTAAAGCAAGGCTGTGCTGTACTTGCTCATTTAACTCAGCGGATAACCCGCTGCCATCAAACTGGCCTTCCACTGCGCTAGCCAAGGCCCCTGCAAAGTTACACATATCACTTGGAGCAAGATGTATACATTGACTGCTAATGTCATCCAAGTCGGTGGCGGCACTGGTGACGCTAATGACGGGGCTGAGTTGGTTTTGTGTATGAATACGTACGGGTTCGTCCTGCCACTTAGGAATACCTATGGCCGCTGCTTTAGCAAAACCTAAGTTACGACTGGCTTGGCGCACACTCAAGGCCATACGAGGTGCTGTATGTAAGAGGTCTTCTCCGATAATAACAATGGCATCGGCTTGCTCAATTTGTTTGAGACTTGGCGTGTAAATGTTTGGTTGGGTGAGTTGGTGTAACACTTGCGTTTGAATGACGCCTTGTGCCGCGTTGTGACCTGCGTAAAAATTCGCTTTGCCGACCAGACTTTGTAATGCGAAGTTTTCTTCCACCGAGGCCCGCGGCGAACCTAAACCAAAAACGTTTTCGGCACCTAATTCAGTCATGATTTGGGCCACATAGTCTAGGCCATGTAACGTATCACAGCTCACTTTTTCAGTGTCGCCCAGTGGCTGAACTTGGGCCTGGTACAACCTTTGATCACTATTGCTATGGGCAAAGCCATAGCGACCTTTATCACAAATAAAGTAGCCATTTACTTGACTATGGTAGCGATTAGTCACACGTTTCACTTGCCCTTGGCGTTCACCCACGGACAAGTTACAGCCTAAACTACAGTGGCTACAAATACTGGGGGCCGATTGTAAATCCCACTTTCGTGTGTAGCTGTCGCTCACTACTTTGTCGTAAAACACGCCTGTGGGGCATACTTCAGATAAATTGCCACTAAAGTGACTCGTTAAACAGCCGTCTTGATGGCGACCAAAATACACATTTTCTCGGCTACCCAGCACCACCAAATCATCGCCACCCGCATAATCTTGGTAAAATCTGACACACCGGTAACAACTAATACAACGGTTCATTTCGTGGCCTACACAAGGCCCTAAATCTTGGTTATGGTAGGTCTTTTTATGCCCTTTATGGCGCCTTTGAGTGTGGCCTGATTGCAACGTCATATCTTGTAAATGGCACTCACCACCTTCTTCACATACGGGACAATCGTGAGGGTGATTGGCCATGGTGACTTCGATACACTGCTGACGGAACTCACTCGCCATCGGTGCCGAAAGGCTCACACGCATGCCCTCCGCAACCGGCGTCATACAAGCCATCACCATACGGCCTCGCTGATCTTCTGCGTCTTGGTACAACTGCACCGCACATTGGCGGCACGAACCCACTGAGCCCAAGGCCGGATGCCAACAAAAATAGGGGAGGTCTTGGGCCAAACCAAGGCAAGCTTCCAGTAAATGCCCCCCCGCCTTCACTTGATAGGCGCTACCGTCAATGTAGATGGTAACAAGGTTATCTATGGTGGCATTCATATGGACCTCGCCTCTTTTTCTAAGTCCATATTAACCACAGGTGAATTGCCATGGGGGCAACACCCTTGCTTAATATGGGCCACAAAATCATCCCGAAAGTACTTAAGGGCACTTTGTAACGGCTCCGCAGCTCCTGGCGCCAAGGCACAGAAGGTATTGCCGATACCAATATAGCCGCACAATTGTAATAGTTGTTCCAGGTCCGCATGCTCGCCGCGACCTGCCTCTAGGTCCGTCAAAATTTGCCTAATAAAGGGCAAGCCGTTACGACAAGGCGTACACCAGCCGCAGGATTCTTGGGCAAAGAACTGAATCAAATTGAGCACCATACCCACCACACAGGTTTGATCATCCAGCAAGATCATGGTGCCTGTACCCATACGACTGCCCGCTGCCTGAATGGTGCCATAATCCATGGCAAGGTCTAAATGGTCCCGTGTGAGAAAGTCTGTTGACCCACCGCCAGGCAAAAACCCACGCAATTGCACACCGTCTTGCATACCCCCCGCGAGGGCAATGATATCTGCCACCGTGGTGCCAATAGGCAATTCCCAACAGCCGGGATTATTAACCCGACCACTGACACCATAAATTTTAGTGCCATTGTCATCACCCAAACCTAAGTCGGCAAACCAATCCTTACCGTGATACATAATATGCGGCAAGTTGCATAAGGTTTCGGCGTTATTAACCACCGTAGGTCGGCCAAATAAACCACTCACTTGAGGGAACGGTGGCTTAAAGCGTGGGTTAGCCCGTTGGCCTTCTAGGGAATTAATTAACGCCGTCTCTTCACCACAAATGTAGCGACCCGCACTGGTATGCAAAAGCATGGTTAAACTAAAGCCGGCCTCATTAATCTGCTCACCCAGTATGCCAGCAGCGAGTGCCTCATCAATGGCATTTTGCAAACGCTCAGCGCACAAATCATAATCGGCACGCAGAAAAATAAACGCCGTATTGGCCTGTACCGCATAAGCGGCAATGGCTAGGCCTTCGATCAATTGATGCGGGTCATGCTCCATTAACCAACGGTCTTTAAAGGTGCCGGGCTCCATTTCATCGGCATTACAAATAACATAACGCTGGCCCGGCAACTTCTCCAAAGGAGGTACAAAACTCCACTTTAAGCCGGCCGAAAACCCAGCTCCGCCACGGCCCCTAAGGTTGGCACTTTTAACCCAATCTACCACCTCAACAGGACTCATTGACAAAGCTTTGGCCAACCCCTGATAACCATAATTCGCTTGATACTCGGCAAGACTAGTGACACTGCCATCGGCTTTAATATGCTGGCTTAGGGGCAAGGTAACCGCCTGATTACTGGATTGACCATGGTTCATAAGGGCTGCTCCTGCGCCAGACGGGCCAATTCAATAAGCGATGATGGCGTCAGCTTGTGGGCCCGTTGATCACCCACCATAGCCACGGGCGCATGATCGCAGGCGCCTAAACACGGCGTTGGCAAAATGGTCACCGCACCATCAGCCGTGGTTTCACCCAAGGCAATGTTAAGTTCTTGGGTCAGGGCTTGTGCCAAGCCTTGATAACCCATAATCCAACAACTGACACTGTCACACAGGGATATCACCGTGGTGCCCACGGGTTGGCGATAAATTTTATTATAAAAGGTCGCCACCGAGTCAACTTCATCGGGGCTCATGTGTAACCTTTGGGCAATGGCTTTTATCTTACCGTCCGACACCCAACCTTGCTGTTGTTGGACAATTTTCAACGCCTCAATCGTGGCCGCTTGAGGTTGTGGGTAATGGGTAATTTCAGCTGCAATGGCGGTTTCCTCGTACTCATTGAGGGGCTCAATTTGGAGCCGCCAATCGGCGCAGTGGGCGGCAGCATCGGTGGCGATTATTGGTGTCATCATTGCTCCTTACCGATCCACATCGGCCATGACAAAATCGATACTAGCAATAATGGCGATCATATCGGCCACCATCATGCCGCGGCTCATGGTTGGAATCATTTGTAGGTGGGCAAAGGATGGTGTACGAATGCGTGTGCGGTAGGAGGTGGTACTGCCGTCACTAACTAAATAATAACTATTCAAACCTTTGCTGGCTTCAATGGGTAGGCACACTTCACCTGCAGGTATGGCAGGGCCCCAACTGGAGTGCACAAAATGATGAATCAGGGTTTCAATGTCTTTCATGGTACGTTCTTTGGGCGGCGGCGTCGTCAGCGGGTGATCGGCCTTGTAAGGCCCTTCTGGCATGTGGTCCACACACTGTTGAATAATGCGTAGACTTTGACGAATTTCCTGCAAACGCACCATGGCGCGATCATAACAATCACCGTTAGTGCCTAAGGGCACATCGAAATCAAAATTGTCGTACCCACTATAAGGCATGCGCTTACGCATATCCCAATCGTAACCCGTGGCTCGTAAACCGCCACCGGTAATGCCCCAATCAATGGCCTGTTCACTGGTGTACCGACCCACACCTACGGTGCGTTGTTTAATAATGCGATTGTCCAGCACCATTTTTTGGTATTCATCTAAGCGTTTAGGCATACGCGCTAAAAACTCCCGCATCATCACATCCCAACCTTGAGGCAGGTCCTGTGCCACGCCGCCTATGCGGAACCAGCTCGGATGCATACGGCCGCCAGTAATCGCTTCGATAATGCCAAACAGCATTTCTCTATCGGCAAAAATATAAAAAATAGGTGACATTTGGCCAATGTCTTGGGCAAATGTACCAAAGAATAAGAAATGGCTTTGGATACGAAAACATTCGGATAACATCACCCGAATGGTTTCTACCCGTGAAGACACCTGTATATCGGCGAGCTTTTCCACCCCCATAACATAAGGCAAGTTATTCATTACCCCACCGAGGTAATCGATGCGGTCAGTGTAAGGCATATACGTGTGCCAGGCTTGGCGTTCGCCCATTTTTTCAGCACCACGGTGGTGGTAACCGATGTCGGCCACGGCATCCACCACTTCTTCGCCATTGAGTTGCACTGCGACCCGAAACACACCATGTACACTGGGGTGGTTAGGCCCCATGTTAAGGAACATATAATCGGTGTTTTTGCCTTCGCGTTGCATACCCCACTGCTCCGGTACAAAGCGCAACGCTTCTTGCTCTTCATCTTGCATTTGCTCATCAATACTAAACGGTTCCATTTCTGTTGCACGGGCAGGGTGTTCTTTGCGCAGCGGGTGGCCTTTCCAGGTGGGAGGAATGATGAGTGGGTATAAATTGGGGTGGCCCACAAAATCAATGCCAAACATATCGTGGCATTCGCGCTCGTACCAATTGGCGTTGGGCCATACATCGCACTGAGTGTCTACCCGCAGATGGGAATCCATTAGCGCCACCTTAATACGCACAAAGGCGTTACCAGTAAGGCTCAAGAGCTGATATATAAGGGTAAAGTCACTGGCTGGCTGGCCTTCACGGTGACTGCGCACACGCTCGTCAATGGCGGTTATGTCGTACAACATAGCGTAGCTGGGCTGCAACTCATGCTTACAATAACGCAACAGTGCACCGACATGGCTGGCGTCTACCCATACGGTAGGGATACCGTCAACGGTGCCTTGCTCAATCAAAGGGTGTGGGAATTGTTGTTGTAACAAACATACCAAGTCAGCATCACCCATGGGGCAGGCTTTGGACTGAGTTAGGAGCCTAGTCATGAGGATTAAACCCGATCCGGGTGAGGTAAATTTGTCATGCGCATGCGCTCTGGTGTATGTCGATCACGCTGCGAAGGCATGGAAGGTTTCTCTACTCCATTTGGACCTAGCACCCAGCTCAAAGGTCTATTTTCTTCTCGAATGGTATCTTGTAATAACATTAAACCTTGCAACAACGCTTCTGGGCGAGGTGGACAACCTGGTACGTAGACATCAACAGGTAAGAACTTGTCCACCCCCTGAACCACACTATAAATGTCATATAAACCGCCCGAATTAGCGCAGGAACCCATGGAAATAATCCACTTGGGCTCCAAAAGCTGCTCGTAAAGACGTTGAATCACCGGCGCCATTTTGCGAAACACAGTACCCGAAATCACCATGACATCGGCTTGGCGCGGAGTGGCGCGAATGACCTCCGCACCAAAACGGCCTAGATCATGGCGTGACGTAAAGGCCGTGGCCATTTCTACATAACAACAAGAAAGACCAAAATTAAATGGCCAAAGCGAATTACTTTGGCCCCAAGCGACCAAGTCTTTAACCTTGCCCAATACCAAACTGTCTTCCACCGACTGAGTAAAACTCTCATCATGGGAAGCAATAAGGTTAGCGCCATAGGCACCAGATTTTAACTGCGGCATAACAACCCCAAGACTCGTTTAGAGTCGGTTATTATTTAAATACACGGTGGGTGCCGGTAGCCTAAGTTAAAAATCCAGCAATTAACGTGCGTCCAAGTTGCGTAAATCAAGTTTTTGTCGGCTTGTGCGCCAATCCAAGGCGCCAAGGCGCCACAGGTAAATGAGCGCTGCAAACAAAATCAGTATAAAAATTAGTGCTTCAGTAAAACCTAACCAGCCCGTTTCCTTAACAGCCACGGCCCAGGCGAACAGAAACACCACTTCCAAATCGAAGATGACGAAAAAAATGGCAAATAGGTAAAACGGAATAGGCATACGAAAATGGGTTGAGCCGACGGGGACAATGCCGCACTCATAAGGTTCGTTAACAGCACGCGACACCCTTTTGCCACCCAGCAGTGCGGGCAGCGTTAGCATCAACACAATGAGACCGCCCACCATTACTAAAAATAATGCCAAGGGCCAAATGTGTCTAATTAACTCCTCTCCATAGGTCATACTTGTAGCCTTTGGTCGAAAATAGAGACAATAACTTAAAAAAAAATGGGTGAAATAGTTGGTCTGCAACTAATTCAATAACACCCCTAGCTAGCACCTTACAATGTTAAACAGTATAAAAGATAAAAATACTATTTTGCAACTCATCCCTTTTTATACAAATTTATATATATAAAACAAATAGTTAAACAAAAATCAAGAAGGAGGTCGCAGAATATTTAAAATTGACTAACAGTATTAAGTGGCGTAATACTAAATCACCTGCCATTGACCTACCCTTTGGGAGCCACTCAAAAAGGAGTTTTTTGTACATGCCAAACTCAATCGATATCAAAGACTTTATGTCGATCACACCTCTCACGTTTACCCCTGCAACTAAGATCATGGACGCCATTCACGAGATGTTAGTTCGCAAGGTTACTGGCGGCACAGTGTTAGATGATCGAGGTCACGTTGTGGGCATTATTTCAGAATTAGACCTGCTGGATAAGCTAGAACAAATCGCCTACTACCAAGAAGGGGATGCCTGTATCGGCGATTTAATGTGTACCGAAGTGGATGTACTGCCGGGGGACACCACGTTATTTGAGGCCGCCCGTATTTTGACCAAACATCATCGTCGACGTATGCCCGTGGTCGAAGAAGGCCAATTTATTGGACAAATAAGTTGTCGTAGCATCTTACAGGCATTTAAAGACACCATGCTTGCCCATGACAAGCGGGAGGATTAGCAGTCGTTTGACAACCAAGTGTTAATTCTGGCCACCGCAGAAGGCACACCCAATGCCGTCGCGGCGAGTACCTGGGCACGACTACCGTGAGTGAGTGGGCGATCTTCATGGCCTAAACACAGGAGCTTTGTGGGCGTCGATTGCTGTGCCAGCCACTCACCCACAGCAGAACCAGCGCCACCAATAATACTGTGGTCTTCTATGGTCACAATAGAACTATGCTGAGTTAACAATTGCTGCAGTAGTTCCTTATCTAACGGCTTAACAAAACGCATGTCGACTAAGCTTGCAGACAACTGTGTTGCAACTTCTGTAGCCAACTCCAATAAAGCCCCGAAGTTAAGTATAACCACCGAGTTATGGTCCTTACCGCTGCATAACAGTTGCCCTCGACCTAGGACAATAGGCGAGCTAAGAACAGCATTGTTTGGCGCAGCACCGCGGGGATAACGTACGGCTGCAGGACCTTGATATTGATAACCAAATTCCAGCATAGCTCGCGTCTCTGCCGCGTTACTTGGGGTCATCACAATGATGTTAGGTAAACAGCGCAAAAAGGCTAAATCGTAGGCGCCGGTATGGGTGGCACCATCCTCTCCCACTACACCGGCACGGTCGATGGCCAACAACACGTCTAAATCCTGCAACACAATGTCGTGAATCAGTTGATCATAAGCGCGCTGTAAAAAGGTAGAATAAATCGCCACCACCGGCTTGGCGCCTTCGCAAGCCATGCCCGCCGCTAAGGTAACCGCATGTTGCTCTGCAATGGCCACATCAAATAACCGTTCACTAAAGGCTTGTGCAAACGGCTCTAGCCCAGAACCGCCAGCCATCGCTGGGGTAATCGCCATCAATCGAGGATCGGTGTTGGCGCGATCACAAATCCATTGACCAAATACTTGGGCATAGGTCGGGACGGTTGTTTTTTTAGGTTTGGCTATCGGGTCAATTTTAGCCAAAGCGTGATAACCCACCGGGTCCAGCTCCGCTGGGCCGTAGCCTTTGCCTTTTAAGGTATGAATATGCAGCAGCTTAGGCCCTTTAAGGCTCAATAACTCGGTTATAGTGGTTAGCAATAGAGGTAAATCGTGGCCGTCAATGGGGCCCCGATAAATAAATCCTAAGGCTGTAAACCATTGTAATGGGCCACCATGGCCATGGTTATCGTCAAGAAACGTCGCCAAACCACCTAAATTTTCGTCGATAGCCATGTCATTGTCGTTGACGATAATCAAGCCATTAGCCTGACAATGGGCCATGTGATTTAACGCTTCAAACGCCATACCACCGGTTAAAGCCCCATCACCAATAACCGCAACATGCTGAGTATGCGGATTCTTTTGGGCCAGTACCATGCCCAACAACGCACTAATGGACGTGCTTGCATGGCCCACACCAAAGGTGTCAAATAGGCTTTCGTCACGCTTAGGGAAGGGCGCCAAACCGCCCATCTGTCGCATCGACAACATACGTTGTTTACGGCCGGTGAGCATTTTATGGGGGTAGGCTTGATGTCCCACATCCCAAATCAGGCGATCTGTTGGCGTATTGAGTAGGTAATGCAGGGCAATGGTTAATTCAACCACCCCTAGGCCAGCACCTAAATGCCCGCCTGTTTGGCCAACACTATAAAGCAACGCCAAGCGTAACTCGTACGCCAACTGAGGTAACTGCTTATGTTGCAGGTGGCGCAAGTCCTCAACCCCGTCCACTTGGTCTAGCAGGGGTGTCAGGGGTAGTTGCACGGGAATGGTTTGAATGGGGGCAAACATGGCGCTAATGCCAACCTCTAATGTTGACGGCTAACAATAAAATCAGCCAACCACACTAACGGCGCAGCAACAGGACCAAAGTCACTCAATGCCTCAGTAGCTTGCTGGTGTAGCTCCGTAAGCCGTTGTTTAGCCTGTGTCATGCCTAACAGCGCAGGGTAGGTAGACTTGTCATTCAACAAATCGGAGCCTTGCGCTTTACCTAAGGTCTGGGTATCACTTTCAATATCCAAAATGTCATCTTGCACCTGAAACGCCAAACCAATGGCTTGAGCATAGTCGCGCAATTTTTGTACTTGCAAGTCATCTACCTCGGCCTGAGCCAAGGCACCTAGCTCTACACTAGCCACAATCAAAGCGCCAGTTTTCAGCCGATGTAAGGTTTCTAGCTGGGCCAGACTAACGGCGTCCTTCTCGGCCGCCATATCAAGCATTTGTCCGGCAACCATACCGTTAGCACCTGCGGCATTAGCTAAACATGACACCATAGCTAAACATTGTGTTGCGTTAAGGTGTGGGCCCTGTCCATCGGCGACCAGCTCAAACGCCAAGGCTTGCAAGGCATCGCCCGCTAAGATGGCGGTCGCCTCGTCAAAGGCAATATGACAGCTAGGCTGGCCACGGCGTAACGCATCATCATCCATGGCCGGCAAATCGTCATGAATAAGCGAATATGCATGCATCGCCTCTACCGCCGCTGCCAACGGATCTAGGCAGGCGTGGTCAACACCACAAGCCCGAGCACCGCCGTATACTAGGGCCGCTCGTACTCGCTTACCGCCTTGCACAGCACTGTATGCCATGGCTTGGGATAACACACCACTCGCCCGACGCTGTTTAATGGCTGTATTAAGGTATTGCTCTACGCGATTTTGGCTGTGACTCAAAAAGTCGTCTAAAGACTCAAATTCCACGCTTATGATTCCTTATTAAAGGGCTGGTCGACAACGCGCCCTTGAGCATCTTGCATTAATACATTCACTTTTTGTTCGGCCTGCGCCAACGCTGTTTGGCAACCGCGGGTTAAGGCGATACCGCGCTCAAACGCCTGTAAAGAGTCTTCCAGTGTTAACTCACCCCGCTCCATGTTAGCGACGATGGTTTCTAGCTCGGCCAATGAGGTTTCAAAATTGAAGGCAACGGCCCCTTGAGTTTTGTCAGTTGTTGCCATAACTAAAGCCCCATTACCAAACCACGCGGCATTCCAAAGCTTTGCGCCAAGCTTTGAATCACCAACATATTCAACAAGTTAATAATGATAAATACCAAAATCGGAGAGAAATCCAAACCACCCAAATTCGGCAACATACGCCTAGCAGGCGCCATTACAGGCTCCGTAAGTTGCTGCAATAGGTAAGCCCCGGGGTGGTTGGTGTGTGGTGCCAGCCAACTTAAAACGATACTCGCTAAGATGGCAAAAAACAGTAAATCCAATACTTGTGAACCAAGGCCAATCAGGCTCCAAATAGCTAAACTAACAGGATTTGGCAAACCAAAACCTGCAATCAACAACACCAATACAATCAGCAGTAATTGCACTAAAAAGCCCAACACCAAGGTGGCCAAACTAAAGCGCCCGGTTTTGGGCATGACGGTTTGTAACGGCCCCACAAAAGGTTGCGTGAGCTTGACCACTGCTTGCGCCAAGGGGTTATAGAAATCGGCCTTCGCCAACTGCAGCATAAACCGAATAATTACCAACATTAGGTACAAACCAAATACGGTTTGGACCACAAATACGCCTGCATTAGTCATAAATTCAACTCACCTTTAGCCAACCATCTCGGCATTCAAAAAACAGGCCTATAGTGTCTCATATTGATTTGCTAGCGACCACCAGTGATGTCGGTAAATGAGCCTGTCACGTAGGATGCTTGGTCAGACAACAACCACACACTAGCATGAGCGACTTCGTGCGGTTGGGCTCGACGCCATCGGTATGCATGTCGGTCGCAATAAACCCTGGCCTCACGCAACGGGCCACCTCTTTGGATAAACCAATTGTGAGGGTGTCTATAGCGCCTTTGCTAGCGGCATAGTCAACGTATTCGCGGCGGCACCGAGTCGAGATGCGGCGGACGACACATTCACAATCGCACCGCCCTGGCCGCCATGCTTTAGGGCCATACGCTTGATCGCTTCTCGACAACATAAGAAGTAACTGGTGACATTGCTAGTTAGCAATTGATTAATACGCTCAGCATCCATCTGCTCCACTGGCATTTGGGGCAACAATATACTGGCATTATTGACTAAACCGGTGATTGGGCCAAGCTGCTCATCCATAACTTTAAACATGGCCACGACATCTTGCTACTGTGACACATCGGCCTGTACTGCAACGGCATTAACACCTAACTGCTGCACTTGGTCAACCAATTGCTCTGCTTTTCGTTGCTGTCCTTGATACGGGTTTCACCTAAACGTATCACCACTATATTCTCTTTAGGATGGATAATGGTGTATTGACCTAAATGGCCCATTAAGGCGTAAAAGTTAGCAGGGCTGCGCTGATCGACCCAAAGTGCGTGAGCGTAGTAGGGTACCAAGGTGATTTGCTTTATGGCGCGGACAAAGTCGCCATTAATAAGAGTTTGGCCATGCCACTGACCATCGTTAAGCAATAACTGGGCGACCTTGGCCTAATTTTGAGCATTAGCGCTAATACAGCAATACCCTAGCTCCAAATCTTGTTCATCCGTATACCAAAGTGCATCCTGGTTCATTCCAAGCGGCTGCCACCAACAATGTGATGTTGTGCTATGGGCTGATGTTCACCGGCCGCAATGATGGTTTGATTGAAGCCAGAACCGTCATTGATATTGGCCGTTGTGTGGCCCTGAAAATAGGTGGCTTTTACGCCTTTAATAATATGCATATTATCGGTCGCAGAGAGGACTAACAGTAGGATGGTGATGATTGCGCCGCGTTCGACCAATATTTTTTTATCATATTTTCACCTACCATTTACCATGTTTTGTTTTTACTTTTTGCCACGCATCACGCACAATTAGGCCTTCAATAAAGACTTATATCGTCGAACGTAAGAAGCCAACCCATGATTCACCCGATCCGCCACCTTAGCTTTATCTGTGTTGTATTACTAGCCTCTTTGGCACTGCCAAGTTTTGCAGAACAAGCCATTAATAGCCAAAAATACGACATTCACTACAACGCATTTAATACCATGATGGTGACGCCAGAGGTCGCCCAAAGCTATGGTTTTACGCGCGCAAGAAATCGCGCTTTATTGAATATATCAGTAATTGACAGCCAGACGATGACACCACTACCCGCTGTAGTTAGCGGCACACGCACTAACATTCTTGGCCAAGTGTTGCCGTTAGAGTTTGTACAAATAAAGGAACAAAACGCCATCTACTATATTGCCCAACTACGTTTTACCGAAGAAGAAATGTGGCGTTTCGAATTAACCGTGCAGCCCGACCTAAATGCCAAACCTATACCGTTAAAGTTTAGCCAAATCTTCTACCTGGAACAGTAATCTACTCAAAATAAGTCAGCAAGTCATTGAGAAACCGCCAACCCAAAGGGCTTGCTTGCAATCGATCGGGCATCATTA
This sequence comes from Oceanospirillaceae bacterium, assembly GCA_018647765.1. Taxonomy (GTDB): domain Bacteria; phylum Pseudomonadota; class Gammaproteobacteria; order Pseudomonadales; family Balneatricaceae; genus Njordibacter. Next base: position 54,050 of record JABGSN010000046.1, on the reverse strand, counting down.
GTCCAGCTTTTCGGGCTGAAACTAGTGCACCTTTTACGTTACTCAAGGTCTGACCTGTATTAGCCAAATAGTCGTCTGTCGATACCCCTGCCTGAAGGCGTAGCGCGTTCATAAAAAACTCTAACTGCAGCTCTTCTGGGGTCACTATATGGCTCGAAGATAAGGCATTAATTGCGCTCATATAGGCCTTCGGCTGGCGCAGCTTTACCCGTCGCTCTATCACCATGCTACCGCTCTGCCAATAACTCACCTTGCCATGAGCACCGGCGCCCACGCCAATATAATCACCAAAGCGCCAGTAGTTTAGATTATGCCGCGCTTGGTTTGCGGGTTTTGAATAGGCAGAAATCTCGTATTGAGACAACCCAGCAGCTTCGATTAGGCCTTGGCCCTGGTCCTGGATGTCCACCAACACTTCTTCGTCCGGCAGGTTTGGTGGGCGGCTATGAAATTCCGTATTAGGCTCTATGGTGAGCTGATACCATGATAAATGGTCAGTGCCAAAGTCGAGGGCTTGTTGTAGGTCTGCAAGTCCGCTGGCCAGCGTTTGCCCAGGCAAACCATGCATAAGGTCTAGGTTAATACGTTCAAAGCCCAAAGCCTGAGCCTTGCCAATGGCAAGTTTCGCTTGTCTAGCGCTATGAATACGCCCCAACGCCTGCAAACAATCATCATCAAAGCTTTGCACCCCAATGGATAACCGATTCACGCCCTGCTCAAGAAAGCCTGCAAATTTAGCCTGTTCAAAGGTGCCTGGGTTAGCCTCTAGCGTGACCTCCGTATCGCTTTCGCAGTCGATATGGGTTTTAACAAAGGTTAATATGTCGCCAATACCCTCAGCGCTCATAAGGCTGGGGGTGCCACCACCTATAAAAATGCTATGTAAGCGCCGCCCTGCAACGGCCTTGAGTTCGGTTGCCAAGTCTTGCAATAAAGCAGCGATATAAGTGGCTTCAGGGATGTCGTCACCCGCTTGAGTCGCGTGTGAATTAAAATCACAATAGGGGCATTTACGCACACACCAAGGGATATGAATATAAAGGCTTAAAGTAGGCAGTGTGTGCATCAATGTTACTCGAGGCCGCTAAACCAAGGCCCGTTGTAATTGAGCTAAAGCTTGACCCCGGTGGCTAATGGAGATCTTTTCCTGTGGGGTGAGCTGAGCCGCACGGCAGCCTTTTTCTAACACTTGAAAAATAGGGTCGTAGCCAAAACCATGTTCGCCTTGTGGCGTGTCCATAATCACCCCTTCCCATGCCGCCTGACAGATCAGTGGCGTCGGGTCTTGTGCATGGCGCATGTAAACCAAGACACATTGAAACCGAGCGTTACGTTGATGGCTAGGCACATGTTTTAAATTGGCTATTAAGTGGGCGCTGTTTGCCGCATCTTTGACGGCTCCGGATAACGCCGACCCCGCGTAACGCGCCGAGTATATACCCGGTGCACCGTGCAACGCATCAACTTCTAAACCCGAGTCATCTGCAAGTGCAGGCAGGCCCGATGCAGCCGCCGCATGGCGGGCTTTAAGAATGGCATTTTCGACAAAAGACAGGCCCGTTTCTTCGACTTCTTGGCTCACAAACTGACTTTGAGCCACTAACTCAATACCCAGTGGCGCCAAACATTGGCCAAATTCTATCAGTTTACCGGCGTTACCACTGGCTAATACAACTTGTCTCATTGGGCCACACACACCCAAAGCACTAACGCGTCTTCTTTACTAGTAGACACCACAGCATGACCCATCGTGCTGTCAAAATAAGTGCTGTCGCCTTCGCTGAGCGGTAGCGGCTCATATTCTTCGGTATAGACCACTACGTCGCCTTCTAGCACCAATAGTAGCTCTTCACCTTCATGCCTAACCCAGCCATCAAACTGATCGAGGTGTCGAGCCCGCACTCGGCTTTTAAACGGCACCATGCGTTTAGAATCAAGTTCGGTGGCCAACAGTTCATGTTCGTAGGTGGCGGTGAGGTGCTCTCGGCCTTGTTGTTTTTTTGTGACACTGCGACGCCCAGAAATACGGGGTTCATGCACGGGCGCAAACAATTGAGGCATGTCTATGCCAAGGCCCACGGCCAGCTTTTGCATCAAATTGAAGGTCGGAGACAGCTGGTTGTTTTCCATCTTCGATAAAGTCGATTGGGCTACACCAGTCTCCTTGCTTGCCTGTTGCAAGGTCATTTTTCGGGCTTGGCGTAACGCCCGCAGCCGTTCACCAAAACTTGCTTGCTGAGCAATGGCACTAGCAACGGGAGGTAATATACCTGCCTCAGGGCGCAGTCTAGACATGTACTTCTCCGTGCTAACTAATTTTGGTGATAAACATCTTTGGTAGCAAGAATAACAGAATTAGCAGTTAGTAACGTTAACTGCGAGGCCTCCACGGGAAGTTTCTTTATACTTTTCCTGCATGTCGGCACCGGTTTCACGCATGGTTTTAATCACGTCGTCCAACGACACCAAATGTTCACCATCACCGCGCATACCCATATGGGCAGCGTTAATGGCTTTAATCGACCCCATGGCGTTGCGTTCGATACATGGCACCTGTACTAAACCTGCAATCGGGTCACAGGTTAAACCTAAATTGTGTTCCATGCCAATTTCAGCGGCATTCTCCACCTGACGCGGGGTGCCGCCAATGACTTCTGCCAATCCTGCGGCGGCCATGGCACAAGCGCTACCCACCTCGCCCTGGCAACCCACTTCGGCTCCAGAAATAGACGCGTTTAACTTACACAAAATACCCACGGCTGCAGCGGCCAACATAAAGCGCACGATACCGTCATCATCAGCATTGGGGTAAAAATTGTCGTAGTAGTGCATGACGGCAGGCATAATGCCTGCGGCACCGTTGGTGGGTGCCGTAACAATACGTCCACCGGCGGCATTTTCTTCGTTCACTGCCATGGCATACAGATTAACCCAATCCATGGCCGACAGCTGTGGGGTAATGACTTTCACCGACCCCAAACTACTGAGTTTTTGATATAGGTCGGCAGCACGTCGCTTAACATTTAGTCCGCCGGGCAATACTCCCTCGGTATGGCAACCGTTATGCACACACTCTTTCATCACTTCCCACATGTGCAGCAACTGGCTTTTAATCTCTTCTTCTGTGCGCCATGTTTTTTCATTTTCCATCATGATGGCACTGATACTTTTGCCCGTCGAATCACAATGGGCAAGCAGTTCAACACCAGAGGTAAATGGGAAAGGTATCTGTGGCTGATCATCAACCGGTAGCGCGTCGGCCTTAGCCGCCATTTCGTCAACGATAAAACCACCACCCACGGAATAGTAAGACATTTCCATTATTAACCCACCGTCGGCGTCAAACGCGCTCATGGTCATGCCATTAGGGTGGTACGGCAGCGATTCTTCTAGGTTAAGAATAACATCACGATGTTGAATAAATTCAATCTCATGCTCGCCCATCAACGGCAAGCGCTCATTAGACTCTATCTTGGCTAACATGGGGTGCACTTTGGGAGGATCAATGGTGTCGGGGGCTTCTCCCAACAACCCTAGAATGACCGCAATGTCGCTGGCATGGCCTTTACCTGTGGCACCCAAAGACCCAAACAGCTCACCTTTAACCCGTGCCACTTGCGACAGCCTAGCATCAGCTTTAAGCTGTTCCACAAACGCCAACGCTGCCCGCATGGGCCCTACAGTGTGAGAACTAGAAGGCCCGATGCCTATTTTCATCAAGTCGAAAACGCTTAAACTCATGTTCAATACCTTTGCCGTGGTCTGACCACGCGATTAACTCATTAACCCCGCACTATGGGCCATTCGCTGGCGCAGCGTCTATCTTGATGCGACATGAAAGTAGCTTCTAGCTCCAGCCACCGTTGATGGGCAACGATGACTGCCTAGCGTAGGTGCAGGTATTGTGCCGTGCCTTCGAGTAACATTTGTACTGCCATAATAATCAGCACCATGCCCATGAGGCGCTCTATGGCGATCAGGCCTTTTTCTCCCAGCAAACTGTATAAGCGGCGCGAGGCTAACAAGATAACCGCCGATACCAACCATGCTACGGTCACTGCCAACCATAATTCTAGCCACTGGCCTTCCGCCGATTTACGCATCAACATAATCATGGCCAAACTTGAAGGTCCGGCCATAAGCGGAATAGCTAAAGGAACAATAAATGGTTCGCCATCGGGGGTTTTTCCCAACAAACCGCCCTCTTTGGGGAAAATCATTTTTAAGGCGATCAAAAACAAGACAATGCCACCGCCAATACGGATGGCTTCTTGCGACACCTGCAAAAATTGCAAAATGTGTGGTCCAAGCACTAAAAACAATAGCAGCACTACATAGGCAATCAACAATTCACGGCGCAACACTAGGCGCTGCCTTGCTTCTGGCACCTGCTTTAATACCGACAAAAACAAAGGAATGTTGCCCAACGGGTCCATGACCAAAAACAGCAAAGTTGCGGCTGCAAAAATATCCATAAGTGACTCTATTAATTAAGGTTGTACAGCTAATCTAAACGGCGCTGAATTGCCACTGAGTGAGTCCAGCTTGGTGCCGACTCCACATGTGTTGCGCGGCCTCGCTCTTGACGTGGTGTAAGATTGAAGTGGGTGCGGTAGGTGGTACTAAAGTGGCTGGCGGAAGAAAAACCACAGGCCATACCCACCTCGACGATAGAGCGGTCTGTGTCACGTAACATTTGCCGTGCCTTGTCTAGCCTCAGTTGCAAATAAAAGCGTGATGGCACACTGTCTAAATGTTTCTTAAATAAACGTTCTAAGTGACGCCGAGAAAGGCCCACGTGGTACGCCAGATCGTCGGGTGACAAAGGCTCTTCAAGGTTGGTTTCCATCAGCGTCACAGCTTCAATGAGTTTAGGCTGACTGGTGCCAATACGGGCTTTTAGAGGGATGCGTTGCTGCGCATCTTGGGGACGCATACGTTCCACCAAAAACCATTCCGACAGATGCGCGGCCAGATCCAAGTTTTGTTGTTGCCCTAACCATGACAACATCAGATCCGTAGTAGACGCCCCACCGGCACAGGTGAGCAACTGTTGCTCGGCCTCAAACAAGTGATGACTCCACCTCACGTCTGGGTAGGCCGCACGTAAGACTTCGATGCTAGACCAGTGACAACAGGCCCGTTTACCGTTTAACAACCCCGTATTAGCCAACGGTATAATGCCCGTACCGATGGCCAAAATTTGCACACCCGACTTGGCTTGCTGCAATAACCAACGTTCTAACATGGCATCGGCTGCTGCCGGCACGAGTAAGTCGCCAATTATAAACAAGGTTTCAAGCTTTTCACTGGAAAGATAGTCTGGCGCTGCTCCCAGCACACACTCACCACCTAAAGAAAACACCTGTTGACGATAGTGCGGGCGCTCTAAAATGCGGTTGGCGTGTAATAACAACTCAGCTATTTGGCCATAGTGGCTCAAACTCGCCTGTGGTAAAAGTAGCAAACCTACGATGTGATTTATTGGGGTCTCTGGCATAGACTAAAGGATACACTGAATTCCCCTAAGAGGGCATAAAAAGGTCATAAAACCAGATCTAAGCCATGGAATGTCATTTTCCCAACAAATAGGGTCGCGCTATCTCAACTTACCCCCTAGTGCGGGGCGGGTGTTTCTTGAATAATAGTAGCTGGCAGTTTCGTATATCGTGCTCTAACTCAAGGAAACCTAAATGCGCACCCTCTCGGATAAGAAAAATAACGCTATCGATTTAGTTTGTGGCCTCATTAACACCCACCAAAACAAAACTAATTGCAACACTATGCAGCAATTAGCTCGTCTGTATTATGCCGAGAGCATCCCAGCAGAACTGGTCCAATTTGACACCAACAACCTGTACGGTGCTATTGTTAGCCTGTGGGATGGTGTTAAACAGCGCCAAGCGAATGAAGTGAAAATTCGCGTTTACAATCCCAACTACGACGAACATCAGTGGCACACCAGCCACACCACGGTTGATATTATTTGTGACGACAAAGCCTTTTTGGTGTCCTCGATCACCAATGCCTTAGGTCATCTAGGCCATACCATACACACCACCACGCATCCGGTAGTCGCCGTTGAACGCGACACCAAAGGCAAAGTCACTAGCATCACGCCTTTCACCGGCAAGGCCGATAATGCCAATTTAGAAGCCATGATGCGCTTCGAAATTGACCAGCAAACAGAAGCGTCTGCGGTGCAGGAAATCATCGACACCTTAACCAACGTTATCAGTGATGTGAACTTGGTGGTTGACGACTGGCAACCCATGCGCTCCAAACTGGTGTCCATCATCGACACCTTAGAAACACAAAAGCTACCGGTCGCCGCAGAAGATTTGGCAGAAAACGTCGCCTTTTTGCGCTGGGTCGCCAGCAACCATTTTACCTTTATCGGGTATCGTTCTTATGACCTATCTAAAGATGCCAAAACCGGCCTCTGTCAACTGACACCCAAAACGGGCACTGGGTTAGGAAGCTTTAGAGATGACAACTGCAGCCCGCACAGTTTGTTACCCACCACCTTGTCACAACACCAATCTGGTTTAGCATTGGTACCTGAAATGCTAGTGATGACGAAGTCCACTAGCCGCTCAACCGTACATAGGCCGGTCAATTTCGACTACCTTGGCCTTAAACGATTTGATGATCAAGGCCAGGTGGTGGGGGAAGATCGTTTCTTTGGGCTCTACTCCTCTGCCGCCTATACCGCTCGGATTGACGATATCCCACTGTTGCGCCGCAAAGCACAGGATCTACGAGAGCGTATTCAACTACTACCGAACAGCCATAAAGGCAAGGCCCTGCAGCACATATTAAACCACTACCCGCGTGATGAAATGTTGCAAGCCAGTGTGGACGAGTTGTACCCCATTATTCGTGGCGTCATCGAGACTCAGGAACGCCATCACTTACGGTTATTTTTGCGTTTAGACACCTATGGCCGCTTTGCCACCGCCTTGGTATACGTGCCTAGGGAGCGCTTTAACACCCAATTTAGAATTAAGATGCAAGCCATTTTAATGAGCGAGTTCGAAGGCACCAGCGTTGACTTTAACGTCATGTTCTCCGAACTGCCGCTCGCGCGTATCCAATTGACTGTACACGGCAAAGACATTCATAACACGGCCTACGACATCGACGATATTGAGCAACAAATGCGTGATTCTATGTTGTCGTGGACTGACCATTTGCATTCTGCACTTAATAATAAACAGGGCGAGGCCAAAGGCAATAAACTGTTCAAACAATACGCCCTTGCCTTCCCCATGGCCTACCAAGAGAACTTTTCGGCCCAAGTCGCCGTCATGGATTTGATGCGGCTGCAGAAAATTAACGCCGACAAGCCTCTGTCCACCTATTTATACCGGTCTTTGAATCAAGATGATCAAGGCTTAAGTTTTAAGGTATTTGGCCACGGTAAAGCCAAGGCCTTGTCGGATGTGTTGCCCATCCTGGAACGCATGGGTGTCAAGGTCATTAATGCCCACCCCTACAGCATCAAATCGAACACCGGTTTAAACCATTGGATCATCGACTTTGTGATCCAAATCGATGCTCAAGTTAACCTCGATGGAGCCAATGTCAAAGAACGCTTCCAAGACGCGTTTAGTCAAATTTACAGCGGTCGAGTGGCTAACGATCGATTTAACAGTTTAGTATTGGCAGCCAACTTAACCTGGCAACAAATCATTTTAGTACGCGCGATTAGCAGCTATTTACATCAAATTCAGGTCCCATTTAGCCAAACCTACATGCAATCAACGTTGATGCGTAACGCCAACATCACGCATACCTTAGTGCGCTTATTTGAAGCCCGATTTAACCCGAAAGCGCAAGCCGACGCTAGCCAGATCACTCAGTTACAAGAAGACATTGGCTTGGCGTTAGAGCAGGTGAGCAATTTAGACGAAGACCGCATTGTTAAGTATTTCTTGGCCTGCATCATGGCGATGCTGCGCACCAACTACTACCAGACCGACAGTGACGGACAGGCCCACCAATACCTATCGTTGAAGCTAGATCCAAGCCACATACCAGGCGTGCCACTACCGCTGCCTAAGTACGAAATATTCGTCTACTCCACCTGGGTCGAAGGCGTGCACTTACGGGGTGGCAAAGTGGCCCGTGGTGGCTTACGCTGGTCTGACCGCAAGGAAGACTACCGCACCGAGGTATTAGGCCTGGTGAAGGCGCAAATGGTGAAAAATGCGGTCATTGTTCCACTTGGAGCCAAAGGTGGCTTTGTGTGTAAACAATTACCCATAACCCAAGACCGCGAAGAGCTAATGGCCGAGGTAATTCGTAGCTATTCCACCTTTATCCAAGCCTTACTTGATGTCACCGACAATATGGTCGACAAACAAGTGGTGGCGCCTAAACAAGTGGTGCGCTACGACGATGATGACCCTTATTTAGTGGTGGCCGCAGACAAAGGCACGGCGACCTTCTCTGATTTAGCCAACTCAATTTCCGACAACAACAACTTTTGGTTGGGCGATGCCTTTGCCTCGGGTGGCGCTAACGGTTACGACCACAAAAAGATGGGCATTACCGCCCGTGGTGCGTGGGAGTCTGTTAAACGCTTGTTTGCAGAGCAAGGCCGCGATTGCCAAACTCAAGATTTTACCGCCGTAGGTGTTGGCGACATGGCCGGCGATGTGTTTGGTAACGGTATGCTCTTGTCGGAGCACATTTGTTTACAAGCGGCCTTTAACCACCTGCACATTTTTATTGACCCTACGCCAAATGCAGCCAACTCTTTTGTTGAGCGCCAACGCTTGTTTAACTTACCTCGCTCCAGCTGGAGCGATTATGAACAGCAGCTTATTTCCAAAGGTGGTGGCATTTTTGAACGATCGGCCAAAGCGATTGCCCTAAGCCCACAAATACAAACCATGTTGGGCACCGATGCTAAAAAAATGACACCCAACGAATTAATCCACGCCTTGTTAAAGATGCCTGTGGATTTATTTTGGAACGGCGGCATTGGCACCTATGTAAAAGCCAGCAGCGAAAACCACAGTGACATAGGCGACCCTGCCAACGACAACCTACGGGTTAACGGTAATGAGCTCGGCGCTAAAGTGATCGGCGAAGGTGGCAACCTTGGTTTCTCTCAACATGGCCGTATTGAATTTGCCCAATCCGGGGGTTACATAAATACCGATGCCATCGACAACTCCGCTGGTGTTGATAGCTCAGACCACGAAGTTAACATTAAGATCCTGCTCAGCCAACTCGTCGATGCTGGCGACATGACCGTGAAACAACGAAACACTTTGCTTGCCAGCATGACTGACGAAGTAGGTGATTTGGTGCTGAGCCACAATTACCACCAAAGCTTAGTACTTAGCATTGCCCAAAGTCAGGCTAGTATCCATTTGAGCGATCACAAACGGCTAATTCACAGCTTAGAAAAACAAGGCCGCCTTAACCGCGCACTGGAAGGTTTGCCGGACGATGCCAATATGGACGAACGGGCGCGCCTGCAGCAGGGGTTAACTCGGCCAGAAATTGCCGTACTGTTGGCTTACAGTAAAATGCGTTTGTTTGATGAGTTGATGGCTGCGGACATTGGTAACGATGCCTACCTAGCCAGCAACCTAGAACACTACTTCCCTAAGGTATTGAGCAAAAAATACGCCGCCGCCATGGGTTCGCACCCGCTACGCAGCGAGATTATCGCCACCCATGTCACCAACCAAATGGGTAACCGTATGGGCTCAACTTTCTGCAACTATTTGCAGGAAGAAATGGGCGCAGAAGCAGGCGATATGGCCCGTACCTATACCGCCGCGTGCGATATTGTGGATGCCAACAGTCTGTGGCAGGAGTTGGATCGCGTCACGTTAATGCTAGATTACTCGAGCTCGATGGCATTACACAAACACATCCAAACCTTGTTAGAAGATTTAACCCTGTGGTTGCTTAGCCGGCACGCCGGTGAATCTATCCAAGCCATGGTTGACCAATACCAGCAGCCCATGCAAGACTATACCTCTCAATTGGCCGATTTATTGCCTCCAACTGCGGCGCAACGTATCCAAACCCAAGCTCAAAAGCTGAGTCAAAGTGGTGTAGATACTGGTATCAGCCAACGCTTAAGCCAACTCGAATTCTTGTACCACGGCTTAGACGTGGCTCAAGTGGCGCGCGAGTGCGCCAGCCAAGTGCCTGCCGCTGCCCAAACTTGGTATGGTTTATACGAACGTTTTCAGGGCGATTGGATCAACCAAGCGATTGCCAATTTACCCAGCCAAGACCCGTGGCAACGTAAAGCCCGCACCAGCCTCAAACAGGAGTTTGAGGCCAGCCTTGCCCAATTGACCCAGGCCGTAATGTCTAGTGATCAAAACCAAGCTTGGGAGCAACACCATCAAGACGAAATCGAACGCTGCTTAAATTTGTTTAGCGAATTACAAACCAACAGCAACATTAATTTAGCCATGTTGTCCGTAGCGGTGCGTGAAATCGCCAAGCTAAAAGCCAACTAAGCGACACCATTAACTAACATCTTAACCCACAGATTAATTAGGATTATTTATGAGCAACACACCTGTAACCCGCGACCTTTTTGATGACGTCATGGTGCCCAATTATGCTCCAGCACCGGTCATCCCTGTGCGCGGTGAAGGCTCTCGTATTTGGGATCAAAACGGCAAAGAGTACATCGACTTTGCGGGCGGCATTGCCGTCACTAGCGTGGGCCATAGCCACCCCAAGCTGGTCAGCACACTTAAACAACAAGGCGAAAAGCTATGGCACATTGCCAACGTCATGACTAATGAGCCGGCCCTACGCTTAGCCAAAAAGTTAACCGATGCCACCTTTGCCGACAAAGTCTACTTTGCTAACTCCGGTGGCGAAGCTAACGAAGCTGCATTTAAGTTGGCTCGTCGTTACGCAGTAGACAATTACGGTGAACAAAAGAACGAAATTATTGCCTTTGAACAAGCCTTTCACGGCCGTACCTTGTTCACCGTAAGCGTCGGCGGTCAACCTAAATACAGCGCCGGTTTTGGCCCTGCTTTAGAAGGCATTACCCACTTGCCGTTCAACGACATCGACGCCCTAGAAGCCGCCATATCGGCTAACACCTGTGCCATTGTTATGGAGCCGTTACAAGGCGAAGGCGGCATTATTGATGCCGACCCGGCCTTTATTAAACGCGCGCGCGAATTGTGTGACCAACATAATGCCTTGCTAGTATTGGACGAAGTACAAACCGGTGCTGGGCGTTTAGGCTCCTTATACGCCTACCAACAAACCGACATCACGCCGGATATATTGACCAGCGCAAAAGGCCTTGGTAACGGTTTCCCAGTCGCTGCAATGTTAACCACTAACAAAGTAGCCAAGAGCTTAGCCATTGGCACCCACGGCAGCACATACGGAGGCAACCCACTGGCCTGCGCCATTGCCGAAGCCGTGCTAGATATCGTCAACACCCCAGAAGTATTGGCCGGCGTTAACGCCAAACACCTACGTTTTAAAGCCGGTATTGAAGCCATAAACGCTCGCACTCCATTTTGTAGCGAAGTACGTGGTAAAGGGCTATTAATCGGTTGCGCCTTAAGCCAAGAGTACAAAGGCCGTGCCAGTGAATTCCTTAAAGCCGCCCAAGCCCAAGGTTTATTGGTATTGGTGGCCGGCCCCGACGTGATCCGTTTTGCTCCTTCATTGTTGATTACAGATGCCGATATCGATGCCGGACTAGAAATTTTGGCCGACGCTGTGCGTCAAATAACACAGGCATAAGGCACCGCATGACAGACCTGACGGCAAACAACCCATTGGAAGCGAAAACCCTAGAGTGGATTGCTACACAACAGCAAGTCATGCAGCAAGACCTATGGACTTTGGCCGAAATTAACTCCGGTAGCTACAACGTTGCCGGCGTTAACAAAGTGGCCGATACCTTAGCGCAATGGAGTAAAAAGCTAGATTGTGAGATGGAATTTATCGACATGCCGCCTCAAGAGTTGGTGGACGACTCAGGCCAGCTCAATCAAAAGCCCTTAGGCCGAGCTCTGCGTTTATTTAAGCGCCCCGATGCCCCTACCCAAGTGTTTTTGTGCGCCCACATGGACACGGTTTTTCCTATTGATCACCCGTTCCAAAAAATCACTTATCTTGCAGACGACGTTATCAATGGTCCAGGCGTAGCCGACCTAAAAGGCGGTATTGTGGTGATGTTTAAGGCCCTAGAAGCGTTTGAATGTAGCCCTTTGCACGCACAACTCGGCTGGGAAATTTTATTTAATCCCGATGAAGAAATTGGCTCGCCCAGCTCTTCTAAACTATTCCCAGAAATTGCCAAACGTCACCACCTTGGCTTGATTTACGAACCTTCGTTTGCCGACGGTAATTTAGCTGGAGCCCGCAAAGGCAGTGGCAACTTTGCCGTCGTTACCCGGGGCAAAGCCGCCCATGCAGGTCGCGAGCATCATTTAGGCCGCAACGCTATTCGAGCGATGGCCGATTTCACCCGCGCCCTAGACGACCTTAATGACCAGCAACAAGGCGTCACCATTAACCCGGGGTTTGTACAGGGTGGCGGGGCGGTGAACATTGTGCCCGACACCTGCACCATGCGGTTTAACATTCGTATTGAAAGCAGCGATCAGCAGGCTTGGTGTGAGGCTCAAATTAGCACCATTTTGGCCGATATCAATAGCCGGGATGGCCTTACGATTGAGCTACACGGTGGTTTTGGACGTCAGCCAAAACAACTCAGCCCTGCCAACCAGCAACTTTGTGAATTGGTGCAATCTTGTGGCAAAAGTCTGGGCTTAAGTTTACAGTTTTTACCCACCGGTGGTTGTTGTGATGGTAATAACCTAGCCGCCGCAGGCCTACCCAATATTGACACCTTAGGTGTTCAGGGTGGCAAAATACACAGTACAGACGAATACATGCACCTGTCTAGTCTCACCACTCGCGCACAACTAAGCGCACTCATTTTATTGCGTTTAGCCCAAGCCGATGACCTCGCTTGGTTACAGCGCGATGGTATGCACAGAACTTCTATGGAGCGTCTCAAATGTTAATCGTACGGCCTATAAAAAGTGAGGACTGTAACGCTTTTGTAGATTTTGCAGCGGCCACCGGTGTGGGCCATACAAACCTGCCTAATCACCCACAACGTCTGGCGCAAAAGATAAGTCACAGTGAGTTGTCGTTTGCCGCAAACATAGACCAAGCGGGCGAAGAAGGCTACACCTTTGTGATGGAAGATACCCAAACCACATGTTTGGTAGGCACCTGTACTGTAGATGCCGCGGTTGGGTTAAGTGAGCCTTTCTACAGTTACCGGCTTGATCAAGTGGTGCATGCATCTAGCGATTTAAACATTAATAATCGTATTCCCGCCTTGCATATGGGGCATGATTACACCGGCGCTTCACGCCTCAGTTCATTTTACTTAGAACCCGACTACCGCTGCAATTACTACGATCAACTGCTGTCTAAGTCTCGCCTATTGTTTATGGCCTGCTTTCCAGAGCGCTTCGCCGCCACCACCATTGCCGAGATCAAAGGCGTTATTGATGATCAAGGGGTTTCACCATTTTGGGAGTCGGTTGGGCGTCATTTTTTTAGCATGGATTTTGCCGAGGCGGACCTGCTTACAGGCTCTAGCAATAAACGTTTTATTGCTAATTTGATGCCCCGCTATCCGCTCTACGTACCCTTGCTCAGCGACGCCGCCCAAAGCGTGATTAGTCAACATCATGACGGCGTCGAGGATATCGTCAATATCCTTGAACACGAAGGCCTACACTTTGAAGGTCATGTCGACATTTTTGATGCGGGCCCTATCTTAGAAGTGCGCACGCGCCACATCCGCGCAATTCGCCACGCAGAGCAGATCACAGTAGCAGTCGGCGACTCAGTTGAACACGGCAAACGCGTGCTGGTGAGTAATAATAGCTGCCTCGACTTTCGCTGTATTATCGCTCGTAAACAAGGCGCCGCTCTAATTTTGAGTGAGGCTCAGCTAGAGGGGTTGCAAGTGGCTAATGGCAACACAGTCACCTATTGCCCGCTGTGATCTAACGATCGATAAAAGTCTCTAGTAATAAATCCAGAAGCGTTTAGACAAAAGTGTTGTTAGCGCAACACAGGTACTATTTGCAGCATCAAATATTACCCTCAACTACCTTCTGGAGGCTCCCATGATGATCATTCGTCCCCTCGCGGCGACCGATGCCGACGCCCTGCTTGATTTGGCTCACAAAGCCGGTGTTGGTTTTACCTCATTGCCTGCCGATCCAGAACGCATTGTCAGTAAAATAGCAGCTTCATTAGCCGCTTTTGAGGGCCCAGTTGACCTCAATTACGAACAAAGCTATGTGTTTGTGATGCAAGACACCGCCACGGGCAAGATCGCTGGAATTTGTGGCATCGAGTCTACCATTGGCCTTAGCAGCCCTTGGTATAGTTACCGTATTGGCACCTTAGTCCACTCTAGTCGTGAACTTGAAGTACACAACAGTTTCCCGACCTTGTACTTGAGCAACGATCAAACTGCGTGCGCAGAAGTGTGCACTTTGTTTTTGGACCCTGAGTATCGCCACAGCAAAAACGGCAGTTTGTTATCCAAAAGCCGATTTCTATTTTTGGCACAATTTCCTGAGCGCTTTGAAAGCAAGATTATCGCCGAAATGCGGGGCGTTTCCGATGCCGATGGCCAATCCCCATTTTGGGACGGCTTAGGCGGTCACTTTTTCGATATGCCATTTGCCGATGCAGACCGACTGACCGGGCTAGGCAAAAAAGAATTTATTGCAGAACTCATGCCGCGCCACCCGCTGTACATCAATTTATTGCCCGAAGAGGCCCGAGTGGTGATCGGCGAAGTGCACGAGAATACTCGCCCAGCACGCAAAATGCTTGAGGACGAAGGTTTTCGCTACCAAGGTTATGTGGACATCTTCGATGGAGGCCCAACCTTAGAAACACAAGTACAAGACATTCGTGCCGTGCGCGACAGCAAGCGCTACACAACCACCCTAGACGATAATGTTACCGCAGGCAATACGCCTTACCTCGTAAGCAATACCAGCCTTACGGATTATCGCTGCACTATGGTGTATATCAACGCCCCCGAATCTGGCCCGTTGCACATCAGCACAGAATTAGCTAACGCCTTACAACTCCAAACCGGCGACCCTCTGCGAGCAGTGCCATTATTTGGCCCACGCCTCTAAAATATAAGGAATAACAATGACTCACCTAATTAATAACCAGTGGTTAGAAGGTAATGGCCCAGCTTTTGATTCTGTAAACCCTGCAACCAACCACATTCTTTGGCAAGGCCAAGGTGCCGACGGCTCCCAAGTAGACGCCGCTATCAGTGCCGCTCGCGCAGCATTTCCTCAATGGTCGTTAAGCCGTTACGAAGACCGCTTAGCCATGGTTAAAGCCTTTCAAACCCAAATAAAACAACACGCCGAAGAAATTGCCATTGCCATTGCCCAAGAAACCGGCAAACCCTTGTGGGAAACACGCACCGAAGCCGCTGCCATGGCCGGTAAAATCGACCTATCTGCCAAAGCCTACGAAGAACGCACAGGGGTAGTGAGCAAACCAGCACCCGCAGGCACGCAAGCTTGGCTACGCCACCGTCCCCACGGTGTGGTGGCTGTATTCGGCCCTTACAACTTCCCCGGCCACTTACCTAACGGTCATATCGTGCCCGCATTGTTGGCGGGTAACACCGTGGTCTTTAAACCTAGCGAACAAACCCCCATGGTGGCACAACTCACCCTTGAATGCTGGTTAGAGGCTGGCCTTCCTGCGGGCATCATTAACCTCGTACAAGGGGCCCGAGAAACGGGCATTGCACTGGCTAATCACAGCGGTATTGACGGCCTGTTCTTCACTGGTAGCTCAAGCACCGGCATGTTATTACACAAGCAATACGCAGGGCGCCCAGATAAGATTTTGGCCCTCGAAATGGGCGGTAATAACCCGCTTATCGTCAGCCAAGTAGAGGATACACGCGCTGCGGTACACGAAATCATTCAATCAGCCTATATCTCAGCGGGCCAGCGCTGTACCTGCGCTCGCCGTTTGTATATACCCAAAGGTGCTGCAGGCGATGCGTTAATAGACGCCTTAGTCACAGCGATTGGCAGCATTCGTGTAGGCTTCTACGATGCACAACCGGCTCCGTTTATGGGCTCTGTTATTTCTTCTGCTGCCGCTCAGCAATTGATAACCGCTCAACAAGGGTTAATTGACCAAGGCGCTAAGCCGCTAGTGACAATGGCCCTGTTGGCTGAAAACACAGGGCTTTTAAGCCCCGGTCTAATTGATGTATCCGATGCCATTGACCTGCCCGACGAAGAGTATTTTGGGCCATTATTGACCTTAGTGCGTTACCAAAGTTTAGACCAGGCCATCGACATGGCCAACAACACCAGCTTTGGTTTATCGGCCGGTTTGTTAAGTGACTCGCGTGAGGAATACGATTATTTCTTGCCGCGCATCCGTGCCGGTATCGTCAACTGGAACAAACAAATCACCGGCGCCAGTGGTGCCTCGCCATTTGGTGGCATTGGTGCCAGCGGCAACCACCGCGCCAGCGCCTTTTATGCAGCGGATTATTGTGCCTACCCTGTTTCTTCTATTGAAGCCGACGCCTTAACCATGCCCGCACAGCTAAGCCCTGGCTTAGACCTTTAAGGAGTAGACCCATGAGCACCCACACGCAAGCGCTCGAAGCTAACTTTGATGGTCTAGTTGGCCCCACTCACAACTACGGCGGCCTGTCGTACGGCAACGTGGCGTCCAGCAGCAACTCCGCTCGCCCATCCAACCCTAAGCAAGCCGCACAACAAGGGTTGCAGAAAATGAAATCTCTGCATGACTTAGGCATGTTTCAAGGCGTATTAGCGCCACAATCGCGCCCAGACCTACATACCTTGCGTCGCCTTGGATTTACAGGCAACGACAGCCAAATAATCCAACGCGCAGCAAAACAAGACCCAGCATTATTGGCGTCTTGTTATTCTGCTTCCAGTATGTGGACGGCCAACGCCGCCACGGTGTCGCCTAGCGCAGACTGCAGCGATGGCCGCTTACACTTTACGCCGGCAAACCTAGTCAACCGTTTTCACCGTTCTATCGAACATGAAACCACAGGGCGAATCTTACAAGCCACCTTTGCCAACGAAGACCGTTTTAGCCATCACCAGGCCCTACCTTCTTCCGACCATTTTGGTGACGAAGGTGCCACTAACCACACGCGTTTTTGCCAAGACTATGGCAAAGCTGGGGTAGAGCTTTTCGTTTATGGCCAACACGCTTTTAATGACACAGCAACAAAGCCTGGCAAATACCCAGCACGTCAGAGCTTAGAAGCCTCTCAAGCGGTCGCTCGTTTACATGGCCTCAAAGATGAACAGGTGGTGTTTGCCCAACAGAATCCAGACGTCATCGACGCCGGGGTATTCCACAATGACGTGATTGCAGTAGGTAACGGCAAGGTGTCTTTCTACCACGAGCTCGCCTTTCTCAATACCAGCGAAGTCAACGCTAACTTGCAACAAGCCATGTCAAGCATAGGTAATGGCGACATGCAATTCATTGAAGTCCCTGCCGACCAAGTCAGCGTACAAGACGCGGTAAAAAGCTACCTATTTAATAGCCAGTTATTAAGTCTTCCACACCTCAGCGAAGGTAAAATGGGGATTGTGGTACCCCAAGAGTGCCGTGAAAATGCCAATGTGTCGGCCTACCTAGACCAGCTTATTGCCAACG
This sequence comes from Oceanospirillaceae bacterium, assembly GCA_018647765.1. Lineage (GTDB taxonomy): Bacteria > Pseudomonadota > Gammaproteobacteria > Pseudomonadales > Balneatricaceae > Njordibacter. The sequence goes on along the minus strand of JABGSN010000046.1, from coordinate 36,278 downwards.
ACAATGCTATTGAAGAAATCTTGGTATTTGACCTCAAACAAAGTATGAGCAACGGTGGTGGACCCGCCTGTTTGCGCCTAAGAGTGGTACTTAAGCCAGAAGAACAAGCCGCCGTTAACCCGGCCTGCGTGATGAATGGCGCCTTGTTCCCACGCCTCATGGGTTGGACCGAAAAGCACTACCGCGACACCCTCAACGAAGCCGACTTAGCCGACCCGCAACTGCTTATCGAAAGCCACAGTGCCCTCGATGAACTAACGCAGATCTTGTGCCTAGGCAGCGTTTACGACTTCCAGCGTTAGCTGAGGCTCACCCGGCTAAGCAAACCATAAAACACTTGACCGGCTTTTTTGCTGCGATGTAAAGTCCAACCTTCTGGCAACACCAAGTCTGTGAGGGGCTGTGGTTGTTCTACATAAATCATGGCTTTGCTGGATAAACATTGACTGTCGAACACGGCGCTAAGCATGTCGTGCATCAGCGCTAAGGCAAAAGGCGGGTCTAGGAAGACTAAATCGTACCTGTTCACCTGCTCAGCAGTGATCGCCTGTGCTTTATAGTTTCTCAGCCAATCAAAGCCACTCATTTGTGCCACTTTGGCTGCCTGACCTACGGCCATGGGTAGCTGCTTTAAGTTGTCATTGAGGGTATTAGTGGCCACAGCCGATAGATCGACAAAATCAACCTGCTTAGCACCACGCGATAAGGCTTCTAAGCCTAAGGCACCGGTGCCCGCAAATAAGTCTAAGCACCTAGCGCCTGGCACTGGCGCAGAGATCCAATTGAATAAGGTTTCACGCACCCTGTCTTGGGTAGGACGCAGGCCTGCCACGGTCGCAAAAGGGATTTTACGGCCGCGCCATTCACCACCAATAATGCGCAAGCTCTGGCGCCCCGCCTGCCCTATCGGCACTACCTTGCCTGACTTGGAGCCTATTGAGCGAGAGCCGGATTTGAAACTGGGTTTGCGGGCCATACGTTGTGCCTAAAGTAGAAAAGTGGGTAAATTAGCTGCTACGCCTATTCTAAGGCAATGGCACCATAAAAGAAGCATACCCAAGCAAAAGCTATGCTAAAATTTACCTTCATCTATGTGACTATACCGAGATACCCCAGACACCATGGCCCTGTTTAATTTATTTGGCAAAAACAAAAGCCCTGCCCAAAGCGCAGAAGTTGCATCGGTCGATGCTGATCCAGTGACAGCCATCGAACCGGTTACCAAAAACCAAGAAGAAACACCCAAACAAGGATTTTTTGCACGCATTAAGACGGGGTTAAGCCGTACGCGAAGCAATTTGGGTGATGGTTTAGCCGATTTATTTTTAGGAGCCAAACAAATAGATGATGATCTATTTGAAGAATTGGAAACCCAATTACTGGTTGCCGATGTGGGTATGGATGCCACCACTAGCATTCTCAAAAAACTCAGCGATGGCGTGGCCCGTAAGGACTTACAAGACCCGCAGGCACTCTATGCTGCCCTCAAACAAGCGCTGGCTGAGTTATTACAGGGCAGCCAAGCGCCGTTAGAAATTCCACAACAAGACAGCCCTTTTGTAATCTTAATGGTAGGTGTCAACGGTGCCGGTAAAACCACCACCATTGGCAAGCTCAGCAAACGTTTCCAAAGCGAAGGCAAGTCGGTGTTATTAGCCGCCGGTGATACCTTCCGTGCTGCAGCCGTAGAACAGTTGCAAGAATGGGGTCTACGCAACGATGTACCAGTGGTGGCTCAACACACGGGAGCCGATAGCGCCTCAGTTATCTTTGATGCAGTGCAATCGGCACAGGCCAAGGGTGTCGATGTGGTGATAGCCGACACCGCCGGCCGTTTGCAAAACAAGGCCCACCTCATGGACGAGTTAAGTAAAGTGGTGCGGGTGATGCAAAAACTCGACGCCCAAGCACCGCACGAGGTAATGCTGGTATTAGATGCGGGCACCGGCCAAAATGCCTTAAGCCAGGCCAGTTTGTTTGGCCAAGCAGTTGGTGTCACTGGCATTACCTTAACCAAACTCGATGGCACTGCCAAAGGCGGCGTTATCTTTGCTATGGCGCAACAATTAGGTTTACCCATTCGTTTTATTGGCGTCGGTGAACAAGCCGACGACTTGCGACCATTTGCGGCGGACGAATTTATTGACGCCTTGTTTAGTGAAAACAATCTCTCATGATTGAGTTTCAACAAGTCAGTAAAAGCTATCACGACAAACATGCGTTAGTGAGTGCAAACTTTCATTTACAGCGTGGCGACATGGCTTTTTTAACCGGCCATTCCGGTGCCGGTAAAAGTACCTTACTGAAACTAATCATGCTTATGGAGCGGCCAACTAGCGGCAAGGTGATTGTAGATCGACAAGATTTAAGTCAGTTGAGCCGCACTCAAGTGCCTGCTCATCGTCGTAAAATTGGCCTCGTTTTTCAAAACCACCAACTGTTATTAGACTATTCCGTATTTGATAATGTGGCCTTACCCCTTAAAATTAGCGGGTATAATGAACGCGATTCTAGCCGCCGTGTACGGGCCGCGTTAGATAAAGTCGGTTTACTCGATAAAGAAAAACTCAGCCCTAGCGTGTTATCGAGTGGCGAACAACAACGTATTGGTATCGCCCGTGCCATTGTTAACAAACCCAAACTGATCCTCGCAGACGAACCTACAGGCAACTTAGATCCAGCCCTCTCGGCAGAAGTCATGCGTTTATTCCAGCAATTCAACCAGGTTGGGGTGAGCGTGCTGATTGCGAGCCACGACTTAAATCTCATACAACGCCTACCTCACCCAGTGATCCAGTTAAACCAAGGCCAGCTTAGCGGCCCGTTTGCCATGGCAGGGCACTAACTATGGCTGCAACTAAACACCCTCCCCACAATGCCAGCCGCACTAAACCCGAGAGCGCCGGTAAGCGCTTATTGCGTGAACATAAAGAGGTGGCCGTTCGAAGTTGGCGACGATTATGGCTTAGTCCCCTGGCTAACCTACTGACTTGGCTCACCTTAGCCATTGCCATAACCCTGCCCGCTAGCCTGCTGTTACTATTAAGCCAAGCCCAGCACTTAGGCCAACAGCTCAACCAAGAACACCAAATGAGCGTTTTTTTGGTGCCTCACGCGACCCTCGAGCAAGGTCAATTATTGAGCCAAGAAATACTTGCACGGCCAGACATTGCTAACGTGACCTACATTTCCGCAGCTCAAGCCCTTGCCAGCTTCAAAACCAATAGCGGCTTGGCCGACATTTTAGGCAGCCTTACCGACAACCCATTGCCAGCAACCCTGTTAATAGCCCCCGAAAACACGGCCCAAACGCCACAGGCGATGAGCCAACTGACGCAGCAATTGCGTCAATTAACACTGGTTGATCAAGTGTTAGTGAATATGGCATGGCTTGATCGTCTGCACGCCATCCTTGCAGCCAGCCAACGTGTCACTTATAGCCTGGCTTTTTTATTAGCCTTAGGAGTACTATTGGTGGTCGGCAATACGGTGCGGCTACAAATTGAAAGTCGTAAACAAGAAATTTTAGTGATTAAGCTGGTGGGGGGCACCGATGCTTACCTGCGTAGACCCTTCCTCTACGCCGGATTTTGGGCCGGCTTATTTGCCGCGCTATTAGCTTGGATCATCATTCAATTAGGCGTGAGTTATTTGCATGAACCCTTACTCCAGCTGGCGCAGAGTTATCAGAGCCCGTGGCAGCTGCAAGGCTTGGGCTGGGTTGGCAGCCTAATGTTGTTAGCTACAAGTTGCAGCCTGTCTTTATTAGGGGCCAGTTTGGCTGTAGGCCGCCAATTACGCCTTATTGAACCCCAATAAGTGCCCAATCGGCCACTAAATTAGGCTTTACAAAGCTTTACGGGTAAAAACCCCTGTAAAACCTTGCCTAGAGCGCTGTTGCACCCTAGAATGCTTAGCAGAAACATACCGCCATCAGCAAAAATACACGAACAGCGGTCATAGTCCCCAAAATGGCAAATCATCAGCCATACTTAAAATAGATTTAAGAGCGGACACAAGGTTACGGAGAAAGTTATGACTCAGTCATTATCAGCCATTGATGCGTTAGCACCTGGCCAGAGCCACGAGGCTTACCTACAAACCATTAGCGGCATCCCGATTCTTAGCGTTGAAGAAGAGCGAGCCCTAGCCGAACGCCTCTACTACCAAAACGATTTAGACGCCGCCCGCCAGTTAGTGATGTCTCACCTACGCTTTGTGGCACACATTGCCAAAAGCTACTCGGGCTACGGGCTACCTATTTCTGATTTGGTACAGGAAGGTAACGCCGGCTTGATGAAAGCGGTAAAACGTTTTAACCCTGAAGTAGGCGTGCGCCTTGTTTCTTTTGCAGTGCACTGGATCAAAGCCGAAATGCACGAGTACATTTTGCGTAATTGGCGCATTGTTAAGGTGGCCACCACTAAAAGCCAGCGTAAGTTGTTTTTCAATTTACGTAGTGCCAAGAAAAAATTGGCTTGGTTAACCCATGCCGAAGTACAATCCGTTGCTGCAGACTTAGGCGTTGACGCTAAAGTAGTGATGCAAATGGAAGGCCGTATGGCGTCGCAAGATACCCCCTTTGACGCGCCAGAGGGCGACGAAGACAGTGCTTTTCAAGCCCCTGCCTATTACTTAGAAGACCACTCTGCCGACCCTGCCCGCCAGCTTGAAGCCAGCGACTGGGAAAACGATTCCAACACCCGCTTGGCGAACGCCATGGGTGATTTGGATGCGCGCAGCCGTGACATTCTACAACAGCGCTGGTTAGGTGATTCTAAAGCGACTTTGCATAATTTAGCTGATCAATACCAGGTGTCTGCCGAGCGTATCCGCCAGCTTGAAAAGAACGCCATGAAGAAGCTCAAAGCGGCCATGAGCGTAGGTATGGACGCCGATAGCGAATTTGCTTTTGCAGTCTAACTAAGACCAAAACTAAAGCTATTACTCAAAAACCCGCCATGTGCGGGTTTTGTTGATTTTACGCCCTAGTTAGTCCAATGGACCGATAGATGCTGCCACACGTTATCCAGAATGAGCGTTTGCGCCGCTTGGGTTGGGTGTAATCCATCCGCCTGCATCAAGTGAGGATGGATGGCAATATCCTCGAGAATAAAGGGTACCAAGGCCGTATTATGCTGCTGTGCCAAATGCGCATACTGGTGAAAAAATGGCCCTGTATAGCGGGCACCATAATTAGGTGGCAGTTGAATGCCCAGCACAGCCACCTTTGCCCCTGCAGTCTGGCTTTGTACGATCATACGGCTTAAATTGGCGGTCATTTTAGCAATGGGATACCCGCGTAAGCCGTCATTAGCACCTAGCTCCAGCAGCACCCATTGAGGTTGGTACTGAGCCAATAAGCCAGGCAACCGGCGTACGCCACCCTGCGTGGTTTCGCCACTGACACTGGCGTTGATCACTTGCCATTGGTGTTCACCTAACACTTGGTTGAGCTGCGTTTGTAGCAATGCCGGCCAAGCCTGCGCCAGCGACATGCCATAACCCGCACTGAGACTGTCGCCCATCACCAACAACGTTTTTTGCTGGGCCTGAACCAGCGGCGTTTGCCACACCCACCCCAGAGTCAGCACACACAATGTAAATATTTTGAAAACCTGTCGCATCCACTTCCCCTAATGACCTTACACGCGCCATAATAGACATTCGCACTCACTGTAACCTGGTCTATTATGCCTGATTCCACACCTTTTTTAGGTGCCAAAAACGTTAGCCAAATCATTGCCAACCCCACTCAACAAGGCCATGACTTACACATTTTACAAGACCTTAATTTTACCATAGAAGCAGGCGAGTCCGTGGCAATTGTGGGCGCTTCTGGATCAGGAAAAACTACCTTACTGGGGATGATGGCAGGGCTCGACAGCCCCAGCCACGGGCAGTTATTTTTAGCCCAGCAAGACTTAAGTCAACTCAACGAAGAAGGCCGGGCCGAGTTACGCAAACATCAAGTGGCCTTCATCTTCCAAAATTTCCAGCTGTTACCTAGCTTAACCGCATTAGAAAATATTATGTTGCCCTTAGAAGTAAAAGGCAGCACGGGTGCCAAGGCTGTCGCACAGAAGTACTTACAACATGTAGGGCTAGGCCAGCGCGGCGGCCACTACCCTAATCAGCTGTCCGGCGGCGAACAGCAACGTGTGGCTATTGCTCGCGCCTTTGCCGCCCAAGCACCCATTTTATTCGCCGATGAACCCACCGGCAACTTAGACACAGAAACAGGCCGCCACATCATTGAGCTGTTGTTTGAGTTAAACCAACAACATCAAACCACCTTAGTACTCGTCACCCACGACTTAGCCCTCGCCCAACGTTGCCAAAGGCGCCTCAGCTTAACCGCTGGCAAACTGGCGGAACCCACTGATGCTTAAACTAGCAACACGTCTAGCATGGCGGGACTGGCGTGGCGGCGAATTGTCGCTATTGTTTGCAGCCTTGTTACTGGCCATCACTAGCGTCACCAGCATTAGCTTATTTACCCACCAGGTGAAGCAGTCTATGGTGGCCGAAGGGGCCGACCTCATCGCTGCTGACTTACGCCTTAACAGCAACCAGCCGGTGGCTCCTGCTTGGCGACAACAAGCCCAGCAACTGGGCCTACAACAAGCCCATGTGAGCGAATTTCAGGCCATGGTGTTTGCCCAGCACGAGTTGCAGTTAGCAGGCATTAAGGCCGTGTCGAGCCTCTACCCGCTTAAAAGTGAGCTCAGCATTGGCACCCAGGCCTTTGGCCTCGGACAAGCAAGCAATGAAGGCCCCCTAGAAGGTGAAATTTGGCCCGATTCGCGACTCTTGGCCAGCCTCAACGCCAAACTCAACGATACCATCGACGTGGGTGAACTCAGCCTTACCGTGACTCAAGTGCTCCTCGCCGAACCCGACCAGGCCAACGGTTTCGCTAGTTTTGCGCCACGGGCGCTGATGCATATCAATGATTTAGCGGCCACCAAGGCACTACAAACAGGCAGCCGCGTCAGCCACCGTTGGTTATTGGCAGGCGCAGACACCCAACTTAATCAACTCCGCGAACAAATCACGCCTCAGTTACAAACCGGCGAAACGTGGCAAACACCCACCGATGGCAACGCCAACATGGCAGCCACCTTAGACAAGGCCGAGCAGTTTCTACTGCTAGCGGGCTCATTAGCAGTGGTGTTGGCAGGTGTAGCCTTGTCGTTGTCGGCACGGCGCTATAGTCTGCGCCAGGCCAAACACGTGGCTTTGTTAAAATGCCTAGGCCTCAAACCTCAGCAGTTGCGATTACTTTACCTGAGCCAAATGTTATTGCTGGCAACCTTCGCCACCTTTATCAGCCTGCCCTTTGCCTGGGGTTTGTACCAAGGTTTACTGATCCTCGTCTCAGAATATATACAAACAGATGCATCAAGCCTGCCTTTGACGCCATTTATATTAGGTGCTGGCACCGGATTTTTATGTTTATTAGCCTTTGTATTGCCGTCCATGCTAGGCCTAGCCAAAGTTGCGCCGGCGCAAGTGTTGCGCAATTCAGGCAGTCGCAGCAAGGCCAACCCTAGCCATCTTGCCATTGGTTTTGCGGCCATTATTGCACTGGTTTATTGGCACAGCCAATCGGCCCTCATTAGTGCCGCGCTCATCGCCGGCATGGCTGTTATCTTAACCTTACTCTGGCTGTTGGCTGGATCTCTCATCAAATTGGGCGACAAACTTAGGCCTTATTTAGGTCAAGGCGGCAAACTCGGGCTAGCCAACTTATCCCGTCGACGCCACCAAAACAGCCTGCAGGTGGCCATTTTTGGGCTGGCCTTAATGCTGTTGTTTAGCTTGGTCTCAGTGCGTAGCTTTTTGATTGACGACTGGCAACAACAGCTAAAGCAAGACACCCCTAACTTGTTCTTATTTAATATCTACCAAGAACAACGCAGTGCATTATTGGACTCCATGACAGAGCAAAATCTTGCCACCAATGCACTGGCCTTTTTTCCGATTGCTAGAGCCCGCCTGATAGAGCCCAAGTTTGACACCCCAAGGGGAGACCGAGAACTCAACCTCACTTGGACCCACACATTGCCCAAAGGCAACCGCATTAATGCAGGCCGTTGGTGGGCTTCCACTCCTACCCCACCCGACGTACTAGAAGTGTCTATAGAAGTCGACTACGCCCAACGCTTGGGTTTAACCTTAGGTCAAAAACTCACCTTTAACGTGGCCGGAATCGAACAACAAGCCACCTTAACCAGCCTTAGAGAAGTGGATTGGGGCAGTATGCAGCCCAACTTCTTTTTCGTTTTTTCAGCCCCCTTAACCGATGCCAGTAGCGCCAGTTACATGGCCAGTGTTTACATCGCCCCAAAAGATCGTAAAAAACTCGGCCCTTTATTGCGGCAACAACCGACCATCTCCATGCTTGATGTAGACCAAATACTACAACAAGTACAAAAAGTGGTGGGCCAGCTGTCCCTTGCTGTAGAAAGCATTTTAGTGATGGTGCTGGGTGCCGGTGTATTGGTGTTAATCGCCAGCATCCAAGCCAGCATTGACGAACGACGTCATGAAAGCGCCATCTTACGCACCTTAGGTGCCAGTAAATCATTGATTAGGCGTGTTATTTTAGTAGAGTACGCAAGCCTTGGCTGGGTGGCGGGTTTAATAGCCGGGTTAAGCGCCGAAGCGTTAGTTGCCTTACTTCAGCACCAAGTATTCAACATGCCCATCCAACTCCATTGGCCACTGTGGGTATTGAGTCCATTCATTGGCATGCTGCTGATCGGGTCATTTGGCTGGTGGTTTAATCGTAGTGTGGTCACAGCACCACCGTTAAGGACCTTAAGTAAAGCCTAAAACCCATTGCAAACACACAACTGGTACCACCCAGTGCAGGGTTTTTGCTTTACAATACGCTATAGACCTCATTGCTTTGGACCCAGTATGTCCGTTATAACCATCAACTTTTTGTTAAGGCTTTTGCCATTTTTAGGCTGGGCGAAACAAACCACCCTGACTAGCGCTCGGCAAGATGCGTTGGCGGGTCTGACTGGGGCGATTATTGTACTGCCACAAGGTGTGGCTTATGCGCTAATTGCTGGCTTACCACCCGAATACGGCTTATATGCAGCGATAGTACCAGCCACTATCGCTGCTTTATTTGGGTCGTCTTGGCACCTTATTTCTGGCCCCACGGCGGCCCTCTCCATCGTCGTGTTTACCACCATCAGCCCGTTGGCAGAAGCTGGCTCTGCAAGCTACATTACCTTAGTGCTTAGTTTGACGCTCATGGCCGGTTTGTTTCAATTGCTGCTGTCCTTGGCCCGTATGGGCACCTTGGTCAACTTTGTATCCCACTCCGTAGTGGTGGGGTTTACCTCTGGAGCAGCGGTCGTTATTGCCACCAGCCAAATTAAAAATTCATTAGGTTTAGATTTGGCATCCAGTGGTAACTTTATGGTTAACTGGATTGCCGTCAGCAAAAACATCAGCGCCACCCACTTGCCAAGTTTGGTGATTACCCTCATCACCCTCGTCACCTTAATTGGCGTAAAACGCTGGCGTAAGAAGTGGCCCAACATGCTGATCGCTATGGTGGTAGGTAGCCTTGCCACACAATTGATGCTGTTAACTCCGTGGCAAGCAGCCCAGAGTATTGCCTTGGTCGGTGAAATTCCCTCCCAGCTACCACCATTGTCGGCTCCATTAATGGACTGGGACATACTGAGAGAACTCGCTCCTGGTGCCATGGCCTTAGGCCTTTTGGGATTAGTAGAAGCCGTGTCTATTGCCCGTTCTGTGGCCACTCGTTCTGGCCAACGTATAGATGGTAATCAAGAATTCATTGGTCAGTCGTTATCCAATATTATCGGCAGTTTCACCTCCAGTTACGCCACTTCTGGGTCATTTACCCGTACTGGAGTTAACTATGAGGCCGGTGCTACCAGCCCCTTAGCCGCACTATTTGCAGCCATATTTTTAGCCCTTATTGTATTGTTGTTTGCACCCTTAGCGGCGTTTATCACCTTGCCCAGCATGGCAGCTATTTTATTAGTCGTAGCCTGGAATCTAATCGATTGGCATCACATAAAAATCATTTATCGCGCCGGAAAAAACGAAGCCATGGTGTTTGGCGTCACCTTTGGCGCCACCCTATTGTTACCCATGGAATTTGCCATCTACCTAGGCGTACTGCTGTCTTTGGTGCTGTATTTACGGCGCACGTCTAAGCCTAATATCACTACCATGGCGCGTAGCACAGGCGCTAAAAAACTAGTGTCGGCGCAACGCTCAGGCTTGCCTGAATGTGAATCGTTAAAAATTATCCGCATCAACGGCTCAATATTTTTTGGGGCCGTGGACTATGTGCAATCCACACTCATGTCGATTTCGCAAAAACACGTGTTAATTGTGGCCAGTGGCATTAACTTTATTGATTTGGCAGGTACGGAATTGTTAGCCAATGAAGCCAAGCGCTTAACCGCTTTGGGCGGCGGATTGTACATATGCAACCCCAACGGCCGGGTGATCAAACCCATTATCCGCAATGGTCACCTCAACGCCATTGGCAAACGTCACATTTTTGCAACTAAAACCCTCGCGTTAAGTACTATAGACACGCTATTGGCTGAGCATACATGTGAGGGCTGTGCAGATTAACAATCTGCAGGCATAAAAAAACCCGCCTTAGCGGGTTTTTTTAACGTGCGGTTTGCGCAGTACCAATTACTTGGTAGTACGTGTACCAAAACGCTTGTTGAAGCGATCAATACGGCCGCCAACGTCTAGAACTTTCTGCTTGCCAGTGTAGAACGGGTGACACGCTGAACATACGTCGATGTGCATGTCTTGGCATAGGGTAGAACGAGTTTCTACAACGTTGCCACAAGAACACGTGGCTTTGATTGCTTCATACTTAGGATGAATGTCTTTTTGCATGGGGAATAACCTCAGGGTTATGACGCCGCCACTTGATCTATTGCCAAGCACCGCATCGGTCAAATAGGCAGGCCGACAATCGGCAAGCCATAAAAATAGAGGCGAAATTTTACCAGACAGGGTTAGATAAGCAAGCTTTTTCCAACCCACACCGGTGTAAAGCAGCTAATCGCGGCATTAAATAAGCAAAACAAACCATATAGGCCCACTTTGGTGTAGCATAAGCCCCTTACCCAGCATTAAAGTGTGCCCTACTCACCGTGCCCAAATACCTCCATATTGTTCTCGCTACTGGCCTGCGCCAAGAGTTTACTTACTTGCCGTTGACAGCAAGTGACTCAGTGCCCGCACCAACCATAGGTTTACGTGTGCGGGTGGCTTTTGGTCGCAGCGAACGGGTGGGCTTAATAGTAGGAATGAGTGACGCCACGACCTTCGATGCTAACAAAATTAAACCCGTTATAGACTACCTCGATAGCACCAACTTATTGCCGCCCGCACTATGGCAACTTGGCCTTTGGGCGGCCGAGTATTACCAATACCCCTTGGGTGATGCGCTCATGCATTTGTTACCCGCAAAACTACGTCAGGCCAAACCTAACCAGTTAGTTCAACTCAATTGGACGTTAGCCGACATTGACCCAGATTTTGGCCGCGCCCATAAACAACAGGCCCTTTGGCAACAGTTGCAAGGCTTGGCGCCGGCCTTCAATTTGGACCAGTTAAAAAAACAAAACATCAAACCCAGCCAACTCAAACCGTTTATCGAAAAACAGTGGCTCAGCACTAGCCAGCCACAACCTCAAACGGTGCGTTTACAACTGTCTCAACAACCCTTAGACCTTAATGCAGAACAGGCGGCAGTGGTGGCTCATCTAGCTTCCGCGCACCACAGCTTTAGCTGCCACTTAATCAACGGCGTCACGGGTAGTGGCAAAACCGAAGTATACCTGCAAGCCATGGCCGATGTGCTTGAAAAAGGCCAACGTATTTTGTTGTTGGTGCCCGAAATAGGCCTGACACCGCAATTACTACAGCGCCTTGAAGCACGCTTTAACAACAGGGTTTTAGCGTTACACTCAGGACTGACTGAACATCAACGCTTAAATGCCTGGCAACAAGCCAATTTAGGGCAAGCCGACATTATTATTGGCACCCGATCAGCGCTGTTTACGCCGATCCCAAAATTGGGCTTAATCATCATTGATGAAGAACACGACCAAGCCTATAAGCAGCAAGAAGGGTTTCGTTACCACGGTCGCGACTTAGCCATTAAACGTGCAGCAGATGCCCACATCCCTATTGTGCTAGGTTCCGCAACGCCATCTTTGGAAAGCCTTGCCAATGTCAGCCGTGGTCGGTTTCAACAATGGTTACTAACACAGCGAGCAGGCGGCGCTAGCAACCAGCGTTATGAAGTGATTGATTTACGTAACCAGCCACAACAAGCGGGTATTTCTCAACAGTTAAAAGACATGGTGGGCATACAGCTCGAACTGGGTCATCAAGTATTGCTCATGCTTAACCGTCGTGGCTTTGCGCCCAGCTTACAATGTCAGTCGTGTGGCCAAACGGCCCAATGCCCGGCCTGCGACGCCAACATGACCTTACATCGAAGACCGCCGCGTTTACATTGTCACCACTGCGAACACCAACAACCGGTTTATTTACACTGCCCTCAATGCAATAGTCATCAACTCAAACCCCTTGGTCAAGGCACCGAACGCACGGAAGAGCAGTTACAAAGCCTGTTCCCAAATACGCCGGTCTATCGAATCGACCGTGACACCACGCGCAACAAAGGCAGCTTAGAAACCATGCTTGCGCAGGTTCATGCCGGCGGCCCCTGCCTGCTATTGGGCACACAAATGCTGGCCAAAGGTCACCATTTCCCAAAGGTCACTCTGGCGGCCATTTTGGATGCCGACGCCAGCCTCTTTAGTAGCGACTTTCGTGGCCCAGAAAAACTAGCACAACTGCTGGTACAAACCGCAGGTCGAGCGGGGCGTGAAAATATTCCTGGTACGGCCGTTATTCAAACCTACCAAGCCGACCATCCCACCATAGACCTGTTGGTAACAAAGGGTTACAACGCCTTTGCCCAACAAGAGTTGGCCAGCCGCCAACAAAGTGGCCTCCCGCCACTAGGTCACATGGCGTTATTTCACGCCCAGGCCAAAGATGCCAACCACGCCTTCACCTTGTTGCATTGGCTAGCACAGCAGGTACAAGACCCAACATTGGCCCACCTAACACGCTCTTTATTGATGTTTGGGCCTATGCCCGCATTCATGGCTCGCCGAGCGCATTTTTACCGCGCCCAATTGCAATTACAGCACCCCAATCGAAAACGGTTACAGCAACTATTACAGCAATTATGCGCCCGACTGGATCAGCATCCTGGTGCACGTAAAATCCGCTGGAGTCTAGACATAGACCCGCAAGAACTGGGATAATCACCTCTTACCCGCGCACAACACCCAAAGCCCATTTTGTGGCCTTATTTAACCTTTTTAGAAGCCCGTACACTGCCATGAAGCAACACATTGCCGACCTAATTCAACAAGCCATCGACGCCCTTAAAACCAGCGGCGATTTTGACACTAACCTTGTCGCTAACATCAACATCGACAATACCCGCGACAAAACCCATGGCGACCTAGCCAGCAATGTAGCCTTAACCTTAGCCAAGGCCGCACGCCGTAAACCGCGCGATATTGCCGAGTTAATTTGTAATCACTTACCACCATCACCGACGGTGGTTAAAACCGAAATTGCAGGCCCAGGCTTTATTAACTTCTTTATTAGCCAAGACGCCACCCAAGCCGTGGTTGGCAAAGTCCTGGCTGCAGCCGACGCATATGGCCGCAATAACGCTGGCCAAGGCCACAAAATTCAAGTTGAATTTGTCTCCGCAAATCCCACGGGCCCACTCCACGTAGGCCATGGGCGTGGGGCGGCATACGGTGCCAGTGTTTCCAATTTGTTAGCCGCTGCGGGTTATGACGTACAACGTGAATACTACGTCAATGACGCTGGTCGACAGATGAACATTTTGGCAGCCAGTGTCTGGTTGCGTTACCTCCAACAAACGGGCGAAGACATTGTATTTCCAAGCAACGGCTATCAAGGTGATTACGTTAATGACATTGCCAAGCAACTGCACAAGCAAGCGGGTGAGCGGTTAAAACATCGCGCGACCTCTGTTATTGCAGACCTACATGCCGATGCCCCAGAAGGTGACAAAGAAAAGCATATTGACGACCTCATCGAGCGTGCCCAAAACCTACTCGGTGCTGAAGACTATGGCTTGATCTTTGATGCCGGTCTCGATTCAATTCGTGACGACATAAAGCATGACCTACACGGCTTTGGTGTCGATTTTGAAAATTGGTTTTCCGAGCGTAGCCTTGACCAAGGTGAACAGGTGGAACGCGCTATCGCCAAGCTACAAGCACAAGGCAACGTCTATGAAGATGGTGGAGCATTGTGGTTCCGTTCCACCGACTTTGGTGATGACAAAGATCGAGTCGTCAAACGGGACAACGGCCAAACCACCTACTTTGCCTCCGACATTGCCTATCACTTAAATAAATTCGAGCGTGGTATGGACACGGTGATTAACGTTTGGGGCGCAGACCACCACGGTTACATCACACGGGTTAAAGCCGCACTCCAAGCCCTCGGCATCGATCCCGCGCGTTTGGTCGTTAAATTGGTGCAGTTTGCTATTTTGTATCGGGGCCAAGAACGCGTACAAATGTCCACTCGTAGTGGCTCTTTTGTCACCTTGCGTGAATTACGCGACGAAGTAGGCAAAGATGCCTCTCGCTTCTTTTACGTCACCCGCAAAGCCGAGCAGCATATGGACTTTGACCTAGAATTAGCTAAGTCGGAAAGTAAAGACAACCCAGTGTATTACATCCAATACGCCCATGCACGCATCTGCACTTTGATCCGTAAATTAGCCGAAAAAGACATGGCGTGGGACCAAAACCAAGGCCTAGCCCAACTGCACAAGCTCTCAGAAACAGCCGAAATCGATTTAATGCAGCAGATTGAGTTGTACCCAGAGGTGATTGCCAATGCGGCCACCCACCATGAGCCACACCAAGTGGCACATTACCTTAAAGATCTAGCCAGTAACTTTCATAGCTACTACAACGCCCATCGCATGGTCATTGATGATGCCGAATTACGTAACGCCCGTATGTGCCTATGTATGGCCGCCCGTCAAGTAATGGCCAACGGCCTGCAGCTGTTGGGTGTTGATGCACCGGAGCAAATGTAAGCGTGGCACCCCACGACTACGCCAAACGCAAAGCTAAAAAGAAACAGCATAAACCTGCTGTTTCACGTTTTGTTATGGTGTTTACGTTGCTAGTGAGTATTGCTTTTGTAGTTGGTTTGTTGATGCTATCTCAACAACCTGATGATACTAAAGCCAGCCAAGTGGTGGCAGAAAAAACCACCGCAAAAACCACCTCTAGCAAGGCGGCAAAAAAGGCCCCATCGGCCCCCGAAAACACTGACAGTTTCGATTTTTATACCTTGCTGCCAGATAGCCAAGTAACACCAAGCAAAGTTGAAGCCTACCTGTCTACGCCCAAGGACCCCAATAAAAAGACCAACACCTTGCTACAAGCCGGGTCATTTCGTCGCCTGGCCGATGCTGATCGCCTTAGAGCTCGGCTAATTTTACTCAACATGCCCAGTGTGGTGGCCGAAAAAACCACCTCCGATGGCGGCTCGGTTTGGTATCGCGTGCGTATTGGGCCATTTAGCAATCGTTCTACCCTTAACAAAGCCGAAGACATTTTAGCTCAGCAAGGCATTGAGTCCATTCGTATCAACAAGACCAGTAACTAAGTTACTGCTTGAATTTTGGCCATCTGACCCCATCCACAAACAATCAGGCTTGTGTATGTCACCCAAGCCAGGCCATTCACGTTAGGACTAACACATGACCACTATTGTATCTGTACGCCGCGGCAACCAAGTTGTTTTGGGGGGTGACGGCCAAGTATCCCTTGGCAACACGGTAATGAAGGGTAACGCCCGTAAAGTGCGCCGCCTTTACCACGACAAAGTAATCGCCGGATTTGCCGGTGGCACCGCCGACGCCTTCACTTTATTCGAACGCTTTGAAAACCAGCTAGAAAAGCACCATGGCCAACTCGTTCGCTCCGCCGTAGAGCTTGCCAAAGAGTGGCGCAGTGACCGTGCGCTGCGCAAATTAGAAGCCATGTTAGTAGTTGCCAACGAAGAAGCCTCCCTTATCATTAGCGGCACTGGTGATGTTATAGAACCAGAACACGGCCTTATTGCCATTGGTTCGGGTGGCAATTATGCACAAGCTGCCGCTTCCGCCTTACAGGACAACACCGAGCTATCGGCACAAGAAATTGTTGAAAAAAGCCTCAATATAGCCGCCAATATTTGTGTCTTCACCAACCACCAAACCACCATCGAAACCATTGAGCTTGATGCTCAAAGTAATTCATAAGGCCGAACTATGTCTCATTTGACTCCTGCTGAAATTGTCAGCCAACTCGACAACCACATTATTGGCCAACATGATGCAAAACGTGCGGTGGCCATTGCCCTGCGCAACCGCTGGCGTCGCATGCAACTCGAACCCAACATGCGCGCCGAGATTGCACCCAAAAATATTATGATGATCGGACCTACGGGGGTAGGTAAAACCGAAATTGCTCGCCGTTTAGCCAAACTCTCTCACGCACCCTTTATTAAAATTGAAGCCACTAAATTTACCGAAGTCGGCTACGTAGGCCGTGACGTGGAGTCCATCATTCGTGACCTCATGGAAACCGCCATGAAAATGCTGCGCGAAGATGCCATGATTAAGGTTGCCAACACCGCCGCCGACCGAGCCGAAGAGCGTATTTTAGATGTATTACTGCCACCTGCTCGTGGTGCCGACGACCAAGCCGACAACAAGGAATCTGGCACTCGACAAGTGTTCCGCAAAAAACTGCGCGAAGGTCAGCTCAATGACAAGGAGATTGAGATCGAAATGTCTGCCACACCCATGGGCGTGGAGATCATGGCACCTCCTGGCATGGAAGACATGACTAACCAGCTACAAGGCTTGTTTGCCAATATGGGCAAAGACAAAAAACAGACTCGTAAGCTAAACATATCCGACGCCTTAAAACAGTTACAAGATGAAGAAGCCGCAGGTCTGATCAAAGAGGACGACCTCAAGCAGCAAGCCCTAGAAGCAGTCGAACAAAACGGCATTGTGTTCTTGGACGAAATTGACAAAATCGCCAAGAAACAAGAAGGCGGTAGCGGTGATGTGTCTAGGGAAGGCGTGCAACGTGATTTATTGCCCCTCATTGAAGGCTGTACCGTGACCACTAAATACGGCATGGTGAAAACCGATCACATTTTGTTTATCACCTCTGGCGCCTTCCATGTGGCTAAACCTTCCGACTTGATTCCAGAACTTCAAGGTCGCTTACCAATTCGAGTGGAACTCAAAGCGCTACGACCAGAAGACTTTGCCCGTATTCTTACCGAACCCAACTACTCACTAACACAGCAGTATCAAGCATTGATGGGCGTAGAAGGGGTGGAGTTAGAGTTTAGTAAAGACGGTGTGACCCGGTTAGCCGAACTGGCCTACGAAGTAAATGAGAGCACCGAAAACATAGGTGCTCGACGTTTGCACACCTTGTTAGAGCGCTTACTTGAGGACCTTTCCTTCACCGCCAACCTTGCTGACGGCGCCAAAGTGGTTATCAACCAGGCCTATGTGGACAACAACCTCAAGGACCTCGCTAAAGACCAAGACCTGAGCCGGTACATTCTATAGCTGGCTGCGGTGCGCTATTTTAGGCCAGGCCACGCCACCATCTACGCCAAATAGCGCGCTAGCTGCTTATTGATTTCGGTCTCAATCTGACCCTTCATCGGGGTCAGCATCATGCCCAAAGTTAGATCCACTTCTACCAGGCCTTCAGACAGGCTCATAGCGCCATTGACGCCTGTGCGTTCGAGTAATAAGGTGTTATCTTGCCAGCGGCTTTCTACACCCAGTTTTGCCTGTAATTTGCCAGCAAAGGTTTGCGCCGCCTCTCTGGCTTCCTGTAATGTGCGTTGATGGGGATAAGAAATGTTAATACTCGCCATGGGGTGCCACTCAATGAGGGGGTTTAAAAAGCCTATTTTAGGCCTCTATGCTAACCGCCACAAGACACGGGTTATACAGTCACAAAAGCCCCTTTTGCCCGCATATTCCATTTTTATAGCAACCTATAACTTTTTAGTATTAGACACTGAGGAAAATGTTGGTAGTATTCCCTCAGCGCCAATAAAAATAATAAGCGCAATAAGAAAAAAAGACATCCTTTGGCCTAACAATAAAAATAAAACCGGCCTCAGAAAGCAGCTCGAAAGAGCTGCTTTTTTTATGCCTGCTATTTATTCAGCCTCGCGTCATTCCAATACATTACACTGCTTTTGACTCACCCAGTCAGACAAGCTCAGCAACCGCACCTTAAGCTGTTCATACTCAGCGCGGGCAACTGCAGAGTCACTGCTGCCATCCACAAACAGCAACACCGGCCAGTACAACACCCCGCCGATTAACTCCAAACGCTCCATGGCGGCGTCGGCGTCCCTCACGCTGGCAATATTGTGCATTTGCTCGGTGATCCGTCGCGCCTCGGAGTAAAGCTGGTCACAACTAAACGCATCATAAGACGCGGTAAAACTTGGCACCACCGCATTTTCATCACTCAGTAGCGTGGACCGAGGGGGGGAACCCGCACAAGCTGTGAGCACCAGGCAGGCAACCATAACAATAGATAATTTCATGACCTTCTCAAACATAACCGAATAAACTAAAGACCTGTCATCAAGGTGTTAGTTCCACCCTATGGCTTGCCACTATACTACGCTAATTTGGTTCACAAATGGCAGACACAAAAAAGCCGACCCAGTGGCCGGCTTTTTTATACTTTAAAGCAGCTTACTTTGGCGCACGCTTACGGGCGTTTTCGGTCAACAACTTTTTGCGTAAACGAATGAAATTAGGTGTCACTTCTACCAACTCATCGTCTTCAATAAACTCAAGCGCTTGCTCAAGAGTGAAGCGAATCGGCGGGCTAAGCACGATGTTTTCATCAGTACCGGCGGCACGAATGTTAGTCAACTGCTTACCCTTAGTTGGGTTAACAGCCAAATCGTTACCGCGACTATGAACACCAATAAGCATACCTTCGTATACGTCGATGTTTGGCTCCACCATTAGGCGGCCACGGGTCTGTAGGTTAAACAAAGCAAAGGCTAAGATCTTACCCTTAACCATAGACACCAATACGCCGTTTTGACGCTCAGCCAAGGCACCCTGCTTCACTTCACCGTAGTGATCGAATACAGACGTCATAACACCACTACCCGACGTTAACGTAAGGAACTGGCCACGGAAACCGATTAAGCCGCGAGAAGGAATCACGAATTCTAAACGCGTACGGCCCTTGCCGTCTGGCTCCATGTTAGTCATCTCTGCCTTACGACGACCCATTTCTTCCATCAAAGAACCTTGATGCTGATCTTCACAGTCGATCAATACCGCTTCATATGGCTCCATCATTTTGCCGTCGACTTCTTTTTCGATCACCTGTGGGCGAGAAACGCCCATCTCAAAGCCTTCACGACGCATGCTTTCGATCAATACCGACAAGTGCAATTCACCACGGCCAGAGACAACAAAGCGGTCTGGAGAGTCACCCGGCTCAACACGTAGGGCAACGTTGTGGATCAACTCACGATCCAAACGATCGCGGATGTTACGGCTAGTTACATACTTACCGTCTAGTCCAGCAAACGGCGAATCGTTGACCTGGAAGGTCATGGACACGGTTGGCTCATCAATGCTTAGCGGCGGCAAAGCTTCTACGTGCTCGGGGTGGCAAATGGTGTCAGAAATATTCAAGCCATCGATACCTGTGACACATACAATGTCGCCGGCTTGGGCAGTAGGCACATCAATGCGCTCAAGGCCCATGTAGCTCATGACATTTTGCAGCTTAGCGGTACGTACTTTACCGTCAGCAGACACCACCTTAACTTGCTGGCCCAATTTCATGCTGCCACGCTTAATACGGCCAACACCAATAACGCCCACATAGCTTGAATAGTCCAAGGCAGAGATTTGCATTTGCAACGTGCCGTCTAGATCTACGTCTGGGGCTTTAACATATTCAACCAAGGCTTCGAACAATGGGTTCATGTCTTCGGCCATGTCTTCCAAAGAAGTGCCGGCGATGCCGTTGATTGCCGAGGCGTACATTACCGGGAAGTCTAACTGCTCATCCGTAGCACCTAAAGAGTCGAACAAGTCAAACACTTGATCCATAACCCAATCAGGACGCGCGCCTGGACGGTCAATCTTGTTGATAACAACGATTGGACTGAGGCCCTGTTGGAACGCCTTTTGCGTTACAAAACGTGTTTGTGGCATTGGGCCATCTACGGCATCGACCAACAACAACACACAATCTACCATCGATAGAACACGCTCTACCTCACCACCGAAGTCGGCGTGTCCTGGGGTGTCTACAATATTGATATGGTAGCCATTCCAGTTTACGGCAGTGTTCTTTGCCAAGATGGTAATGCCACGCTCTTTTTCTTGGTCGTTAGAGTCCATCACGCGTTCTGCGCCTTGGTCACGACGATCAAGGGTGCCAGATTGTTCTAGCAGCTTGTCTACCAAGGTGGTTTTACCATGGTCTACGTGGGCTACAATCGCCACATTTCTTAATTTTTCGATCATCTCACTACTCCAAACGGCCTCAATTGAACATGGCCAAAATACGTATAGGCGCTGCCATATGACAGCGCCAAAAAAATGCAGCGCAGATTATAGCAAAACTACTGCCAATACGCAGTATATTGAAAGTATTATTACAAGTTAAATGAATATTGCCCTATTTTAGGGCAAGGCACTACCAAGGCGTTCCATTTTAGTGCAGACTATAACTACGAAAACAAACAAGCAGCTTCACAATAGCTGCAATATCACTGTTTTTTCTCGAAAAACCGCCAGATATGGTCGTTTTTGAGGCAAAAATCAATATTGGCACGACCGTTGCTATAGACTACAGCAATACATCAAACAAGCTAAACCTCCGGCACCAGAGCCGGCTTAATAATTGGAGAGACTTTATGTCTGCAAACACCCTTAAGATGATTCAAGACAGCGAAGCTCGCTGGGTTGACCTACGCTTTACCGATACCAAAGGTAAAGAGCATCACGTGACTATTCCGGCTCGCGTTGTAGATGAAGATTTCTTCTCAGAAGGCCAAATGTTTGATGGTTCATCCATCAGTGGCTGGAAAGGCATTAACGACTCAGACATGATCATCATGCCAGATGATGCGTCAGCAGTATTAGACCCCTTTACTGAAGACACGACTGTCAACATCCGTTGTGACGTGATTGAGCCTGCCACTATGCAAGGCTATGACCGCGACCCACGCTCTGTTGCCGCCCGCGCCGAAGAGTACCTTAAGTCAACCGGCATTGGCGACACAGCGTTCTTTGGTCCAGAGCCAGAATTCTTTGTATTTGATGACGTTAAGTGGAAAGCCGACATGCAAGGCGCCATGTACGAAATCAACTCCGAAGAAGGTGCTTGGCAGTCTAATGCCACCATCGAAGGCGGCAACATGGGTCACCGCCCAGCCGTTAAAGGTGGTTACTTCCCAGTACCTCCTGTAGATTCTTCTCACGACATGCGTGGCGCAATGTGTGATGCCATGGAAGCTATGGGTGTAGAAATTGAAGTACATCACCACGAAGTAGCCACTGCCAACCAAAACGAAATTGGCACTAAGTTCAGCACCCTAGTTCGCAAGGCCGACGAAGTTCAGATTCTTAAGTACTGTGTACACAACGTAGCCCACGCCTACGGCAAAACAGCGACCTTTATGCCTAAGCCTATCGTTGGCGACAACGGTTCTGGTATGCACGTGCATCAGTCGATTGCTAAAGATGGTGTTAACCTATTTGCTGGCGACGGCTACGGTGGCTTATCTGACACTGCCCTTTACTACATTGGCGGCATCATCAAGCATGCCAAAGCGCTCAACGCGTTCACTAACGCCTCAACTAACGCCTACAAGCGGTTGGTACCTGGTTTTGAGGCCCCAGTTATGTTGGCCTACTCTGCCCGTAACCGTTCGGCATCTATCCGCATTCCATACGTAAGCAACCCGCGCGGTCGTCGTGTAGAAGTACGCTTCCCTGACCCAACGGCTAACCCATACTTGTGTTTCGCAGCACTATTGATGGCAGGCCTTGACGGTATTCAGAACAAGATCCACCCTGGCGATGCAGCCGACAAGGACTTGTACGACTTGCCAGCCGAAGAAGCAGCAGCGATTCCAACAGTTTCAGGCAGCCTAGAAGAAGCGCTTGCCGCATTAGAAGCTGATCGTGAGTTCTTAACCCGTGGTGGTGTATTCACCAACGAAATGATCGATGCGTACATCGAACTTAAGAACGGCGAAGTAGAAGCAGTAAACAGCGTAACTCACCCCGTTGAGTTTGCCCTTTACTACTCTTGCTAGACCGTTCAAGTCATTCCGGACTAGCTTCACGTCATTCCGGCGCAGACCGGAATCTTAGCGTAATTCCTAAGATCCTGACCTACGTCAGGATGACGGCGAAGTGGCTTAGCTAGGACGACAGACAAAGCCCTCCAAGGAGGGCTTTTTAAGCACCCCATGCGCACTATTTTGGTGCGCATGTAACAAACCCACGCTAGAAAGGACGGCCATGCCTAATCCTATGCAAGCCAACCAGGCCTTAGCCGGCTTAGTTAACCACCTCTCAACGGCCATCGTTTTGGTCAACTCACGCTTGCAAATCGTGGCCCTCAACTTGGCAGCAGAAAACCTATTTCGCGTTAGCCAACACCAAATGCAGCTAGAACCATTAACCGCATTATTAAATCTAGACCCACACCTCGCACAACAGCTACAACAAAGCTGTGCCCAACAAAAATCCTTTACCATCCGCGACACACTAATTCAGCAGACCAACGGCCGCCAACTGTGGATCGACCTAACAGTAACCTCCGTAGACGAACCGGGTAGCCTCGCCTTGGAAATCCAACCTCTAGAGCGCATGAAGCGGCTCACGCAAGAGGCCCGCATGGCAACCCAGCAGCACGCTTCTTCTAATCTGGTACGCAACCTCGCCCACGAAATCAAAAACCCGTTAGGTGGCATACGAGGCGCTGCACAACTATTAGAACGAGAACTGTCGACCGAGCAACGAGAGTTTACCCACATAATCATTTCTGAGGCCGATCGCCTGAGAGACTTAGTAGATCGCCTTCTCGGACCACAACGCCAAGCCCAGAAGCAAACCCACAATGTGCATCAGATCTTGGATAAAATCGAGCAACTCATCAAGGCCGAAGCAGATAAGCGCATAAACATTGTTCGAGATTACGACCCAAGCCTTCCAGACTTACTGATTGATACCAATCAACTAACACAGGTGTTTTTAAACATCGCCCGTAATGCGTTACAGGCGCTCCTCGAGTATCGTACAAGCAATGGCCAGATCACCCTTAAGACGCGTGCCGTGCGCCGCTTTACCATAGGCAGCGTGTGCCACCGGTTAGCCTGTTGCATCAGCATTATCGACAATGGACCCGGCATTGCTGACGCCATTAAAGACGAAATATTTTTCCCTATGGTTACCCACCGTGCCCAAGGTACGGGCCTTGGCCTGAGCATTGCCCAAAGCCTAGTCCAACAGCACCAAGGCCTTATTGAGTGCGACAGCCACCCCAGTTACACCTGTTTTAATATTTACTTGCCAATGGAGTCATCAACATGAGCCATGATGTATGGATAGTAGACGACGACCACGCCATCCGCTGGGTGCTGGATCGAGCCTTAACTCAGGCGCAAATTTCTAGTACTAGTTACGAACATGGCCAACAGCTGCTAGATGCCCTTGCGCACAACTCGCCCAAACTGATCATCAGCGACATTCGTATGCCCGGCATCGACGGCTTAAGCCTGCTCCAAGAACTGCAGCAACGCCTGCCCGATGTGCCGGTGATTATTATGACGGCCCACTCAGATCTAGACAGTGCGGTCGCGTCCTACCAAGGCGGCGCGTTTGATTATTTACCCAAGCCCTTTGATATCGACGAAGCCGTGTCATTAGTGCAACGCGGCCTACAACATGCGGCCGAGCAGGTGGCCACCAGCAAACCCGCTCCAGCGCCTGCCAGCGCCCAAATTATCGGTGAAGCCCCCGCCATGCAAAATGTGTTTCGCGCCATCGGCAGGCTCTCGCAGTCCAACATGACGGTCATGATCAACGGCGCGTCTGGCACGGGTAAGGAGCTCATCGCCCAAGCGCTGCATCAGCACAGCCCCAGAAGTGAGCAGCCATTTATCCCCCTCAACATGGCTGCCATTCAGAAAGACCTCATCGAGTCAGAGTTATTCGGCCATGAAAAGGGGGCCTTTACCGGCGCATCCAATCAACGCAAAGGCCACTTTGAACAAGCCCACGGCGGCACTTTGTTTCTGGATGAAATAGGTGACATGCCTGCCGAAGCACAAACCCGTCTACTTCGGGTACTGGCCGACGGAGAGTTTTATCGCGTGGGTGGCCACAGCCTTGTGAAGGTAGACGTGCGCATTATTGCTGCCACCCATCAAGACCTTACTAAACGCGTAGAACAAGGCCTGTTTCGTGAAGACTTGTATCATCGCCTCAACGTGATTCGTATTCCGCTACCTAATCTGAACCAACGCAGTGAAGACATACCCGCCCTAGCCCAGCACTTCTTAACAAAAAGCGCGAAGGAACTGGCCGTAGAAGCCAAACTACTGTCCAACGAGGCAGAGCAACACCTGCAACACCTCCCATGGCCAGGTAACGTGCGTCAGCTAGAAAACGTGTGCCGCTGGTTAAGTGTAATGGGCAGCGGCAACCAAATTTTAGTCAGCGACCTGCCTCCCGAACTGCAACAGCCAACCAGCAAAACAGATGCCAACGACAACTGGCAAGTGTTGCTTTCTAAATGGGCAAAAAAAGAATTACAACTTGGCCAACAACAGCTGTTAGACCATGCCCTGCCAGCTTTTGAAAAGGTAATGATAGAAGCGGCCCTTAACCATACCAACGGCCGTCGTCGCGAAGCCGCAGAACTACTGGGCTGGGGCCGCAATACTTTAACCCGAAAAATCAACGAACTTGAGCTGTAAACTCAGCAATTAAGAAGATCAAACATGTTACACGTCGTTTTATTTGAACCAGAAATTCCGCCGAATACGGGCAATATTATTCGCCTGTGCGCCAACACCGGTTTTCAGCTGCATCTCATTGAGCCTTTGGGATTTAAACTAGAAGACAAGGCCTTAAGGCGCGCCGGTTTGGATTATCACGAGTGGGCGCGTATGCAAGTGCATAAGAACTACGATGAATTTATATCCAACGTACAGCCAAAAACCATATACGCCATGACCACCAAAGGCAGCGATTGTTTTAGCAAAGCGCGGTTTGAAAAAGGTGATGCAGTCATGTTTGGCCCAGAGAGCCGAGGCCTGCCCGAAGGCATTAGAGCAAGGTGCGACGGCAGAATTCGCTTACCCATGACAGCAAAAAGCCGCAGTTTGAACTTATCAAATTGTGCGGCTATTGTAGTGTACGAGGCGTGGCGCCAGCTAGATTACGCTGGCGCTAGCTAGGTTGCTTCGCGCTAGTGCGTTTGCTCAGGCTTTTCTTCGGCGGCTTCGCCTGCTTCAGCTTGTGCTGCCTGTTGAGCCATGCTCTGAGCGTACAATGCATCAAAATTAACCGGTGACAACATCAAGGCTGGGAAACTGCCCTTTTGCACTAAGTTATCAATGGCTTCGCGGGCATACGGGAAAAGAATGTTAGGGCAGAATGCACCCAATACCTGACCCATAGATTCTTTTGGCACGTTAGCAATGTGGAATAAACCGGCTTGCTGCACTTCGGTTAAGTACACAGTCTTTTCTTCGGCCATAGCGGTAATAGTAATACGCAAGATGACTTCGAAGGTGGTTTCGTTTAATTGACGCGCCTGACTGTTAAGATCCACACCCACTTCTGGCTTCCACTCTGCAGTGAACGACTGGGGTGAGTTAGGTGATTCGAAAGATAAGTCTTTCAAGTACACGCGCTGGATCATTATCTGTGGCTGGGTGTTCTCTTCTGTGGCTTGTGCTGCTGCGCCTTTTTCTTCTTCACTCATGTCTTGCTTCTCTATAATTTTTATTCAAAGTGCTTCTTTACGAAGCGATTAATAGTGGATCTAACTGACCTTGGCGCTCGAGCGCATACAATTCGTCACAACCGCCAATGGCTTTATCGTTAATGATAATTTGCGGCACCGTACGACCACCGCTAACCTGCATCATTTGCTGGCGCAGGTCGCTGTGTCCATCGACGCTAATTTCTTGGTAGCTAATGCCTTTGCTGTCTAACAAACGTTTGGCACGAAAACAAAAACCACAATAGCCCGAGCTGTAGACAATTACATTGGCACTCATTTACGTACCAATGGCAAATTTTGCCCCGTCCACTCGGCCATGCCGCCCGCCATACGTTGAACATTGTTGTATTCAGCTTTCTTCAACACATTAGCCGCACCGGATGCCGTTTGACCGGTCTTACAAATAATAATAATGGGTTTGTCTCGGTATTTTTCAAGTTCCGACATACGTTTAGTGATGTCTGCAAACGGAATATTCTTGGCACCGATTACATGGCCTGCCTTATAGTCGGCAACCGCACGGATATCTAACAACAATACATCTTCGCCGTTAGCCATTACTGTGGCTTGCTGCGGCGAGACGGACGGCGCAGCTTTACGACGCTCGGTAATTAATAACACCGACAAGGTCAGCATCAAGGCCAACACCATTTCCCAATGGTTGATGGCAAATTCTAGGTAACGTTCCATAAGCTTTATGATTCCAGCAATTAATATATGTGCGACAAGTCCGGCGGCATTATACGCTATAGCGTGGATAATTTGGGGGCAGACTGCTAAAATATCAAGTGCCCATTGCCCAATAAAATGACCATGACCACTTCAAACACAAAAGCCCTTATTATTCTTGATGGATGGGGACAAAGCGAATCCTCTACCTCCAACGCCATTAAAGCCGCCAACACCCCAACCTGGGACAGTTTGCTGACTGTTCACCAACACACCTTAGTCGGTACCTCGGGCGCAGATGTGGGTTTGCCAGACGGCCAAATGGGCAACTCTGAAGTGGGCCACATGAACATTGGTGCCGGCCGCGTGGTGTATCAAAACTTCACCCGTATTGGCAAAGCCATTGACGACGGCAGCTTCGCCGAAAACACCGTATTGCTCAGCGCCATCGATAAATCCGTGGCCAACGATGGCACCGTACACGTGTGTGGCTTACTGTCTGATGGCGGCGTACATAGCCACCAAGACCACCTATTTTCAACCTGCAGCTTGGCTCACAGCCGCGGCGCCAAGGCGATTGTAGTGCACGCTTGGCTAGACGGCCGCGACACTGCACCGAGTTCGGCACAAACCTTTATCCAAGCACTAATGGATCATTTAGAACCCATTAATGGCCGCATTGGCAGCTTGTGTGGTCGTTACTATGCCATGGACCGCGACCAACGCTGGGAGCGTACCGAAAGCGCCTACCGCGCCATGCGTTACGGCGAAGCCGAATATGAATGCTTGTCGGCCCTCAATGCCCTATCAGAAGCTTATTTGAACAATCACACCGACGAATTTATGCCCGCTACCGTCATTCTTGACGAGCGCGGCCAACCGGCCACTATTAAAGACGGTGATACGGTACTGTGTGTTAACTTTAGGCCTGATCGGTCGCGCCAAATTACGCGTGCCTTTGTAGACCAAAAATTTGACGGTTTCGACCGTGGCGACGACTTAGACCTGGCCGAATTTGTGATGATGACGCAATACAGTGCCAGCATAGACACGGCCTGCGCGTACCCACCCATGAGTGTCACCAACGACTTGGGTGAAGTGATGGCCCGCCAAGGTAAAACGCAATTGCGTATTGCCGAAACGGAAAAATATGCCCACGTTACCTTTTTCTTTAGCGGCGGCCAAGAAGCGCTATACGAAGGTGAAAGCCGTAAGCTCATTGCCTCGCCCAACGTTGCGACTTACGACCTACAGCCAGAAATGAGCGCTCCCGAACTGACCGACAAATTAGTCAGCGCCATAGAAAACCAAAGCTACGATTTAATCGTTTGTAACTTTGCCAACGCCGACATGGTCGGCCACACGGGTAAATTTGACGCTGCCGTAGAAGCCGTAGAAGCCGTAGATACTTGCCTTACGCGTATCGTTGCCGCCTTAGCTAAAGTGGATGGCGAAGCCTTAATCACGGCCGACCATGGCAACGTAGAATTAATGCAAAACCCCACCACCGGCCAACCTCATACAGCCCATACCCTTTGGCCAGTGCCGCTCGTTTATGTCAGCTCGCGCAGCCAAACGGCCAAACTAAGGACCGGCGTACTCGCCGACATTGCACCCACGCTGTTGCACCTGATGGCAGTGGAACAACCTGTGGAAATGACGGGGCGTAGTTTGGTGGAATTTAGCTAACTTGCATTACTTGGCCAAAATCACATGTTGCTTATTATGCCTATGGGTGGGGGTGGTCACAGCCAATAGCGAGCAGCAGGTTGAGCAACGCATGCTGCAGCTAAAAGACGACATTAGCGCGCTGCAAACATGGCTCGATAAAGCTCAAAATCAAGCGTCGCAGTTGCAAAAGCAATTGCGACAGCATGAGCAGAAGGTAAGCCAGCTCACCAAAAACATTAAAAAAAACCAGCACGCCAGCCAGCAATCCAACCAGCGTATGGCAAAATTACAAACCCAGTCTAGCCACCTGCAAGACGCCCTGGCAGACCAAGAACAGCAGCTCACCATCCAACTCAAGCGCCAATACCAGCAAGGCCAAAACCCAGCCGGCAACCTATTGCTCAATCTTAACAACCCCGCTAGCCTAGCGCGTAATATGGCCTATTACCAATACCTCAACCAAGCCAGCGCCGAGCAAATGGCTGCCTACCGGCAAACACTAGAAACGCTGGCCCAAGTCCAACAACAGCAAGCCGACTTGGGTCTGAGCCTGCAACTCAAAGCCGAGCAACTCAAATTGCAAACGTCACAGTTGCAACAAACCAAACAGAAGCTGGCTAAACACCTGTCGCAACTTAAAAACCAGCAACAGAGCAAAGCACAACGCCTTAGCACCGCTAAGATGGATCAGCAGCAAGCTCAAGAACTGTTAGATCAAATCCAAATTGCCATTGCTAAAGCCAACATCAAAGTGGCTCACCAAACTTTCATAAGCGCCAAAGGGCAGTTGCCTTGGCCGTTAAAGGGTACAGTGCTTAACCGCTTTGGGGTCACCCAATCAAGCTACCCCCTAAGCCAACAAGGTTGGCTCATTAGCGCTAAAGAAGGAACCGATGTAGTGGCCATACACGGTGGCCAAGTGGTGTTCTCTGATTGGCTTAAGGGTTATGGCTTAGTGATTATTATCGACCATGGCGACGACTTTTTAAGCTTATACGGACAAAACCAAGCCCTCTACTTAAGTATTGGCGACCGAGTAAGCGCACAACAATTGATTTCCAGTAGTGGAAAGTCTGGCGGTAACACCCAAACAGGTCTATATTTCTCCTTACGTAAACAAGGCCAACCCCTTAACCCTAAACACTGGTTGCAATAAAGTAGTCCTATGACTTCTCTTACCCTCACCATACACCCACTGACTAGAGTACGGCCCATTGCCGCGGTGTTACGATGCCTCAGCTTTGGTTTACTGCTCATTAGTGGCACGCTAATGGCACAAACCCCAGCCACCAGTAGTGTGCCGCTGGCAGCTATACAGTCGTTTGTGGCGGTGTATGAGCGTATCCGCTTGCAGTATGTAGAGGCTAAAGATGACGAGCAATTATTGCAGCTGGCGTTACAAGGCCTGATATTAAAACTCGACCCGTATTCCAGTTATTTGGATGCCGAGACCATGACCACACTACAGCAAGACACCAAAGGCGAGTATTCTGGCATTGGTGTGGAGCTAGTTCCAGAAGGCAACTATATCCGTGTGATTACGCCCATTGATGACAGCCCTGCCTATAAAGCCGGGATTTTACCAGGTGATTGGATCACCCACGTACAGGGCCAAGCGGTGAAAGGCCTCGACAACCACGCCCTAGGTCAGTTGATGACCGGCCCCACAGGTTCACAAGTCACATTGCAGATTTTACGCAAGGGCAAAGAGCTGCGCTTTGAGCTAACCCGAGAACTCATTGTTACGGGCAGTGTGCGCGGTGAACTGATGCAAACTAACGTCGGTTACATCCGCATTAGCCACTTTCAAGACCACACCAGTACCGACTTACAGCATCAAATGCAGACTTTATTAGACGCAGGCGCCAAGCACTGGTTACTCGACCTAAGAAACAACCCCGGTGGCACCCTAAATGCTGCGGCCGCCGTTGCCGACAGCTTTTTAACCCAAGGCACTATTGTGACCACTCAGGCCCGCCAACCACAGGCCAACCTGCGCTTTGACGCTACCACAAACGACCCTAGCCAAGCATTGCCCATGGTAGTACTCATCAACAACGGCAGTGCATCTGCGTCAGAAATTGTGGCAGGCGCCATGAAAGGCCACCAGCGCGCACAACTGGTAGGCAACACCAGCTTTGGCAAGGGCTCGGTACAGTCGATCATTGGTTTACCTAACGGCGCGGGCATTAAACTGACCACCGCCTACTACTTCACCCCGACAGGCCACAACATCCACAACAAAGGCATCGCGCCGCACGTGCAAGTGGACGACGCAAGCGACGACAACCCAGCAAATGATGCGCAGCTTGCCAAAGCCCTCATGTTACTCAACAAACCTACTAATTAACCCATGATGACACTCTTGAAACCTTTGGCTGACGTCTTTAATTTAGTAACCTGGCTTGCGGCAGCCTTAATAAGCACTGCTCCTACGGTGTGGGCCAATGAAGTACAGCCTGCTATGGTGATCATTATTGACGATTTAGGTTACAACTTAGCCAACGGCCTAGGTATCGTTAACCTACCAGGCCCCATTACTCTGGCAGTAATGCCCCACACCCCTCACGGCGCGCTACTGGCCCAACGGGGTAAGCTAGCCAATAAGGAAGTGATGCTGCACGTGCCAATGGAAAACCACGCCGGTTTACGGCTGGGCCCTGGCGGCTTAACCCTTGCCATGCAGGAGACTGAGTTTAAACAAGTATTAAGAGGCAACCTCGCTAGCATTCCGCATGTGCAAGGGCTCAACAACCACATGGGTAGCGCGCTCACTGAGCAAGCGCTACCCATGCAATGGACCATGGACTTAGCCAAAGAATTGAATTTGTTTTTTGTAGACAGCCGTACCAGTGCCAAGAGTTTGGCTCTGCAACAAGCCTTAAGGCAACAGGTTCCTGCGCTCGAGCGAGATGTATTTTTAGACAATGACACAGCCACCAAGGCGCTCACAGTGCAGTTTGAACAGGCAATGCGCATCGCACACAAATACGGCTACGTGGTGCTGATCGGACATCCTTACCCGGCCACCATTGCATTTTTAAAGCAAAAGCTACCTCAGCTGGACCAGTCCGGTATTATGCTGATCTCTGCATCGGCCCTAATCAACCAACTAAAGCCGCATCTCGATACCCTTTGAAGCCATGTACTGCTTGGCTTCTGGAATGGTGTATTCATTAAAATGAAAGATACTAGCGGCCAGGACTGCATCAGCCCTACCTTCAATCACACCGTCTACCAAATGATCAAGATTACCTACCCCTCCCGAGGCAATCACCGGCACCGACACAGCATCACTAATGGCACGAGTTAGGCCTAAATCATAACCATTTTTAACGCCGTCTTGATCCATGCTAGTCAATAATATTTCACCTGCACCATAAGCCACCATTTTGGTGGCCCATTCAACGGCGTCAATACCTGTGGGTTTACGGCCACCGTGGGTAAAGATCTCCCACCGGGGCTGCTCGCCTGGAGCACTCACGCTTTTGGCGTCAATGGCCACCACAATACACTGGGCGCCAAAACGCCCCGCCGCTTGCTGCACTAAATCTGGGTCAAACACGGCCGCCGAATTAATACCTACCTTGTCTGCACCAGCGTTGAGCATGCGGCGAATATCATCACACGAGCGAATGCCACCGCCCACCGTAAGGGGAATAAACACTTCACTCGCCATTTTTTCCACCGTGTGCACCATGGTGTCGCGGTTTTCATGGGTAGCGCCTATATCTAAAAAGGTAATTTCGTCGGCACCTTGCTCGTTATAACGCTTAGCCACTTCCACCGGATCACCGGCGTCGCGTATATCAAGAAACTGCACGCCTTTCACTACACGGCCGTTGTTAACGTCTAAACAAGGAATAATGCGTTTGGCTAGTCCCATGTTGTTATCCTATCTTGGCAGAGAATTAAAGTTGTGCGTCGCAATAGTCTTGCGCCACCGCTAAATCCAGCGTGCCTTCGTATATTGCGCGGCCGGTAATCGCTCCGACAATACCGTCGCCAGACACAGCCGCCAACGCCCGGACGTCGTCCATATTAGTCACACCACCCGAGGCGATCACAGGGATACCCGCCGCTTTTGCTAAATTGCTTGTGGCTACTACGTTTACACCTTGCATCATGCCGTCGCGGGCGATGTCGGTATACACAATGGAGCTCACACCGTCGTTGCGGAAGCGTTTGGCTAGATCAACCGCCGTAACGTCGGTCACTTCGGCCCAACCTTCTACCGCCACCATACCGTCGCTAGCATCCAACCCCACAATAATACGTCCCGGAAAATCGCGACACGCTTGGGTCACAAAGTCTGGATCACGCACCGCTTGGGTACCAATAATTACATACTCAACACCGGCTTGTAGGTAGGCTTCTATAATCTCAGCATTACGAATGCCACCACCAATTTGAATGGGCAGCTTAGGGTAGGCCATGGCAATAGCTTTAACGATTTCGCCGTTCACAGGGTTACCCGCAAACGCACCGTTTAAGTCCA
The DNA here is from genome assembly GCA_018647765.1 of Oceanospirillaceae bacterium. Lineage (GTDB taxonomy): Bacteria > Pseudomonadota > Gammaproteobacteria > Pseudomonadales > Balneatricaceae > Njordibacter. Next base: position 3,206 of record JABGSN010000046.1, on the reverse strand, counting down.
CCAGATGCAAACGACGACAACCGGCCTCTACCCATTGGCGTGCAACCGCCACTGGATCGGCAGAGAATACCGTAGAGTCTTCCATGCGCCCTTGGCGCAGGCGTACACATTCACCATCTTTAAGGTCGATGGCAGGGATCATTAACAAAGGATTTTGTGACATATAGATTAGCGGCAGCAGTTAGCTACCGTCCCACTGTAAAAAGTTTTGTAAAAGTTTAAGGCCAGCAGAATGGCTTTTTTCTGGATGAAACTGCACCGCAAACAAATTTTCTCGCGCCAGCGCCACATCAAAATCAAGGCCATAGTGGCAGGTAGCGGCAACCATGTCCCGAGCTTGTGTACGCACGTAATAGCTGTGCACAAAGTAAAAACGGCTATTATCTTCAATACCGTTCCATAATGCATGGGGCTGTTGTTGCACTTGGTTCCAACCCATGTGGGGCACTTTTAAATGCGCCTCTTGCACGCTGTGCTGCTCGCCGAAAAATGAAACTTCCCCAGGCAACTGGCCTAAACACTCAACGCCACCATTTTCGCTGGAGCGCTGCATTAAGGCCTGCATGCCAACACAAATACCTAACATCGGTTTTTTGCCCATTTGGTCGGCCACAATTTGGGCCACGCCTAGGCGTTTGATCTCTGCCATACAATCGCGAATGGCACCCACCCCGGGTAGCAACACACGATCGCTCGCTTCAATTTTGGCGGCATCATTGGTAACGTAAACACGGGTATCAGGACAAACGTGCTCCAAGGCTTTGGCAACCGAGTGTAAGTTGCCTATGCCATAGTCAATCACTGCAATGGATTTCATGTTAAGGGCCTATAAACTGCCTTTAGTGGACGGCATCATACCCGCCATACGCTCGTCGGCAGTCAAGGCCATACGCAATGCACGGCCAAACGCCTTAAACACGGTTTCGGCTTGGTGGTGGGCGTTTTTACCACGAATATTATCAATGTGTAACGTCACCTTGGCATGGTTCACAAACCCATGGAAGAACTCATCAAACAAGTCCACATCAAAACTGCCAATGCGGCCACGGGTGTATTCCACCTTATGAAACAAACCAGCACGGCCAGAAAAATCTAATACCACACGCGACAAAGACTCGTCTAACGGCACATAAGCATGGCCATAACGGGTTAGACCCTTTTTGTCGCCCACGGCCTCATTAATGGCCATACCCAAGGTGATGCCTAAGTCTTCTACGGTGTGGTGTGCATCAATGTGCAAATCGCCTTGGGCGTTAATGTCTAAATCAATTAAACCGTGGCGCGCAACTTGCTCTAGCATATGGTCCAAAAAAGGCAACCCAGTGACACAATTAAACTGGCCAGTGCCGTCTAAATTAACGCTGACTTTAATCTGAGTTTCTAGGGTATTTCTTTCCACAGTGGCGGTACGTGCAGACATGAGATGTCCTCGTGGTGATTGAATTAGCTATCGATGTAATGAGCCTCGATTATAAGGCCTTTAGCATACATTTTACAAAGCGCTAACCCACTAAAACGTGCCTAAAGGACATAAAAAAACTGTATACTGCCCATAACCCACTATCCGCCATCACATATACAGCTACATCCCAAAATTCATGCTCACTCAAGCGCCCTTTGCCCAACAACTACTCCACTGGTTTGATGACCATGGCCGTTACCACCTACCGTGGCAGCAAAGCCGCAACGGCTACCGCGTATGGGTGTCGGAAATTATGCTGCAACAAACTCAAGTCGCCACGGTGATCCCCTACTTCGAGCGGTTCATGCAGCGTTTTCCAAGCGTAGAAGCTCTAGCCCAAGCAGAGCAAGATGACGTATTAAGCCTTTGGACCGGCTTAGGTTACTACAGCCGGGCGCGTAACTTACACGCAAGTGCCATCTCGATATGTGAGCAACATCAAGGCCAAATGCCTAGCGACTTAGGGAGCTTAATTGCCCTCAAGGGTATAGGCCGCTCCACCGCTGGGGCAATTATGAGCCAAGCGTTCGATCAACCGGGGGTCATCCTGGACGGCAACGTAAAACGTTTACTCACCCGCCTACACGGCATAGAGGGCTGGCCGGGGCTCAGCCACATCGAAAAACAACTTTGGCAGCTAGCCACAGAACTTACACCCACGCAACGCAACGCCGACTACAGCCAAGCCATCATGGATTTGGGCGCCACCGTCTGTAAACCCAAACAGCCTCTGTGTGTCACCTGCCCCATGCAATCCACTTGCCAAGCCCTCGCCAACGACACGGTGGCACAAATACCCACACCTAAACCTAAAAAGGTGTTGCCTCAAAAAACTGTAAGTGTACTGTTACTCAAAAACCCACAAGGCCAAATCCAACTACAACAACGCCCAGCCAAAGGTATTTGGGGCGGATTATGGAGCCTGCCAGAGTACGCCCATCTAACCGCACTTCACGCCCACCTGGCGCTCAGCGGCCTACCGATCAACACGCAAGCCTTGCCCACCATTAAACACGTGTTCAGCCACTACAAGCTCAGTATTGAGCCGCATTTATTGCAACTAAAGCAACAACCCACAAAAGTGGCTGAAAATGATCAAAACAGATGGTACGACGCGGCCCAACTGCATACAATAGGCTTAGCCACACCCATTAAAAAACTACTCGAGAACAACCAATGACACGCACCGTATTTTGCACCAAGTACAAAGCCGACATGGAAGCCATGGATCGCCCCCCTTACCCAGGCGCCAAAGGCCAAAAAATCTTTGAGACATTGTCCAAACAAGCATGGGCAGACTGGCTGACTCACCAGACCATGCTCATCAACGAAAAACACCTCAACATGATGGACCCAGAAAGCCGAACTTACCTACAAGGCGAACTCGATAAATTCATCTCGGGCGACGATTACGACCAAGCCGAAGGTTATGTTCCACCCTCAGCCTAAGCAATTCACCCAAAAATAAAGAAATTACCCACATTTCAGCAACTTATTGTTGACAGCAAAAACCAAAACGGGTTTAATACGGCCCTCTTCTCGGTAGCCCAGCACGGCGCGACCGACAAAGAAGAGAGCAACGCAGTATTGCCCGGATAGCTCAGTCGGTAGAGCAGAGGATTGAAAATCCTCGTGTCGGCGGTTCGATTCCGTCTCCGGGCACCATTATTACCTTATATCCCCACTTATATATACACACTCGTTCGGACTTCGTCCTCACTCAAACATGAGTGTACCCCTTATT
>JABGSN010000034.1 GCA_018647765.1 Oceanospirillaceae bacterium | reverse complement strand
CTATTGCGTTACATTGTAACCAATTGGAGTGTCTATTGAACTGGGTGCGTATCAATGAGTGTGTAAAGAGCAGAAGGCCCAGTCTAAAGACGTAACTAAATAATTGAATCTTCAAAACAATAGTAGTACTTAGTAGGTGTAACGTGAAAAAAGATACGCCTCCTTATAAGATAAGGATTAAGTTTTAGGTACACGCTTGGGTAACCTATACACCAAACTATCGAGGTTAGGCATAGACCAAATCAATACACTTGAACGGATGAAAGGCAAAGGCCAACAAAAAATTATTGTTGAAAAAGTAAACATTGAGGCTGGGGGCCAGGCTGCTATTGGTGTGTATGAGGGGGTGGGTGTTAATGCTAAAAAAGGACTATAAAGCCCATGTAACCACCAATCGGCTTGACCTAAACACCTTACCCGTTTTCGGGGCTAAAACGCGCTCAGGCGGCCTCTGCAAGCACAAGGGCAACCTTCGCAATGGCCGATGTAAACGCCACGGTGGAGCCTCCACAGGTCCAACCAATCCGCAGTACGGAAGAGATCATCATAGATACATTCATGGGCTGAGAACTCAAGAAGTGATCGCTATGCGTAAGCTGGTAGCAGAGATGAGTAAATCACTTAGAGGCGTAATGCCGAAGAGCTATAGCTAAGCAGCCTTAACAATTCGGGTAGCCACTTTCTAAGCAGCGGCTAGACATTCCTCGTGCGTCCGATGTGTCGGTGGGCATGTTTTTTTGAGCCTAGCCGAATAACAACATACAGCCAAAAAGTTTGTTAAGACTGCCATGATCGACCAAGTGTGGTGGGTAAATAGTGTCGTTTCCCGCACTATTTAGGTGCTGTGTTAATTGGATTAAATCGGCAATAACTTGCAGGCATAGTTGCCTGTAACTTAATTCTCCCTTGCTTAAATAACGAGTGTAGCTGTATTGAGCATGCGGCGATTGCTGCAGTGACGTTGTTGGTAGGTGTTCTATAGAAGTCGCGGGTATCGTGAATGGATCATTTGAATGAGGGTGAACTGTGAGTTGCCAGTCTCCGTGTTGATGTTTTGTGTTGGTGAGTTGCTGCCGGAGGTAGCTGGCGAATAGCCTATCGTGGCTGGACGCTGCCAGTGAAAGGTTAACTTGAATTGCATCAGATGTAACGAGGACCGCACTTTGTTCGGCGGTAATTGATAGGCCGAAGTATACGCCAGATGCGGTCTCTTTATACATTGTTGGTGGTGAATTATAGCTTCCTAACGGACTATAGTTGCAGTAGTTCATGACCCAAAAACAAAAAACTGCGCGATCCATTGGCCCACAACGGCGCCTTGGTGAGGGGTGTTTAGCGAATCTATGGACTGTTGATAGATGCTGCCAATTCTGTCTTGTCGGCGCTCTATTAAGTCTTGGCACAATTCAGGCGTAAACTCGGGGTGCTGTTGAATGGCGAATAGCCGATGCGCTTGGTAAAATCCTGAAATCGGGCAGAAGTCACTGCTTAAAAACACGTCGCAATGAGGTGGCAGTTGGGTCACCTGGTCTTGGTGCATGGCCAACAAGTCGAGTTGTGCTGGCTGTGGCTGCATCCACTTGGGTAGTTGGGTAGTTTGTAATTGGTTTATACCCACCCCCCAGCCGCCAATAAAGCGTTCTACTTCTCCCCCGAGCGCATGGGCAATGGCTTGATGCCCATAGCAAATGCCCGCCAGTGGAACTTTGTTAGCATGCACACTGCGAATGAAATCAAATAACTGATATTGCCATGGAAGATCCTCAAACACTGAATACTTGCCGCCTGTGATGAGGTAGCCATCAAACAGACTGGTATCGGTGGGTAGTGCATCTTCAACGCAGTTAATTACCTGCCACCGAGTCTCAGGCATGAATGGTCCGAGCAAATTTTGAAAGCGCACCGGCGAAGGCTGGTGTTTAGAGGTCACAGCTGGGTTGGCAAAACCAATGTGTAAAATACAGATATTCATGAGGGATCTAACCAAATTAACGTTAGGCTCACTTTAAGGGTAATTAATTAGCTCGGCAATCCTATAAGCTTAGCCTAAATCTTCATAATATTAACTTATATGGACATGGTTAAATCAAGCGTCTCTGCAATGGGTGTGATCACGCATTTAAGGCTGTCTAAAATGAATTGTTCCGTAGGTGTGCCTTCTAACCAGGGTGGCATGGATAAGTAAAAATGGGTTTCGTGATCAAATTCTTCAATCGGTCGCCAGGTGATTTGGTCGTTATGTTGGCATACGAGGTGGGCGATCAAAACGTTGTTGATGGATAGGGCATCAAGCTGCGCGAGCATTGCCATGGAAAGAGTGGCAAACGGGGATTCCAGTAGTTTACGGTATTGTACACGGTGGTTATGGAAGAGCTTTCTGTGTTGATCGTAGGAGCTGTCGGTACGCGAGGTCATCATCATTTTTTGGTTTTTTAGATCTCGTATTGACAGCTTTTCTTTTGTTGCCAAGGTATGTGTTCTAGGTAAAACACATACTTCTCGGGCGCTAATGAGCTTTTTACTGACGATGTTAGCGTGGTTCAGTGCTTTGGTAGAAAGGGAAAAGTCGACATTGCCGTCCATAATGGACTTGGCCATGTTGGCAACAGGTAATGAGTTAACGTAAAAAGAAATGCTAGGTTTGCTCTGGTGCAGATGGGCCAGTATTGTTGGCAATAGCTCGTTAGTAATCGACATATTGGCCGAAAAACGCACGGTGCTCATGGTGCTGGTGCGGCCAAAGTTTAGTTGCATTTGGATTTTATCTAACTGCATCAACAGGTCATCAACGTCATCACGCAGGCTTTCTGCTCTAGCCGTGGGGTAGATGACGCCATTGCGTCGCACGAACAAAGGCACCCCCACGGAGTCTTCTAATTTTTTTATGAGTTGGCTTACGGCCGGTTGCGATACGCCAAGGTGTTTTGCTGCTGCCGAGATGCTGCCGCAGGAAATGACCGCAGAAAAAGCTTCGATGTATTTAAAACGGTTGATTTTTTGGGTTTGGCTCATGGTTGTGCATCCTACATGGGCTTTGAATTCCCAAATACTATATAACTAAAACTTATAGATTGTTAGCCCTGCTTAATAACGTTGTGCCCGTTTATCTTCCACTTTAATCTGTCTTCAGTTTCACCAATTATTCACTCACAGATGAGTAAGCGACAGACACATGAGTTACATACAAGTGAATGGCCAACCCCAGGCGAGTATTAAAGTAGAAACCGGCGCACGCTCAGGTGAGCATTTGATTACGCCGTTATTATTGAGCTTTCCCCATAGTGGTGAGGTTTACCCTGATGATTTTGGGCCTAACCCCTCGCTACCTTTTGAAGTGCTCGATTTTCCAAACGACAAGTATGTTGATGAACTTTACCACGCGCGTAACGGTTTGGGTTTGGCCTCGGTACACGCCTTGTTTCCTCGGGCCTATATTGACGTTAATCGTCACCAACACGATATTGATGCAGCTATGCTGGAGGATAGTGATAACTGGTACGGCCGCATGCAGCCAACCGGGCTGAAATCTGGCACCACTTTGTTTTGGTCGCGCACCAAAGAAATCCACAATATTTATGATCGGCTATTAAGTAATCGAGAATTGAAACAGCGCTTGGCCCATTGTTTTGTACCTTACCATCAATCCATCACCTCTCAAATTGAGCAAATGCGCCAACAACACGGCTGTGCGTTTGTGTTGGACTGCCACTCCATGACCCAAAAGGATGCCCAAGCTCGCGGTGGCAAACAACGCCCTCAAATTGATATTGGCGATCGCCGCGGCGAAGCCTGTAGTCCGGCCTACACCGAAGCAGTGGCAGACGCCTTTAGCGACCAAGGTTACGATGTCACCGTTAATGGCCGCTTTGTTGGTGGGGAAATGATTGTGCGCTATGGCTGGCCAGAAATTAACCAGCATATATTGCAGGTAGAAATTCGGCGTGATCTTTATCTAGATGAAGACACCCGCTCCAAAACAGGACGTTTTGGTCAAATGCAAAAAGATTGTGGTGCAGCCTTAGGCCAAATTGCAGCTTTTGTAGATCAACAGAAGAAGTAAAACAATAACCAGGAGTATTTTATGCAAATTAATTATTTAAAATTGGCTGCCGCGGTAGGAGTTTTCTCCTCGTTATTGGCCTCTAGTGCAGGTGCTGATACCTTGCGCATGGCTTATTCGGCCGCGCCTTCTACGGTGGACCCGTTCAAGAGTAGTGCCTCACCTACTGCATCGCTTAACGAGCACATTTACGAAGCGTTAGTGTCTCGTACAGATCAGCCATTGTTGGCTACGTCCTACGAATGGCAAGACAATACCACGTTGTTATTCCATTTGCGTGAGGGTGTAACCTTCCACAACGGCGCAGCATTTACAGCGCAAGACGTGGTGTATAGCGCCTGCCGCATGATGTACCGTGTAGACGGTAAAAAGAACATGCTTACTAGTGCCATGAGCCCAGTAACTGATGTTAAAGTGATTGATGATCACACCGTTGCTTTTACTACACTGAAAGCCTACCCAGTGTTGCCAGAAAAGCTCAAGTCGCTGTCTATTTTGTCTGCTAGTCAGGCCGATTTTACGGTGCCGTTACAATACGACAACACCGGTGATTGTGGCATTACTCGTTACCCAACGCGTGCCCAGTTTGAATCTGGAGAAATGGCCAATGGCACGGGTAAATACACCCTTGAAAGTTTCGCCAACACAGGCGATGCAGACCTAGTACGCAACCCTAATCACTGGAGCGATGGCGGCAATTGGGATCGCGTTGAAATTCGTTCGGTGAAGAACTCTGGCGCGCGAATGGCAGGCTTATTAGCAGGTGATTTTAACCTTGTTGAAAACCCCACCATGGAAGATTTAGAAAGCCTAAAAGACGACGCCGCTTACAGTTCAACCAGCACACCATCGTGGCGCACTATCTTCCTCATCTTAGATGTAGGCAGTGAGCAAGCCCCTGGTGTTACCGCTGCAGATGGCAGCAACCCGTTAGCCGACTTGCGCGTACGTAAAGCACTATCTTTAGCGGTTAACCGCGAAGCCATTGTTGAGCGTTTGATGGGAGGCATGGCTACCGTGGCGTCGCAGTTCTCGCCAAGCTATCGTGAAGGTGCAGACCCAACCATGCCAGATTTAACCTACGACCCAGAACAAGCCAAAGCCTTGCTGGCCGAAGCTGGTTATGCCACTGGCATCAAAATGGAGCTTAACGTACCTAATGACCGTTACATTAACGGCACCCGTGTGGCCCAAGCCATTGCCCAGTACTTTACCCGTGTTGGTATTGAGGTGAGTTTAAAGGCAGAACCATGGAGTGTGTTTAAGAAAGGCCGTAAGAACCGTGATTTTGGCGTGTTTATGTACGGCTGGGGACACCCTCAAGGTGCGGCACAAATGATCTCCTATGCCTTTGCTTCGCGCAATAAAGACCTTAACTTAGGTGTAAGTAACTACTCCAACTACCACAACGCAGACTTTGATGCGGCTATGGAGAAATGGGCCGTAGAAACTGACAAGCAGGCCTCTCATGGGTATTTGCAGGCAGCTATGCAGGTGGCAGTGGATGAGTTGCCGGGCATTCCGCTGTACTATCAGCACAGTATTTGGGCCCACGACAGCAACCTAACCGTTGTTGGCCGTCCAGATGAGCGCACCTTTGCCGATATGGTAAGCCCTAAATAACGTTACTTAGGTTTAGTAACGTAGGTGCAGTTAACCGCCAGTATTACGTGTAATATTGGCGGTATTTTTTTAGGAGTGTGGCTGGTGTTAATTTATATTGCAAAGCGTATGTGGCAAAGCCTGATATTGGCTTTTATTATGTCACTCATCGTTTTCATGGGTATGTTTGTTGTTGGTGACCCGGTTGAAATGCTGGCCGACGAAGACTTTACCGAACAAGATAAAATTGATCTGGCTATTGAGCTAGGCTTAGATAAGCCCCTTTATGAGCAATATTTCACCTTTGCTGGCAACATATTACAGGGGGATTTTGGCGTTTCTTATGTACATAATCGCCCGGTATTAGAACTGATTATAGAGCGCTTGCCGGCCACCTTAGAAATTGCCTTGTTAGCCATGTTTATAGGTTTGAGCATTGGTATTCCTATGGGCATTTACTCTGGCATTAAAAGTAGTAGCAAACCTTCACGGCTGATTAGTTTTTTAACCACCGTGGGTTATTCCATTCCCAATTTTTGGCAAGCACTGTTGTTAATTTTAGTATTTGCCGTGTTTTTAAAGTGGTTGCCGGCCTCTGGCCGTGGCGACACTAACCCCTTATTTGGTATCGAGTGGTCACTATTGTCTATCGATGGCCTTCGACACATGGCCTTGCCGGCCATAAACCTTGCGATATACAAAATTTGTATGCAAACACGACTGGCTAAGTCGGGCACTCAAGAAGTGTTATATCAAGAGTATATGACCTTTGCACGAGCCAAAGGCATTAGCAAGCAACGTATTATTCGCCGTCACTTGTTACGTAATATTTTAATTCCCATCGTTACGATTACAGGCTTAGAAGTGGGTGGGCTCATCGCGTTTTCAACAGTCACAGAAACCGTGTTCGCATGGCCTGGCATTGGCAAACTGTTGCTCGATTCTATTCACATGGTAGACCGCCCTGTAGTGGTGGCCTACCTCATACTCATCACTTTGATGTTTGTGTTTATTAACTTTGTGGTGGATGTGCTCTATGCCATCTTAGACCCACGTATTCGTTATCAAAAGTGATGCCTATGTCTACTATTAAACGCATGTCTAATATCCTGTGGCATCAGTATAAGACCATATTTGCACACTACCCATTGGCTCTAATGGGGCTGGTGGGTGTAGGGTTATTTATTTTGGTGGCATTGCTAGCGCCTTGGATTGCGCCGCAAAACCCATACGACTTAATGACCTTAGACATTATGGACGGTTTGTTGCCGCCCATGTCTAAATTAGGCACCGGCACCACCGCATGGCTTGGCACCGACGCCGTAGGTAGGGATATTTTGTCAACGGTAATGTACGGCCTAAGAATCAGCCTATTTGTGGCTTTTTCGGCGGTTATTGTAGGCACTATATTGGGTGTGTTGCTAGGTTTGTTAGCCGCTTTAAAAGGTGGCTGGATAGAAACCATTATCATGCGCGCCGTAGACTTAAAGGTGAGTTTTCCGGGCATTTTGCTGGCGCTGATGTTGTTGGCCATGTTTGGTACGGGTGTGGATAAGGTGATCTATGCCTTGATCATTGGTACTTGGGCCAGCAAGGCTCGTTTAACTCGGTCTTCGGCTTTGTCAGAGATGCAAAAAGAGTACATCGACGCGGCACGTTTGGCAGGTTTAGCCAATTGGCGCATCATGTTAAGGTTTTTGCTGCCTAATAGTATTGCACCGGTTTTGGTAATGCTGCCTATGAGTTTATCCGGTGCCATAGGTGCCGAAGCCACTTTGTCTTTTTTAGGCGTTGGTGTACCCATTACCGAACCTTCCCTTGGCTTACTAATTGCTAACGGCAACGATTATTTATTGTCTGGTAAGTGGTGGATCAGTATTGTACCGGGCCTTGTATTGGTGGCATTGGTGCTGTGCATTAATGTTGTGGCAGACCGTATCCGTGAACACAACAATCCATTTTTGCAGCCTAGGGGTTAATGATGAATTCTTCAATCTTATTAGAAATTAACAACCTTAGTGTTAGCTACCCTCTCGCTAAACAAGAGGATGAGGATGACGCAGTTGATTTTTTCGCCCTAAAAAACATATCCATCACCGTTAATGCTGGACAAATTGTTGGCGTGGTGGGCGAAAGCGGCGCGGGCAAGTCTACTATTGGTAAGGCTATCTTGGGGCTGCTCGACCCACGAGCTGTGGTTAACTCTGGCCAAATTTTGATGCAAAATAAAGACTTATTATCATCTACTGAAAGTGCATTAGAAACCTTGCGCGGCCGCCAAATTGGATACATCTATCAAAACCCAATGACTGCCCTCAATCCGGTACTAACGATTGGCGAGCAAGTGATAGAAGCCATTGAGGCCAATACCGATATGGCCGGTGCTAAAGCCAAAGCCTACGCCATTAAATTACTGCAACAAGCCGACGTGTCAATGGCGGAAGATCGGCTCAGTAAGTACCCTCACCAGCTATCAGGCGGGCTTTGTCAGCGTATTGTATTTGCCATTGCCATTGCGGCCAAACCACAACTCATTATTGCCGATGAGCCAACTACTGCGTTGGATGTTACGGTGCAAAAGTCTGTTCTAGAAACCTTACTTAAGCTCAGCCGACGCAATAACGTTGCTGTTATCCTCATTACCCACGACATGGGTGTGGTAGCAGAAATGTGCGAATACCTTTATGTTTTACGCCATGGCCAACATGTTGAACAGGCTCCAACAGCGACACTGATTAATCATCCAAAGCATGCCTATAGCCAGGCTTTGATGGCGTCGGTGCCACGTATTGAAAAGCGTATTGAACGATTTGTTTTACCCCAAGCTGAGCAAGCAACCATTGCAAATGCAGCGTTGGAGTACTTGCTAGATAAGCAAGTTGATACAGACGTGGCTGAGG
>JABGSN010000059.1 GCA_018647765.1 Oceanospirillaceae bacterium | reverse complement strand
GGATTGCGCTGATCAGCTACAGTTAAATGATAGAAAGGGCGCTTTTTAGAGCCCCCACGAGCTAAACGAATGGTTACCATGCGTTAGATCCCTTTACGTCGTGTAAGTTTTGAAATCACTTACTATTCATCAATGCAATGCGCCATTATTGGCAACATCACGGAAATGGGCATTACCCCGCCTGAGTTAATCACATACTACACATGCCTAAATCAGGGCGGGTATTGTACGCCAAATAAGCCCCAAGCACAAACATAACAAATACGCCATTTTCCTCGGCGTTGGGGGCACTAAGCGCCCCTTGTAAGAGAATAAATTAGGTTTGATTTGCGCATTTTTCTGGAGTATCTTCGACCATTCAAGATAAAGGCTTTTAAAGCGCTGCCTTGACATAGGAGAAGGAGGGCATGTGCTCTCCAATTTTATTAAGACGCAGCCCATAGGAGTTTTTATGCGCAACAATACCGGCCAATCCACCCAGAGCATCTGGGGCGGCGAACAAGAACACGAACTTTACGAACGCTCAACTCAAGTACCCGTAGTCCATAGCGTGTCCTTTGCCTACAAGGACATAGACACTTGGCATAAAGTAGCCTTGGGCCAAGAGCCCGGGCATATATACTCACGCAACACCAACCCCACAGTACGCGCCTTTGAAGACAAAGTTAAGGTACTAGAAGGCGCAGAGGCCGCCACCAGCTTTTCTTCAGGCATGGCCGCTATCAGCAATACCTTAGGCACCTTTCTAAGGCCTGGTAATCGCATCGTCTCCATTAAAGACAGCTATGGCGGCACTAACGTTATCTTTAACGAGTTCTTGCCCCCTTTAGGCATTGAAGTTGCTCTATGCGAAACAGGTGACTATGAGCAGCTGGAAGCGGAGATCGCCAAAGGTTGTACGGTGCTGTACCTCGAAACACCCACCAACCCCACCATTAAAATTACCGACATCAAACGCCTCGCTACTAAGGCACATCAAGTAGGCGCCCTAGTGGTAGTAGACAACACCTTTGCGACGCCCATTAACCAGCTGCCATTAACGCTTGGCGCAGACATTGTGCTGCATTCTGCCTCTAAGTATTTGGGTGGCCATGCTGATGCGTTAGGTGGTGTTATTTGTGGCGCTACGGAACTGGTAGAAAAAGTTTACCATTACCGAGAAATCAACGGCGCCACTCTTGCACCGATGGATGCCTACAGCCTATTACGCGGCATGAAGACCCTCAAATTGCGCGTGCAACGCCAAAACGAAAACGCCATGGCTGTGGCTCGGTTCTTACAAGATCACCCCATGGTGGATCAGGTCAACTACCCCGGCCTTGAGACTCACCCCGGCCACGATATAGCCAAGCAACAAATGCTAGGTTTTGGTGGCATGCTCAGCTTTTCTGTACATGGCGGCTTGGACGCCATTAAGCAGTTCTTACCTCGCTTAAATTACGCCCACATGGCGGCGAACTTGGGTTGTGTAGAAACCGTAGTAGGGCCTCCGGTCACCACGTCTCATGTGGAATGCACTGCCGAGGAGCGTGCGGCAGCGGGCATTCCTGAAGGCTTAGTGCGCTATTCCACGGGCATTGAAGACATTGAAGATCTACTTGCCGACTTAGAACAAGCTCTGAGCGTTCTCAATTGAAAGCCAGCAGAAGGCGGTTTGAGCAAGGAGAATACCTAGCCCGTCAAACCAAAACTCGGGTCGCCATGGAGGCGGCCGGAGTTGAGCTACTCATTATTTACGACCCCGCCAACATGTGCTGGCTAACGGGTTACGATGGCTGGTCCTTCTATGTGCACCAGTGTGTGGTTATCGGCACCGATGGTACCCTATTCTGGTATGGCCGTGGCATCGACGCCAAAGGCGCTGAACTGACCACCGACCTGAGCCTTGACAATATTCTGGCCTACCCAGACGACTATGTAATGACGCCAGATTGCCATCCTATGGAGTTCTTGGCCACTATATTACAAGACAAAGGCCTAGCCAAATGCACCATTGGCCTAGAGAAAGACAACTACTACTTTTCTGCACGGGCGGCCGAATCCCTTTACGCCACCTTGCCTAACGCAACATTTAGCGACCAAACTGGGCTAGTTAACTGGCAGCGAGCGGTGAAGTCGCCAACAGAAATAATTTACATGCAACGCGCCGGCAAAGTGATTGAAGGTGTGTACGGCCGTATTATGCAAGTGGCCCATGTAGGCATGCGTAAAAATGACCTAGTGGCCGAAATCATGCACGCCGGCGCCCAAGGCAACGAAGGCCACTACGGCGACTATCCGTCTTTTGTACCCTTAATCGGTGCCGGCGAAGAAGCCGCGGCCTGCCACATGACCTGGGACGACCAGCCCCTTGCCCCAGAAGAAGGTATGTTTTTGGAGCTGGCCGGTGCCCACAACAGGTACCACTGCCCTTGCTCACGAACCTTGTTCTTAGGTACCCCTACGCAAAAATACCTAGACATTGAAAAAGTCATTAACGAGTGCATCTTGAATGCTCTTCAACTATTTAAGCCCAGCGTAACTTGCTCTGAAATTGCGCTAAATTTTACCGCCACCCTTAAGCGCCATGGCTACGAAAAGAACAACCGCGTAGGTTACCCTATTGGCCTGAGCTATCCCCCAGATTGGGGCGAACGCACTATGAGCCTTCGAGCTAATGACCATACGGTCCTAGAGGAAAATATGGTGTTTCACTTTATGCCCGCCATTTGGTTTGACGACTGGGGTTTTGAAATGACCGAAAGCGTAATAGTCACCCCTAACGGCGGCCAATGTTTGTCTAATGTGCCACGCCAACTATTAGTGAGATGAACCCATGACCGACAATCCCATCAGCACCGAAATTGATTTTGAGCACGACGGTATTCAGCATGGTTTTCTAAAGCTGCCGTATTCAAGCAATACGTCGGCTTGGGGTTCGGTGATGATCCCCATTTGTCAGCTTAAAAATGGCAACGGCCCCACGGCATTACTCACCGGGGGCAATCATGGTGATGAGTACGAGGGGCCTACGGCGCTGTTTGACCTTGCCAATCGCCAACACATTGAGGACATTCAAGGCCGGGTAATCATTATACCCGCCATGAATTACCCCGCATTTTTGAGTCAAGACCGAGTGTCTCCCATAGATGATATCAACCTTAACCGCGCCTTCCCTGGCGAAGCCTGCGGCACTGTGACGCAAATTATTGCCGACTATTTTTCACGCACCTTAGTGCCCATGGCCGATCTGGTTGTAGATATTCATTCTGGCGGAAAAACCTT
Source organism: Oceanospirillaceae bacterium (assembly GCA_018647765.1). Taxonomy (GTDB): domain Bacteria; phylum Pseudomonadota; class Gammaproteobacteria; order Pseudomonadales; family Balneatricaceae; genus Njordibacter. The sequence continues at coordinate 103,220 of JABGSN010000059.1, read as the reverse complement.
AGACTGCCTACCTTTCGCCGCCTCTCATGTGCTCGATGACAAACTTCAAGAAAACCAATGTGAGGCCGCCGCTAAAGCCTTTGCCGCGCCTTATCTACTGAAGATGCTGGAGTTAGATGCCGGCAGCATGTACGACACGCTAGTGGAATCCATGGGCAAAACTTTTGTGACTACTGAGCTCGGTGGTGGTGGTGGCAGCACGCCCTACACCGTCGAAATAGCCAAGCGAGGTGTGCGCAATTTACTCATTCACGCAGGCATTGTTAAAGGCGAAGCTACACCAAACCCTTCACCTTCGATAAATTTAAACATGCCCGATGAGCGCTCGTTTTTGTGCTGCTACCATCATGGTTTAGTTGAGCCTTGTGTGGGCCTTGGCGAGCAGGTAAAAGCCGGTGATTTGGTGGCAAAAATCCATAACATCGATCGCACAGGCAGCCAACCGGAGTGTTATTATGCCAAGCGCGATGGCATGGTGATCATTAAACATGCGCCATCAATCATCAACATTGGCGACAACCTGTTAGTGATCGCAGAAGTGGTTTAGTCGATTAATTTTCGTTTCTAGCGATCACTCGATCGCGCATCAGGCGCAAACGAACACCCCAACCCAATATTGGCTGCAGTGGCAAAGCATTAGGCTTGGGCCGCGCTTGGATCATGGCCATGGAATCGGTCATTTCCCCATTTGCCATGTGCGCCATTTGCTCACCAAACAAGGTGGCTAAACCAATACCGCCGCCGTTATAGCAACCCGCCACCAGCAAACCGCTATCGAGCTGATCAAACACTTGGCCATTGTTACCGCTAATACAGGTAATACCTGACCAGGTTGAATTAAACACATCTGCTGGCAACTCAGGAAACCGTCTATTTAGGCCACGAACATGGGTTGCCTTGCGCTTTTCTAGCTCACTAGCCGACATATTCATGCCAGGCCTTACTTCGGCCGTATTGCGCACCATAATACGTCGATCTTGCGTTAGCCTTACGGTTGCCCCCATGGCTTGAGCAGACAGCAAGCCCCAAGGTTCTGGATTGCCTATCGCAGCATGCTCTACATCCGTTAATGGTCGCGTCATACTTGCCGTTAAGGTCAGTGGGAATGCTTGCCTACGTTTAACTCCAGCACTGGCCATAAAACCGTTCACTGCCATCAATAGCTTGGGGGTTTTAATCTGACCCATGGGGGTAGAGACCAAAAAGTCCTTGCCCTGCTTACGCCACGTTAACACCGGGCTATTTTCGCACAAGGTCACATTGACAGGCAGAATACTAATGTAAGCACGTGCCAATTTGGCAGGTTGTAACATAATGCCACCAGCAGTCCACAGGGCTTGGGTGTAATAACTGGTGCCTAAACGCTGTTTCAGTTCAGCACTATCCAGTACACGGTGATCTAGATCGAGCTCTGCCAGCAGCTGACTAAAACGCTGCAATTTAGCTTGGTGAGCAGGCACAGCGGTGGCATGAAACTTACCTTGGGCCTGCCAATCACAGTCAATATGGTGTTCATTAACCAGCCAACTAACGCAATCCACACCGGCTTTGTTGAGATCGTATTTATCACGGTATTGTTGCAGACCTGTGTCTGACATGTGACCATCGTTGAGGGTGGAATCCACCAAATAGCCAGAGTTACGAGCACTAGCACCTTCACCTGCTTGCTGCGCTTCTAACACCACCACCTTGGCATCAGGCTTAAGCTGAGCAAACTTTCGAGCTGCAGACAAACCCGTATAACCGGCGCCTATCACTACAAAGTCGGCAACCTGTTCGCCTTGTAGCGCGCCATTAGCTTGACGGTAATCGAGCCCATGGATCCAACCACAGCCATTGTCATTGGCAGGTAACGGCGCAAACACTTTATTGCTCACTCGCCGCCAGATTCAAGCTGACGCATGTATTCTGCCGGATCAATGGCAATACCTAAGGAACGCTTTTCGATGTAAAAACCTTTTTTTGATTCGCGGCAACGAAAACAAACATAAGCGCCCACTTCAAACTCGAGGGCTTTGTCGGCAGAAAAATAGGCGTATTCTTGCTCTTCAATAACCAAGGTATGAATGTAGTATTCGGGCATGCCCAGCCATTCAACATGGGGGCCATCGGTGCTAACAGATTTGAGATAACCACGGCCTTGAATGGCTTTGGCTTTGACGTAAGGCTTGCGAGCCATAGTTTTTCCTAAACGAGACGATTAAACTAGTGCCATTGTATCTAGCTTCAACCGTGGCGTCAGCCAAAACCGACAATTAACACAGCAAATCGTAATTATGCAGCCTATTCAGATCCAACCTATTGGTATTATTCATTCTTGTTTTAAAGAAAAATTCGCCACGCCACGCCAACCCGGATTAGTGACTGCAGCTAGCGCCCAGGTGGAACTCATAGCGCCCTATAACCTAGCAGACGCCGTAGAAGGTTTGGTAGAGTTTTCTCATATCTGGCTGACTTTCGCCTTCCACCAAACCGCCCAGCAAGGTTGGAAACCCAAAGTACGGCCACCTCGCTTGGGCGGCAATGCAAAACTTGGGGTATTTGCCACCCGCTCCACCTTTAGGCCCAACCCTCTGGGCTTATCGTTAGTTAAGCTGGATTCGATTGATACCAACAAGGGGGTTATTTTACATGTCAGTGGTGCCGACCTCATCGAGGGCACTCCGATCATCGATATCAAGCCCTACTTGCCTTGGGTGGAATCAATCCCAAACGCCAAAAGCGGTTTTGCTGGTGACGACCAAATTCTTGAGCTACCCATTGAATACAGCCAACAAGCTCAACGGGCTCTAGCATCGAAGCCTGAGCTAACCCAGCTTATAGCGCAGGTGCTAGCCCACGACCCACGCCCTGCCTACCAAAACGATCCAGGACGCGTTTATGGCTGCAATATTGCCGACATCAACCTGCGCTGGCGGGTGGGCAAAACGGTTATTGAGGTAGTGGAAATTACCTAAAAACACACCTTAGCTATGCTAATATGGGACGACACTCAAAACACTATTTAGACATCATGACCCCAGAACAACTCATCGCCTTAGACCAACAACACGTTTGGCACCCCTACGCGTCTATGGACAACCCGCCACCAGCCTATCCTGTCGTAAGTGCCCATGGCGTGCGCCTTACCTTAGTCGATGGCACGCAATTGATTGACGGCATGGCTTCTTGGTGGTGTGCGGTTCACGGTTATAACCATCCCCACCTTAACGATGCCATGACCCAACAAATAGCCGATATGTCTCATGTTATGTTTGGCGGCATTACCCATACACCCGCGGTGACTTTGGCCAAGCGTTTGGTAGACATGACGCCAGCAGGCTTGGAAAAGGTGTTTTTTGCAGATTCTGGCTCGGTAGCCGTAGAAGTGGCGATCAAAATGGCCCTTCAATACTGGCACTCTAAAGGCCAAGCTAATAAGCAGAAGTTGGTCACCATCCGTAACGGTTACCACGGCGACACCTTTGGTGCTATGGCAGTGTGCGACCCGGTAAATGGCATGCATTCACTGTTTGCTGGAGTACTCCCACAACATCACTTTATATCAGCTCCAGCCATGGGTTTTGATCGCCCCCTTGAAGCAGGCGATTTGGATGAACTCGAACATAAACTCCAACAACATCAAGACGAAATAGCGGCGCTTATTTTAGAGCCCATCGTTCAAGGTGCCGGCGGCATGCGTTTTTATAGCCCTGCATGGCTTAAGGCAGCTGCGGAGTTATGTAAACAATATAATGTACTGCTTATTGCCGACGAAATTGCCACGGGCTTTGGCCGCAGCGGGGCATTGTTCGCTTGTGATCACGCCAACGTTAGGCCGGATATCATGTGTTTAGGCAAAGCCATTACCGGCGGCACCATGAGCTTTGCTGCCACCTTAACCACCACAGAAATTGCCACCAGCATTTCCCGCGGCGAGGCCAGTTGTTTTATGCATGGCCCAACCTTCATGGCTAACCCGCTAGCCTGTGCGGTGGCCAATGCTAGCTTAGATTTACTCGAACAAAATGACTGGAAAGCCCAAGTCGATGGTTTAAACCAGGCCCTCAAACAACAACTAGAACCCGCACTGAAGCTAGAATACGTTGAGGATGTACGGGTATTAGGCGCTATTGGTGTGGTACAAGTCACCGACCCAGTGGACCTGGGTAGAATACAGGAAATGTTAGTGGCCGAGGGGGTTTGGGTCAGGCCATTTGGTAAACTGGTGTATGTGATGCCACCCTACGTAATGAGCCCACAAGACCTAGCTCTTTTATGCCAAGGCATGCTGCGCGCCTTAACCACCTATTTTAAGGAGACTCATGACGGCGCTCACTAAAGACACCCCAGTTCATCTGTACAACTGTGGCATGCAGGTGAGAGTCAGCGATTTAAACTACGGCAATCACCTAGGCAACGATGCCATATTAAGTTATTTTCACGAGATACGTGTGCAATGGCTAAGCCACAATCAACTCAGTGAGCAAGAGGTTGGCGGCTGTGGGCTAATTATGACGGGTGCCCACATTGACTACCTACAACAAGGCCACCTACACCAAAAGCTGACCTTATCCCTGAGTGTTAACAACATCAGCAAAGCGCGTTTTAGCCTAGTGTATAAACTCAAAGACCAAAAATCAGGCGACCCCATTGCCACTGGCGAAACGCACATGGGCTGTTTTGACTACCAACGTCAAAAGCCAGCACGCATGCCACAGGGATTGCTGGATATACTTTGTTAACGGTCACACGAATGATTGCGCCCATCGCCCACCGCCACCTCACCTAACTCATAACAATCTACTCCCTCTAAACAGGCTAAGTTAACCCCAAACTGATGGGGGTTTGAGCGCCTCTGGTGATGGGTATAAATGCCACAAATAGAGCAAAAGTAGTGCTTTGCCACCTTGGTGTTAAATTGATACAAGCTGAGCTTGTCGGCACCTTTGGTGACCCTTAAATCATCTAACGGCACACTAAACACAATGGCCCCGTGTTTGCTGCATATGGAACAATTGCAACGCCGCGCATCGTCTAAACCATTCGGCAAATCCACTTCATATTGCACAGCACCACAGTGGCACGAGCAGGGGTGTATTTTTTGTAATTTCATAATCAACTCGCCTAATTCCTGCCAAGCCTACTAATCTGTACCCATACTTGAGTGTAGCTTAAACAATTCCCAATGTAGACCGACGCCCAATTGTTTATACATGTAAACAATTGGGGTAGGGTAAGAACATCAAGGACAAACTATGAAAAAGCACCCGAATAAGGATATCCGAACCGCTATTAACTATGTTATTTCTTGCGACTGGAGGCAAACTGAAACGGGCAACTCGAGCCACGCCTTCTGTAGGAACCTTATCTATGATTACTTATTTTTTTACTCTAGTGCTTAAAAGTGCAGGCTCGCTGCTGGCTAACATAGAAGATACCCTATATGAAGCTGGGTGTTCGGACGCACTTGTGTGCAGTTTCAACGGTACCGTTTATTTAGAATTTGATCGTCAAGCCAAATCCCCACAAGAAGCGATAACACTGGCAATTGAAAATGTACAAACTGCTGGTCTGAGCATTGCATCCGTACAGGAAGGTGGCGTTGCCTCAATGGCCGAAATTGCCAGCCGCAGTAAACTCACTCGTGCTGCTATAAATAATTACATCAAATGCACCCGTGGTCCCGGCAACTTTCCGGAGCCTGTATATGGGCTCACCTCTGGTTCACCACTCTATAGCTGGCCCGATGTTGCTGTTTGGTTACACCAGCACGGCAAGGTAAACCATAGTGTTATGGCTACATCTAAGGCAGCACAAGACATCAGTTTAAAGAGACTCTGAACCATGTTCAGGATGACGTATTATTGAGTTTAGGGATACAGCATGAAAAACCGTGAAGACTACACCGAAGCCAACCGTACCATGTGGAATGAAACGGCGGCGGTACATCAAACAACCTATGTGGATGATTTACTTAAACGCATTAAAGCACCAGATTACTGCACCTTTGATACCGTGGAGCAGCGCTTGTTTGAGCAAATCGGTCTATCGGGTAAAGCTGTGGTGCAGCCATCATGCAACAATTCCAGAGAGCTCATTGCGGTAAAGAAAGCGGGCGCAGCGCGCTGTTTAGGCTTGGATATTAGTGATGCTTTTATTACCCAAGGCAAGCAATTAGCGCAGGCTGCAGAAGTTGATATTGAGCTGGTTCGCGCCAATTTGTATGACATTAAGCATGAATACGATAACCAATTTGATCTAGCGTATGTCACCGTAGGTGCACTGGGCTGGTTACCGGACTTACCGAGCTACATGACCTTACTCAGCCGCATGTTAAAACCACACGGGAAGCTATTTATTTACGAAATGCACCCTGCCATGATTATGTTTGAAACAGAGTCAGGCAGCACTGTCGTGAATGACTATTTTCAGCGCACAGCCTACCGCGAAGAAAATGACGCGGACTACATGAACCCAGATGCTAAAATTGAATCGCCCAGCTACTGGTTTCAACATACCTTGGGTGATATTTTGGGGCAATGTATAGACCACGGCCTTAACATTAATCACTTTGAAGAGTACCGCCACGACATTTCCAACGTTGGCGCTCACTTGGAACAAAGCGAGCATTGCCCACCTTTATGCTTTAGCCTAATTGCACAGAAAAACTAAACTGCTTGGATCGCCGCGCTGCGCCTGCGAAGACAGTGGGGGCTAATCGAAGTAGGCGTAGCAATAGGTGACAGGATCTAGGCCGTGCCGCTTGGCTTCACAGATCTGGCATTCGTTGATGGCCGATACTCGGCTGTATTTCTCGCACTCAACACACTTGGCTTTATCCACGCCCTGCCACTGAGAACCAGGAAACTCCTGCCAGTGCCTACCCAAAGTGATGATCTCATGGCCTTTGAGCAAATCACCGGCATGATAACGACCGACAATAATTTTAATGCGCTGATCCACTGCGCGCTTGCGGCGTTGCGCTTCCACTTGGGTTTTGTCTGGCGCCATGTGGGCAGCCAAAATACTCATGGCATCAACCATGCCCTGCTGCTGTTTAGCAAAGTGCTTTAGCGCGTGCTCAAGCTGCGCCTGACGACCTAAGGGAATAGTATAGGCAAGAAGATTGGGATCCCAGTGGCCACCGGCCAAGTGCAACGATTGCATCAAATCAATATTATGATCACCGTAGAGGCGTAAATCATGAGCCGTGGTGACTAGTTCGTAGCCCAGTGGCAAGTGGTCGAGCAGAGACGTCGGGAGCGCTGCCGCATCTTCTATATCTTCACTTTCAAACCAATCACTCATAAAACTAACCCTTCAGGTTATTCCATGTCGGCATAGTTATCATCGTAGTTATGCACTAGGTCTTCAAACCGGGTGTACTTGCCAATAAAGGCAAGGCGCGATGTGCCAATGGGGCCGTTACGCTGCTTACCAATGATAATTTCGGCCTTGCCTTTGTCTTCGCTGTCTTCGTTATACACTTCATCACGGTAGATGAACATAATCACGTCGGCGTCCTGCTCGATGGCGCCCGATTCACGCAAGTCTGAGTTAACTGGGCGTTTGTTTGGTCTGTTTTCCAAACTACGGTTAAGCTGGGATAACGCAATAACCGGGCACTTTAACTCTTTTGCTAAGGCTTTGAGGGAGCGAGAAATTTCGGAAATTTCGGCGGTACGACCTTCGGTATGACCTTTAATCTGCATCAACTGCAGGTAGTCGATCATGATCATGCCAACACTGCCATGTTCGCGGGCAATACGCCTGGCGCGGGTACGCATTTCTGTGGGGCTAAGGCCGGCGCTGTCATCAATATACAGCGGCTTATCTTTGAGTAAGTTTACTGCGCCGGTTAGCTTGGGCCAGTCGTCTTGTTCGAGTTTACCGGTACGCATACGGGTGGCATCAATGCGCCCCAGTGACGACAACATACGCATCATCAACTGTTCGGCGGGCATCTCCATACTAAATACCAGTATAGGTGCATCACCAATCACCGCCGCATTTTCTACGATATTCATAGCAAAGGTGGTTTTACCCATGGAAGGACGACCTGCCACAATAATCAAATCTGACTTTTGCATGCCTGCGGTTTTATTGTCTAAGTCGGTAAAACCGGTACTTACACCGGTAATGGCACTGTCAGAACGAAACAGTTCATCAATGCGTTCCACTGCGCCTTTTAGAATCGGGTTAACGTACTGGGGGCCACCTTCTTTGGGCCGCGCTTCGGCTATTTCAAATACTTTACGTTCGGCTTCATCCAGCACGTCGCCCGATGAGCGGCCGTCGGTGTGAAACGCGGAGTCGGCAATTTCGTTGGCCACACCAATCAATTGGCGCAATACCGCGCGCTCGCGCACAATATTGGCATAGGCGGTAATATTGGAGGCGCTAGGGGTATTTTTAGCTAACTCACCTAAATAGCTTAAGCCACCGGCATTTTCCAGTTCGTCTATGCGGCTCAACTCTTCTGACAGCGTGATCACATCGATAGGCCGTGAATCGCCCACCAACTTGGTCATTACCCGAAAAATCAAACGGTGGTCTTGACGGTAAAAATCAACTTCGGCCACCGCTTCAGACACTCGGTCCCAGGCCATTTCATCCAGCATTAAACCACCCAAAACGGACTGTTCGGCCTCTTTGGATTGGGGAGGCACTTTAAGGGCATCCAGTTGCGGGTCGGACTTGAGTAGGTGTGAAGCTGATTGCATGAAAGTATCGTTTATTAAGGATGATATCGACCCCATGATAACCTTTAGCAAGGCCATTAAACAGGGGACACAAAAAAGCCCCTTAAAAGGGGCTTTTTATGGATTGCTTCGCTAAGACGCTAAGTATAGGATCCCACGTCATTGCGAAGGCCAAAGACCTGCGGCAATCGCTAAGCAGCGCTTTACTCAGCTACAAGTGCCACAGTCACTTCTACAGTGATGTCACTGTGAAGCTGGATAGCAACAGCAGTTTCGCCCAAGGCGCGCAACGCACCTTCAGGTAAACGTACTTCAGTCTTGTCAACGGCATGGCCAGCTTCCACAAGGGCAGCAGCAATTTCGTTAGTACCGATAGAGCCAAACAACTTACCTTCGTCGCCAGCGTTAGCAGAGATAGTGATGGTCAATTCGCCCATGGCGTCAGCACGAGTTTGTGCAGCAGCTAGCTTCTCAGCAGCAGCAGCTTCTAGCTCAGAACGACGCGCTTCAAAGGCTTCGATGTTAGCTTTGTTAGCAGGTACGGCTTTGCCTGTTGGGATTAGAAAATTCCGACCGTAGCCTGCTTTTACAGAAACGGTGTCGCCCAATGAGCCCAACTTACCAATTTTTTCAAGAAGAATTACATTCATGTTCAATTCCTTAAGTTGCTCAACATGTATACATGGAGAGTCTAATTCTAGTTTTTAACCCTAACCGGCAACCGTTTACGCAACCCGAACAAACTGTCCAGAGTGGCTAACAACGCCAGCAGGGTGAAGACCAATGCACTGGAAAACAACAACCCTAAGTAAGTTGCTATCAGCCACATGCGGCCTAATTTCATTTGCTCAACCAACCCATGCACTAACGCCAAACCTGCAAATAGCAGTGGTATGGCCAAAATAAACAACCATTGCGTCATATCCGCAATGTTGCTTAAACCAAACACCAACAAAGCTAAACTACCCGTGAGCCATACCGGCAAACGCAGTTGATGAAATTCGGTTTGAAAACCACCTGGATTAAACAATGCCGATTGCCACCAACGGGCTAATACCGTACAGGCTAATAAAATAGCCAAATGCACCGCACCTAGCACACCCTCCATAAGGGCTTGCACTTGTTCGGCAGTAACTTCATCAGGTAGGCTGTTTGTTGCTTCTAGCTGGATTCCAGCTTTAGCAAAAGTGAGCATTACCTCTTGTAAGTAACTCGCCAAAATAGGCATCGATACGATGGCCACCAACATACTGGCAACCAACACATAGGTCCAATGGGCACTGTAGCGTAAAACGCTAGCTAATCCGGCCACACCAATTAAGGTTAAAGCCGGGGTTGGGTCGCCATTGCTCCACCACATTAAGGCAGGCAATAGGCTCCACATAAACACCTGCGCACCCGCTTGATAACCTTTTCGCAAGATTACCAGGGCCACAACTGCAGCACTAATCCAAAACAACACCGGAATAATGGCAAACACAACAGCAACCAAGGTTGCTTGTTTGCCGCCTTTCATGGCGTATTGAGAGAGTCTGCGCATGGGTTAATGCAGCTTACTGATGAGCGTCAGTGTATGGCAACAAAGCAACGTAACGAGCGCGCTTAATGGCAGTAGAAAGCTGACGCTGGTAGCGTGCTTTGGTGCCAGTAATACGGCTAGGTACAATCTTGCCAGTTTCAGATACGTAGCCTTTTAAAACTTCAATATCTTTATAGTCGATTTGTGCAACGCCTTCGGCGGTGAAACGACAGTACTTACGACGACGAAAAAAACGTGCCATGTCAATATCTCCAGTTAATTATTCGGCAGCTGCTTCAGCGGCAGGTGCTTCTTCAGCTTTAGCTTCTGCTTGAGGAGCTTCGGCACGAGGGGCGCGTTCTTGACGACGTTTGTCTTCACGGCTTTCGGCAGCTTTAACAGGAGAATCTTCAGTTACGGCACCTTTCATACGCACAACCATGTTACGGATAACGGCATCGTTGTAACGGAAGTTGCTGTCTAGCTCGTCCAATGCAACGTTTGAACATTCAACGTTCATAAGTACATAGTGAGCTTTGTGGATTTTGTTAATTGGGTATGCCAAGTGGCGACGGCCCCAATCTTCCAAACGATGAATCGCACCACCATCGGCTTCGATAGTCGTAGTGTAGCGCTCGATCATAGCGGGAACTTGTTCGCTTTGGTCAGGGTGGACCAAAAACATAATTTCATAATGACGCATTGCTGCTCCTTATGGGTTAAATAGCCTCAAGTGTCTAACAATTCGTTATTGAACTGTAGCCTTAAAGCAAGGAGGAAAATCACACCTAAAAATGTGATGGCGCATTATACGTAAAGCCGACGCCAAGTTCAAGCCAGCTCCAATCGCAATGTAAATGAGATAACCAGCTATTGCATTCTACTGCAAGCAGTAACACACTAATTGGCCGCAGGCACACATATAACAGCATTTCTGGAGACAGCGCCATGGCTCGAAGCCGCTCAATCAAACTCATTAAGTGGTTGCTACAACTCACCACACTCCTCATTATTGGTGCTGCCGCCGCACTTGCCTACCTCTGGCTGCAACAAGAAGACTGGTTGCCAGAACCTAGCAAACCCTTTGCTGCGGCGTTGGGCCAACCACAACCGTTGCCAGCAAGCGATTATCGTATTGATTTATTAGCCACCCACGACCTGGCTTTTCGTTTACAAAAAGCCGTGATAGAAGCTCGTCCCGGCACTCTAATCGTACTACCCGAGGGCCGCTTTGAGTTTAACGACGAGCTAATCATCAACCAGCCTAACATCACTCTGGCTGGCCAAGGCATGTTTAAAACCACCCTTGACTTCACCAACCAAGCCTCCGGTGCGCAAGGCATTTTAGGTTTGGGCAACGCCTTACGCATTCAAGACTTAGCCGTGGTAAATGCCCCCGGGGATGGCATAAAAACGGAAGGCATCAACCACTTACTAATCCAGCGTACAAAAGTGGCGTGGGAAAACGGCCCTAGCCCGCTCAATGGCGCCTATGGCTTATACCCCGTACAAAGTAAAAATATCGTCATTGAAGACAGCTACGTTTCGGGCGCCTCCGATGCGGGAATTTATGTGGGCCAGTCCAGCAACATTGTGGTGCGCCGCAACACGGTGGAATACAATGTCGCCGGCATCGAAATTGAAAATTCGATACTTGCCGACGTATACGACAACTGGACCGCCTACAACACCGCCGGCATTTTAGTGTTCGACCTGCCTAATTTGCCGGTCTATGGTGGTCGTAATACTCGGGTATTTAACAATGTGGTGTTTGATAACAGCACCAAAAACTTTGCCCCAAAAGGCAACATCGTCGGCATTGTGCCCTCGGGCACAGGCCTAATGGTGATGGCTAACGACGAGATCGAAATTTTTGGAAATTTGGTGCGTAATCATGGCACCGCCAGCCTAGTGGTAGTGAGCTACCTAGTGACGGAAATTCCGCTGACCGATGCCAATTACGAACCTTACCCAGAATCACTTTGGGTACACCACAACCGCTTTGAAAACCCAGACCGCTGGTATTTGGATGGCAGTGACTTTAACTTACTGCCTAACCTACTATTTGATATGGACCCACCCGAAATTATTGTCGACGGCATCGCCAAAACCTATAATACCCAAGCCGACGCCGACGCAGGCCAAAGCTGCTTTGCCCATAATACTAACGCCCGGCAAGCGGCTATTCGGGTTGGCAGCATGAATCTTGCGAGTGGCAACACTAACCTGCTTGGACTACCCTCTGGCCCAGCACTGTACGACGAGCCACAATACAATTGCCAGCGTAACGGCTTGCCACCCATCACCGTCGATGATTGGCCCAGCGCAGTGCAAACCCACGCCAAAAGCAGGCAAATAGAGCTCTGCAAAAACACCAAGGGCAGTATTAATTGGCAAGCCATAGTAGCCGACTGCCCTAACCTAGAAGACTACGGCTTAACTGAGTCGCTGGGCTACCGCTATAATCTGCAAACGCCGCTATTTTCTGACTATATGGAAAAGCAGCGTACCGTTTATGTACCACCCAACAGCGCGCTTGGTTACACCGCTTCAGGGCCTTTAAAGGCACCTGTTGGCACCATTATTAGCAAAACCTTCATTAACCCAAGCAGCCAACAAGCCGTTGAAACGCGCCTGCTCATTCACCGTCAATCAGGCTGGGTTGGCCTGCCTTACTTATGGAACAATGGCATCGCCAAATTGCATGTTGGGGGCGCTCTCATTCCCCAAAGCATTAACCTAGAAGGAAAACGTACAGACTGGCGCTACCAAGTGCCCAACCAAAACCAATGTGGCAGTTGCCACACACAAGGCCAACAACTGCACCCTATTGGTTTAGCGACTAAGTGGCTCAACCACTCTAACCAACTACAACAGTTAGAGGACAAAGGCTGGCTCACAGGATTACCCCAAGACCCCAACCAGAGGCCTCAAGCCGCTGCATGGGACGATATAAAAACCAATAACTTACCGCAAAGAGCCAGAGCCTATCTGGACATTAACTGTGGCCACTGTCACAATCCTGCAGGCTTAGCACACACCTCTGGTTTAGAACTTAAAGCAGAGCTGCCCATGAGCACCACAACAGGCGTGTGCAAACCGCCGGTAGCCGCAGGGCGTGGTGCGGGCGACTTGAGTTACGCCATTGTGCCAGGCGAGGCCCAAGCCTCTATCTTACCCCTGCGTATCGGCTCACTTGATCCGGCAATCAAAATGCCTGAGTTATCCAAGGGATTAGTACACCAACAAGGGTTGGCACTCATAAAGCAGTGGATAAACCAAATGCCCGGCACTTGTGAAGAACATTAAACAATACAAAATTGAGACATTATTATGTGGAATATCTATTTATCTGGCGAAATTCATACCGACTGGCGCGAGCAAATCATCAACCGCTGCGCGACGCTAAAATTACCAGTGAGCTTCACATCGGCATGCACCGACCATGAAGCCAGTGACGCTGCAGGCGACCATTTAGCCGATACCGCCACTAACTTTTGGCGTGACAATCAATCGGCCAAAGTGAATGCCATTCGCACCAAAAACCTTATTGCCCAAGCCGACATTGCCATTATTCGTTTTGGCGACAAATACAAACAGTGGAACGCCGCCTTTGACGCCGGCTATTGTGCCGCCATGGGTACGCCTTACATTACCTTGCACAGTGAAGATATTGTGCACCCGTTAAAAGAAGTCAACGCTGCCGCCATGGCATGGGCTAAAGATGTGGACCAAGTGATTACCACCTTGCAGCACGTTACCCAGTAATCACAACGCTATAGCCCAACACGACAAGGAAAGCACATGAGTCAACACACCAGCCACCTTGGCACCAAACCCATTCTCGGCCTATTTTTGGGCATGGCCGCGCCCATCGCCGTGGGTATGATGGTGCACGGCTTATACAACGTGGTGGATGCCATTTTTGTCACCCGCGCTATTGGGGTTAATGCCATGGGTGGCATTTCCATTGTATTTCCCATTCAAATGCTGATCTTTGCAGTGGCCACATTAATTGGTAGCGGCATGGCCTCCATCGTCGCCCGTCAATTAGGCGCCAAGCAGGATGATACTGCCAACGCCACCATCGATATAGCCTTTCGTTTAGGCCTAGCCATTGCCATTGTGGTCACCTTAGGCATTTACTTAAACATCGATACCCTACTCGAGTTCTTGGGCGTGTCAGAAGCTTTATGGCCCTACGCTCATGCTTATTTGGTGCCACTGGTATTACTCAGTTTCCCCATCGTCTTTATGAGCAGCATCCCCAGCGACTTACTTAGAGCTGAAGGCAAAGCCATGTTGATGATGGCCGGCATGGTGTCGTCTGCGGTGCTAAATATTATTTTAGATGCCGTGTTTATCTTTGTACTCGACATGGGTGTAGAGGGTGTGGCCTACGCCACCATCATCTCTCAAGCATTTGCCGCGGCGTTAATGCTGTATTTTATTCTAGGCGGCAAAACTCACCTAAAGCTTCGGCCGTTTGCCTACGCCATGGATTGGCCGGTACTTAAAGACATCGTGTTATTAGGCATACCTATTTTAATTTCACACGCAGGTGTGTCTGTTTTTATTGGCCTAACCAACTACACACTGACGCAATTCAACGGCGTTGATAGCGATTTATACGTCAGCGCCTATGGCCTTATTGGGCGCCTGATGATCTTCTTTATTCTGCCCGCCATTGCCATGACCATTGCCTTTCAAACCATTGCTGGCTACAACTATGGTGCAAAACACTACGACCGAGTCTTGTCTATGATTAAACTTGGGGTTGTTTCCAGCCTTTGTTACGGTCTGGCCGTGAGCACCATGATGCTACTCGCTCCCCAACAAATTATCGGCATTTTCACTCAAGACAAAGCCCTATTAGCCGCCACTGCCAGCATCGCCTTCTGGTCCTTCCTAGGCTTCCCGCTCTCCAATGCACACGCAGTCATTAGCTCCCTATTCCAAGCGCTGGGTAAAGCCCGCCACGCCATCTTTTTGTCGTCGCTAAGGATTTATTTTGTACTCATCCCTGCACTGCTCATCCTGCCAGGCATTTACGGCATCGACGGCATTTGGTATGCCTTCCCAATTGCCGACATCATTGCCTTTATTGTGGTGATTTATTTTGTACTGCGTGAGCGAGGTAATTTACATCGACTAGACTTAGGCTAGAAACCAACCGAAATCAACAAGGGCGCTTAATATATATTGCGATGAAGTGGATTACGAAATCATTGGCGAAAGCATGCAGATCTTGGAGGTTGAGCTAGACCCCCGAGAAACCGTGATTGCCGAAGCCGGCATGATGAATTACATGGAGCAAGACATCAGCTTCGAAACTCGCATGGGCGACGGATCGGCCACCGACGAAGGTTTTATGGATAAAATGTTCTCTGCCGGCAAACGTATGCTTATGGGCGAGTCGCTATTCATGACTCACTTCTCTAATGAAGGTAATAAAAAACGCCGCGTGGCTTTTGCAGCGCCTTACCCAGGCACCATTATTGCTTTGGACATGGCACAACAAGGCGGCCAAATTTTATGCCAAAAGGATGCCTTTTTAGCCGCTGCCCGTGGCACCAAAATCGACATTGCCTTTAACCGCAAGCTAGGGGCCGGATTCTTTGGTGGTGAAGGTTTTATTTTGCAGAAGCTGCAAGGCGACGGCATGGCCTTTTTACAAGCGGGCGGCACCGTCATTAAGCGCCGCCTCAACAACGAAACCCTGCGCTTAGATACGGGTTGCTTGGTGGCGTTTGGGCCCGGCATTGATTACGACATAGAAATGGTTAAAGGCATTAAGTCCATGTTCTTTGGCGGCTAAGGCATTGCCCTAGCCACCCTCAGCGGCACCGGCAATGTGTGGATTCAAAGCTTACCTTTCTCGCACTTAGCAGACCGGATCCTGAAAATCACGGCATCGTTATCCTCATTACAAGCGTAAATGACGATACGTGAACACTAAGCTGATAGGTCATGGGGTGAATAGTCAGGCCGTTGTTACTTGCTTCGCCAAAGCAAGAATTTCTGCCATGCTGTGCTGACTTACACCGCTGCTAATGCCTTGATTCACAACGGACTGCATCTGCGCTATTTTTTGGTTTTGATCTTGGTCTTTACGAATCAAATCACGCACATAGTCATTGGCATTACTATAACGTCCATATTGTGACTGCTGCTCTACCCAAGATTTCATTGCGTCGGGTAACGACACGTTCATAGTTGTCATGTAGGCCTCCTTATTAGGTGATTTTGCGAAATATTGGCAACTATTGTCAATATTTGTCATAGCCTCCAACAACTTGGTGCTGATAGAATCATAACCATTCAACCGCCTAGACTGGCAATAACACAAAAGGCACAACATGATTTTAATACTATGGATTTTAGGCATCGTTATTGTTGCCTTATTGATCCGTTTGCTCTTGAATAAAGCACCCAGCAACGGCAAGCCCTTTCTGCTTAGAGCCGCTGTAGTGGTTATTGTATTGGTGGCCGTTGGGTTAGCCCTGCGGGGATTGTGGCCTGTGGCCATGAGTTTATTTGGTGGTTTAATGGTTTACGGTAAGCCCGTGCTTAAAGCCTTTGGATTCTGGCAGACGATCAAGCGTTTTCAACAACCCAAGTCAGAGTCTACCCCGCCTACGACTTCCACAATGGACGCTCAACAAGCACGTCAAATTTTGGGAGTCGATGAAGATGCCAGCAACGAAGAAATTACAGATGCACACAAACGCATGATGGCTAAAAACCACCCCGACAAGGGTGGCAGCACTTATTTGGCCAGCCAAATTAATCAGGCTAAGGACGTATTGTTTAAGGGATAGACCATTATTGCTAGGGTGGAGCGCCGCGTTGCGCTCGCGAAGACGGCGCGGGCTGTCATCCTGAACTTGATTCAGGATCTCTAGATTCTGGCCTACGCCGGAATTACTAAAGGTTAGGCCGGAATAACGCTGTGGAGTGGTGTAACGGAACGGCTAACTACGCTGGCGTACTGCTTCGAACAAACACACGCCCGCAGCAACAGACACGTTGAGGCTGCTCACCTCGCCTGCCATGGGGATCTTCACTAGCTGATCACAACCTTCTCGGGTAAGGCGGCGCATGCCTTCGCCTTCGGCACCCATCACCAAAGCCATGTTGCCTTTGAGGTCGGCTTGATGAATATCTTGGGTGGCTTCGCCTGCGGTGCCGGTAATCCACACACCAGACGCCTGCAAGGTTTTTAGGCAGCGGGCTAGGTTGGTGACTTGCACAAAGGGCATGCTCTCGGCAGCACCACAAGCCACTTTGCTTACGGTACTGTTAAGTGAAGCAGATTTGTCTTTAGGCGCGATCACCGCATGTACTCCGGCGGCATCTGCCGTACGTAAACAGGCGCCCAAATTATGCGGGTCGGTAACGCCATCTAGGATCAACAAAAACGCGGGCTCGTTCAGTTCTTCCAACAACTGTGTAAGAAAGTGCTCATCTTTGGCTGGGCTTGGCGTGCAGGCGGCAACCACACCTTGGTGGCGACCCTTAACCTTATTATCTAGCTCGCGGCGCGGCATGATTTGGCATTCGATGCCCTGCTCGTCTGCTAACCCTCTAACCTGATTGAGACGCTGGTCTTCACGGCCTTCTTGCAACCAAATTTCCTGCACCCGCTCGGGGTTGCGCTGCAATTTGGTTTGCACGGCATGAATGCCAAACACATATTCGATATTAACCATAATTAACGCGTCTCCAAACCCTTAGGATGCCGTAGGTTTTTTACGACGAGGCTTTTTTGCCCGGCCAGCAGGTTTACCCTTTTGATCAAACAATGGCCCATCCTCCGTTTCATTAGGCTGTTTGGCCTTGGGCTTAGACTTAGACTTAGACTTAGATTTTGGCTTGGGTTTTGACTTAGGCTTGGGCAGTGCATCGGCCAATTCAAAATCAATCTTCTTCTCGTCTAGATCTACCCGTACCACTTTCACTTCGATAATGTCGCCTAAGCGGTAACTCTTGCCACTGCGCTCGCCGTGTAGGCGATGTTTGGGGGCGTCAAAGTGATAGTAGTCGCCTGGCAAGGCACTGATATGCACTAGGCCTTCAACATACACGTCTTCGAGCTCTACAAACAAACCAAAACTGGTAACGGCATTAATGGTGCCATAAAAATAATCACCAATATGGCCTTGCATGTATTCACACTTAAGCCAGCCTTCCACGTCCCACACGGCCGCATCTGCACGACGCTCGGCCATAGAGCAGTGCTCGCCAAGGGCGACAACATCGGCGGTGGTATATGGATACCATGGCGACGACGGCTGCCTTTGAGTCGCTTTGATGCGTTTTACAGAGCCGGTTCGACGCTTACTTTGAATGACACCACGTATAGCACGGTGAACCATCAAGTCTGGGTAACGACGAATCGGAGAGGTGAAGTGGGCATAGGCGTCATAACCTAAACCAAAGTGACCTTCGTTTTCGGGCGTATACACCGCTTGGCTTAACGAGCGAAGCATCACGGTTTGCACTAGGCTAGCGTCTGGGCGTTCTTTAATGGACGTTAACAAGGCTTGGTAGTGCTTAGGTTGTGGCTCTTCACCACCCTGTAACGACAGCCCCATCTCACCTAAAAAGGCGCGCAAGTTTTCTAACTTGGTTGGTTTTGGTCCCTTATGCACACGGAACAAACCGTCCAACTTGTGCTTAGCCAAGAACTTAGCGGTGCTCACGTTGGCCGCCAACATACACTCTTCGATGAGCTTGTGGGCGTCGTTACGTCGTACAGGCACAATATCATCGATCTTGCGATCTTCACCAAACACAATACGTGTTTCTTGGGTTTCAAAATCAATGGCACCACGGGCATCACGGGCAAAACGTAAGGCCGCATACAGTTGATGCAAATCGTCTACGGGTTTAACTACATGCTGGTATTCGTTACGCAAAGGCTGACATTGCGCGTCTGCAGAATCTAACATTGCACCCACTTTGGTGTAGGTTAAACGCGCATGCGAATGGATCAGGCCTTCGTAAAATTCGTAGCCATTGAGCTTGCCCTTGCTGGTTATGGTCATCTCACACACCATCACCAAACGGTCTACATGGGGGTTGAGAGAACACAAACCATTAGAAATAGCTTCGGGTAACATGGGAATTACACGCTCAGGGAAATACACTGAGGTTGCACGCCTGTGGGCTTCTGTATCCAATGCTGTGCCAGTACGCACATAATGGCTCACATCGGCAATAGCTACGTATAAACGCCAACCACCTAGGGTGCGC
Organism: Oceanospirillaceae bacterium; assembly: GCA_018647765.1. Classification (GTDB taxonomy): domain Bacteria; phylum Pseudomonadota; class Gammaproteobacteria; order Pseudomonadales; family Balneatricaceae; genus Njordibacter. The sequence continues at coordinate 83,759 of JABGSN010000059.1, read as the reverse complement.
TTGCGGCAATAAACAGCGTCGTCAAAATCGCGCGCGTCTTCACCGTCAATAGTAACAAAAGGCAATTCGCGTAAGTCGATGCGATCATACTTATCGGCTTCGGCCACTTCGGGCGCCAATAAATCCGCTTCGCAAGTAGTTTCAGCTGGCCATTGGTGGGGGATTTCGTGGGTGCGAATAGCAACATCGATCTCCATACCCGGCGCCATATGCTCGCCCAAAATCTCCGCCACTTCACCAATCGCTTGGTTACGCTTGTTAGGCTGATGGGTAATCTGCACACTCACGTACTGACCATGTTTGGCCTGCAGTACGCTATCGCTGGCAATCAGAATGTCTTGGCTAATACGCTGATTATCAGGGCGTACAAAACAAATACCATTTTCTTTGGTTAAGCGGCCTACCACTTGTGTAGTGTTACGCTCGGTCACCTCTACAATGGCCCCTTCGCTACGGCCTTTGCGGTCGACACCAGTGACACGCGCAAGGGCTTTGTCGCCATCGATCACAGCGCGCATTTGGCGGTGGCTGAGGAACAAATCATCGCCGCCTTCATCAGGCTTTAAAAATCCAAAACCATCGCGATGGCCAATAATACGGCCATGGATTAAGTCCATCTTGTTAATGGCACCATAAGCGCCCTTGCGGTCACTAATCAGCTGGCCATCACGCTCCATGGCTCGCAACCGGCGACGTAACGCTTCTACGTCTTCGGCCTCAAACAATTCCAGTTCAAAACTAACTTGTTTCAGCGTGGCCGGGCCGCTACGGTCACGCAAGTGATCCATAATAAATTCACGGCTTGGAATCGGGTTTTCGTACTTCTGCGCCTCACGCTGAGCGTGAGGATCGTCAATTTGTGTCATGCTGAGATTAGGTCTCTCTTTATTTAAACGCCAAAAGAATGGCGTTTAACAATAGTTTCTACTCGATCTGGGCCGGTGGATATAATATCCACAGGGGCTTCAATCAAGGTTTCGATCCGGGCGATGTAAGCCAACGCAGCAGCTGGTAGGTCAGCTTCTGATTGAGTTCCTACGGTGGACTCAGTCCAACCCGGCATAGTTTCGTAAATAGGGGTCACCGCTGCAAAACCTTCAGCATCACTGGGGCAAGGCACGGCGTTGCCATAGGCATCGTGATAAGCCACACACAGTTTAATTTCGTCCATGCCATCCAATACGTCAAGCTTAGTCAAACAAATACCCGATACGCTGTTAATTTGAATCGCGTGCTTAAGTGCAACGGCATCAAACCAACCACAACGGCGTCCACGGCCAGTGGTAGCGCCAAATTCATGGCCGCGCTCACCTAGGCCATCACCGACTTCACAGAACAATTCTGTTGGGAATGGGCCTGAACCTACTCTAGTAGTGTAGGCTTTGGTGATCCCCAAAATATAGTCCAGAAACAAAGGTCCAAAACCAGAGCCAGTGGCCACGCCACCAGCAGTGGTATTAGACGAGGTAACGTAGGGGTAGGTGCCATGGTCGATGTCGAGCAAGGTGCCTTGGGCGCCTTCAAACAGGATATCCGCACCTTCGCGGCGTAGCTCGTGGATTTCGGCGGTCACATCGGTAAACATGGCTTTAATTTGATCTGCTTGAGCCAATGCAGTTTCTAAAACCTCGTTATAATCTAACGGCTTTACACGATAAAAGTTCTGCAACACAAAATTATGATAAGTCATAATTTCTTTCAGTTTTACCGCAAAACGCTCAGGGTCTAACAGGTCACCTAAGCGTAGACCACGGCGCGCTACTTTGTCTTCGTAGGCGGGGCCAATACCACGGCCTGTAGTGCCAATTTTCTCTTCGCCACGAGCTAACTCGCGAGCTTGGTCTAGAGCAATATGGTAAGGCAGGATCAATGGGCAAGCGGTACTAATACGCAAACGTTCACGTACTGGCACACCACGTTCTTCAAGCCCAGCCATTTCTTTAAGCAACGCATCCATAGCCACAACCACACCGTTGCCGATGAAACAGGTGACACTATCACGCAGGATGCCTGAAGGAATTAAATGCAGAACAGTTTTCTCACCGTCGATAACCAAGGTATGACCAGCGTTGTGACCACCTTGAAAACGTACCACTGCCGTGGCCTGATCGGTTAGTAAATCAACGATCTTACCTTTGCCTTCATCACCCCATTGGGTGCCTAAAACGACGACATTCTTACCCATAATATTTTGCTCTAGTTTATTGCTTCTTAACGTGAAATCACGCCAACTTAAAAAATAATTGACTACTGCAGTCGATAAAAAACTACAGTGCCTCGATAACCCATGCTTGGTTTTCCCAGACTAACTGTTGAGAACATTGCTCTGGCTTAGTCTGTTGTTCCAACTGCGCCACTAACCGTTGGCCCTGTTGGCGCAATTGGGTTTGTGTGTGCCATAACTCCTGGCGCTGGTCGGCTGACAAATTAGCTTCTAGGGGCATGGCAATGCCATCGGCCTGTTGCTGCGGCTGATCGGACAGTTCCGCTAAGATCTTTAGATCTGCACTAAAACCCGTGGCAGGGCGAGCCCGCCCAAATACCTGACCAATATCATCATAGCGGCCACCTTTAGCAATGGCTTGACCAAAGGCGGGTGTTAATGCCGCAAACACTACTCCCGTGTGGTATTCGTAGCCGCGTAACTCGGCCAAATCAAAATACAAAGTCACCTGCGGGAAGCGCGCACTAATGGCGTTGGCTAAATCACGCAAATACGCAATAGCTTCACTCACCTGAGCGGAAACCTCGCCAAACACCTGTTGCGCTTGGTCTAAAATTTGTGTATCGCCGTACAAACGGGGCAGCTGCTGCAGCATGGTTTTGCTTTGCTCACTCAAATCCATAGCGGTCACTAAGGCGTCAATATCGGCCACAGCCTTGCTTTGTAACAAGTTGAACAAATCTCGTTCGTCGTCTTCGGCCAACTCAATGGCATCGATCAACCCGCGGTAGATCCCCACGTGGCCTAAGTCGAGGGTAATGGGGTGTTTAATATCGACGCTGGTTAAGGTGGTCAACATCAAACTGATGACTTCTAAATCACTTTCAATACCGGCATGACCATAGAGCTCGGCACCCACTTGCAAGGGGCTACGCGACGCCAATGGGTTAGCCGCACTGGTGTGCAATACGGTATTGGAATAACACAGGCGGTTAATACCTTGGCAATTAAGACTATGGGCATCAATGCGCGCAACCTGAGGAGTAATGTCGGCACGGATGCCCATGGTACGGCCGGTCTTTTGATCAATCACCTTAAACGTGGCAAGGTCTAAATCGTCACCGGTGCCAATTAATAGGGAATCAATGTATTCAATCAGGGGCGGCATAACCAGGTCATAGCCCCACGCTTGGTACTGGTCTACTACCGTACGCCGTAAACCTTCTATGCGCGCAGCTTCTGGTGGCAATACTTCCTTCACACCATCCGGTAATAACCAACGATTTGCTCGACTCATGTGAGTTCCTGTTTCTACAACTTTAGCGTTTTAATCAGCGCACCAATAACAACAAACCAAGCCCTAAGAGCATGCTTGCTAAGCCTAATAGGCGCATATGTCGATCGCTTATTTGTGCTAGCTGCACTACTAATTTACGCCACCTTTGGGGGTATAAAAAAGGCAAAATACCTTCCAGTATTAACATCAAGCAAAAAGCCACCAATAGGTGTTGTATCAATTCATTCATGGTTTTTTACTTATGCTGCAAACACAAAAAAACCGAGCATCATACGGCCCGTCTCGGACCCTACTTCTCGGTTACGCAATTGTACTGCTTTTGCATGTAAATGGCTAGCTTTGGCAAGAGCCTAGCGCGCGTCATTCTGGCAAACCTACAACGCGTCATTCCTGCGTAGGCCGGAATCTGTAACAAAGGACTGAGATCCTGACCTGAGCCAGGATGACAGACCTACAGATCCTGACCTGCGTCAGGATGACAACTACTTACTTCAGTGTAGACTGGTTCATGTACTTAAAGAACTCACTGTCAGGTTCGATAAGCATCACGTCGCCACCCGCGCCAAAGGTTTTACGATAGGCATCTAAGCTACGGTAAAAGCTGTAGAACTCGGGGTCTTGGTTAAAGGCTGCGGCATAGGTTGCTGCGGCGACGGCATCGCCGTCACCACGTACAAGCTCAGACTCACGATATGCATTGGCTTCGATAATGGTCTCTTGACGATCAGCGTCGGCACGAATACCTTCAGCCAGCTCCTTACCTTTAGAACGAAGTTCACGTGCTTCACGCTCGCGCTCGGTACGCATACGGCCATACACCGATTCACTTACTTCTTGCGGCAAGTCGATACGCTTGACACGTACGTCAACCACTTCGATACCCATGTCCTTGACAACCACTTGGTTAAGCTCGTCACGCAGCTCGGTCATTAACTCGTCACGCTCACCGGAAACCACTTCCGTTAAGGTGCGCTCACCAAACTGGTTACGCAAACCGGTGTCCACACGAGACGCCAACAACTTGGCGGCGGTAAACTCGTCACCCGAGGTGGCGGTATAGAAGTCGGCTACGTTTTTGATACGCCATTTAACAAACGAATCTACGATGAGGGCTTTCTTCTCTAAGGTTAGGTAACGCTGTGGACGCGCATCCAAGGTTAGCACCCGGGCATCAAACACACGTACGGTGTTCATAAACGGCACTTTAATATGCAAACCCGGCTGAATATCAAACTGCACCACTTCACCAAACTGAAGCATAATGGCACGCTGTGTTTCTTTAACTACAAACAAGGAAGTTGAGGCCACTAACAGTGCCACAAACAAGCCAATTAAGGTTACTAATGTACGAGTAGCCATATTAACGAGACTCCCTTGAAGAGGTACCAGAGGCACCCTGTGTCAATTTCTGGATCACACGGTTGGTAATTTCATCCACCATGCTAGAGGACGCTCTGCCATTTGTGCCCGTTGCGGAGCGTACAGACTGGTTTTGCATAATTTGATCTAGCGGTAACACCATCATGTTATTGCCACCTTCAACATCAACCATGACCTTAGAGGCGTTGGAAAGCACATCTTCCATGGCCACAAGATACAAACGCTCACGGGTTACTTCCGGTGCCTTTTGGTACTCTGTTAGCAACTTGGTAAAACGAGTTGCTTCACCTTCGGCACGAGCCACAACTTGCTCGCGATAGGCTAACGCCTCTTCGCTTACACGCTGAGCACGACCGCGGGCTTCTGGCACGATACCATTAGCGTAGGCTTGAGCTTCGTTCTTCACACGCTGCTCGTCCTCACGGGCCTTGATGACGTCATCAAACGCATCCTGCACTTGTGAGGGTGCAGCGGTGTTTTCGATGTTGACCTTGCTCACTTCTAAGCCAGTGTTGTAAGCATCCAAATAACCCTGTAGTCGGGTTTCAATATCTAACGCCAGTACTGCACGGCCTTCGGTTAACACGGAGTGCATTTCTGAGCCACCTACAACATGGCGCAATGCGCTTTCTGTGGCTTGTAACAAACTGCCTTCGGGGTTACGCACTTCTAGCAAGAAATCTTTAGGGTTAGACACCACATACTGCACAGACAAACCCACTTCAACAATGTTTTCGTCTTCAGTGAGCATCAATGCACGGTGATCAACGTTACGTACAGCCGTCACATTGACCTTGGTGACGTTATCGATCAACGGTGGATTCCAATGCAAACCAGGCTGTACGGTTTCGGTAAATTTACCTAAACGCAATACAACGGCACGTTCTTGTTGGTCAACGGTATAGAAGCCCATACCCGCCCACAAGACTAAAACGATGGCGACACCAAAACCAATCAGCTTGCCACTTGGCGCAGACGTATCACCGCCGCCCGAGTTGTCAGCTTTTTTGTTGCCGGAACCACCAAACAAACCATTGAACTTTTCAATGAGTTTACCGAGTGCTTCATCTAAATCAGGGGGGCCCTGATCTTGTCCGTTCGGGCGGCGGTTGCCACCCCATGGGTCTTGGTCTTTACCGTTATTACCCGGTTCATTCCAGGCCATAATCTTCTCCTGAGTATTGCTTTTATAAAAGTTCACTCAGTCCCATGGGTTAGATGGTTTGCCAACAAATGGCGTTGCATCCATTCCCACACGACTCAATGTTTGTAAAAAATCTCGTTTTTGTAACCTAACGTCCAACACTATTTGGCCTTGTTCGCTAATGCTTTCTTTTTCCACAGCACCTTGGGCATAGAGTTGTGCCCTTAAGTTACCATACTGTGGCTCTAGTACAATTTGTTGGGCAAATATTTCGCCGCCTAAGCGTTCGCTAATGGCTTGTACCAGCAGCTCTACGCCTTCGCCCGTTAGGGCGCTCAACCAAACACGCCTTGGCACACCATAACTGTCACGATCGATCCTTGCGGGGCAATCGTCTAACATATCGATTTTATTGTAGACCAATAAGTGCGGCAGTTCATCCGCACCAATTTCGCTCAATACGGCATTCACTTCTTCAATATTATCGTCACGCTTTTCGTCACTGGCATCTATGAGATGCAACAGCAACGTCGCTTCGGCTGTTTCTTGCAAGGTAGCACGAAACGCATCCACTAGCTTATGCGGTAAGTGACGAATAAAACCCACCGTATCCACTAAGATAGTGGGGCCTACATCTTTGATTTCAAGGCGCCTAAAGGTTGGGTCTAAGGTAGCAAACAATTGGTCTGCGGCATACACGTCGGCAACAGTAATACGATTAAACAAACTCGATTTGCCGGCGTTGGTATACCCTACTAACGAAATGGTGGGCACTTCGGCACGGCGGCGAGCTCGACGCCCTTGCTCTCGCTGCTTGCGTACTTTACCTAAACGTTTAAGAATAGAATTAATACGCACGCGCAATAAACGTCGGTCGGTCTCGAGCTGAGTTTCGCCAGGGCCGCGCAAGCCAATACCACCTTTTTGGCGTTCTAGGTGAGTCCAGCCTCGCACCAAACGGGTCGACATGTGTTCTAGCTGAGCTAGCTCTACTTGCAACTTACCTTCGTGAGTACGAGCACGCTGGGCAAATATGTCGAGGATTAAGCCGGTTCGGTCGAGCACACGGCACTGCAATTCGTGTTCTAAATTACGCTCTTGGCCTGGGCTCAAGCCATGGTTAAAAATTACTATTTCGGCTTTGTGATGCTCCACAGCGGCTTTGATCTCTTCTACCTTACCAGAGCCCACATAGGTCTTTGGGTGCGGCGTGGCTCGCGAGCCACCAATAGTTTCAAGAGGGTCTGCACCGGCGGAATAAACCAGTTCTTTTAGTTCGTTGGCATCTTCACGCTCGCCTTCTTGGCCCATCTCAAGATGAACAAGAATAGCGCGTTCGCCGGCTTGGTGACGTTCAAAAAACAAAGGGATGGCCTAAATCAAAGCGAGCACCTAGAGGTGCTCGTTGGGGATACATAAACATCGATAAAACTAGTCGAGTTCGTCTTCGGCTGGCATTTTAACTGGGCGCGAAGGCACGACAGTTGAAATGGCATGTTTGTACACCATTTGGGATACGGTATTTTTCAACAAAATCACAAATTGGTCAAACGACTCAATTTGACCTTGTAGTTTAATGCCGTTTACCAAAAAGATTGATACTGGTACCCGCTCCTTGCGTAATACGTTGAGGTAAGGGTCTTGTAGGGTTTGCCCTTTTGACATGGTAGCTCCTTGTGTCATTAATCCAACCATATAATACGGCTAGATGGGTGATAATGCGTAAAACATTGATCCAGTGCAAGGCATTTTACGCCTGCTTTACACTAATGTCTCATTCTATCGAATAATTGCAAAACATTGAATGATAATTTTGTATCTAAGCTATCAAACACCTGCAAATCTGGCCAACTACGCAGCCAAGTCAGCTGTCGCTTAGCTAATTGCCTCGTAGCAACAACCCCTTTGTGCTCCATAGTGGCATAATCATACTCGCCAGCCAGATACTGCCACATCTGTCGGTAGCCTACACAGCGCATAGACGGCATATTAAGGCTTAGGTCACCGCGCTGCATAAATAAGGCCACTTCTGCTTCAAAGCCTTGCTGCAACATAAGTGCAAACCGTTGCTCAATACGCTGATGTAATAGCGCGCGCTCGGGTGGCCACACACCGATCGAGGCCACGTTATAAGGTAGTTGCTGTTGTTGCTGCCGTTGCCAATGGCTAGTCAGGGTTTCACCGCTCAATAGGTACACTTCCATGGCTCGGGTAATGCGCTGCGGGTCGGTGGCATTGATGCGCGCGCCGGCCACCGGGTCGATAACACACAAACGCTGGTGCAAGACTGCCAAGCCATGCTGGGCTATATCATGTTCTAATTGAGCACGCATAGCCGGCTCAGACTCGGGCAACGGCGCCAAGCCTTCCATTAATGCCTTGTAGTACATCATGGTACCGCCTACTAACAAGGGCACCTTGCCGCGCTGGGTAATTTGTTGCATGAGTAACAAGGCATCACGGCGGAAGTCTGCTGCAGAGTACGCTTCGGCAGCATCACGTATATTGATTAAATGATGCGGAGCTAGTGCCAAAGTGGCCGCATCCGGCTTAGCACTGCCTATATTCATATCGCGATAAATTAGCGCCGAATCCACCGAGATGATTTCGCAATCGCGCCGCTGCACCAACTCCACCGCCAAATCGGTTTTGCCAGCGGCGGTGGGACCCATGAGGAAAATTGCCGGTGGCAGTTGGTTTGATGACACGTTATTGGCCTCGCATAAATAATTTATCCAGTTCCGACAAGCTCAATTGCGTCCATGTAGGGCGGCCATGGTTACATTGGCCACTGCGCTCGGTAACTTCCATGTCTCGCAACAGCGCATTCATTTCCACATGGTTAAGGCGACGATTGGCCCGCACGGCACCATGGCAAGCCATGGTGCCCAATAACTCGTTATGCGCAGCACGAATACGGTCGCTACTACCAAAAGTGACCACATCGGCCAGTACGTCGCGAACTAACTGCTCAACGTTGGCATGCTGCAACAGGCTAGGGACTTGGCGCACTACCAAATTTTCGGTACCGGCACGGTCAATCACAAATCCCAGCTCTGCAAATACATCTTGGGCTGTTTCTACATGATCGGCTTCACGCGAGCTCACCGCCATGGAAATAGGCACCAACAAAGGCTGGGCTTTAATACCTTGGCCAGCCCACGATAACTTCATTTTTTCGTACACAATACGCTCATGGGCCGCATGCATATCTACTAAAACCAACCCTTGGGCATTTTCAGACAAAATATAAATTCCATGCAACTGAGCCACCGCATAACCTAAGGCCGGCACCTGCCTAGCTTCGCCCGTTGGGTTTGCTGGCGCCACGGCATCGCCATGCAAACTACCATACACCTTAGTTTGTTCTTGTAACTGCTGGGGCGATGGCTGATTCAACCCCGACTGCCAAGTTTGAGATTGATAACCCGCGCTTGAGGATGCGGCATTACCGTTCTGCTGGCCTAAGTCCACCTGTGTTTGACCGGCAAACACGCCGGCCTCTAGCCCTTGCGCCACCGGCTGATTTTGTACAACACCTAACTGCTCTAGGCCACCGCCTGTGGGCGTTTCTGGACGCACTTGCGCTAACGCTTTGTGTAAACTACGGAAAATGAAATCGTGTACTAAGCGGCCATCACGAAAACGCACCTCATGTTTGGTAGGGTGAACGTTAACATCCACATTGGCCGATTCCAGTTCAAGGTAAAGCACAAAGGCCGGATGACGCCCGTGATACAACACATCTCGGTAGGCTTGGCGCACGGCATGGCCCACCAGCTTATCGCGCACCACCCGGCCATTAACAAAAAAGTACTGCAAGTCTGCCTGACTACGGGAGAAAGTAGGTAACCCCACCCAGCCCCATAGCCGTAATCCTGGCGCTTCCATTTCTATATGCAAGGCTTGCTGCATAAATGTGGGGCCACAGACACTGGCCACACGTTTTTCTTGCGCTGCCTGAGTGTCTGCCGGGCGCAAATTATGGATCACTTTTTGATTGTGCTTAAGGCTAAAGGCCACATCAAAGCGGCTCAAGGCCAAGCGTTTGATGACTTCTTCTAAGTGACCAAATTCGGTTTTTTCGGTGCGTAAAAACTTGCGTCTTGCTGGGGTATTAAAAAATAAATCCCGCACTTCTACACTCGTACCCACAGGGTGCGCCGCTGGCTGCAACTGGGCAACCATGTCGCGGCCTTCGGTCATGACTTGCCAGGCACTGTCTTGCTTAAGCACATTGGAGGTTAAGGTTAAGCGCGACACAGAACTGACACTGGCCAATGCCTCACCACGAAAACCCAAACTCTGTACCGCTTCAAGTTCATCTAAACTTGTTATTTTACTGGTGGCGTGGCGGCTTAGTGCTAGCGCCAAGTCCTGTTTATCAATGCCACTGCCGTTGTCTCGCACCCTCATCAACTTAACGCCGCCCTGCTCTACGTCAACGTCCACTTTGCTAGCGCCCGCATCCAAACAATTTTCTAACAGTTCTTTAATGACCGAAGCGGGTCTTTCCACCACTTCGCCGGCGGCAATTTGGTTAGCTAATCTGGGGCTGAGCTGATGAATTTTAGTAGTCATATATAGGGCTTTTAAGCTAGCTGGTAGGGATAACGAGGGTTTTTCCGACTAATAGAACGGATTTACTGGTCATTTTATTGGCGCTCTGTAAACGCTTAACCGTAGTACCAAAGCGTTGGGCAATAGCCGATAAGGTATCGCCAGACACTACTTTATAAGAGCGCAACTTGCGTTTGGCTTCCACCACCGAGGCAACGTAGGTATTGGTCACGGGGTGGCTATAAAAGTAGCTTTTTAAACCGTTAAAAATAGCCTTAGCCATTTGTTTTTGATAGCTTTTAGTGCGTAATTTAGCCGCTTCTTGAGGGTTGGAAATAAACCCAGTTTCCACCAAAATAGACGGTACATCGGGCGACTTAAGCACCACAAACCCGGCCTTTTCGACGTATTTTTTATGTAACTTGGCGATTTCACCAATGTTACTTAACACTTGTTGAGCCACACCTTGACCCGTAGATTGGCTATAATTCATAGACATGTCTAACAGGGTTTTGGCTAAATCTTCTTCTTTGTCTTCTAAGCTCACGCCACCAATACCACCAATCAGGTCAGCGTCGTTTTCTGTTTGCGCTAACCAACGGCCCATTTCACTGGACGCACCGCGAGATGATAAGATCCACACCGAGGCGCCTTTGGCCTTACTGTTTTTAAAGGCATCGGCGTGAATGGAGATGAATAAATCGGCATTTGCTTTGCGGGCTTTTTGGGTACGACCACGCAGGCTAACGTAATAATCGCCACTGCGAGTTAAGATCGGCTCAAAACCCGGCTCCCGCTTAATCAAGGCCTGCAATTCTTTAGCAATGCCCAACACCACGTGTTTTTCCCGTAACTTGCGGCCGCTATACTTAGGCCCCAACGCACCGGGGTCTTCGCCACCGTGGCCGGCATCTATGGCAATGACAATGTCGCGCTGACTATCCAGAAAACCCAAACTATTTAAAGTGGTGGTTTGTGGCTGCACCGGCTTAATCACGGCGCCCTTAGTAAGTATTTTGGTTTGCCGGTAGTTGGACAAATCCACCACCAAACGATGGCCATAACTGGCATTAGGCGCTAGGGTAAAGACTTTATGGTTTACCTTGTAAGCCAAATCCAACACCAGCCTTAGTTTATTGTCACTGCGCTGACTAGAGCGAATGGCTCGCACTGGGCTTTTACTAAAATCGAGCTGAGCCACCGAGGTAGACAGCAAGCTGCGATCAATATCAATTACCAGTCGGTCGGGGTTAGACAAACTAATCAGCTCATAGGTGACCGGTTGTGTAATATCAAACACCAGGCGGGTATTGTCTGGTGCCGGCCAAATACGAATATTTTCTATTTTTGCAGCCCCAGCCGAAACACCAAAACCACTCAATACCAGCAGCAACAACCAAGAACTTAATCTCATGGCGCAGCCGCCTGTAATTGCTGCACCAATGCGCAACCCACGTCACTGATAGCCACAAAATTCAAACAACGGCCTCGGTCGGCGCTGGTAATAGTGAGTTCAATATCGGCAGCGGGTAAAAAGCCTTGGCCCTTGTCTGGCCACTCAATAAGGTTGATGGATTGCTCATCAAAATAATCTCGAATGCCCAAATATTCCAACTCTTCTGGGTGGCCTAAACGATACAAATCAAAATGGTTTACCTTGTACAAGCCCAGTTCATATGGCTCTACCAAGGTGTAAGTGGGGCTTTTAGCCGCACCTTGATGGCCAAAGTGGCGCAACACCCCGCGGGTAAAGGTGGTTTTACCCATGCCTAAGTTGCCCTGTAAAAACACCACGCAACCGCCATCAGCCTGCGCCAACACCTGACCAAACTGCATGCCCAAAGCCACCATGGCATCTTCGCCGTGGGCTTGAATTTGGTGCTCTTGGGTCATGGGTAAGGCAGTCCTTCATAATTAGCTAACCGGTAGAATGCAAATATAGCCTAAAAGCATAGTAAAAATCGCCTCTTGAAGCGGTATTTGCTTGGTTTTATGGCATTTTTTAAAGATTCACCCTGTGGGCCTAGGGTAGAATAGCCAGCATGTCTGAATTTGATTCCGCAAATGCTCCTGTGTCTGCCGACCACCTCTGCTTAAGCAGCCAACAGCTGGCCGACCTCGCCGTGCGCATCAAACAACTCGCCACCGAGTTTGGGTTTGCCGACTGCGGCATTACCAGCACCCACAACGAAGCCGCTGGCCAACGCTTAAACCAATGGCTCGACTTGGGTTACCAGGCCAACATGGACTACATGGGCAAACACGGCACCATGCGTTATCGCGCCGAGGAGTTAATGCCCGGCACCCAACGCATCATTTGCTTACGTATGGACTACCTAGACCCCAATCTCACCACTCTAAGCAGCCTCGAAAACGGCCAACAGGCTTACATCGCTCGCTACGCCTTAGGGCGCGACTATCACAAACTGGTCCGCAAACGCCTAGCGCAGCTCAGCAAAGCCATCGAAGCGCTCATCGGCCCCTTTGGCCACCGGGTATTTGTAGACAGCGCACCGGTACTAGAAAAACCGCTAGCCCAAAAAGCAGGGTTAGGCTGGCAAGGTAAACACACCCTTATTATCAACCGCAAACAAGGGTCGTGGTTTGTATTGGGAGAAATTTTTGTAGACCTCCCTCTGCCTATAGATCCCCCCTACGACAAAGACCACTGTAGCCGCTGCGAATCCTGCATTACCGTATGCCCCACAAACGCCTTCCCACAACCTTACGTGCTGGATGCTAATCGCTGCATTGCCTACCTCACCATAGAACACAAAGGCAGCATTGCAAAAGAGCTACGCCCACTCATGGGCAACCGCGTATTTGGATGTGACGACTGCCAGCTCGCCTGCCCATGGAACCGAGCAGCCAGCGCCACCCAAGAAGACGATTTTAAACCCCGCCATGGTCTAGACCAAGCCCAACTAGCCGACCTACTCACATGGACCGAAACCGAGTTTCTAAAACGTACCGAAGGCTCGCCCATACGACGCGTAGGCTTTGAAGGCTGGCAGCGCAACCTAGCCATTGGCCTAGGCAACGGGCCTGCCACAGCCAACGTATTCGTCATACTGAACCACCAGCTAGCACTCGCAACACCCATGGTGAAAGAGCATATTGAATGGGCCCTAGACCAACTCCAGCAGCGACAAAACCAGAACATTCCCCTAACGCCTGTGCCACTGCGCGAACACCTAGGGCGTAAATTGAAATATTTGAATTAACATATCCTAATAATAGGACGGATGCAGTATCATATAAACACCCCACGAATCTGGTTAATAACCAAAGGAACAAATAGTAGAACCCATCCAAAATCATCCGCACATGTGGCTTGCCCTTGGCAGCCAGTGTTTTTTCCACTTACTCATTTGCTAGCAGTACTGCATCGCTACAAGTCCACGTAGATGAACTACGAAATACTACCGGCGTTGTGCAAGTGGCCATCTATAATCAAGATGGCACAATACCCGGCGAAAAGCACCAGCATCACTTCCGTATAAAAACCGGAAAAATTATCGACAACAGTGTACAGATCACGTTTGATAACCTTCCATACGGTATATACGCAATTAATATTTTGCATGACGAAAACTCCAATGGTCAGGTAGACAAAGGGTTTATACTGCCAAAAGAAGGTATCGGCTTTAGCAATTACAACCATATTATCTTAACCAAACGACCTAACTTCAAAAACGCTAGCTTTGATTTTTTTGGGGATATGATAAAGAATGTAACGGTGATCTATTTTTAATAGTCAGGACAACCAGTGAAAACACCCTCCACTTGCTCGATAACCCGGAGGCAGTAGTTGAATACTGATCGACATAGAAACGTACTGTCTCGTCATCTAAATAGTCATAGAGCAAGGTCAAGATATTTAACTTCCGATAAGTTCGTCCTCGATATGCACCATGCGCAAGGCCTAATATAGACATCACCTGACTGTTGAAAATCCAGTTAATGAAGAATGACCACACAGAAGCTAAATGTTAGAACTTGTCACCACACAACAGCTTGAACGGGATTTAAAAACCCTAACAAAACGTAGTAAGAAGCTCGGCAAACTATGGTCAATCGTTGAATTATTACTCACGGAATAAGCCCTTAGGCCACGACACAAACCACTCCCGCTGGTTGGCGACTGGCGACCCTGCTGGGAATGCCATATTGAACCGGACTAGTTACTGACTTGGGTCGTTGAAGATAACCAGCTCACATTGGCACGTAGCGGCACCCACGCCGATTTATTCTGACATTAGTGTTGTAAACTTAACCAATGGATACACTGACTAAAGGTAACCCTTATTGTGACAATCCCCACCAACTTAAATGGCTTTTACGCCAGCCCAACAGCCATTAACACAGACAAAAAATGGATCATTGCCGTGGTTGGGCGGGATATTTTATTGGCTGAGGGTGACGCGGTGACAAACCACCCCGTTATTGATCATGACACTGCCCATCCGTTAAGTTTTTTCTGTCAACGAAAACTAACCTTGGGCCAATGGCATGGTCGCGATTGCGAGGTTTGGGATCTAATCCCAGAAGCGGCTGACGCTGGCGGATTTAACCTAGTTGGCCTGCGAGACGTGTTGGTGTTGGCGGGCGAGGAAGTTTTTTCTCTAGTTTGCCGAGCGGTGCAATTATTAGATTGGCAAGACACGCACCGCTTTTGCGGTAGCTGTGGCAAAGCTAATCAGGCCACGGATAAAGAACATGCCATGATTTGCCATGCCTGCAACATCAGCAACTACCCGCGCATTTCGCCGTGCATTATTGTGTTGGTAACCCGCGGCGATCACTGCCTGTTGGCGCGTAATGGCAATTGGCCGGTCGGCCGCTTTAGCGCTTTGGCTGGGTTTTTGGAAGCCGGCGAAAGTGCCGAGCAGACATTACATAGAGAAGTGTTTGAAGAGGTGGGTTTGGAAATTGACAACATTGGTTATGTTAGCAGCCAGTCTTGGCCGTTCCCTGGGCAGCTGATGCTGGGCTACATTGCCGACGCTGCGACCGGAGACATTAACGTTGATGGCGTAGAAATCGTTGAGGCCGACTGGTTTCGCTACGACCAATTGCCCACCAACGTTGCCCCGCCAAGCATTATGGCTGGCCGCCTGATACAACACTTTGTGCAACAGGCTACCTTGACCTACGGTTAAGTGTTTACACCAGATCAATAAGTGAAGCAGTACGAGATTTGATCAATTTTACCAGAAACCCAAAAGAGGATCGTTATCATTCTCATAAGTTGATTCTTCAATGACCGGCAGCCCAGTGTCCGGATCGGTACCAAGTACCTCGTGGCCTGTGGGATCACTATATCTTAATGGATTACCCATCACATAAATATACCGATTATGGGCCTGACTATAGGTCAGCCAAGGCACCATGGTATCGGGGCTTAAGAACCTCGCCTTCACCGGATCATACATCCTCGCATTATAGTGATAGCAGAGTTAAGCAGAGACTCGCCACTCATCTAATAGTCGATTCAGAGACTTTAACAACGAACCATTCGCCCTGTGCAAACACAGTTTCTCAAAAGCAACTACTTGAAACAAAATCCCATCACTTACAAACCAAATTTTACAGGTTGTTTTTGGGCTCAGAGTCCTTACCCCGGGGATATCGATTACTTCCGGCTCTATAACCCGTGCGAAGTAGTCATACTTGTTTAGCACCACTGTCTCAGCAAATGGATCAAACGAAGATTGGTATTCGATTACCCGACTTCCAGACTTCTTAACAAATCGAAATTCATCAGAGGCTTCAAGTCTTCTGGCTTCTTTGAGCATATTCTTAACAAACTGCCCGAACAGTCCTGGACGACCGTAGTCGTGGTCTAAAAATAAAAGAACTGCCACATCATTTTTACCTTCAGCTGAGAATCTATTAGCAGGAATTAAAAGTGAAAAGCTTTTTGCCATATCACCAGAGAGACCCTTAGCATCCAATATTGAGTCGTTTAGCTTTATAAGTTCATTAGAGATACTATAGGTATAGCTAGTACCTTTAATAACAACCGACTCACTTTCTGCGAAGCTACAGCCACAAACATTCAACAAAAAGAGAAAAATGAAAATTCTTATAATCATACCCGCTCCTAAGTTCACGGTGCAACCGGATCACAATTAGCACAGTACATAGTTCGCCTCACTGAAGCAGGAAACGCACTCAATAGGTGCCCTCCATATGCACTACGAGGCAATCCAATCGAGTTGAAGTAATCATAGTGATACTGATCGACCTGTTCAACACTCAGAACCCCAGGGGTCCCTATGCTCGTATTGATATCCACTAGTAGCTCTTCATAGTGATGTTCCATTACTCCACGACCACTATGGATTTTAGGGAGGCAAGTGAACTCGGACTTAACCTAGAATCCCCCCCAGTTAAAGATAACTCCAATTTAGATAAAGGCGTCAACGGCATCCGGATCAAAATGCGTCCCACGCCCATTTAATAGGGTGGTACATGCTTTAGTATGACTATAAGCCGGCTTGTAAGGGCGAGTTGAACGCAAGACATCATAAACGTCTGTCAAAGCTATAATTCGGGCGGCCAGAGGTATTTCTTGCCTTGCTAGACCTTCTGGGTAACCCGACCCATCCCACTTTTCGTGGTGGTAGTAGCACATTTGTGCAGCGAAGAGGGTTGCAGCTAAATCGAATTCGTCGGGTTCAACCCACTTAAGCTCATCACAATACATCTGGCTACGCAGGTGATATATCTTTTCCAAAGTGCGCTCATTTTGCACGATGACGGCGGTGTATCCAGTTGAGGGGAGTGGGTAAGGGCGGCAGAAGTGGGCATATTTTTCATCCAAAAACAGTCTATAAATAGGGTGTCGGTATTTAGTGCAGCTGGCCGTACATTTTCGCCTTCGCAATAGCTCCAGCTTTGTCATTGACGCCATATTTATTGTAGATGTTGTTAAAATGAAACCTTACGGTCCGTTCGGAAATACCCATAATATGCGCCGTTTGTACATGGGTTTTTTTCTTGTCGGCCCACTCTAACACTCGTAGTTGCTGGCGGGTAAGTGCTGGCCTCCGCAAAAAACCGGGCCGAGTAAGTATGTCATTAAGGTGGGGGAAGATAATTTTCATTAACGCCAGCTGTGCCACAGTGACGACGTGTGGGTCAAAGGTAACGGATGACACAGAAGCAGTATGGGCAATCTGATGGCTGCTACGGCCAATGGCATAACCGCTGTACAGACCATATTTACGTGATAGGTCAATAAACTCTTGAGCATCATGTCGGTAACGGTCAAATGCCTCGCCCCATTCGATAATACGGTCTTCTTGGAGAGCCATACGCACCATAGGGTCAATAACGGCAAAGTGGCGTTTTCGATATATATCGAGCCACGTGTCTGCGATGCCGAACCAAATGGAGGTTGAGTCGGTCAAGTCTTGTTGGTCGGTTTCCGACACACCTAACAACATTCGTCTATGCCAAACAAATCCTGCATTACTAGCCAAATCGGCTCGACGTCATCATGTTCAAATGCGCCGTATTAGCTCAGAATTAGACGATATTTTGGTGATTAGGTTAAATGTAAAAAGTGCTCACGGTAATACGCCATCTCGGCAATGGAATCACGAATATCATCCAAGGCCAAGTGACTACCACCTTTCTTGAGCCCGTCCAGCAATTCTGGGCGCCAGCGGCGAGCGAGTTCTTTGAGGGTGCTGACGTCCACATTGCGGTAATGGAAGTAAGCTTCTAACTGCGGCATGTACTTCACTAAAAAGCGGCGGTCTTGACCTATGGTGTTGCCACACATAGGCGAATGGCCCGCATCCACTAAGGTTTTTAGAAAGGTTATGGTTTGTTGTTCGGCTTGGGCACAGTTCACGTTACTTTCACGCACTCGTTGAGTGAGGCCAGACTTGCCATGTTGTTTGATGCACCACTCATTCATGTTGGCCAGTACCGTATCGCTTTGGTGAATGACAATAGACGGCCCTTCGGCCAATACCGTGAGGTGTGGGTCGGTAACAATGGTCGCGATTTCAATAATCACGTCTTGTTCTGGGTCTAGGCCGGTCATCTCTAGGTCTAGCCAAATTAAATTTTTGGGGTGTTTCACAAGAAAATGCTCTGAAGTTTCGGGATAGACTGAATTATGCCTCACTTCGCGGTAGAATAAAGCCTTTACTGACCACAGCTTACACTTATTCTTAATGGCCAAACGTAAATTAACCCGCCGCCAGCAATGGCAAATCGATAAAGTCCAAGACGAACGACGTGTGCGTGCCAATAAACAGGATGGAGCCATCGACAAAGCCATTGAACATGGTGACCTGTCTGCGGAGCAGCTGGGGTTAATTATTGCTCACTATGGTTCACTCATTGATGTGGAGGCTTTGCAAGGCCAACACCAAGGCCAAGTGTTTCGTTGCAAAATTCGTTCAAATTTGGGTTTTTTGGTCACCGGCGACACAGTGTCTTGGCGTCAAGCAGCGGATCAAAGTGGCGTAATTGTAGCGCGAGATGAGCGCAACAGCATTCTGAGCCGGCCTAACAAATATGGCGATTTAAAACCGGTTGCCGCCAATATCGATCAAATTATTGTCACCTTTGCGCCTAAGCCCTATGCTCACGCTAACCTAATTGACCGCTACTTAGTGGCTGCAGAGGCGAGTGACATTGAGCCGATTTTACTGCTCAACAAAACCGACATTTTAGACGATGAAGCTCAGGCTCATTTAGAACCGATGTTGGCGCGTTATCAAACACTGGGTTATCGCATCATTCGTGCATCCACTAAAAGTCTGTCGGGACTTGAAGAACTCCATGCCACATTGGATCGAAAAGTGAGTGTGTTTGTGGGGCAATCTGGGGTTGGCAAGTCTAGCTTGGTTAACATGTTGCTACCGGGGGTAGACATTAAAACCTTGCCTTTATCGGAACAAACCAATAAAGGGGTACATACCACCACCACGGCTAAGTTGTTTCACTTGCCTAACGGTGGCCAACTGATTGACTCCCCTGGCATCCGCGAATTTGGTTTATGGCACATGGACACAGCCACCCTGCTGGAAGGCTTTGTAGAATTTAGACCTTACCTAGGTTATTGCAAATTTAGCGATTGCAGCCACGAGCACGAGCCCGCCTGTGCCTTGCTACAAGCCTTAGAAGACGGCCACATCGACCCTGCCCGTATGCACAGTTTTCAACACATTAAAGCGTCGTTAGACGATTTCACCACACACAATTAGGAACACACCATGGGCGACCGTCTATTCGTTGTAATGCAGTACTTATTACCTCAACATTTGATTTCACGCATCGTAGGTATGCTGGCGGCGAGCTCTGTGCCGATCATTAAAGACACGTTTATTAACGTATTTGTTAAGCGCTTTAAAGTGGATATGAGTGAAGCTGAGCAGCAGAATACCAGTGAATTTGACAGTTTTAACGATTTCTTTACCCGCAGCCTTAAAGCCGATGCGCGCATGATCGACAACAACCCAACACACTTGGCCTGCCCTGTAGATGGTGCCATCAGCCAGCTAGGCAGCATTAGCGGAGAAAAATTATTCCAAGCCAAAGGCCATGATTTTGACCTTACCACCTTACTAGGCGGCAATGCTGATCTAGCTCAACCGTTTATCGATGGCGAATTTGCCACGGTGTATTTAGCACCTAAGGATTATCACCGCATTCATATGCCCTGCGATGGCACCTTAACGCATATGGTGCATGTGCCGGGTCAGCTATTTTCTGTAACCCAAGCCACTGCGGCTGCCGTGCCGGGCCTATTTGCACGTAACGAGCGCGTAGTCACAATTTTCGAAACCGAGTTTGGGCCTATGGCGATGGTGTTGGTGGGTGCAATGATTGTGGCCAGTGTGGAAACCACATGGGCCGGATTAGTATGCCCTAAGGGCAAGGCCGTGAGTCATTTCAACTATACGGCGCAACAGCCTATTGAATTCAAAAAGGGCGATGAAATGGGCCGCTTTAAACTCGGTTCTACAGTGATTGTGTGTTTGCCGAAGGGCGTAAGCCAATGGCCTACTGAACTCACCGCCGGCACCACCACCCGCTTAGGGCAAATGTTTGCTGAGTTAGTTTAGCTAACACCACAAGCTTCGCTTAGGCGCGGGGGTGGTTAAAGGCCGTCACCTTAGCAATGTCGGTTTCGCCCAAGGCCAACATCAACAAACGCTCTATGCCTAACGCCACGCCCGAGCAATCGGGCAAGCCACTTTGCAGGGCTTCAATGAAGCGCTGATCCGCCACCATCTCTGATTTAGATAAAGACTTCCTGATGTTGTTATCGGCCAAAAAGCGCTGCCGCTGCTCTTGAGCGTCGGTCAGTTCGTGATAGCCGTTAGCCAATTCCACACCATTAATGTACGCCTCAAAGCGCCGCGCCACGCGGGTGCCTTGTGCATCAACACCCAACCGCGCTAAGGCGGCTTGACTGGCGGGATAATCATAAATAAAGCAGGCTTGCGGCAGGGCAGGCTCTATACAATGGCTCATTAACAAATCGAGCCAAGTGTCTCTGGGTGTTGACTCATGCAGCTGGATGTCTATATGGCTTAGCGCACAGGCCTGCAGCTGCGCATCTGTAGCCGTGTGAGGGTCAAGCTTTAATATATGTTCAAACGCCGTCCGGTAACTCCAATAGTGCCATTGCTGCTGGCCTAACCGAGGCTCAAGCACCCGATCAACCAGTTCTGCCACTTCCTGCATCAACGACGCTAAATCAAACCCCACGCGATACCATTCAAGCAAGGTGAATTCGGGGTTGTGTCGCCTGCCTACCTCACCGTTACGAAACGCCTTAGCAATTTGAAAGATGCTGCCACTGCCCGCCGCCAACAACCGCTTCATGGCATACTCTGGTGACGACATGAGCCACATGGTTTGGCTAGTCGGCGCGCCATCGGGGGTAAAGGCGACGGGGATTGAATCGACATGAGGATCAGACACCCCGCAATGAGACATCACGGGGGTATCGACTTCGAGCAGGCTTCGGTCTCGAAAAAAACCTCGAATCTGCCCTAACACTAAGGCGCGGTGCCTCAGTTGGGGGATGGTTGCACTTGGTTGCCACTGCATTATAACGGGCCGCAGCCCTTTACTCTTTAGGCGCGGCTAACGTATTCGCCACTACGGGTATCAATCTTCAAAAATTCACCTTGCTCAATGAATAGCGGCACACGCACAGTAGCGCCGGTGGCCAAGATAGCAGGCTTGCTGCCGCCCTGGGCTGTGTCGCCTTTTAGGCCTGGGTCCGTTTCGGTGACTTCTAGGTCTACAAAGTTAGGGGCAACAACAGAAATAGGCGCATCGTTCCACAAGGTCACCACGTAAATTTCTTGCTCTTTGAGCCACTTGATAGAGTCGCCCACTGCGCTCACATCGGCTCCGTATTGCTCAAATGTGCCGTCGGCCATCATAAAATGCCAAAACTCACCGTCGGTGTACAAGTACTCCATGTTGCGATCCATCACGTCGGCCGCTTCAATCGATTCGCCAGACTTAAAGGTACGGTCCCAAACTCGGCCTGTCTTTAAGTTCTTTAAACGCACACGGGTAAAGGCTTGGCCTTTGCCTGGTTTCACAAATTCCACGTCCACCATGGCGCATGGGTCACCTTCTAGCATTACTTTAAGGCCATTTTTAAATTCATTGCCGTTATAATTAGCCATTTTTTTGCTCTAGTATAATAAACATCGGATATAATGTTGCCTATGATACCGCAAAGCACTGCCCAAATTGAACCGTTAAGCCTGATAAAGCACATTCAACATAACGATGACTGGCGCACACAGTTGCGCAAGGCCTACCGCAGTCCCGCGCAATTACTTGCAGCCCTGGACTTTGACGCGCAACAAATCCTAGCCATGACCGCCGCTGATCAAGGTTTTAGCACCTTGGTGCCGCACGCCTTTGTACAAAAAATGGCCAAGCAAGACACCAACGACCCATTATTACTACAGGTGTTACCCCAAGCTGCAGAAGCCGTAGCCCACCCAGACTTTAATACCGATCCACTCCAAGAGGCCAGCTATAATCCGCAACCGGGTGTGGTGCATAAATATAAAGGCCGCGCCTTATTAATTGCCGCCGGTCATTGCGCCATCAACTGCCGTTATTGTTTTCGCCGCCACTACCCTTACAACGAACAACGGCGTGCACGTAGCGAATGGCAGCAGAGTCTAGGTTATATTGAGTCGAAGCCAGACATCGAAGAAATCATCCTCAGTGGTGGCGACCCGCTGGTGTTAACAGACCCTCAACTATTTGAACTCATCAGCGCTATTGAAGCTATATCCCACGTCAAACGCTTACGTATCCACAGCCGCTTGCCTATAGTTTTGCCCGCTAGAATCACCCACAGGTTCTGTGAACGGCTCGCCAGTTCAAGATTAGATTTTGTGATCGTGGTCCACGCCAACCATGCCAACGAACTCGGTGACGACGTGGCTCAAGCGTGTAGCTTATTGCGGCAGCACTGTGTGCAGTTACTAAACCAGAGTGTGTTATTGGCGCAGGTGAATGACTCGCTCGCAGCCCTAAAGCACTTGAGCGAGCGGCTATTTGAGATAGGTATTTTACCTTACTACTTACACCTGCCCGATCATGTGGCGGGCACCACCCACTTTTTTGTGAGCCTGGAGCGTGGCCAAGCCTTAATAGCGCAAATGCAAGCGACGATGTCGGGCTACTTGGTGCCTAAATTAGCCCGCGAAGAACCCGGTAACAGCAGCAAAACGGTGTACGCTAGCCATTAAACGAGGCTGCTCAATACGTCTAAACTAAAATGGCTGATTTGTTGCGGCGCTTGCTGCTTCACCAACGGCTTAGCGTGGAAAGCCACACCTAAACCCGCTGTATTGAGCATCGGTAAATCATTAGCCCCATCTCCCACGGCGAGGCACTGATCAATAGACAAACCCAACTCGGCTCTGAGCTGCTCTAGCAGGGCTACCTTTTTGTTAGCATCAACAATGGGCACGCTAATTTGGCCAGTGAGCTGGCCATCAATCTGTTCCAGCGGGTTAGAAAAGGCCTGCTGCATGCCTAACCGTTGGGCTAAGCGGTCGGCAAAGTAGCTAAAGCCACCCGACAATATGGCGCAGTAAATGCCTTTGGCTCGTAGTTGTTGCATGAGTTTTTCGGCACCAGGCATCAGTTCAATTTTGCCGTAAATCGCATTTAACTGGGTGGTATCAAAGCCTTCCAACAAGGCCAAACGTTGCTCAAAGCTCTGCTCAAAGTCAATTTCCCCCGCCATGGCGCTGGCTGTAATTGCCGCCACTTTAGGGCCAATGCCCGCCACATAGGCCAGCTCATCCATCACTTCTGCCTGAATCAGGGTGGAGTCCATATCAAACACGGCCAACTTAATCTGATCGATAGGCGTGTTTGAAGTTTGCCAAGTGTAATCCACCTCACCTTGCTCGCGCATGGGGTTTAACAAGCTATTCACGCTGTGCCTTAGCACATCAGTAGCACTGTGTTCGCTTTGCCAGCTCCATTGATGCACTGTGGTCTGGCCCATGTCTTCGACCTCCCGCAGGGTCAAATTAATCGCTTGCGGGCGCAACAGGGTATCGATGGTGGCAACCGTTGGCAGCGCATGTTGTTGAAACAGGGTAAAACGATGAAACATAGTATTGACTCCAAAGACGGGCTTAGCATTTTAGCATTTGTAGGTTAGAATGGACTTGCTTTTTTCTTGTTTGACACCGTACCGAATCACACTCAATGCCCAATAAAATTCTTTCGTTTCGACACTTAATGCAATCTCGCCTAACGTTAGTGCAGAAGACAGTGTGCCTGTTAATTGCCGTATTTATACTCGTGGGCGCATCATTGGGGCTGATGACTTACCAACACATCAACCAAGTCGCAGGCCAACAAAACGCCTTCTTTGCCCAACAAATGGGACAGCAGTTAGCCAATTTAAGCGCGCCACTGATCATAAAACAAGACTACATTAGCCTTAATGTGACCTTGGCTGAACTACGCGAGCAAGGTGCCATTATCGGTGCGGCCGTATACGACGCCGAAGATCGAATGCTGGCTAAAACCGGCTACTTAAATGATACCGACCACCTGGTGCTGCCCATACGTTTAAACGAAGCCACCATTGGTAGTTTGCACTTACGACAAGCCGATTTAAACCTTTACCCAAGCTTGGCTCAACTCAGCCTGTTGCTATGGCCCACGGTAGGTCTCACATTTTTGGCCTGTATCATCCTCGGTTGGTGGTTTGGTGCCAAACTCGTACAGCCGCTACGCCGCCTGCACGAAGCCCAGGATCAACTGCTTGAATATGGTAAAGCGCCACCGCTAGATGACTCTAGACTCGATGAATGGGGCATTATTAACTTGGGTTTTAACTCCATTAACCAAGAGCGCTTGCTACATGCGCAAACGGATTACCAATACGAGCTCGACATGCCCGCTGGCAAAGGCTTAACTGCCCCCCAAACACAAGACCACCAACCCGAGTTAGAGGCGCCGGGGCAACAAGAAGCCTTTAACCATGAGCTCCATGACTTAGCTAGAGAGCTCTCTGGTGAACCCACTCTGGGTGATTTAGGCGACCCTTTGTTTGCCCCCAAGCTAGAAGAGAGCCCACCGGCCGCAGAATCCAAGCTACCTATTTTCACCATGGATGACTTGCGTCAAAGCCACAATTCCGAGCCATTACGAGCCACGCCAGTGGCGCTAGAAGATGAACCCGCAGCCACGCCTGTCGTTACACCCTTGGTAACTGCAGAAGAAGAGCCGCTGGTGAGCTTGCTCTACATTAACGTTAACACCCGTGACCAAGGCCCTATGGAAGCCGCAGAAAAACACCTGTTGCTCAAAGCCTACCAACGTTTGGTGGATCAGGTGTGCGCCATCTACGGTGGCACCATAGAAACGGAAGACAACCACGACGTGTTGGTGACCTTCGACAAACCCCACGAACACATGACGCACTGCGTTAACGCCCTGTGTGCGGCACAGTTTTTCTTTGGTTTGTACAAGGCGTTTAATGAACAACGGGCTAGCAACAACAAATCGAGCTTAAACATTCAGATTGTTGTGCATACCGGTACCTTAGATGATATCAGCCCGCTTACCGAGCAAGCGGCGCAACTGTCGCGCCGAGAAAGACAAAATCACATGGTAATAAGCCGTCACGTGGCGTATCACCCAGAGTTGCAACAGCGGGTATTACAAGCCGACAACTGTGTGGCTTTAGCCAGCGGCGCCTTTAGTTTAAGCCGCTTAAGCAGCGACTACCAAGACTTATTGGATATGCAGATCACCCACTTTAGCCAAACGCTTTAAGCGTCTGGCGTGGGCTCCTCGGCTGCATTTAGCACTGCCCCTGCCACTTCTAGACTATCTACCTTTTGGAATCCACGGGGCAACTTGTTGCCTCTACGGCCCCGCTCACCTCGATAATGCACCAGGTCCGAAGCCTTTAAGCGTAGGTAACGCTTGCCAGAGTGAACTAACAATTCATTCGCTTCGGTCACCAAGACGCAAGACACCATGAACTCCTCACGGCTCGCCACGCGGGCTGACGAAATGCTAATAATTTTATTACCTTTACCACGTGCTAACTGAGGCAAATCTTGCAATGGGAAGACCAACATACGGCCCTCATTGCTCACGGCCACCAACCATGTATCCTCTAACTGGGTAATGTGCTGGGGCGCAATGACCTTAGCACCTTTAGGCACCGACATAGCGGCCTTGCCGGCCTTGTTTTTGCTTAGCAGATCTTCAAAAGTAGTAATGAAACCATAACCTGCATCGGTACTCATCAATAACAGTTGATCAGGCTTGGCACACACTGCCGCTGCAAACTGCACGCCACTGGGCGCATTAAAGCGCCCGCTCAAGGGTTCGCCCTGGCCTCGCGCAGACGGCAAGGTATGGGCTTCTAAGGAATAAGTTCGGCCACCTTCATCAAGGAAAGCGACACTTTGGTTGCTGCGGCCCAGCACCATGAGCAAGAAATCATCACCCGACTTATAGCTCATGTTTTCTGGATCGATGTCGTGGCCCTTAGCGCCACGCACCCAGCCCTGCTTCGATAAGACAACCGTCACTGGCTCTGAGGTGAGTAAATCACGCTCAGACAAGGCTTTGGCTTCTTGGCGCACAACAATCGGCGAACGACGGTCGTCGCCAAAGGCTTCGGCATCGGTGGTCAATTCGCGCTTAATAAGGGTTTTTAGACGGGCCTTAGAGCCTAACAACAGTTCTAATTTATCTCGCTCTTCCGCCAACTCTGCTTGCTCGGCTGCAATTTTATGCTCTTCAAGCTTGGCCAAGTGGCGTAACTTTAGATCTAAAATGGCATCGGCTTGGC
Organism: Oceanospirillaceae bacterium; assembly: GCA_018647765.1. Taxonomy (GTDB): domain Bacteria; phylum Pseudomonadota; class Gammaproteobacteria; order Pseudomonadales; family Balneatricaceae; genus Njordibacter. Next base: position 56,857 of record JABGSN010000059.1, on the reverse strand, counting down.
GGTCGGACAGCGCAAACCGCTGCATCAGCACCGGTTTGGGTTTGTCTTGTTCACGAATAATAGCGATAATTTCATCGATATTAAGGTAGGCAATCAACAAACCTTCTAACAGGTGTAAGCGCTCTAATACTTTGTCTAGACGGTATTGCAGGCGTCGGGTGACTGTGTCCATACGGAATGCCAGCCATTCTTTAAGAATATGACTGAGGCCTTTAACTTGTGGTTTACCGTCCACCCCAATGAGGTTGAGGTTAACGCGGTAGGTACGTTCTAAATCCGTAGTGGCAAACAAATGGTGCATTAGTTGTTCGGTATCGATACGGTTGGAACGCGGCACAATCACTAAACGAGTGGGTTTTTCGTGATCCGATTCGTCCCGTAAATCGGCCACCATAGGCAACTTTTTCGCCTGCATTTGGGCCGCAATTTGTTCTAAAATTCGAGCGCCAGATACCTGATAGGGTAAGGCACTAATAACAATGTCGCCATCTTCATGATCAACCACAGCACGCATACGAATGCTGCCACGGCCGGTTTGATACATCTGCAACATATCACTCTGTGGGCTAATAATTTCCGCTGTGGTGGGCATGTCTGGGCCCTGCACAAACTGCAGCAAATCTTCGGTAGTGGCCGACGGGTTGTCTAACAAATGAATACAGGCAGACACCACTTCACGCAAGTTATGAGGCGGAATATCGGTAGCCATACCCACCGCAATACCGGTGGCGCCGTTAAGCAGTACGTTAGGTACCCGTGATGGCAGCACCAGCGGCTCTTGTAGAGTACCGTCAAAGTTATTACCCCAATCCACCGTACCTTGGCCTAGTTCGCCTAATAATACGTCGGCATAAGCGGTGAGCTTGGCTTCGGTATAACGCATGGCGGCGAAGGATTTTGGGTCATCGGCGGAACCCCAGTTGCCTTGACCATCCACCAAGGTATAGCGGTAAGAGAAGGTTTGGGCCATATGTACCATGGCCTCATAACACGCACTGTCGCCATGGGGGTGAAACTTACCCAACACGTCACCAATGGTACGCGCCGACTTTTTGTACTTAGACGTGGTCTTTAAACCCAATTCAGACATGGCATATACAATACGCCGCTGCACGGGTTTAAGACCGTCACCAATGTGGGGCAAGGCACGGTCCAAAATCACGTACATGGAATAATCTAAATAGGCTTTTTCGGTATATTCTTTGAGGGGGAGACGCTCAACGCCTTCATCGATGGGGATGACACCAGACATAAACAGACAAATCCTTATTGAGCTTACGGGCGGCAAAACAGGCCCTGCTCATGCAACAAATTAGCCTTGAGTATACCGTAAAAAAAGCCCAGGTGAGCAGACGATGAATATTTGTTGAGTGAATGCGACCTATCGTATCAATGCCGGACATAAGGCAGCGCTTGTGGTTACTTTTTAACCAAAAATAAGTTACAATTTAACCACTGAAAACCGCACCCATGATGGACCGCGCTGTTCCAACTTTCGTCACTGCGCAAACCATCAGACCAGCAAGGCAGGGCCGCCAGAGCCTACCTTACAATAATTTGTTGAGTCATTGATTTTCATAGTAAAAATTAATTTTAACTTCTCTCGGAGAATGACTATGTCTCAGCATCCAACCCTTACTGAAATGGGTATCACTAGCTTCGAAGCTATCAACAAATACACCCTGCGCCAAGAAGGCGATTTTGACATCCTCAAAATCTACTACAAGCGCGAAAAAGGCTCTTTCTTACCACGCAGCAAAAAGTTCCGCTTTGGTCGTGCTACACGCACTGTCATGGTTGATTCTGGCCGCCAACAGTGGCAAGAAGTGAGCGAAATTTCTCCTTTCTTGTTACGCGCACTCACTGAGCTCAACAAGCTAGCTCAAGAAGACAAGAAAGTCACCGATAGCAAAGAAACTATTGAGCAAGATCTTGTGCACTTAGAGCGCATCATGACTGAAAAGTTAGCTGAAATTCGCGCCAAGTTAGAGCAGCTATAAGCCTCTCTAACCTAAGCCGCACTAAAACCGCACTAGCCAAGCTAGCTGCGGTTTTTTTATAGCGGAATATCATCCACCGCGTCAGCCACTGTTTCAATACTCTCATCTAAGGCATCGCCCACCACGGGAACTACCGACACCACGGCACCCACCACCCTCATGGGCACTGTGACCACTTTGGTTAACACACAGCCGCTTACGCTTATGGCCAACACCATAACTACAATCCATCGTGTAACATTCATACTTCGTCCTCTGCTAGCGCTACGCGCGTACCCTTAAGGCTCTGTTTAATGGTTTTTAAATGATGATGGAAATCTTCGCCGCGGCGTAAGATAACGCCAGTGGCCAGCACATCCAATAAGGTAAGTTGAATCAAGCGCGATTGCATCGGCATATACACATCAGTGTCTTCTGGCGCATCAACACCTAACACTAGCGTGGCCTCTTGCGCCAATGGTGAATCAACGGCTGTAATAGCCACCACTACTGCTCCCGCTGCACGGCCAATACGGGCCACTTCTACCATCTCTTTAGTACGGCCGGTAAACGACAAGAGCACTAACACATCGCCACGCTTACAGGCCGATGCCATCATGCGCATCATCAACGAATCGTTATGCGCCACCACCGGAATATTAAAACGAAAGAATTTGTGCAGTGCATCTTGAGCTACAGCACCAGACGCACCCATACCACAAAAACAAATTTGCTGAGCCTGACTTAAGTAATCAACGGCACGCTGCACCACATTACTGTCCACTTGCTGCCTGGCAGCATCTAAGCTGGCAATGGTGCTGGTGAATATCTTATCAGTGTATTGCGACGCGGTATCATTTTGGCCCACACTCTGGCTCACATAAGGCGTGCCACTGGCCATACTTTGTGCCAGTTCTAACTTAAAATCTGGGTAGCCTTTAAGCCCAAAGCTACGGCACATACGGTTAACCGTTGGTTCACTCACCTGCGCCAAACCTGCCAAGGCCGCTATACTCATACGCGTAGCCGCCCGCGGGTCGGCCACAATCACCTGCGCCACTTTACGTTCCGAACGGTTAAGCTGATCTTGCTGCTGCACCAGCTGCTGAAGCAAGTTATTATTAGACGTCATAGATAGGATTCTTTAATAAAGTTGCATAATATATGTAATATTACCAATATTTTGTCATTATTGGTGACTTTTGTGTAGTTTTAAAGGTATTATTACCTCTTAAGCAGAGACGAACTAGGTTTTCCATGTCAGGCACCCAATCCACAACGCATCACCAAACGTTAAGCAAGCATACCTTAAGCCACAGCTTAGTTCTATTTGGTGCTCTAGGTGATTTGTCACTACGTAAGCTAATGCCAGCCCTATATCAGCTAGAAGCCGCCAAACTACTGAGCGACGAACTTAGCATTATGGCAGTGGCCCGCACCGCGTTAGACGACCCAGAACTACGGCAACGTATTGCACAAACGTTAACCCAATATGTGAGTGAAGATCAATTAGATCACGCCACCGTAAGCCGGTTTTTACAACGGCTGAGCTACTGTCAGGTTGACCTTACCCAAGCACAAGACTATCAAGCGTTAGCCCAAAAACTAGCCACATGGCATCCCCAAATAAGTTTCTATTTGGCCACACCGCCCAGTCTGTACGGGCAAATATGCGACCACCTCCATAGCGCTGGCGCCATCACCGATCAGTGCCGCATGGTGGTGGAAAAACCAATCGGCCATAACCTTGCCTCGTCGGTTGTTATCAATGACAAGCTCGGCCAATACTTTGATGAGCAACAAATCTTTCGTATCGACCATTATTTAGGCAAAGAAACCGTTCAAAACCTCATCGCCTTGCGTTTTGCTAACCCACTATTTGAAAGCCAGTGGAATCATAAGCACATTGCTTATGTTGAAATTAGTGTTGCCGAAGACGTTGGCATCGAAGGCCGCTGGGGGTACTTCGACCAAGCCGGACAAATGCGCGATATGGTGCAAAACCACCTATTACAATTGCTATGCATGGTGGCTATGGACCCACCATCACAACTCAACGCCAATAGCATTCGTGACGAAAAGGTAAAAGTATTACGGGCTCTAAAACCCCTACCGCAAAACCAAGTCGACAAACACCTTGTGCTCGGCCAATATGCCGATGGCCAACATCAAAACCAAGCTGCGCCAGGCTATCTTAATGAAGCCGATGCCAACACCAGCAGCAACACCGAAACCTTTATCGCCCTACGGGCAGAAATTGCCAATTGGCGCTGGACCGGCACCCCGTTTTACCTACGCACCGGCAAACGGATGGCCGAAAAAGTCACCGAGATCATCATCCACTACAAACCAAACAGCCACTTTATCTTTGACCAACAACAAGCTGCTATTGCTCAAAACAAACTGGTGATTCGCTTACAGCCCTACGAAAGCATTTCTCTACAAGTGCTTACAAAAGAACAAGGTATCGACAAAAGCATGCAATTACGGCGCGATCCATTACATTTGGACTTTGCCCAAACCCAATCACAGGCGCGCATCCCAGATGCTTACGAACGCCTATTGCTTGAAGCCTTAAAAGGCAATCAAAGCCTTTTCGTACGGCGCGACGAAGTAGAATTAGCATGGCAATGGTGTGATCAAATCAGGCAGGTATGGCAAGCACAAGGTGTAACCTTAGATCCCTACGCCGCTGGCAGCAACGGCCCAACACGGGCATGCGACATGATCGAAGCCTATGGCCATAATTGGTATGAGCACTGCAATGACACAGCCTAAACCCACCACCTTGGCCTCACACAATCATTGGCTAACCGCCGGCAACCATGATCAACTTGCAGCTTCTTTGGCCTTGTGCGTGGCGGCACAGCTGCGAAACGCCCTTGCATCCCAACCCAGAGCCAGCCTAGCAGTTTCTGGCGGCCGCACACCCACGGCAATGCTCCAACAACTCAGCCAGCAAACACTGGACTGGCACCGAGTAGACGTGACTCTGGCCGATGAACGCTGGGTAGACGAGCAACACAGCGCCAGTAATGCAGCCTTGGTAAAAACCTGGCTGTTAAAAAACAATGCAGAAGCGGCGACTTTCTACCCGCTATATAATCAAGCAGGCAGCGCCGAATTAGGGCAAGCCCAATGCCAGCAACAACTCCAACACATGCATTGGCCCCTTGACGTACTCGTACTGGGCATGGGTGACGATGGCCATACCGCCTCATTATTCCCTTTATGCCCGGCCCTTCCTCAAGCATTGTCCACCCAGGATTTATGTATCGCCACCCAAGCGCCGGCAGACCCAATTCAACGCATGAGTTTATCCGCCCACGCACTGATGCAGGCCCAACATATCCATTTACATATCGAAGGCGCAGCAAAGCTGCGGGTATTGCAACAAGCCACTGCCCTACAAGATGGCAATAAAACGCCCATCTACAACTTTATTCAACAACCCCTCAACATCCACTGGTGCCCTTAAATGACATCTTTAGAAAATACTCAAATAGACATCAATACTAAGCGCATCGACCAAATTTGTGCCGCCGCACCGGTGATCCCGGTATTAACCTTCGACAATGCCGAGCAGGCCATAGGTATTGCCAGCGCTTTGGTGAACGGCGGCTTAAGCGTATTGGAGATAACTTTACGTAGTGAGTACGGTCTAACGGCTATCAAGCAACTCAAGCAGGCGTTACCGCAAGCCATCATTGGTGCGGGGACCGTGCTCAACCCATCCCAATACCAGGCCTGCATTGATGCCGGCGCCGACTTCATCGTTAGCCCAGGCAGCACCGCAGAATTATTACAATTCGGCAGCCAGTCTACAGTACCATTGCTACCGGGGGTCGCTAGTGTCAGTGAAGCCATGCAGGCCATGCAGCTAGGGTATCGCCGGTTTAAGCTATTCCCCGCTGCGGTGGTGGGTGGCGTAGATACATTAAAGGCCTTTGCTGGGCCTTTATCCGAACTCAAATTCTGCCCCACCGGCGGCATTAAACCTAACAATGCAGCAGACTATTTAGCGTTGAATAACGTGATGTGTGTAGGTGGTACATGGCTAACGCCAAAAAGTCTAACCGACGCGAAAGACTGGCATGCCGTACATCAACTTGCATTACGGGCCGCTGCAATGTAAGCGACACACTATAATTAGTGTTAAACTAGCCTCCTGCGGATCTACTTTGAGGCAGTCATGTCACTAACCTTTGATGCCCTTTTGCTCGATTTGAGCGGTGTGCTCTATGACGACAATAAGGTCATTGATGGTGCAATTGACTGCGTGCGTGAAGCAAGACATCTAGGCTTACAATTACGCTTTGTTACCAATACTGCGACCCGCAGTCATCACCGCATTTTGCAACAACTGCTGGGTATGGGTTTTAGCATTGAATCTAGAGAGCTTTACACTGCTCCAAGAGCCGCAGCTACATATTTAGAGCAACATAACCTATCGCCCTTGGCCTTAGTTCACCCATCGATCGCCAGCGAATTCTCACACCTGACCAAGACGCAACCCAACTGTGTGGTGTTAGGCGATGCCCGCGATGGACTCACCTATGAAGCCTTGAACCAGGCATTCCGACTTTGCCACCAAGGGTTGCCTCTCATTGGCATTGGGCTTAACCGCTACTTCAATGGCAGTAATGGCTTAATGTTGGACGCTGGCGGCTTTATCACAGGCTTGGCTTGGGCGGCCCAAGTTGAGCCAATTATCATGGGCAAACCCAGCGCCAAGTTTTATCAGCACATAGTGGCATCCACAGGACTCAATGCAAAACAATGCTTAATGGTGGGCGATGATGTGGCCGCCGACGTGGTGGGCGCCGTGGCTGCTGGTTTACAGGCTTGCTTAGTACAGACCGGAAAATTTCGTGCTAACGACCTTCACCAGCTACCCCAAGAGGCGCGAACCATTGCCAGTATTAATGATTTGTTTAAAGCATATGCGCGTTAAACAAGGTTTGTATTAACCGTATAGAGGTTGTTGTAGCTGGCCTGTAGCGATGCTTAAGGCTTCGGCCTCTACCACCGCCAAAGCATCAACGGCACTGTGTAGAGAATCAAAGTCAGTGCTTTGAGACGACAATATAGCCCTCACGAGATGCTTGATCTCATGCTCATAACCCATACCAGCGGCTAGGTCCACGGCTTGAGCCACTCCCCCGTGATACAAGATTAGATGTTCGCCGTCTCCGAGCTCATAGCCTAGTGTTGCTTGCTCAAAGTTGGCAGTATAGCTCATGTTAAACGGGTAACCCTGAGCCATAGACCAACCACCTTGAGCAGTCACAACAGCATCTTTAAATTCACCGGCAAAGGTATATTGAGTATGCACATGATCCAAACCACCCGATCGCCCTATATGGCCACGGCTAACTACTTCACTAGGGCGACCTAAACAATGACTAATGAAGTCCACGTCATGAATATGTAAATCTAATATCGCACCGCCGCACTGCTGGCTGCTACGGTAAAAGTCACCGTCTGGAAAGCTCGACAAACGTTCGCAAAACAACGACTTTAAAGCCCCAAAACGCTGTTCATCAATGGCTTGTTTTAAATACACCCAAGCCGGCCAATAACGTAAACACATACCTAACATCACAAAGCTAGGGCTGGCCTGAGCTAAGGCTAATAGTTCTAAACCTTGCGTATGGCTTCTTGCCACTGGCTTTTCTAGCATTAGGTGTCGGCCTTTTACTATAACCGCCTTGGCCATGGCCAAGTGCAGGTTCGTTCCTACGCACACGTCAATTAAATCAACGTCGGCAGACTCAATCAGCTGGTAACCGTCGGTAAAGCGCTGCACCTGGCTTAAATCCACTTGGCCCTGCGCCTGGCCTTGGATATTGCCTTGCGCCTGCGTGAGGCCCAATAAGCGCGCTTCATCTTGGTCGGCGATGGCCACCACCTCAACGTTAGGCATCTGGCTATACACGTCTAAATGAGTTTGACCCATCATGCCCAAGCCAATCACACCCACTTTTAATTTCTTACTCACGGCCTGCTCCTTAGGCGTTATTACGGCCCATAATGGCATCCATAGCCACCGATGTGCGCTCTAATAAGCTCGCATCCCACGGTAGCATTTCGGCGGTTAAGCTAGACTCATAGTTGATGGCTTTTAGCGCCGCCATGGTCTCTACCCAAGGCACGTCGCCAGCACCTAAGTCGCAGAAACTGTAGCCGCCGGTCCAATCGAAGTTTTCTCGATAGTCCTTAATATGCACGCGTTTAATGCGCTGCCCCAAGAGCTCGATCCAATGGGGAGGGTACTGATGGATGCCCATCAAGTTGCCCACGTCTAGATACACGCCCAAGCGTGGTGAGTCAAAACTATCAATAAAATCGCGCAATTCGAGGGGCGAATAAAACAAGCCATTCCACACATTCTCTAAACACAGGTCTACATTGACGCACTCAGCCACTTCAAGCAGCGCCTGTATCGCTCTACGCATACGCTCCACAGCAATGTCATAACGCACAAGATCGGGGCTAATAGGGCTTCGGCTGACGCCGGGCACCATCAGCAAAGCACCACAACCCAATTCGGCCGCCATCATTAAAGCACGCTGGTGAAATTCAATACTGGCCAGCCGTACATCGACATCGTCACTGGCCGGATTTTGGCCCCAGCTCATGCCCGAGGCAAGGCTGGTTACGGACACAGGCGAGTCCGTTATAACTCGCTTAACTGCGTCTAGTGGGGTATCAAAGGTGAGTACTCCAGTGTCTGACACCGCCAACTCCAAATGAGTAAAATTGGCCTTATGGGCATCCGCTAACGCTTGTTCAATACTATGATTTGCTGCAAAACCATGCTCCATGGACCAATAACTGATGGCTTTATGCATGTTAGAACTCCCCTTTAATCCATGTATTTTGCACCATCAAATGTTCATCAAGCAGCACCAAATCGGCTTGATAACCGGGCGCGATTTTGCCCATCTGTCGGTCCAATTTAAGAAACTGTGCAGGATAAAGGGAGGCCATACGCAATGCCTCTTCCAACTCCAAACCCACCTTATATACAGTGTTACGCACGGCACTTGCCATGTCTAAATCGCTGCCAGCCAAGGTGCCATCAAGGGTAGTCACCTTGCCATTTTTACTAACAATAGGCCGACCCATAAGATCAAAACGGCCAGCGCCCTCACCCACCGTATGCATGGCATCGGTAACTAACATCATTTTGCCCCTGGCTTTGGCTTTGATCGCTTGTCGTAAGGTCACCGGGTGTACGTGGTGGCCATCCACAATCAAACCACACCAACTGTCGTCGTGATCCAAGGCTGCGCCGACCACGCCAGGTTCACGGCTGGTCATCGGTGTCATGGCGTTAAAAAGATGCGTAAACCCTCTTACTCCCTTGGCCAAGGCTTCTTGCATTTGCTCGTAACTGGCTGCGGTGTGGCCGGCCGAAACAATCATGCCATCGGCGGTCAAACGATGGATAAAATCAGGGTTCACCTGCTCAGGTGCCAAGGTCATGAGCTTAATTAGGTGGTCTGGAAAGGGTTCAAACAAAGAACTGAGGTCCTCATAACTGGTCGGTACCCGTATACGCGTAGGCGGGTGCACACCCTTGCGCTCTTCATTGAGGTAAGGCCCCTCTAGATGAATGCCCAAAATACCCGGCACACCCAACTCAACCGCAGCCCTCACTGCCGCCACCGCATTCACCATTTGAACCCAAGTATCAGTTATTAGGGTCGGCAGGAATGCAGTAGTGCCATATTGCCGATGGGCTTGGGCGATAGTTTGTAAAGACTTAGCGTTAGGCTGGTGATTAAGTAATTCGCCGGCTCCGCCATTAACATGCACATCAATAAACCCTGGTGCTAACAAACCACCACCAAGATCGTAGCCGTTGTGCACCTTGGGCAGCGCAGACTCGGGCACCAAATCAACGACGCAACCTGCTTCGATAAGTAAGGCATGCTGGTTAACAATTTTGTCACCAGTAAATATTTGTCCATTGGTTAGAGCGGTTACTGTAGCCATGATGATCCTTTTTCTGATCTAAATTAGGTGGTTTGTGCGCGCATTTTTTCAACCCAATGGTAGTAGTCCTGCGCTTCCAGCAGTGACGCTGCAGCGACATCCAATACCAGGGTAACCGATTGATGGAACTGCAGCACAGATGCCGGCGCCATGGCACTCACGGGGCCCTCTACCATGGCTTTTACGGCTTTAGCTTTATGCTCACCAGTCGCTAACAACAAGATCTGCCGCGCCTCCATAATGGTGCCAATACCCATAGTTAAGGCCAAGGTTGGCTGTTGCTCATGGGCCTCAAAGAAGCGCGCATTTGCAGCTATAGTATCCTCAGTGAGGGTTTTGATACGCGTGCGTGATGCCAAGCTCGAGGTCGGCTCATTAAAACCAATGTGGCCATTCGAGCCGAGGCCCAGAACTTGCAGGTCTATACCACCGGCTGATGTTATAGCCGCTTCATAGCGCTCGCACTCTATCTTAGGGTCCGCCAAGCCTTGCGGCACTTGGGTTGCCACCGGGTCGATATTAACCTGATCAAACAAGTGTTGCTGCATAAAATGCCGGTAACTCTGAGGGTGGCTGGGGTCAATGCCAACATATTCATCGAGGTTGAAACTCTTGGCCTTGGCAAAACACACCTGACCTGCCTGATAACGACTCACCAACTCCTTATAGAGCATGACCGGCGTGGAGCCTGTAGCCAAACCCAATACCGAAGCGGGGGCAGTGACTAACTGCCGGCACAATACCTCGGCACTGGCGTTTGCTACAGCACTAGCATCATCGGTGATTACAACTCTCATGCAACTTAACTCCTGTGACGCAATAAATAACCCAGCATACAAAAGGCATTGATGTTATACGGTAAAACAATACCAATATAATACAAAAGTAACACACTCTACAAACCAATTTTTATATTTATACAATAAAGCAGCCTCAAAAAAATTAATTTTTTACAAAAACATTTCAAAATTCAACTATTTAGCCAAAATATCAACAAATTCGTAAGCAATTGGTAACTAAACAACTTGCATGAGCAATAAATTGGATATATATTGGTATTGAAATACAGCAAGCACAGGTCACAAAAGTGAGTCAGGCAATCCCCTCCATGGTGCTTCACAGTTATGTGAATAACCACAATCAGATAGAGCTACAGCTCACCAATGTTGGTGCTGCTGCGGTATCTGATTTTTGCCTGTGTTTTAGTTTATTAGACCCAGCTACAGCAGTACGCGAGTGTAAAATCATGCATCAAGTAGGTGGCTTTACTCGCCTTGTACCCACCCACAACACCCCTATAGAACCTGGCGAAAGCTGGGCTTGTTGTATTGCCTACCAACAAACAGGCGTGGCTCTTAATATGGCCTGGGGGCCTAAGGGCGCTTACATTACCCACGCCGGTCGAGCCACTGCGGTACAAACCCAGCCGATCCGTTTTGCCAACCAGACCCAACCCCAAACCCACAGTGTTAGCCATGATCATGCGCTACTAAAACTGGCGCCTGCCCCCACCTCTTGGTTGCCTAACGGCGACTACGTAGATTGTACAAGCGGATTCAATACCTTTGGTTTGGATCTACCTCTGGTCTTAACGGCATGGCAAGACGCAAGCGCTTTAGGTTTACGTAGCCATCTCATTAAGACCCAAGAAGGCAGTACACCAATCACCTGCAGCATCAACCCACAACTTGCCCAAGAAGCCTACACTGTTGATATAAGCAACCAATCAATCACGCTAGAGGCGAGCCACGAACAGGGCTTTTATTACGGTTTTATTAGCCTTTTGCAAATGTATTGCAGCTACAAGGGCAGCTTGCCTTGTGGTCGTATCGAAGACCAACCTCGCTATCATTGGCGCGGACAACATTTAGATTGTGCTCGGCAGTTTTTCGACACCAAGACCCTGTGCGAATTATTAGACCTGATGGCGCTATTGAAACTCAATCGTTTTCATTGGCACCCGATTGACGATGAGGCGTTTCGCATTGAGCTAGAGTGCGCCCCAGAACTGGCTAAAAACACTGCATGGCGCGGCGAAGGCAAACTCATCCCTGGCGTTTTTGGCGGCGGCATTGGCCCCACCGGAGGTAGTTACAGCAAACAAGACATCAATACTATCTTGCAGCATGCGCGTAGCTGCCATTTACAAGTCATGGTAGAAATCGAACTACCGGGCCATAGCCTTGCCTTACAACTTGCGCTGCCCGAACTGGGCGAACCACAAGCGAACCATAACGGCAGCCAACCTGCCTCGGTTCAAGGTTATTACCACAACACTATTAACCCCGCGTTAGACACTAGCTGGGCCATTTTAACACCTATTATTAAAGAGCTTTGCGAGCTGTTTGGCAGTCATTACCTGCACTTAGGCGGCGATGAAGTTACGCCGGGGTGCTGGGACGGCTCGCCCGCCGTTGACGCCCTCAAACAAACCCATAAGCTCACCACTGACGCCGATGTTTTAGGCTGGTTTATGTCTCAAGCCGCAGCCATTGTACGCCAACAGGGTGCACTACCCGCCGCTTGGCAGGAGTCTGCCGAAGGTGAGCAATTTAACATTGGTAGCGATGCCTTAGTGTTCGTATGGCAGGACGCCGCATCTGGACAGGCTCTTGTAGATAGAGGGTTTCAGGTTATCATGAGTCCTGCTCAGCATCTTTATTTCGACATGAGTAAAGACAGCAATTCACAAAGCGCCGGAGCCAACTGGGCCGCTACCATTAGCCTAGAACATACCACCGCTTGGTACCCTAATGATGATATTGCTGGCATTCAAGGTGCACTTTGGTGTGAAACTATTGCCAGCTCAACAGACCTTAAAAAAGCCTTAGCACCACGCATCATCGGCTTAGCAGAAAGCGCTTGGTGCAGCGAAAACAAGACCCGCAGAGGTGCCGGACTAGTTCAGGCGGCACATGATTTTAACCCTATTTGGCAAGCCCTAAGCTGGCCTACCCAGCGCTTTTAACTTTAGGAGACGACGAGTAATGCAACTGCTTCGACGTTTAATGCCCCGCAAGGGACTACATTCTACGAAATTTTTTGCCTGGGTCTTAATCGCCCCTGCAGCAGCTTATATGTGTTTGATTGTGGCATGGCCGTTGGTGGAAACCATTCGTCTATCCTTCACCAATTCTGGCCTAGGCATAGAAGATTATGTGGGTTTCGCCAACTACGAAAAACTTCTGAGTAGCCGAAAGTTTCCCGACACCATTGGCAGAACTTTTTATTGGATGTTTTTATCGGTCGGGCTCAAGCTCATTCTTGGGCTCATTGGTGCCTCATTGTTAGCCGCCAACCTCAAAGGCAAAGCGGCTTTTCGAGTGCTGGTTATGCCGCCTTGGATCGTGCCTATTGCCATTGGTTGTATTGGTTGGTTATGGCTCTACAACGGCCACTTTGGCATTCTCTCTGGGGTATTGCAAAACCTAGGCATCATCGATGGTCCATTTGAATTTTTAGCCTATAAGAACAGTGCCTTTTACTCCGCCATTGTTACGGACGTGTGGATTGGCACGCCCATGATCACTATATTTTTACTGGCTGCTATACAAAATGTGCCCCGTGATTTATATGAAGCGGCGTATATAGATGGTGCTTCTCGCTGGTATCGTTTTCGTCGCATCACCATGCCCCAAATCATGCCTATGTTTGCATCGATGGCCTTATTATCTGCCATTTGGACCTTTAATTCCTTTGAAATCATTTGGATATTAACCGAAGGGGGACCTCGAGGAGGCACTACCACACTTATTGTAGATACCTATAAAACGGCCATTGCTAATTATAAGTACGGCCAAGGTGCTACTCGAGCGGTGCTTATCGTTGCCATACTCGCGGTGTTTTCCTTACTGTATCTATGGTTGGTGAACAAGGTCAATAAAAAATATGGAGACGAGAAATGATTGATAAATACTCAGCCCTAGAAAAGCTAGGCCTCTATATAGCCATTGGTATCTTTTTAACCTTTATGCTGCTGCCGTTCGTGGAAATGCTTTTAGCGTCCCTAAGGCCGCTCACTCACCTGTTCCGATCGCCGTACCAGTTTTGGTCTGACGACATGTCATTGCAAGCCTATTCGGACATTTGGGTAACCGTACCTAAATTGCCTCGCTACATTTTTAACAGTGTGTTTTTGGCCAGCATGACCACCCTGATTTGTATGGTTTTTGTAGTGCCCGCTGCGTACTCATACGCGCGCTTTCAATTTCGTGGCAAAGCGGTGAGCCTGGCGTTGTTTTTAGCTGTGAACATGTTTGCTGGCGCAGTCCTATTGATTCCCCTATACAAGTTGTTGCGCGGCATGGGCTTGCTCAATACCTACTGGGCGATGATCATTCCTGGTGCTGCATTTCTAGTGCCCACCGGCATTTATTTGCTCAAATCTTTTCTTGAAAAAATCCCAAAAGAGCTTGAGGAAGCAGCGTTCGTCGATGGCGCTTCACGGCTTTATACCCTACGACGGGTGATTTTACCCCTAGCGGTCCCTGGCTTGATCGTGGTTGGCGTCTATTCCTTCATCGGTGCCTACGCTCAACAATTTTTGTTCGCTATTACCTTTAACCAGGAACGCGACTACATGCCCTTACCCGCGGGCATCTTTGAATTTATCGGTTATCAAGAAGTCATTTGGAACCAAATGATGGCTGCTAGCATAATCGGCATTTTGCCCGTGTTGTTTATTTTCTTGTTCTTGCAGAAATTTCTCATGGCAGGACTAACAGCAGGAGCAGTTAAATCGTGACAGCTTGTCACTTGGCGCTTAGCGCTCTAATAATAAAGAGGAAAAAGATATGAAAAAGCTCTTAACCGCGGCCGCTGTAGGCGCCGGCATCATCATGATGATGGCGCCCGTAGTACAGGCTGAAGAACTACATTTTGTTATGTGTGGTGGCGAAGTTCGAGAAGCCGACCAAAAAGTTATTGATACCTTTTTGGCCAATAATCCAGATGTTACGGTAAATATGGAAGCTGTGCCTTGGGGCACGTGTCAGGATAAGTCCATGACCCTAGCTGCCGCAGGCGACCCTGTTAGCTTAGCTTATATGGGATCTCGCACACTCAAGCAATTGGCGCAAAACGACCTGATCGTACCGGTTGAAATTTCTGAGGAAGAGCAGGCTAGTTATCAACCAGGCATTCTCAACACCGTAAGCAGCGATGGCAAATATTGGGGTTTCCCCCACGCCTTTTCTACCAAGGCTTTGTTTATCAACTGTCAGTTAATTGAAGACGCGGGGTTACCCTGTGTTGGGCCAAAAACATGGACCGGTTTGTACAACATGGCTAAGGCTGTGAAAGATAATACTGGCATAGCGGGCATTGGTTTGGCAGGTAAAGACTTTGACAACACCATGCATCAGTTCTTTAACTACTTGTACAGTAACGGTGGTTCCGTCATCAATGCTGACACCAATGAAATCACTTTGAACAGCCCACAAACGGTTGAAACTCTAGAGCTATATGGCAAGCTATTAGATGTAGCCCAAGAAGGCCCAACTGCCTTTGAACGCTCACAAATAAAAGCCTTGTTCAATGACGGCAAAGTGGCCATGTATATTCAGGGCCCATGGGGTCGTGGTGCACACAAAGCAGGCATGAAGGTTATCACTGTTCCTGTTCCAGCTGGACCATCTGGCGTGAGTGGCACATTATTGATTACCGACTCTATTGCTGTGTTTAATGGCACAGGCCATGAAGATACGGCCATGGAATTAGCTCGCGCACTGTCTTCGGGTGAAGCTCAGTACGATCTAGACTCTAGCTGGGGCCTAACGCCTATCAAACAGTACGAGAATGGTATCGTAGATAAGCCTTATTATGAAAATGATGATTACTGGAAAGTGTTTGTTGATCCTATTGGCAGCGGCGGCCCAGAGCCAATGTTTGTTGATTTTAAGTCACTTCAAACGTCCATTAATAGCATGATTCAAGGCATGTTGCTGGGTGAAGATTCAGCAGAAAACTTAGTGGCAATCGCCGCAGAAGAACTGGAAGAGTTCAAGTAAAACTCATCCCTAACCAGAAGGAAGCTAGCTCTGTGCTAGCTTCCTTATTACTCATTTCATAGATCACTTACAGTAGGTTTACACATGGCGACTGTTGCTCTTCAAAATATCAGCAAAAGTTTTGATGATACCCAAGTACTTAATAACATCAATCTATCCATTGAAGACCGAGAATTTATTGTTTTTGTTGGCCCTTCAGGCTGCGGCAAAACCACTTTATTACGCATTATCGCAGGCCTAGAAGAAGCAAGCGAAGGACAAATTATTATTGATGGTGAGGACGTTTCTAGCGCCCACCCGGTAGATCGTGGCATTTCGATGGTGTTTCAATCATATGCCCTCTATCCACACTTAAGCGTGTTTGAAAACATTGCTTTTCCACTAAGGGTTGCCAAAGTTCCAGAAGCGGAGCTCAATCAACGGGTTGAGCATGCCGCCAACATTTTACAACTCACCAATCGCTTACAACATAAACCTGGGCAACTATCAGGTGGACAACGCCAACGTGTTGCCATTGGTCGCTCTATTGTACGTAACCCAAAGGTATTTTTATTTGACGAGCCTTTATCCAACTTAGATGCAGCCCTTCGCGGCGACATGCGCGTAGAGCTAGCAAGCCTGCATCAAGATCTAAATGCCACCATGATTTACGTTACCCACGACCAAGTGGAAGCCATGACCATGGCTGACAAAATTGTGGTGCTTAACGCCGGCAGTGTGGAACAATTTGGCTCGCCTATGGAGCTTTACCACCACCCTAGAACCAAATTTGTAGCCAGCTTTATTGGCCAACCCAACATGAACTTTATTGCTGCCACTCTCACCGCAAGCGACGATACTAGCTGCAGCATCGATGCTGATGATTTAGGCGCTTTAACCTTGCCCGTAGCTCCGGTTGAAGGCAGCCATGGTGATCCCGTGTGTCTGGGTATCCGCCCAGAAGACCTGAGCCTAGCCACCGACGGAGACGCAGGCGGCTTCATCATGAAGGTTAAGGTACTTGAGCGCTTAGGCGGTATTGCCATCGCTTATGGCTCGATTAAGAGCCAAGCTAGCGATTCACAAAGCTTTAAAGCGGTACTTCCAGGTGACGTTCAAGTTGCTCCTGGTGAGGAAATACGCCTGCACGTTGAACCTAGTAAATGTCACTTATTTAGCGATCAAGGTATCGCCATGCGCCGCTTAAAGGCCGAAGTTTAGTCGCTTCCCAAAGTAAATAAAGGTATGCTAATTGGATCTGAAGCTGATGAATAAAAAAATGCAAGAAGATCCAATTATTGCACTATTTGGCCACATGGAAAAAACCACAACCAGCCCATTATATGTGCAGTTGCAAAGCCGTGTGCGTAACGCTATTCATGAGGGCATATTACAAGCGGGCCAGTTTTTGCCACCAGAGCGAGAAATTGGCCAACGCATGGATGTGTCCCGAGTCACTGTGCGTAGGGCGATTGATACCCTAGTCCAGGAAGGTCTGCTAGTGCAACGCCAAGGTGCAGGCACCTTTGTTGCCAAACGTCTTGAGCAGCCGCTCAACTTCCTTAAAAGCTATACCGAGATCATGGCTGAACAGGGTAAACTCCCTGGGACTCGCTGGATCGACCGCTCAATGGGCATTGCTACCACCGAAGAGGTGACTGCATTAAAGCTTGAAGAAGGCGATGAGGTGGTGCGTTTTAATCGTTTGCGTTTGGCTGACGAGCAACCCATGGCCTTAGAGTTAGCCACGGTACCGCGCTCCTTCATCGACAATCCTTTTACTGTGGAAGACTCTCTTTACGACGTCTTACGACAGCAAGGCGCACGGCCTGTTAAAGCCACTCAGCGCCTACGGGCCATCACTATTGATGCGGAAAGAGCTGGCCACTTGGATGTACCTACCGACAGCGCCACTCTTTATATTGAACGTTTGGGTATGCTTGCAGACGACACGCCGGTTGAGTTTACGCGCTCCTACTTCCCCGGTGACAGTTATGACTTTGTCACTGAAATTCGTGATCCCATACTTAACTAAAGCACTGACTTAACTGCGCGACTGCTTAAAATAATCAATCAAGGCGTTAGTCGAATCATCGTGGCTGTGGCTCACATCACCATTAATTTCCTGCAAAATTCTCTTAGCCAGGGTTTTACCTAGCTCCACGCCCCATTGATCAAACGAACAAATATCCCAAATTACCCCTTGAGCAAAAATTTTGTGCTCATAGAGGGCGATCAGCGCACCCAAATTGCGCGGATCGATCTGCTTTAACAGCAGTGTATTGGTGGGTCGGTTACCTTGATGAACTTTGTGCGGTAAAAGCTTTTCAACCTGTGCTTCATCTAAGCCTTGCTGGCGTAATTGCGCCTCTACTTCAGCTTCGTTAATGCCATTCATCAAGGCCTCAGTTTGCGCAAAAAAGTTAGCCATCAAATTTTCATGGTGGCCACGCACCGGTGTTGAACTGGCCAAAGAACCAATAAAATCGGCCGGCACAATCACGTTACCTTGGTGCAACAGTTGGTAAAAAGCATGCTGGCCATCAATCCCCAACTGCCCCCAAACTACTGACGCAGTGTGATAGTCCACGGCCTCACCATGGCGATCAACGTGCTTACCATTGCTTTCCATATCAGCTTGCTGAATATAGGCCGTAAAGCTTTCTAGTGGCTGGTCATAGGGCAAAATGACTTGGCTTTGTGAACCATGTAATAAGCCGTTCCAGATGCCCACCAAAGCCATGATAATGGGAATGTTATCGGCCGCTTTAGCATCTCGAAAGTGCAGGTCCATATCGTGCGCACCGGTCAATAGTTCTTCAAACTGACTAAAGCCTAAATACAGCGCAATGGGCAAACCAATAGCAGACCAAAGGGAATAACGCCCACCCACCCAATCCCACATGGAAAACATAAAGTCAGGTTTAATACCAAAGGCTTGCACCGCTTCAGCATTAGAAGAAACGGCCACGAAATGCTGTTCCACAGCGCGCTCGTCGAATGCTGATGCCATCAACCAGTTACGTGCAGTTTGCGCATTAGTCATGGTTTCGCTGGTGGTAAAGGTCTTTGAGGCTACTACAAACAACACTTGTTCGGCTTTGAGTGGGCGCAAAATCTCCGCCACTTCTACGCCGTCTATATTGGAGATAAAGTGCACATTTATGGTGGAATTTGCATATGACCGCAACGCTTGGGTCACCATTTTTGGGCCTAAGTTGGAGCCACCAATACCAATATTGACCACGTCGGTAATGGGCTTACCCGAATAGCCACGCCATTCACCTGAGCGCACCTGATCCACAAACTGGCGCATGTGTGACAACTCGCTGTTGATTAGGTCCATAACATTGCTTTGATCAACATATACTGGCGTGTTACTACGATTGCGTAAGGCGGTATGCAGCACCGCACGGTCTTCGGTAGTGTTGATTTTGGCGCCTCGATACATACGTTCGATGGCGCCCGCCAGATCCATGTCGTCGGCCAAGCCAAATAATGCCTGCATGACCTCTGGGGTGACGCAGTTTTTAGAATAATCTAATAATAAACTGGGCAATTCAATGGAGTAATCAACAAAACGATTACCCGGCTCGGCAAATAAATCGCGCAAGTGAACCCGTTGGTATTTAACCGCCAACTGCTGTAGCTGCTGCCAATGACTTGATTGTCCGAGTTGTAACATATTAGCTCCGTAGTGCTTGCTCTAAGGCAATTGCTGCCCCTTGTAAGCCCGGTTGTTCGGCTTTACAAAGGAATATTGGAATGTCTTTTAAATAACTGCTCAAACGCCCTTTGTGGGTAAAATTGTGAGCAAAATCACTAGCCATTAAAAATTCTTCTATACGGGGCAAAATGCCGCCGGTTAAGTACACACCTCCCACAGCCCCATACAACAAGGCTGCGTTAGCCACGCAATGGCCCAGCATGCTGCAAAACACCGACAGGGTTTGTAACGCCAAGGGGTCTGGCGTAGCGCCTTGGGCACGTTGGACTAGGGTAGCCACGTCGGTTAGGTTTGCTGGTTGGCCCGACACATGGGCCACTGCGGCATACAGTCCCATCAAGCCCGATCCCGACAACAAACGCTCTGCCGATACGTGCTCATGTTGCTGCCACATGCAACTCAAAATTTCGCTATGCTGTGCGTTACCAGGCGCAAATCCAACATGCCCGCCCTCGCCCATCACTGGCAACCAACCGTCGCCGTGGGCCACTAGCCCTGCCACACCAAGGCCTGTTCCAGGCCCCATCACTAAACGATTACCGCGACTAACATCGACGCCTGACTTAATGGTGACTAAATCAGACTGGGTGATTTGAGACATAGCCCATGCTTGGGCTGTAAAGTCGTTAATCCACAACACCTCACTACCCAGTGCGGCATGTACATGGGCTTTATTCACCTGCCAATGGTTGTTGGCTAACTTAAAAATGGGCTGATGCACGGTGCCGGCGATGGCAATACAGGCGGCCCTTACCAACGCCTGAGCATTCTCTTGTGCTAGATAAGCTAGCATGGCCGACTCAAGATTAGGGTAGTCTGCACAAGGGAATATGGCGATCTTGTGTAGCTCTCCCATATCTGTGACCAGGGCAAAACGGGCATTGGTGGCGCCGACATCGGCGACTAAGAAATACTCACACATAGGTTATAGCTCTAATAGCAACTGCGGGCGCCTAATTCGGCGGCGCTGACGTGTTGGCGCATATTTGCAAATAACTCTCGGCCCATGCCTACACCTAAATCTGGCTGTTGCTCGGCCTGTGGCCGACTGGCCAACACCTTGGCATCAACTAAGAGTTCCAAGCTACCATTATGGCAGTCTAGTATTAACAAATCATCGTTTTCTATTTTACCGATGACACCACCGGCTTTAGCCTCTGGATATAAATGTATGGCTGCAGGCACCTTACCCGAGGCTCCCGACATTCTCCCGTCGGTAACCAAGGCCACCTTAAAGCCTCTGTCTTGAAGCACACCTAAATAGGGTGTCAACTTGTGTAGCTCAGGCATGCCGCAGGCTTGTGGGCCTTGGAACCGCAGTACTGCAATAAAATCTTGCTCCAACAAACCCTGTTTAAAGGCTTGCTCAAAGTCGGCTTGGTTATCGAACACCTTAGCCGGTGCTTCCACCACCCAATGGGCGCTTTTAACGGCCGACACTTTCGCCACAGCGCGGCCTACATTACCCTGTAACGTCACCAAGCCGCCGGTTGCAGAAAATGGATCACTGGCCGCACGCAGCACGTCTGTGTCGGCACTTTTTTGGGGTGCAGGCTGCCAAACTAACTTGCCTTGATTGAGCTTAGGTTCTTGGCAATAACGCCTTAGGCCATGTCCCATCACCGTCTCTACGTCTTCATGCAACAAGCCATGCTGCAACAAGGTTTGCACCAAATAAGGCACACCACCAGCCGCATGAAAAACGTTAATATCTGCTTCACCATTGGGGTATATACGCGTCAAGCTGGACACCACATTAGACAAGGCAGCAAAATCATCCCAATTGATGATAATACCCGCAGCCCTAGCGATAGCCACCAAATGCAACGTATGGTTAGTTGAGCCACCGGTGGTCAGCAATGCCACTATGGCATTGACAATGGTTTTTTCCGACACTATCTGGGCCAAATTTTGATGCTGCGATGCATGGGTCAATTTCACCGCTTGCTGCGCCGCTGCCGTAGTTAAGGCCTCTCTTAAACCCCCTTCTGGTGGCACAAAAGATGCACCCGGCAAGTGTAAACCCATCACTTCCATAAGTAATTGGTTACTATTGGCAGTGCCATAGAAAGTACAGGTGCCAGCACTATGGTAAGACGCAGATTCACACGCCAACAGCTCATCACGGCCAACTTTGCCCTCTGCGTACAGCTGCCTAATGCGCGCTTTCTCGGCATTAGGCAAGCCCGAGGGCATGGGACCTGCAGGTACAAACACCACGGGCAAGTGGCCAAAGCTCAAGGCGCCAATCAATAAGCCTGGTACGATTTTGTCACACACACCTAAGCACAACACGGCGTCAAACATATTATGGGAAAGCGCTACAGCGGTAGACATAGCGATAATGTCTCGGCTAAACAAACTAAGCTCCATACCCGGCTGGCCCTGGGTCACGCCATCACACATGGCCGGTACACCGCCGGCAAATTGCGCAACGCTGCCCATATCCCGTACCGCTTGCTTAATTAACTGAGGGTAGTTTTCAAACGGCTGATGCGCCGACAACATGTCGTTGTAGGCCGACACAATAGCCACATCAGCTTGATCCATCATGGTTAAGCGATCTTTGTCGGATTGCGGGCAGGCGGCAAAACCGTGGGCCAAATTGCCGCACGACAAATTGACGCGGCTGACCTTACCGCCCTTGGCCGCATTGACTGCGGACAAATAATCTCGCCTAGTGTCTGTGCTGCGATCAATAATGGCCTGTGTGACCTGCGCTACAACTTCATTCATAATCTCATCCCTAGCGTATAATTAAGTAATATTAGCAAATAAAAACATGATATAAAACCTATACTGTAAAATATTATTTGATATGCGCCACAAATGTTTGTAACATTACCAATATAATATGATTTCAGGATATAACCCATGAGCATACGCATCGCCATTAACGGCTTCGGTCGCATCGGCCGAAATACACTTCGCGCACTCTACCAACAACAAGCCAATAAGCCATACTCAGAGCTAGAGATCGTGGCCATCAACGACCTTGGACCACCTCAAACCAACGCCCATTTGCTAGAATTTGACAGCGTACATGGCCGCTTCGATGGCACCGTAGATAACGATGCCGAACACCTCTACATCAACGGCGATAGCATTAAGCTCTACCAGCAACGCGACCCAAGCCAACTGCCGTGGAGACAACTTAACATCGACTTGGTGCTCGAATGTACCGGTTTGTTTACCCAACGTCACCAAGCGCAAGCACATCTAGACGCGGGCGCCGGCAAGGTGCTTATTTCGGCGCCAGGCACAGATTTGGATGCCACCATCGTTTACGGGGTCAACCACAACGCCCTCACCGGCAACGAACGCATTGTCTCTAACGCCTCATGCACCACTAACTGCCTGGCTCCTGTGGTGAATATATTGAATCAAGCGGTAGGCATCATCCAAGGCCAAATGACCACCATTCACGCCTACACTAACGACCAATTACTCACCGATGGCCTCCATTCAGATCTTTATCGAGCGCGCTCTGCGACTCAATCCATGATCCCCACTAAAACCGGTGCTGCGGCGGCCGTGGGTTTAGTATTGCCCGAGTTAGCGGGGCGCTTAGACGGCATGGCCATACGCGTACCCACCATCAACGTTTCTTTAGTTGACCTCACCTTTATTGCCAAGTCCACCACCAGCAAACAACAAATCAACCAAGCGATACAAGGCGCCATACACCAAGACCCGCTACTAGCACACATTATGGAGTATGTTGAAAAGCCACTGGTTTCAGTTGACTTTAATCACAGCTCCAAATCGTCTTGTTTTGACAGCAGCCACACCCACACCCAAGACAAGTTGGTGAAGGTGATGGCCTGGTATGACAATGAATGGGGCTTTTGCAATCGAATGCTGGACACTAGCTTAGCGCTCATGCACCATTAACCCACTTTCAAGGATAAGAACACTTTATTATGCAATTACGCCGCACCAAAATCGTTGCCACTTTAGGCCCCGCCACCAGTAGCCCAGAAGCCCTAAAAGCCATCATCGCCGCAGGCGCTGACGTGGTGCGCCTAAACTTTTCCCACGGCAGCCCCGCGGATCACAAACAACGGGCCGAAACAGTGCTCGAGGCCGCTCAGCAGGCCGGCCGACACGTTGCCCTGCTCGCTGACCTACAAGGCCCTAAAGTACGCGTAGCCCGCTTTGCCAATAACAAAGTCCAACTAAAAGAAGGGCAGAATTTTATATTGGACCCCAACATGGACTTGGAGTCTGGCACCGATCAGGCGGTGGGGTTAGATTTTCCACAGCTAGGCAAAGACCTACAACAAGACGATATATTATTATTAGATGACGGTCGAATCGTCCTCAAAGTAGTTACTGTCGAACAAGGTAAAGTACACACCAAAGTAGAAATTGGCGGACCACTTTCCAATAATAAAGGCATCAACTTACAAGGTGGAGGCCTGTCTGCACCCGCACTCACCGACAAAGACCGCGCCGACTTAATTACCGCTGCTCAAATTGGAGTCGACTATATTGCCATCTCCTTTGTGCGCAACGCTGACGACATGCACGAAGCACGCGCCTTATTAGAACAAGCCAACAGCAACGCCAGTTTGATAGCCAAAATAGAACGCGCAGAAGCCATAGAGCCTGCGGTACTGGAAGGTATTATTGAAGCTTCCGAAGGCATTATGGTGGCGCGTGGCGATTTGGCCGTAGAAATTGGCGACGCACTGTTAGTGGGTGTGCAAAAAGACATTATTAAGCACACGCGTCGCCTCAACCGCATCGTCATCACAGCCACGCAGATGATGGAATCCATGATCACCAGCCCCATGCCCACTCGAGCAGAAGTCTCGGACGTAGCCAATGCGGTTATGGATGGCACCGACGCCGTGATGTTATCGGCAGAAACCGCCGTGGGTGATTTCCCTGCGCAAACCGTAGCGGCCATGGCGCGAGTTTGCCTCGGCGCAGAGCAACACAAAAAAGCTCACAAATCCTCCCACCGCATTGATATTAGCGTCCATAGTATTGATGAAAGCGTAGCCTTAAGCGCCATGTATGCAGCCAACCACCTGAAAGGTGTTAAGGCCATTATTTGTATGACTCAAACCGGCCAAACCCCCTTGCTGATGTCACGCATCCGCTCAGGAATCCCTATTTTCGCCTTCACTCCACAAGCCGACACCCATCGTCGTGTATGCCTTTATCGCGGAGTGATTACTCACCCCTTTGATTCAGAAGTACTCGACAACGATAAGGTCAACCACATTGCCGTGGAACAACTTAAAGACCTAGGTGTAGTTAAAGATGGCGACATTGTGCTCATCACCAAAGGCGATTATGTTAAAGCCCACGGCGGAACCAACACCTTAAAAGTGGTGAGAGTGGGTAATCATATTCAGTAGTAACGCTATCTGCTCGCACCACAGCTGACACCTTGTGCTGATGCAACACGCTCACTGATACTAGGATGAGTTGATAGATAGCTTTGCCATGCATGATTGGCATCACCAGTTTGTTTGTGAGAGTCCATAAGGCGTTTTAGGGCAGACCCCAAACACGCGGGGGATATACCCATTTGCGTTAGTTTTCGGTGGGCAAACTCGTCGGCTTCACGCTCCATATCACGGCTGTATGACATTTGCTGAATTATCACGGGTGCTGCTACCAAGGCAGACTCAGCCAATAGGCTCACGTCACCTATGATGGTGGAAAAAACCAACGTCACACCCAGGGATTGAACAATATTACGTAGGCCGTGTTGCAGGTCTACATGACCCATTTCGTGGGCCAATACGGCCAGTAATTCATCTTCACTTAGCAATGCCAATAAGGCGTCAGTGACGATAATACTGCCTCCAGGCAAAGCCATTGCATTGGCACCGATAACGCCACCGTCTTTACTAAGCAAGGTATAGCCTAATCCATGGGGCAATTTCGCCCACACATGCTGTAACTTTTGTTGCTGAGCCACGGTTGCTTTGGTAGGGGCAAATACGTAGCCATCCATACTTGCTAACACTTGTTGATCCAACTGCTTTACCAACGCCGACGGTATGGCCTCTGCCACGCTTACTGCGGCCATTGGCATCAACCAAGTTAACGCACCATAGGCGAGTAACGGCATCAAAACCAAGGCTAATAACGCCCACTTAGTACTTCTCTCTAGCTTGTGTACAGCATTGGCCACGCCCGACCTATGCTGGTTAAACAACAGCGCAAACGCAGCTGTATCAGCACACTCAAACGCATCCCCTGTATTAAAAACCAGCCGGCTTGGCAAATTTGCCAGCGCTTCTGAGACTTTCACCTCGTGAGCACGGCAGCCCAGCACCTCTGCTTCAGCATCGAGCTTAATAGTTAGCCGATCGCCGTTTTTTACCAACCATGCACGGTGCGATTTTGCCTTACCATTAAAATAAAAAGTACCGGCAAGGGGCTGCGTTTGATGCTCGTTGAGAGGCATTATTAAAAACCAAACTCAACATCAAAGGCCGAACCTACTTCCTCGCCCAAGGCATTTCTATCGGCCGTAGACGCACCCTCAAAGGAGTCAAATCCACCTTGACACCTAATGGCTTCGAGTTTGTATTTGGCCAAGCGAATTGCAGCCCACGGATAAGCTAACCCCAAACTAAACAACACCATAAGTAAATTGCTAATAAGCAACCAAGCAAAAGGCTTGGTTGCTAGCATGGCTTTAAACTTGACGTTTTCACCTAGCTGCAAATAACAAAAGGTGGCATTAAAAACAAACACTTGCCAATAAGCCGCAGGTACTATACTGGTTAGGCCAAAAAGACCATACACTACGATGACACCCACAAAAACCGTAACAGTACTGGGGGTTCCGGCATCAAAAAAAGGGTGGATTTGAGAACTAAATGCGATGACGCCACCTACCACAGCTGCGATCACCATGAAAAACACAAACATCAATAATGCACGAAAGAATGCACCAATAAAGCCACGCCGCGCCAATTGAGCGCTAAATCGATGATCACCAAAGGCTGCGTGATTAATGTAGAATTTACGGCTATCACATACAAATGCCGGATAAATCAGCACATAGATCACCATCGATAAAAACATAAACAGAAAAAATCCCGTGAAATCGGCAACTTCAGGCTGCTCACCCGGATTATTGATAAAATCGCTGAAAAACAAAACCGAGCCTATAGATAAAGCTAGCAACACAGCCCAATATCCGCCCAGTAGCTTGTACGCATAAAGTGACGTACCTAAAAAATCAAACCGTAGGTTATGCAGGCTGGTATTCCTCATGCGAAAGCGCAAGGCGCGCACCATAAACCAAGGAAACAAGCCAATTACAATAGCAATGCAGACTATAGGTAGATAAGGGTGGATAAAGTGGCCCTGGGACCAACCTAACAGCAATACCAGCGCAATCACCCGGCCCACCAGAATCTGCAAGCCAGTGCCATGAAAATCGAACCGGCTGCCCGCCACATGGGTATTACCATAAAAATAGCGACGCGTTCGCACCGTGGCCCAGGCCGAATAGATGCCCAGCGTCACCAGCGTCAGCAACAGGTTTACAATCCAAATTTTAAAAAATTCTAACCCGCTGCCGGTAAACTTAATTTGCTGCCAAGCGTCTGCCTGAGCATTAGGATCTTGCTCGTGTGTGTGATCGGCCATATGCCACTCCTTAGCTATATCATATCAATCGTTTTACGCACTGAGTATAGTCTAAAAAATACACCCGACCGAATACCGCAGATTATTGATTCAACCTAAACGCCACATACAGCGGCCTACCTTGGCGCACAATACGTAACGAGATAGAGCGACGAGGCGGCAACTGCGCTACTAAACCAACAATCTGTTCTACGCTTTCTATACGCTGATTGGCAATATTGGTGATCACATCTCCAGCCTGTAAGCCAAGTTCTTGAGCTACACCTTGGTCGACTTCGATGATTTCCACACCATGACCTATGCGCCACGCTTTAGCTTTTTCAGCCGGCAAGCTTGCCACCCGCAGGCCAATCCGCGCAAGGTTTTGGCCTTGTTCGAGTGCGCCAAGGGCAGCCGCAATTTGATCGGGCAAGGTGCCGATCACCACCTCGATGTGAATTTTTTCACCCCCCCTAACCAAACCAATACGCGCGATTTCTTCTGGCGCTAAGGCACCGATAAAGTGAGCAACCTGTGCCGATAGTATTATTTCATTGCCGTTGACGGAGGTGATCACATCACCGGCCTGCAAACCGGCATCCAGAGCAGGGCTGCCCACTATAACTTGAGCAATTAAGGCCCCCGCAGCTTTATCTAAACCAAAGGACTCCGCTAAATCTTGACTGACTTCTTGAATTTGCACACCTAACCAACCTCTGGACACCGCGCCATGGTCGCGTAACTGAGCCACCACAGAGGTTGCAGTGTTACTTGGAATTGCAAAACTAAGGCCCATAAAGCCGCCCGAACGGGTGTAGATTTGCGAATTAATGCCCACTACCTCACCATTGAGATTAAAAAGAGGACCTCCAGAATTACCTGGATTAATGGCCACGTCGGTTTGAATAAACGGCACGTAGGTTTCAGTACGCAAGCTACGGCCTTTAGCACTAACGATACCGGCCGTTACCGAATGATCAAAACCAAAGGGGGAACCAATGGCTAATACCCACTCACCCACTTTCAGTTGATCAGAATCGGCAAGGGTTAAATAGGGCAGCTGATCGGCGTCTATTTTTAATAACGCCAAATCAGAACTCGGGTCCGAACCAACCAACTCAGCTTCCATTTCTCGACGATCACTAAGGGATACAATGATTTTATCTGCATCTTCAATCACATGATGATTGGTTAACAGGTAGCCATCGGCGCTAATGATAAAACCCGAGCCGAGTGATTGCGGCTTGGGATTTGGTCCTTGCTGACGCGGCTTTTGCTGCGGGAACTGGCGCTCAAAAAAATGCTTAAAAATATCGGGCAGCTGATCTTGATTAGGCAAACTGAATTGCTTAACTTCCGCTTGTTGATCAACAGTACGGCTGGTACTAATATTCACTACCGCTGGCGCGGCCTGTTCCACTAGATGAGTAAAGTCAGGTAGCGCAGCTGCAAAAGTGAGCGGGGATACCGCCGACAACAATAAGGTGGCCCACACGATGTTAGTTAATGGCCGTTTGAAAAAAGGTATTATACGCATAGCGTATTCCTCTAGGAGATGAATGACGTGGTTCAATATACGACGAATTGCGGCCACCAGAGCCCATAAATGATGCCCTTTACACAATATTGCACAATTGCCTACTCGCTAAAGCGCAGCGCCTGTACACCCTCAACCTGCTGCTGACGCAAAATGACGGGCTGCCATTGGTTGCTTGCCGATGTATTGTTAGAAGCGCTTAAACTGCGACTATACAAACGCACTAAGGCGAGCCCCAACCCCAACCCCACCAGTGCCGTTAGCGCGATAACGGGTTCTGAAGCCGATAAGGCCTGTGCCATAATGGCTGTGGCTAACATCACCACAAGAGGCATAGCAAAGGTCATTAAACTGGCCTTGATAAAGGCTTTTTGAGGGATGCCCAAGACCACTTCGTCGCCCACTTGAAGTGACATCTGGGTAGGTAGGGGTAATTGAATGCGGGAGCGTTTACAGTTTGTGGCCTGATTCATAAGCCGTTGGCCACAGCCACTTTTCATACTGCAGGAGTTGCACGTGCTCAAGCGAACAGTGTCTAACCAGACAGAGGTTGGATTAATGGCGTGGACATGTGCCACCTGCTCGATCATGGATTCGGCGTCGTGCATAAAGGTGCTCGTGGAAAAGCTTTATTGAGCCTTTAAGGATACCACAGAGTTAGCCACTTGCTCAGCTTGCGCCAAACTGAGTTGCCCCACAAGGGTCACAAATACTGTATCGCCATTATTGCTCAAGGACTGACCTAAGACTAAGTTAGAACCGGCATAAGCATGACCTTCGGCAATATCACGACCATTAAGCGCTTCGACATAAAGCGTGAAACTGGCGTCACCGTCACTATAAGTCAACACTTCGCGCGGGGGATTATTAGCCTCATCCAAGCTACGTTGGGTGAGCACAAAGCCAGCAGGGGAATACTGGGCTAACCATTGGCCGTCGGCGGCATTGGCGGCTTGGGTAGGCGCAGGCAAGCGAATAATTTGATTGCTATTGGCAGAAGATACACTGGTGTTAGCGGCATTTGTACTGGCCAACTCTATACCACGATTGCTGTTTCTAGGTTCTAACAAAACCACGCCTTGCTGGGCTGGAATGATATGGGGTTGCGATGCGACACCCATACGTTGAGCACCCATCACCATCACTACAGTGACACTAGCCGCCACGGCCAAACCCGCTACGGGTTGCCACAACTGATTTAACTTGTGCGCCACAGAAGTAGATTTAGACACCTGTATGGTGGCTTCAGA
Organism: Oceanospirillaceae bacterium; assembly: GCA_018647765.1. Classification (GTDB taxonomy): domain Bacteria; phylum Pseudomonadota; class Gammaproteobacteria; order Pseudomonadales; family Balneatricaceae; genus Njordibacter. The sequence continues at coordinate 26,765 of JABGSN010000059.1, read as the reverse complement.
CTCCAGTGCAGTTCGTACACTGTCGGCCAAGCTCAAAGGTGAACTGGTGCTCGTGGCTTGTCGTTTTAACGCCGCACTAGCCAGCTGATAACGCGCCCATTGCTCGCGCACCTGACTGTCGTCGTGACAGGCCTTTAACACCCGTTGCAATTCCAGGGGCTGTGCAGCGTCATCCATAAGCGCCGATAATGATTCGCGTACTGAGTCTGCTGTGGTTTGTGTTGGTTGCAAAATATCTATTCCTAAAATGGGCTCATGGGGAAAATTCAAAACCACGAGCTGCAAAGTTACTGCATTGGACGACTAACATTCAATTTGGTTCAATTTATTTCTAGCCACCAGAACTAAGCCATGAGTTTAGCCACTTCTTTATCGATGGCATCGCGCGCTCTAAATATGCGTGAGCGCACTGTGCCCACAGGGCAAGCCATCACTTCGGCAATTTGTTCGTAGCTCATACCTTCAAATTCCCTCAGTGTGAGCGCAGTCCTGAGGTCATCGGGTAGTTTTTCTAAGGTGGCAAAAACCTTGTCTTGTAATTGATCGCGAGCCATAAGATTTTCTGGCGTCTCAACATCGGCCATAATATCAGCACTGCCATAATCGCCTTGCTCATTGGCCTCTACATCAACGTCTGGCGGCCTGCGTTTGCGGGCAACCAAATAATTTTTGGCGGTATTAATGGCAATGCGATAGAGCCAGGTATAAAACTGACTGTCGCCCCTGAAGTTGGCTAATGCACGATACGCCTTAATGAAGGCTTCTTGACTCACGTCCATAGCTTCGTGGTGGTCGTTAACATAACGCCCCACCAAGCTAATTATTTTATGTTGGTATTTAAGTACCAATAAATCGAAGGCGCGCTTGTCCCCTGCTTGCACACGCTCAACCAATTGTTGATCTGATTCGGCCGTCTTAGGTTGTGGAAGGGGGTTGGGCACTTAGATGTCCTTATCGAGACGATGACGCTACGCCATACTATTTGAGTTACTGATTTACTCTATTAGAGTACAACAGATTAGACCGGCTCGCACCAATTTCGCGCTCACGTTATAATACCTTTTTCTTTGCTCCTATTCATACTCTGCAAATACTGACTCAGTGTGACGCAGCGAGTTCCCACAACATGCAACAAGATTTCACATACGACGTTCTTATTATTGGTTCAGGTGCCGCTGGCCTCAGTTTAGGTTTACAGCTAGCCACCAATCGGCGAGTCGCGATCCTAAGTAAAGGCGAGCTTAATGCCGGCGCCTCCGCCAAAGCACAGGGTGGCATTGCCGCTGTGCTGGATCACAAAGATCAGTTACAAAACCACATTCAAGACACCCTCATTTCTGGCGCTAACCTAGGCAACCCAGAGGCGATTCAATTTACCGTAGAGCAAGCCAAGAAGAGCATTGATTGGCTCATAGAGCAACGGGTGCCCTTTACACAAGACCCCAATGATGCCACAGGTTACCACTTAACCAAAGAAGGTGGCCACAGCCATCGGCGAATTATCCATGCTGAGGACCGCACTGGTTTAGCCGTAACCAGCACCTTACTTGAACGCGCACAGGAAGCTGAGAATCTTGACTTGCTGAGCCACCAAGTGGCCATAGACCTGATTACAGACACCAAATTAGGTTTGCCGGGCAGCCGCTGTTTAGGCGCCTATGTGCTGGACCAAACCACCGGCCATGTTAATACTTACCAAGCCAAGGCGATAATTTTAGCCACTGGCGGCGCCAGTAAGGTGTACCTTTATACCAGCAACCCAGATGGCTCTTCTGGCGATGGCATCGCCATGGCCTGGCGCGCTGGTTGCCGAGTGGCCAACATGGAATTTAACCAATTTCACCCCACCTGCTTGTATCACCCTCAAGCCAAGTCATTTTTAATCTCCGAAGCCATTCGTGGCGAAGGCGGTAAATTAATCTTGGCTAATGGCGAAGCCTTTATGCAACACTTTGATGAGCGTTTAGAATTGGCTCCAAGAGACATTGTGGCCCGCGCGATCGACCATGAAATGAAACGCTTAGGTGACGATTGCGTGTATTTAGACATCAGCCACCGTGGCCGCGAGTTTGTACAGTCTCATTTCCCCACCATTTACCAACGCTGCCTAGACTTGGGGATCGATATAGCCACTGATCCCATCCCTGTGGTGCCCGCTGCACATTACACCTGTGGTGGGGTTATTACCGATCAAAACGGTATGACCGACATCAACGGCTTGTACGCCATTGGTGAAACGGCCTTTACTGGGTTACACGGTGCTAACCGCTTGGCCAGCAACTCGCTACTTGAGTGTTTTGTGTATGGTCACGCTGCAGCGCACCATATTGAGAGTCATTGGCAAGAGGCCGAGCTTGACGCTCACATCCCCGATTGGGACGAAAGCCAAGTCACGAACTCCGATGAAGATGTGATTATTTCCCATAACTGGGACGAATTACGGCGCTTTATGTGGGATTATGTAGGCATTGTGCGCACCGACAAGCGTCTCACGCGGGCCCAACATCGGGTGGAATTACTACTCAGTGAAATCAACGAATTCTATAGTAACTACCGCATTAGCGCAGACTTGATTGAATTACGTAACCTTGCATTAGTGGCTTCAATCATTATTCACAGCGCTCAAAAGCGTAAGGAAAGCCGAGGCTTACACTACACCTTAGACTACCCCAACACCCAAACCTTAGCGCGCAATACCATTTTAACGCCGTCTAACTTCGACTGGAACTAGGCGGCTCTTGCTGGTGCCAACGCCCAAACACGCGTAATTTACGTAAGCCGTCGGCAGGTCCACTATCTGCCATCAAAGGCCACCAAAACTTACCACCCTCGATGGTACTGAGATGTAACGTAATAAACTGCGGATTAAAGGCTGACTTGGGCAGGATCGTACCGCTTACTTGCTCGCCATTGGCCAAATAACAACACAGTTCTTCTGGCGTCCAGCTCACCGCCACCACACTCGTGGGGTCTTTAAGCCAGGCATACCGTCGCAGCCACAAGCCCACCACAAAAGCGGCCAACAAGGCGTAACTCAAGCTCAGCCACGACCCACCGGCAATACTATAGGCACAGGCACTGACAAGCCCCCACACCAACACGCCCACACGGGTTAGTTGGGCAGACGGCTTAAGATAAAATTTGGCCCGACTGAGCATAATCTTGCACCATGGCCACCATGGCCGCTAATTCTTTATCGTCACTCTCTTGGTGACCCATAAACCAAGCAAATAAATCTGGGTCTTGCTGACTCAACAAACGCACATACACCTGCTGTTGTGCCGCTGTTATCAGCGGCAGTGCGTCGGTAGCAAACGGGCCTAACAAGACATCCAGCTCTAACATACCGCGGCGGCTATGCCACACTTGCCGCTTTAATTCTGTTTCGTTCAACATTGAAATCCCCAGCCGTAGCCCATACCATATACCCTAAGCAAACATATTAACTCAATCCGGCCTTTTGCGCCTGTCAGCTATCAAGATATTGACTATGAACCCCACTTATTATTGTGCTTTAGACCATTTTGGCAGCCTTAGCTTAACCGGCCAAGACGCCACTGCCTTTTTGCAAGGGCAAGTGACTTGCGATGTTGCATCGGTCTCAACATCACAGGGCCAAGCTGGCGCTTATTGCACTCCCAAAGGTAACGTGATTGCCAACTTTGATCTAATGCAGCACCAACAAAGTTTGTTATTACACATGCCTAAGAGCATGGTAGAAACGGTACAAAAAGCTATGGCAAAGTACATCGTCTTTTCCCAAGCCGAACTCACTAATACCAGCGAGCAATGGTCTCGATTTGCCGTTTGGGGGCCCGCAGCGGCCCAATGTATCCAGCAACTCACCGACAGCCCCAACAGCCAACGTAACACCACTACCTTTGATGATGGTTTTGTTTGGGCGGCCGACAGCAATGCCAGTGCTTTTATTGTTTATTGTTTGCCCGATGCAACCAAGCGTGTTACCGAAAAGTTAGCGGCGGCCGCAAAAGCGGGCGACGTACAAGATTTTGAAGCTACTCAAATCAACCTTGGCGTGGCCTACGTGACCCCAGAGATGAGCGACAGTTACGTGCCGCAAATGCTTAATTTACAAGCCACAGGCGCCATTAACTTTAAGAAGGGTTGCTATACGGGGCAAGAAATCGTGGCCCGCATGCAATATTTAGGCAAACTCAAACGCCACCTATTTATTGGTGAGGTTAACAGCACCACAGAGCTAGCAATAGGCCAACAAATTGATGCCAGCAAACGTAAAAACGTGGGCAAAGTGGTGAGCTATGCAACGCTAGGCAACAATAACTACGCCTTTACCGCAGTGATCAACCGCAGCGAAGCGCTTGAAGACCAATTGCACCTGCATGAGCAGGAACAGGCCAACATCACCATAGCACCCCTGCCCTACGACATTGACCCACAAGTGTTTGAGCGCATTAAGCTATAGCTTTTTTCTGCCACCATGCCAGCATGCGGGTCACTAGGATGATGGGCACGGCATTAACTACAATCAGCACACTCAAAATCACCCTCATCAAGTCACTACCATCGCGGTAGTGGCTTTTGTTGCCGCTTAGATAAGCTTGGTAACAATGGTCTGCGCCGTCCAATGGGTAAAAACAGTAATTAATCAGCCATTGCAAAAAGCACCAGTACTTTCGGGTCAGCGGGTTCGAATGGCGAGCGTTATACCCCACCCTTGCAGAAATAGTGGAATCGGCATAACCGCCAGACAAGGCATTACCTAACTGGTCTATGGCAATGAGTACCGTATACAGCCACTGGTACGGTTTGGGCCGCATGGTCTCGTCTTGTCCTGAAGGTTGATGTTGCATACAAGTAGCCTGAATAACGATGTATTCAGCTTATCAGGTTTTTATAACAATTGGATTTGGCTCGGCGCTGCCAATACAGGTGTGCGCTGCCAGTCGATGGGGGTCTGACCCTGTTGTTGAATATAGCCATTGGCCTTAGAAAAGTGACCACAACCAAAAAAACCTCGATGGGCCGACAAAGGCGATGGGTGTACCGCCTCTAATACTAAGTGTTTGTCAGCATCAATAAGCTGGGCTTTTTTCTGTGCGGGTTTACCCCACAACATAAACACCAGCCCAGTACGTTCACGACTCAGCGCCCTGATTACTGCATCGGTGAGCTGTTCCCAGCCCTTATTTTGATGCGCACCCGCCTGACTTTGCAATACCGTTAACACTGTATTTAACAACAACACACCTTGCTGCGCCCACTGGCTTAAATCGCCATGGATGGCCGGCTTTATGCCTAAATCGGCATTCAGCTCTTTAAGGATATTACGTAACGATGGGGGGATTTTAACGCCGGGGTTAACCGAAAAGCTCAAACCATGGCCTTGGGGTAACCCTTGCTCCATACCGTGGTATGGGTCTTGCCCTAACACCACCACCTTAACTTGCTCAAACGGGGTCAGCTTAAAGGCATTAAACCAGTCTTGCTGCGCGGGCAGTACCGCCTCGCCTTGCTCTAGTTGCTGCTGCAAAAACACCGCTAGACTCTGTAAAGGCGGAGTTTCTAGGCTAGCTTCCAAGGTATGGAGCCAAGTGCTATGCACCTGACTCAAACCTGCGGCCTGCCATACTGGCGGCATAGTCATGAGCAAATAGCCGTGCGCCTATTTAGCTTCGGGACGCATGTGCGGAAACAATAGCACGTCACGAATGGACGGTGCGTCGGTAAACAACATTACCAAACGGTCAATACCAATGCCTTCACCGGCGGTGGGTGGCATGCCGTATTCTAGGGCGGCAATGTAGTCGGCATCGTAATGCATGGCCTCATCATCGCCAGCATCTTTTTCGGCCACTTGAGCCAAGAAACGTTCGGCTTGGTCTTCGGCATCGTTCAATTCCGAGAAACCATTGGCAATTTCGCGACCACCAACAAAGAATTCAAAGCGATCCGTTACAAACGGATCTTGATCATTACGGCGAGCTAGAGGCGACACTTCCGCCGGGTACTGAGTGATAAACGTCGGTTGATCTAACCGGTCTTCTACAGTTTTTTCAAAGATTTCAATCTGCACTTTACCCAAGCCATAGTAGTCCTTCAACGGAATACCTAAACCTTCGGCAATGGCACGGGCGCCCGCCTCATTAGCCAAGTCTTCGGCTTTGATGCTGGGGTTATAATGCAAGATAGAGTCAAATACCGAAATGCGCCAAAATGGCTGTTCAAAGTCGTACTCACTGCCTTGGTAAGTGACCTTGGTGTTACCTAACACAGACTCTGCAATGTGACGTAGCATTCCTTCGGTTAAGTCCATCAAATCGCGGAAATCGGCATAGGACCAGTAGAATTCCAACATGGTGAATTCTGGGTTATGACGGGTAGACAGACCTTCGTTACGGAAGTTACGGTTAATCTCAAACACCCGCTCAAAACCACCTACGACTAAACGCTTAAGGTATAGCTCTGGGGCAACACGCAAATACATATCACGGTCTAGCGCATTATGATGAGTAACAAACGGTTTTGCAGACGCACCACCAGGGATCACCTGCATCATGGGTGTTTCTACTTCCATAAATTCGCGGCTGATAAGGTACTGGCGTATGGCTTCTACAATACGGGTGCGAATCACAAAGGTCTTGCGCGACTCTTCATTAACGATCAAATCCACATAACGCTGGCGGTAACGTATTTCTTGGTCGGCAAGGCCATGGTGCTTATCTGGCAATGGGCGCAAAGCTTTAGTGAGCAATTGTGGGTCTGTCATATCAACAAACAAATCACCTTTGCCCGACTTTTGAAGCACCCCAGCAATACCAACAATATCGCCTAAGTCCCAGGTCTTAATTTCGGTTAACTGCTCTGGTGCTAGACCTTTACGGTTAACGTACAACTGAATACGGCCAGACACGTCTTGAATTTCCATAAACGCACCGCGGTTACGGATAATACGGCCCGCTACCTTTACTGGCAGGGCTAAGGCTTCTAACTCGGGTTTATCTTTTTCGCCGTGGGCATCTTGTAGATCTTGGGCATAGCTGTCGCGTCGGAAATCATTAGGAAACGCATTTCCAGCTTCGCGGCGCAGGGCCAATTTGGCGCGACGTTCAGCAATCAACTTGTTGTCGTCTGGGATTAAACTGTCGTTAGTATCATTCATAGGTCTGGGTTCTACACTTGGGTAATATTCTTTACTGGATTTTTTACGATCGCCAATTTACAAGCCGGCTTTAAGGCTAGCCACAATAAACTGATCTAAATCACCGTCTAACACCTTATCACAACCGCCGGTTTGAACGTTGGTGCGTAAGTCTTTAATGCGCTGGTCATCCAACACATAGGAACGGATTTGGCTGCCCCAACCAATGTCGGACTTAGTGTCTTCTAAGGCTTGGGAGGCGTCTTGGCGTTTTTGCATTTCTTGTTCGTACAATTTGGCACGCAACTGCTTCATGGCTGAGTCGCGGTTTTGGTGTTGCGAACGCTGGTTCTGACACTGTACTACAATGCCCGAAGGTCCGTGGGTTAAACGTACGGCAGAGTCGGTTTTGTTAACGTGCTGACCACCAGCACCACTGGCGCGGTAGGTATCAACTCGCACGTCTGCAGGGTTGATTTCAATATCAATATTGTCATCAATTTCTGGCGACACAAACACCGATGCAAACGACGTGTGACGGCGACTACTCGAGTCAAACGGAGACTTACGCACTAAACGGTGCACGCCCGTTTCGGTACGCAACCAACCAAAGGCATAATCACCTTCAAAACGAATGGTGGCACTTTTAATGCCAGCAACGTCGCCATCACTGACTTCCATCAATTCAACCTTAAAACCTTTTTGTTCGCCCCAGCGTAAGTACATACGCAAAATCATGCTGGCCCAATCTTGGGCTTCGGTGCCACCGGAGCCAGACTGAATATCCAAAAAGGCAGCATTAGGGTCCATTTCGCCAGAGAACATACGTCTAAATTCAAGTTTCTCTAAACTTGCCGTGAGTGTGTCTAGTTCTGGCTGCACTTCGTTGAGGGTATCTTCGTCGTTTTCTTCGACCGCTAGGTCGAGCAAATCACGGGCATCCACCAGTCCTGCATCCATGATATCAATGGTGTTGACCACGCCTTCTAGCAAGGAACGCTCTTTACCTAAAGCTTGAGCTCGTTCGGCGTCATTCCAGACATCCGGTTGCTCGAGTTCACGCTCTACTTCAACTAAACGTTCTTGTTTGCCATCATAGTCAAAGATACCCCCTAAGCACATTAGTGCGCTCGGCAAGGTCTTTCATGGAAAGGATGTAAGGGTTGATTTCGAACATGTTTCGATACCGCAAATTAGTGCGCAAAAATAGTGGCCGAATTATACCTGAAAGGGAGTATTTGTGGGTAGTTTTTAAGTGAGGTGCTTACGGGAAAAGCTAGGACTTCTACGTTCAGCAAGTACCGCAACAACTCGCACCAGCTGATCCTCAAAATCGTAGTAGATTGAATACGGAAATCGCTGTGAGGACATCCGATAATAACCATATTGTTTCACATGAACTCCTGCGTACACTAGCGAGGATCCAGCACCAGCTCTGATAGTTGAATGAATTGAGCCTTTCCAGAATCAATCATTTGTTTTCGCTCGGATATGATAGGTTAATGCCATTCTGGAGATTTTAGGCCACCGGATTCCTGCTCAAACGAAGCCCACAGGGCTTCCATCATTTGTACTCGCTCAAGCACACTCATTTGCATTTTTTTGGAACTACACTAAGATGGCCATATAACGTTTTTGAATAGACTAGCCATGCCAAAACCTTTCGCTCAGCTGAGCCAATACACCGGTAGCCCCCTGCCTGAGTGGGCAGCGTGCCCACTGCCACAAAAAACAACATTACAAGGCCAGTATTGTCGTCTTGAGCCGCTGACTGCAGCACAACACGGCGCCGACCTTTGGCACGCATTTAATACCGACACGGACCACCGTATTTGGACTTACCTACCCTATGGACCGTTCGATAATCAAGGTCAGCTAGAGGACTGGATCAATGCCACCTGTGTAGGTGAGGACCCGTTGTTTTACGCTATTATTGACCGTAACACTGGCAAAGCCCTAGGTGTAGCCAGCTACCTGCGTATTCAGCCCGCAGTAGGGGTGATTGAAGTAGGCCATATTAACTTCTCGCCGGCCTTGCAACAGACCACAAGCGCTACCGAAGCCATGTACCTGATGATGAAATACGCTTTTGACTTGGGTTACCGTCGATATGAATGGAAATGTGACAACCTAAACTTAGGCTCCAAAGCCGCAGCAAAACGTTTAGGCTTTAGTTACGACGGGTTATTTAAACAAGCCACCATCTACAAAGGCCGTAACCGCGATACGGCCTGGTTTTCAATGTTAGATAGTGACTGGCCAAGCCTACGAGCTGGTTGTGAACGATGGCTGGCAGTGGATAATTTTGACGCTCAAGGAAACCAGAACACTGCCTTGCGCCATTAATACAAACTTTGACAAAAGTTTGATTATGACCGCATACTTTTCCAACCGACCTGCTCACTTAAGCCAAAACCATGCACATTTCTCTAACATCTGAACTTGAGTCCCGCATAAAATTAAAAGTTGAAAGCGGTCTTTATAACAATGCCAGCGAAGTGGTACGCGAAGCTCTGAGATTCATGGATACCCACCAAGATTAGATCCATGAGATCAAACTTGCTCAACTGCGAAAACAACTTAATGTCGGCATTGAGCAGTTAGATACAGGGCAGGCTATTAGCATTGACTCAAGTGCCTAGCTTGATGCTCTATTTGAAGAAATAAAACAATCAAAACCATGACTCACTTAGGTCTCAAAATCTCTCCAGCAGCACGGGCTGATCTGAGCAAAATGTATCACCATAGCTTAGGTGTATGGGGCAAGTCTCAAGCCAACGATTATCTAAACCAAATCAAACAGCTGTTAATAGAGCAGCCGTTAATGGGCATTGAACGTGCTGACCTAACGACGAGCACAGCACCTAACATTCGCAGCATAGTCGCGCATAGCCACGTGATATTCTACAGACTCAGCCAAAAGAAATTAGAAATCATACGCGTATTACACGAACGTCAGGACCCAGAAAAACAGTTCAGCTAACATAGGTAATTCAACCTAATAGAGGGAATTCGATCTTAGGGCAGCGGTCCATCACTACAGTGATACCAGCAGCGCGGGCTTTAGTGGCAGCGTCTGCATGGTAGATGCCGAGCTGCATCCACATCACCTTGGTGCCTTTGGCAATCACCTCATCGGCTAACGCTGGCATGGCTTCGCTAGAACGGAAGCAATCCACCATATCAACATCAAAGGGAATTGACGCAAGGCTTGGGTAGCAAGTTAAACCGAGTATGGTTTGATGTTGAGGGTGTACAGGGATGATTTGATAGCCTTGTTGCTGTAAGTACAAGGCTACTTGATGGCTAGCACGGTGCGGTTTGGGAGATAAACCCACCACGGCGATGATTTTAACCTGGTCGCGTATGCGCTTGATATCGTCACTGCTCAAACCGTCAATCGCCATAATTTAACAGCCTACGTACACACAACCCGAGGTGCAGGTTTCTTTGAGCTCAAGGCGAGCAAGCTGCGGTAACACCGGTTTTAATTGCTGCCAAATCCATTGCACCATAACTTCGCTGGTGGGATTTTCTAAACCGTCAATGTCGTTCAAATAATTATGGTCTAACTGTTCGTAAATGGGCTTAAATACTTGCTTTATGTCGCCAAAATCCATAATCCAACCCGTAGTTTCTCCCACCGGGCCAGACACAACAATACGTAGTTGAAAGGTATGACCGTGTAAACGCCCACACTTGTGACCTGCGGGTACGTTAGGCAAAAAGTGCGCCGAGTCGAAGCTGAAGTCTTTGTAGATTTCCATTAGCGGATACCTGTAATTTTGTGGGTTTGTAAACTTAAGCGCCACTGTGGGTGCTGCAAACAATAATCAATGGTTTGCTGTACAAAGCTGTCATCATCGCTCGATGTGGCGATATAGGATTTGTCCAAGGGCTGCAAATAATGATGTTGAAAGTCGAAATCAATAAACCGGTCAGGCATGGCTTGGCGCTGGGGGTAAACTAACTTGAGTTCGTGGCCTGTCGTTTGGACTATTTCTGAAATGCCTTTGGGACTCACACAGATCCAATCGATGCTGGCTGGTACTGGTAAAGTGCCGTTGGTTTCGATGGCAATCTCAAACCCTGCAGCATGTAGCTCATGCACCAAGGTTTCATCAACTTGCAGCATAGGCTCGCCACCCGTGAGCACCACCAATGGATGACCTGGCAAGCCTTCTGGCCAACAACTAACAATGGCTTGAACTAATTTTTGGGCGCTGTAACGGCCGCCTAGAGTGCCGTCTACGCCGACAAAATCGGTGTCACAAAAGTCACAAATGCTACTGCCGCGGCGCGCTTCGCTACCGGTCCATAGGTTACAGCCAGCAAAGCGACAAAACACGGCAGGCCGTCCGGCTTGCCGGCCTTCGCCCTGTAAGGTGTAGAATATTTCTTTAACAGAATACATGATTACGCATAACCTACAGGATCGGTTATCCCAGCTGCGGCAAACGCTGCCAAACGCTCAACACATGAGCCGCATTCACCACAGGCCTTGTCTAAACCTAAGTAGCAGGTCCAAGTTTGGCCATAATCTAAACCCATATCGAGGCCGGCTTGTAAAATTGCGAACTTGCTTTGCTGCAAGAAAGGGCTATTGATTTGTACGTCGTCATAATTGGCAATAGCCGACACCACATTCATGGCATCCACAAACTCTGGGCGGCAGTCGGGATATATATCATGATCACCTGAGTGGGCACCGTAAAACACTTGAGTCGTGCCTAAAGAAACCGCATAACCAATGGCTAGAGACAATAAAATCATGTTGCGATTAGGCACCACAGTCGACTTCATATTGTCTTCTTCATACTCGCCGGTAGGAATGTCTATGTCGGTAGAGGTGAGCGAAGAACCCTGTAATAACTGATTAATGGCGGTGATATCCACTAACTTATGAGACACACCCAAATCGGCACATACGGCAACGGCTACATCCAGCTCTTTACTATGGCGCTGCCCATAGTTAAACGACAGCGCATACACCTCATAACCCTGCTTAATAGCGAGGTGTAATACGGTGTAGGAGTCCATGCCGCCAGAATAAATGACGACTGCTTTGGGTTTGGCGTTTGGCTGCATTGGCGGCTTGTCTTGGGATGAATAATTAGGCCGCGCAGTATATCTTATTTAAGCTGTTTACGCACTTTCTGCAAGCGCAGGCTGGTCTAGTGCGTGTAATATCCCCTGTACCCATTGAGGCCGATTTAAGGTGTACAGATGCACGCGATTTAAACCATAGCCATGCAACCGCTGAATCTGCTTAACTGCAATATCCACCGACAGCTGATACTGGTCATCAGCGTCCTGCAACGCTTCAAACTGGTCGACTATACTGCGCGGCACGATGGCGCCACAACGCGCAGAAAAACGCTGAATGGCGGCAATGTCATGGATAGGCATAACGCCTACCACAATCGGCACTGTTATCCCTTGGCTTTGCGCGTTGTCGGCAAACCGAAGTAGCTGGTCGGTATCGTAACAATACTGCGTCATAATTTGGCTGGCACCGGCGTCTACTTTACTTGCCAAATGCCTTAAATCAGCACTTTCGCTTGTGGCTTGAGGGTGCGTTTCTGGGTAGCCGGCCACTGATATAGTGCCGTTAAACCACTGCCTTAAGCCAGCCACCAAATCGGTGCCAAACTGGAACCCCTGGGGGTGCGGTACAAAATCGCCTTCTGGACTGTCGCCGCGCAAGGCCACTAAGTGATCAACACCTGCCGCCACAAACTGTTGCGCAGCTGCATTCACCTGGTCTTTGGTTGCGTCTACAGCAGTGATATGAGCGGCCACTTCCATACCATTACGCTGCAACCGCTTAATGGCGTTAAAGCTTTCGCTTTGACTAGACCCACCGGCACCATAGGTCATGGAACAAAACTCAGGCTGCCATACCTTCAACGCAGAAATACACGTATCCAACGCCAAGGTTGTTGGGTTAGATTTGGGTGGAAAATACTCGAAAGAATAGCGCGGGGTCATAAAACAACTCAATAAGTGATGTCAGCCGACCTGGGTCGGCATAAACAAATAGGCGAAGTGTTATTATGTCAGTAACGGCAAAGCCGCTGGGTGAAACCTTTTAGCTGGTCATGAAACTAATTCAAGCAGACGGCAACGGCTAGCAGCACGATCAGTTCGGCGATTTCAATGCTGGCACCGGCAGTGTCACCGGTCCAGCCTTCGATACGCTGCATCATTAACCGGCGCATTAGCCAATAGCCCACAACCAAAACGGAGATAAGTACCACAAAAACCAGGCCTAATATGACTACAGCACTCAGCCCTAAAACCAACAGCTGCAGCCAAACCCATAGACTTTGGGCTTGGTTTTTTAACTGGGTGCCTAAACCTTGGCCGCGCACATACGGCGTATGCAGCACCAGCACCATGGCCTGGCCACGCGCCAGAATAGGCACCCATAGCAACGCCATATAAATAAGGCCATCACTAGCGCCAGCTAGCAAACCTAACACTTCGGTTAAGGCCAGCCACTTAACCAGTAACACCAACACCAACACCACCACGGCGGCAGGGCCGCAGGTAGGGTCTTTCATTAATTCTAGGGTGCGCTGCTTGTCTCCAAAACCGCCCAACCAAGCATCTGCACTGTCTGCCAAACCATCCAAGTGCAAGGCTCCTGTGAGCCAAACCCACAACACCAACACCAAACCCGCCTGCAAACCGGCGCTCATACCTAAACCGCTATATTGCACCAACCATGGCAACACCAGCAAACAACCACCAATGACACTGCCTACTAGCGGGTAATATAGCAAAGCCTTGCCTGCTACTTGCTCAGTGGGTGCGGTATTGGCAATGGTAAACACACGATACACTGGAATACGGGTCAGAAACTGAAACGCCAATATGAGGGCATGATAGTGTTGCTTCAACATCATACAAAGTCCTGTTTGGCGGTAAAGTCGACACTAATGTGATAACCCGGCTGGCCAGCAGCATCGTCAAAACTAGCCACATTCAAACACACCACCCCACCGTAGGGCACATCCACATTAAATAGGGCTTGAGGTTGCATTTGCAATAGATCACTTAACATGGCGCGTATCACCCCCCCATGCGTCACCAACAAGAGATGCTGCTTGCCTTGTTTAAGGGCAAACTGAACGTGCTCGTGTAAACAGGCTATGGCGCGCTTTTGCACCACCGCCACAGACTCCCCATTTGGCGCAGCGGCCACCATAGGGTTATTCCAAAACGCTTTCACTTGCTCGGCATGAGCTAACCACACTTCACTACGAAGTTGGCCATCCCAATCGCCAAAGGACATCTCCTGCAAACGAGCGTCAAGTAATTCGGGCTGCCCATGCAAGGTGGCAAAGGCTGCACAGCGCTGCAAAGTAGAGCTAACTAAATAGTCCACTGGCAGCGCAAAACCAGCGTTAGCTTGCTGCATTTGCAACAAGCCCTCAGCCGTTAACGCCACATCGGTATGACCACGATAAATATCACCGCCTTGGGTCATGCCGTGGCGCAGCAGGCTGACTCGCATCACCTATGCCGACTTCTCAGACACGGCTGCTTCGGCAAAGGTGGCCATTTCGTTATGGGTGACACAAGCACTCTTGAGAATAGACAAAGCCACACCCGCACCACTACCCTCACCTAAACGCATACCTAGATCAAGAATAGTGTCGGCTCCGATAGATGCCATCATAGTTTGATGACCAGGCTCTGCCGAAGCGTGAGCAAAAAACATCCACTGGGTGATTTCGGGCTGGATTTTTGCTGCCATAATCGCCGCCGACGTGGTGATAAAGCCGTCCACTAAAATGGTTATACCTAGCTGCGCAGCTCGAATGTAAGCGCCCACTAATGCGGCAATTTCCAAGCCGCCTACGTGACGTAGCGCTTCTGTGGGAGAACTCATAGATTCATTATGGGCAGCCAAAGCCGCCTCAATCACTTTACCTTTGTGCGACACACCGTCGGCATCTAAACCCGTACCAGGGCCCACTAAACTAGTGACACTTTGGCCTGTGGCCCACACGGCTAGCGCCGTGGCGGCGGAGGTGTTGGCAATACCCATATCACCACCAATAAAAATGGTAGCCCTGTTAGCCGCTGCGCGATCTACCGAGGCCTTGCCCGCTGTCAGCGCTTGCCCTAATTGTTCTGTAGTCATGGCGGCTTGTTTAGCAAAGTTAGCGGTGCCCGCCATGATGGTACTATCCACCACATCAGCCATGGCAGGTAGGTCGACTACAGTGCCTAAATTAACCACTTCAAATTGGGCGTTGTTTTGCCGTGCCAAAGCACAAATAGCAGCACCACCACGGGAGAAGTTTTTGACCATTTCACCAGTAACCACTTGCGGAAACGCTGACACCCCTTCTTCGGCGATACCATGGTCACCGGCAAACACCACCACTTGGGCATTGTCTACACTTGGCGTGCTCGTGCCTTGCATGGCACATAAACGTACCGCCATAGCCTCTAAACTACCTAACGAGCCCGGTGGTTTAGTGAGCTGACCTTGGCGTTCTAGGCCGTCTGTGTGGCTGCTTTGATTGAGTGACGAAAGCGGTTGATTTATCCAGTCGAAGTTCATAATTTTTATTACTTTAGGTTTAAGTAGATTGTTTTAAGGGTAATGGTAACCCAGCCACAACAAGTGTGACCTCATCGCATACCTGCGCTAGGCGCTGATTCATCAGCCCCGAATAGTCCTGAAATTGGCGACTTAATTCACCCATGGGTACAATACCCGAGCCCACTTCGTTGCTCACTAAAATGAGCTGGTGTTGGGTATGGCTTACTTGTTGTACTAGCTCATCCAGTACAAGGTCAAAATCACCTGTATTGGCACATAGGTGGTTGCTCAACCATAAGGTTAAGCAGTCCACCAATACGCAACACGGTGCCTCATCAAGGCGAGCTAAGGTTTGGCTTAACTCCAAGGGCTGCTCTACTAGACGCCATTGCGCTGGGCGACGTTGCTGGTGCAAGGCAATACGCTGTTGCATACTGCCGGCGGCGTCAACATCTTTTACTTCTGCCGTAGCCACATACACTACACCCAGTCCAGAAGCCTTAGCAGATTGCTCGGCAAGCGAGCTTTTGCCTGATCTTGCGCCGCCTAGAAACAGCTGTCGATGGGGAGTCATACTAAGGTATCCAAAGCGGTGAACCAATCCTTCTAAATCGTTGGGGACACAGTTTACGTTGATCCGTTAAACATGGATACTTAAAAGCGACCCACATGCACTATTCCACTTGCCTGACTCTTGTTCACTGGCTCACCAATGGGTAGACTGCCGCAAACACAAAGGAAAAATGACCGTGAAAAAGCCCGCCAGCCAAGCCCAACACCAACAGCGCATGAGCAAAGTAAAACACCAAATCGATAAACAAATTGCTAAAGCCGACAAAGAACAAGGCGTGGCCGTATTACTGACCGGCAACGGCAAAGGCAAAAGCAGTTCGGCCTTTGGTATGCTAGCCCGTAGTTTGGGGTATGGCCATAATTGTGGTGTAGTGCAATTTATCAAAGGCGACTGGGAGTGTGGCGAAGAGCTTTTTTTTAGCCAACACCCCCTGGTGTCCTATCATGCCATGGGTGCGGGTTTTACCTGGGAAACCCAAAATCAAGCCGCCGACCAAGCTGCTGCCGAAAACGCATGGGCGCTGGCGGCCCGCTTGCTGGCGGACCCCAGCATCGACTTTTTAATCCTTGATGAATTGACCTATATGTTTAGCCATGGCTGGCTGCAACTGGACCAAGTCACCCAAGCCATTAAACAGCGTCCAGCGCATATGAACATAGTCATTACCGGGCGTGGGGCTACAGAACCTCTCATGGCTGTATGCGACACGGTAAGCGAAGTTAAAGATATAAAGCATGCGTTTAGAGGTGGCATCAAAGCCCAGCGCGGCATAGAATTTTAGTCCACGTTTGTTACCCAGCCCCCAACAAAGACATCACCATCGACACCTCATTAGTACCGTTAATGTCACAAGTAGCACGTGGCCATGAGCCAAACTTAAAACGCTTGTATCAACTCACCAACGCGAATCTATTTGGCCTTGCCTTACGTATATTTATGCCCTAGGCACCCTAGATGAGAATGAAAAAGCGCGCTTTGAAGCCCTATTGGCCGTCAGTCACGACACCCAAACTAAAGTGGCCCATTGGCAACAACAAGTGCAGTTAGGCCTACACGACTTTGAGCCAAGCCCTGCGCCTAAGCAGGTATGGTCTCGTATCGCCACTCAACTGGGGCATCAATCGGCATGGCAGTATTGGTTAAACAATCTCAAACTGTGGCAAGGGATCAGTGCATCGGCCGTGTCTTTAGCCTTGATTCTAGCGGTGTCGCCGTGGCCAAATGGCACGGGTATCAGCCCTAATTTAGTGGCATCAACTGCGGCCATACAGTCTCCCGACCTTAATTACGTCATACACAATAGCCAGCAGAACCCTGCCTGGATCGTTAACGCGTCATTGACACAACATCAATTTTCCATTGATACCATTGCGCCCGATCCCATCGAACAAGGAAAAGTATGTGAGCTATGGTTGATTCTAGATTCGGGAGAACCTATTTCGCTAGGCCTTTTACCCAAACAAGGGCGTATGCAAGTGGATTTTGATAGCCGCATTACTGGCCTTAACAACTGGCAGAGATTATTAAATGAGGGCCAGCTGGTAATTAGTTTAGAAGGTATGGCAGGGGCTAGCAGGGGTTACGACATGGGCCCGGTGCTTGATAAAGGGTCGTGGATTGCGGCGATGGCTGGACCAGTGATTAGTTTGTGACGGCAAACTGTTCAGGGTGCGCTGCTCTTTGGCATCCATGCCACCGCGGCATACCGTACATCCTGTACATAAAAAAATGGCCTGAGTTGCCTCAGGCCATAAAATCGCCACTAATGCTGTGGAAAGCCACCCCACTTTACCCATAGCTATTCAAGCTGCCAAGTAAATGTACTAAAATTCAGAATTATTCCTAAGCTTTTATTGCGACGAGACACCCACCATGAGCATCGCCTTATTTTTTGGCTCTACCACCGGCAACACCGAAGACATTGCCGACCAGATTCGTGATATTTTTGGGGCTGACCAACTCGACATCTACAATGTCGCCGATGATTCGGTGAGCCTAATGCTCGATTATGACACTCTAATTTGCGGCATTCCCACATGGGATTACGGTGAATTACAGGCTGACTGGGAAGACATTTGGGAAGAAATCGACAACCTACACCTGAACGGCAAACAGTTTGCATGTTTTGGCTGTGGCGACCAAATTGGTTACCCAGAATGGTACCAAGATGCCGTGGGTTTACTGCACGATAAGCTGGTAGCTCAAGGCGCGAACGCTATTGGGTATTGGTCAACCGCTGGTTATACCTTTGAAACATCAAAAGCCGCAACCGCAGATGGCAGCCAATTTGTGGGGTTAGCGGTAGATGAAGACAGCCAACACGAACTAACCGACCAACGTGTTACCGCGTGGTGCGCACAATTGCAGCGGGAAATGAACTAACCATGACCACTACAACCAATGCTGGCCCACTTACAGGCTACCGTGTTATTGAACTTGGCCAGCTGTTAGCAGGCCCGTTTGCGGGCTGCATGCTGGGTTATTTTGGCGCCGAAGTGATTAAAATTGAATCACCCAAGGGCGGCGACCCTATACGTAACTGGCGCGAAGTACGTGATGGCACTTCACTATGGTGGCACTCATTGGCACGTAACAAAAAATCGGTCACTATCGACCTAAAAACCCAAGCCGGCATTGATTTAGTAAAACAGCTCATTGATGGCGCGGATATTGTTATCGAAAACTTTCGTCCGGGTGTAGTTGAGGCTTGGGGCATTGGCCCCGACGTCTTTAAACAATCAAACCCAGCGCTAGTGTACGCCCGCATCTCGGGTTATGGCCAAACCGGGCCCTATGCATCAAAACCAGGTTTTGCTTCGGTGTGTGAAGGCATTAGTGGCTTTCGTTATGTCAATGGTCACCCAGACCAAGCCCCCGTACGTCCTAATTTGAGTATTGGCGATACCATATCAGGCATCCATGCGGCGCTAGGTATTTGCCTGGCGTTGCTGGAACAAAAAAACAGTGGTCAAGGCCAAGTTGTGGACATCGCCCTGTACGAGTCGATGTTCAATTTAATGGAAGCTGTGGTGCCCGAATTTGATGGCGCTGGCGTGGTTAGAGAACCTTCAGGCAGCACGGTCACCGGCATTGTACCCACCAACACCTACCGCTGCCAAGACGGCAAATATGTGGTAATTGGCGGCAACGGCGACTCTATTTTCCAGCGTCTTATGGCCGCGGCCGGTTACCCTGACATGGCCACTGACCCTGCCCTAGCATCTAACGCAGGACGGGTTACCAACGAAGCCAAAATAGACCAAGCCCTAAGCCACTGGTGTGCGCAAAACAATTCCGTTAATGTTCTTGAAATACTAGATAAAAATCGAGTGCCCGGGGGCCCAATCTACAACGTCGAAGACATGGTGAAAGATCCACACTTCAATGATAGAGGGTTGTTTGATCAGGTCGAAATCAATGGCAAGCCACTCAAAATACCGGCCATTCTACCTAAACTAGATAAAACCCCGGGATCCACTCGCTGGGCAGGGCCAACGCTAGGTAGCCATAATACCGAAGTGTTACAGGAGTTACTTGGGTTGTCGGATCAACAACTAACGCGCTTGGCGCAAGACGGCGTTATACAACAACCAACATAGGGCCAATGCTTGTAGCCCCAGCACCCAAGCCCAGGCATTAAAATAGGCCACTTGTGGGTAGACTCCTGCGGCGTTAGTGGGCCACTGGTCAATAAGCATGCCCAAACCCCACTGCCCAGCAAAAGCACACACAAACACACATAGATTAAGGCTGGTATTGACCCGCCCAACCAACGCCTTGGGTACCGACTGGGATAAATAAGCGTACATCAATACGCCAGAGGTGCCAAAAAAACCACTAATACCCCACCATAAGTGATGCCACTGGCTCCACTCATTAACAATCACCAACTGGGTGAGCAGATAAACCAACATGCCGCCGACACTCACTACATAGGCACCAATACCAAACTTTTGTAACCAGCCAGCCAGCCAGCCCAGCAACACAAAACCAGCGGTCATGGCTAACGCCATGGTCAACAATACTTGCGCCGCCTCTGCGGGCGAAAGCGACAAGTAATCCCGCAACCAATAGCCCGCCCAAAGGCCAATAAAAGCACCAAATATGCCTTGAGTTGCCACCGACAGGGGGGCCAATTGATAAAATATGGGGCTCTTAATGACTTGCCACAGCTCGGCCAATTGCTGGCTGAGTTTCTGCTGTTTAACGACCACCACATAACGCGGCACCAAGGTCAAAACCAAACCACTAGCTAGCAGTGATGCCAACGCCATAACTTGAAAAAATAGGCGCCAATCCCCCCAAGATAAGAACCATTGCACCGGTGTAGAGGCCGCCACCACGCCCAAACCACCGGTCATAAGCTGTAGACCATTAACTAACGGCAACTTCTGCAACGGCAGTAAATTAGCATAGGCGGTAAAGGCCGCCATAAGGCATGCGGAAACGCCAATGCCAATCAAACCTCGACCTAACAACAAGCCTTCAATGGAACTGGCACCGGCAAATATCCACGCACCTAACGCTGCTAACAGTAGTAAGGCAGCGCTCACTTTGCGGCTTTCATAACGATCTAGCAGAATACCTAAAGGCAGTTGGCACAAGGCAAAGGTTAACAAATAAACACTGCTTACCATGCCTATTTGAGCGGCATTGAGGCCAAATTCTGCCACTAAATCAGGGGCAATAACGACGTTAACTACGCGATACAAAAAGGATAAAAAATAACCAAAAGCAAAGGGTATAAAGAGCTTTAGCAACATAAATCATCCTTTTTACAAACATAAAAGCCCTTACAATTAAGGGCTTTTATAGATTTAAAATGACATTCAGACAGGCTTTTTAGAACGGAATATCATCATCAAAATCAGCATCAAAACCACCAGGCTGCTGCTGGGGCTGTTGTTGAGGCTGCTGGGCAGCTTGTTGCTGCTGTTGGTATGGCTGTTGCGCCTGTTGTGCTTGCGGGCGGCCTTGAGGGGCTTGCTGATTGTAGTTCTGCTGCTGTGGTGCTTGACCTTGGTTTTGGCCTTGGCCACCAGCTTGCGCGCCACCTTGACGGCTGTCTAGCATTTGCATTTCTGCCGCTACAATTTCTGTGGTGTAGCGCTTTACACCATCTTGTTCCCATTGACGGGTACGCAAAGAACCTTCTACGTAAATCTTAGACCCTTTACGTACGTATTCGCCTGCAATTTCTGCTAAGCGATTAAAAAACACCACGCGGTGCCATTCGGTACGTTCTTGAGGCTGACCGGTTTGTTTGTCTTTCCAAGATTCTGAGGTAGCCAATGTTAGGTTGGTGACTGCACCACCTGAGGGCATAAAACGAGTCTCTGGGTCGCCGCCTACATTGCCTACTAAAATTACTTTATTAACGCCACGTGCCATGATCTTCTCCTGCTGTACAAATAATGAATTGCTGTATGTGTTAGCACACTAAAAATGACCAACTCCAATGAATTGGGGAGCAAATTATAGGCTGAATGGCGCAACTATTCAAAGCCTATATTGCATTGCTTCTACCTTTGACTAACGCCTATAATGGTTGGTTTGGCCCTGAGTGGATTGACCCATGGACACCATCATTGTACGCGGCGCGCGCACCCATAATTTAAAGAACATCGACATCGACATTCCGCGCGACAAGTTGGTGGTGATTACCGGATTATCCGGTTCGGGCAAGTCATCCCTAGCCTTTGACACGCTTTATGCCGAAGGCCAGCGACGCTACGTAGAATCACTGTCTACCTATGCCCGCCAATTTTTATCGATGATGGAAAAACCCGACATAGACCACATTGAAGGTTTGTCACCCGCCATCTCCATTGAGCAAAAATCCACCTCTCACAACCCCCGCTCTACTGTAGGTACGATCACCGAAATATACGACTATTTACGCTTATTGTTTGCTCGCGCTGGCGAGCCACGCTGCCCAGAACACGACTTGCCTTTAGCAGCCCAAACCGTAAGCCAAATGGTAGACCAAGTACTGCTACAAGAAGAAGGCCTACGGCTAATGCTGTTAGCACCAGTAGTGCAAAACCGTAAAGGTGAGCACTTACACACATTGGATGAACTACGCAGCCAAGGATTTATTAGAGCACGAATCGATGGCACCCTATGCGATTTAGATGACGTACCCGACCTAGAGAAAAACAAGAAACACACCATCGAAGTGGTGATCGATCGCATTAAGGTTAAAGAAGGCCTGCAATTACGCTTGGCAGAGTCTTTTGAAACTGCGCTCAACCTCACCGACGGCATTGCCAAAGTCGCCTCCATGGATGATCCAGAAGCCGAAGAAATGATCTTTTCTTCGCGCTTTGCCTGCCCCACCTGCGGCCATTCTATTGCCGAATTGGAGCCAAGGTTATTTAGTTTTAATAGCCCATCTGGTGCCTGCCAAAGCTGTGACGGCTTGGGTATTCGCCAATTTTTCGATGCGGGTAAAGTAGTGCAACAACCCGCCAACAGTTTGGCCGAAGGCGCCATACGCGGCTGGGATCGTCGTTCGATCTATTATTACGGCATGCTCAGCGCCATGGCCAAGCACTACCAATTTAGCATGCAAACCCCATGGCAAGAATTGCCCGCCGACGTACAAAAAGTAGTTCTCTACGGTACCGGAAAAACCTCCATTGAATTTAACTACATCAATGACCGTGGCGATAAAATTAGCCGCAACCACCCCTTCGAAGGCATCATAAATAACCTGCAGCGACGTTACCGTGAAACCGAATCGAACATGGTGCGCGAGGACCTCGGCAAATACTTAAACATGCAGCCCTGCCCTAGTTGTGACGGCAGCCGCTTACGTACCGAAGCACGCCATGTGTTTATTGACGGACTCAACTTGCCACAAATAACCAGCAAAGCCGTTGGCACTTGCTCAGATTACTTTGCAAATTTAAAGTTAGAGGGCAAACAGGGCCAGATTGCCGATAAGATTCTAAAAGAAATCCGTTTACGCTTAGATTTTTTAGTTAACGTGGGTTTAGATTACCTCACGTTAGACCGCAACGCCGACACTTTGTCTGGTGGTGAAGCCCAACGTATCCGGTTGGCCAGCCAAATTGGCGCAGGTTTAGTGGGCGTGATGTACATTCTCGATGAACCTTCCATCGGTTTACACCAACGCGACAACGAACGATTACTCAAAACTCTGATTCACCTGCGCGACTTGGGTAATACCGTGATCGTGGTGGAACATGATGAAGAGGCCGTACGGCTTGCGGACCACGTGATTGACATTGGGCCTGGTGCTGGCGTGCATGGCGGTCGCATCGTGGCCCAAGGCACGCCAGAAGACGTAATGGCCAACCCAGACTCACTCACCGGCCAATACTTGAGCGGTGTGAAGTGTATCCCTGTACCTGTCAAACGTAACCCACCCAAAAAAGACCAATGGCTCAAACTCATCGGCGCCACAGGCAATAACCTACAAAATGTCGACCTTGCTATCCCTGCAGGCCTGATGACCTGCATTACCGGTGTTTCAGGCTCCGGCAAATCCACCCTAATTAATGCCACCTTGTATCCCCTTGCCGCCACCTTGCTCAACAAAGCCACCACCTTAGTCGCTGCGCCGCATAAACAGGTTATCGGTTTAGACCTAATGGACAAGGTGGTGGACATAGACCAAAGCCCCATTGGCCGAACACCACGCTCAAATCCCGCCACCTACACCGGCATTTTCACTCCCATTCGTGAGTTATTTTCTGGCACCCAAGAAGCACGGTCTCGAGGTTACAAACCTGGGCGCTTTAGCTTTAACGTTAAAGGTGGTCGCTGCGAAGCCTGCCAAGGCGATGGCGTAATTAAAGTAGAAATGCACTTTTTGCCCGACGTGTATGTGCCGTGTGACGTGTGCAAAGGCAAACGCTACAACCGCGAAACCTTAGAAATTCAATATAAAGGTAAAAACATTACCGAAGTACTCGGTATGACCGTAGAAACAGCGGTTGAGTTTTTTGCCGCAGTGCCGATGATTCATCGCCGCCTTCAAACCCTCATGGATGTAGGCTTAAGCTATATCTGTTTAGGTCAGAATGCCACTACCCTTTCGGGTGGCGAAGCCCAGCGCGTTAAGTTGTCGCGTGAGCTGTCTAAGCGCGATACCGGCCAAACCTTGTACATTCTAGACGAACCCACCACTGGTCTGCATTTTGCCGACATTAAGCAGCTGTTAGTGGTATTGCACCGCCTGCGGGACCACGGCAATACCGTGGTAGTGATCGAGCACAACCTTGATGTGATTAAAACTGCAGATTGGATTGTCGATCTCGGCCCAGAAGGCGGCAACAAAGGTGGTCAAATCATAGCCACAGGTACACCGGAACAAGTGGCAGACAATGAGGCCTCTCACACAGGGCGCTTCTTGCAGTCAATGTTAACCGACAGGCACTCTCCTGCCGTGTAAACTGCTTATTAATTAGGTACTAAAGTACGTTTCTGTCTTGGTACGTCATTCCACCTGCATGATCTTTAGCCAGTAGTATGGGGATGGGGCCATCAATATCCACCCATTTGGCCTCCTACACTGCTGTCTGAAAAAAACATCACAATGCCATCTGAGTTCAGTGTAATGTTGCCTCAAATCAGCAGGAATAGCTCAGGAAGAGTAATACACATTGCCGTTGAGGTATGTGTACTGGAGGGCTTAAAGTGCTAATTTATACTTCTTTGGCCACCTTTTCATCAGTATCTGACTGCGCCTTATTGCTTTCTACAATGCGCTTAGCTATCTGCCCTAACGCATTTACAGAGTTTAAGAAGTTAGGGGTAGTCATTGTCACCTGAAGTCGTTCAACTAAGGTGCTATTTGCCTCCTTTACACCTTCTTCACCTCGCCCCATTCGACCAAATGTTATGGTTACCAAGGGGCCTTGTATATTAACATTTTGTACTTGATCAATTAAAAACTCTGGCGGCATATTGGTCATTGAATCACCTTGTTAAATTATTAAAGAAAAGCCATTGTAAGACATATTTTGCCAAATAATTAAACAATATCAATGGCAGTAATATAGTCCGTAGAGAAACTGCCGGATGCATCAACATCACCATTCATAACCAACGTATAAACTGGAGCATCACCGGAATTCAGCGGGGCTAGACTACTCACCAAAGCACCATCACTGTCGACTAGGTCAAATGTATCAATCGTTGTGATGCCAACGATATGCCGAAGTACCCCAATGGCATCCGT
The DNA here is from genome assembly GCA_018647765.1 of Oceanospirillaceae bacterium. GTDB lineage: Bacteria > Pseudomonadota > Gammaproteobacteria > Pseudomonadales > Balneatricaceae > Njordibacter. The sequence continues at coordinate 1,297 of JABGSN010000059.1, read as the reverse complement.
TATATTTATACTGCTGTCATTGTTGACGTCAGCGGCCTGCGATGCCGCGCCTGTCAGGTCGGTTATACCAACGATATCCCGCAAAATCGAGATAGCATCGGTAATATTTATTGAATCTGCACCGCCAGAATTGGTGTAGGAATCCGATACCGGGAGCTTAATGGCATCGAAAGTGATTAGTTCGCCAATGCTAATTTCACCCTCGGAGACAGTCATTGCTGTGCCCGTATCAGCCCCGTCCTTCCACAGGTTGAGGGATAAACCATCAAGTGCATCAGCACTGTTACCGCTACTGCTTTCGACAACCAAAGCATCGTAAAAGGCCACTGTTACGACATTACTGACCTGTAATGTAGAATCGCCATTGCCGTCTACAATACCACCTCGTGCCGACAAGCTATTGCTTAAGGTCAGCCCAGATAAATCCACTGTGCCACTATAAGCGTCACTGCTAACAGCCACCTGCTGCGTGATATCAGCAATAGTCACACTGACCATTTCCCCATTATCAACATCACTGGTCGTGCCACTAAAGGCTACGGTGGAAAGATCATCTGAGGAATCGATAATATCATCTACGGATACCACCAGAGTATTCATGGTGGGCGCGGTGCTGTCTATCACTACCGAACTGCTGGAAGCTGTGGAGAAATTGCCTGCTGCATCCACTGTATAAGCCTTGTAGGTTCCATCAGCCAGACCCGTTGTAGCCAAATTAGTATTGGTACTTGCCTCAGCGACAGTTGCTGTATTCCACAGATCATCCTCTGCGCCGGTAATATCTGCCAATGTGCTTACCGTAACTGAGCTGTTGACCAAATAGGCAGTACCTGTTTCACTACTTTGCACAACAGCATTACCCGCACTGCTGATGGTAGTGGCTGATACTGTGGCAGAGGGTGCCGTTTCGTCATCATTATCCGTAATACTGGCACTGGCATCGCCAATGGCGCCCGTATATGAGGACACCAGATTTCCATCACCATCAACCACTGTATGGGATAGCGTACCGGCATGAGGCGAGTCTTCCTCACTACTGTCATCTTCGGCGACAAATGTCACGGTATTGCTGACATCATTGCCACTACTATAGATAAATGACAATACCGAATCGGAGGTAACCGTCACCCCGCCACCTGCCACGTTAACGGTCAACGTGCTGTTTACCGGAATATCACTGGCGGTAACGGTATAACTACCAATTCGGGTAGCATCACCTTCCAAAACCGAGGTATTGCTATCTGAGTAGGTAACTGTGCCGACGCTGAAACTGGCCACCTGTTCAGTAATAATATAG
>JABGSN010000039.1 GCA_018647765.1 Oceanospirillaceae bacterium | reverse complement strand
CCCGCCACACTGTATATCAGCTCTAGGGCAGGTTGCTGTTGATGAACAGCTTTCGCAAAGTGCCGCGCGTCGGCCGTGCCGCCAAGAATTAATAACTTCATTAGCGTGCACACCCTAGCAGCTGACCCTGCCTATTAACCGCAAAGACTTCGAGTTGCACTGAGTTAGGTACGCTTTGTTGGGCAAAAATTAGGGCGTTTTGACACACGGCGTGGGCTAAGTTGATGCCCTGCTGCTGGCATAAGTCGAGGGCCTCTAGGCTGGTGTTACACTCTTCGATGGCCGATACTAGGTCGCTATCTGCGCCTAAGCCATGGGCTAAGTGGGCTAACTTCGGTAAATTGATAGAAGACCGGCTGCTGTGTAAATCCATGTAGCCATCGGCCAGTTTGCTGATCTTGCCAAAGCCGCCGCAAATGGAGAGGCGTTTTACGGGAGATTTTTTTAAATGCTTGATCACTGCACCAGCAAAATCGCCCATCTCTATGAGTTGCATGTCATCAAGGCCATAATGCTGGCTAATAAATGCTTCACTGGCATTACCTGTAGCAGCGGCCACATGGTCAAGATTGTTGGCTACAGCAACGTCTAACCCTTGATGAATAGAGGCAATCCAAGCGCTGCAAGAATAAGGCCGGACAATGCCACTGGTGCCTAAAATGGATAATCCACCTAAAATCCCCAAGCGGCCGTTCATGGTTTTTTTAGCGATTTCGACACCGTTAAGCACGCCGATAGTCACGGCAAAGCCACCCGTGTATTGGTAAAACTCAGCCAGCCGCGTAAGCTGCTGACTCATCATTTGCCGTGGCACGGGGTTGATGGCCGCTTGGCCAACCGTTAACAATAACCCCGAACGAGTCACAGTGCCTACGCCCGTACCTGCAATAAATTCGATGCCTGGTTGTGGTACAAGGTTTAAGTCAACCCAAATAGTCGCGCCATGGGTGGCGTCTGGGTCGTCGCCAGCATCTTTTACGGTGGCCGCATAGGCTTTGCCTAAACCGCGTTTTTCAACCACAGTGAGTTCTAAGTTGACTTGCTTGCTTGGCTGTCCAGTGTTCGACTTTTTAGTCGGCAAGGTCACGCTAACGCTGGTTTTTTGCTGATCGCCCAACAATAAATGCCCCGCTGCTAAACAACAGGCGGTCGCGCAGGTGCCGGTGGTTAAACCGGTGCGCAGAGGCTGTTGTTGTTCGCTAGATTCGGGCCACATAATTTGCCTTAACCTTGAGCTTGTACAGGGTTGGTGAACAGCTGTGCGACAGCTTCGGGGTTGGATGGGAAGAACAAGTGTAGGTAGCTAGCGGTAAGGCCTTGTTGTCTAAAAATAGCTTCGCCAGGCGCTGGGTGGCGCTGGCGTTTACCGTGTGCAATAGGCGCCGGCGTATTTTGGCTGCGCGAACGATGGTGGGCATGGGCTCGTACTTCGCCTTCTGGCAACATCGCAGACTGCATGCCTTGGCAACCGCGTTTGCCGCGCATTGCGCCTTGGCCTGACAAAATACCGCACATTCGGTGGGTATTCTCATCTAAATCGGTGAGGCTTTCTAAGCAATATAGAAAACCACCGCATTCTGCCAAAATAGGCTTGTTGGCCGCATTGAAATTGCTCACGTCCTTTAACATGCTTATATTGTTGGCAAGTTTTTCGGCATGCAGTTCTGGGTAACCTCCGGCAAACCATAAGGCATCTACCTGCGGTAGGTGGGCGTCGCTAATGGGAGAAAAATAGTGTAACTCTGCGCCCATCGCTTCTAATAAGCGGGTGTTGGCGCTATAGATAAAGCTAAAGGCGGCATCTTTGGCAATGCCGATTTTGGTGCCCGCTAACAGCTTTTTAGGGGGGGCAATGTCTTGGCTGGCAAAAGTTACCGGGGCCGGCAAGTCACAAATAGCTTGTTCGCCTAACCATGCTTTACCCAAGTTAAAACGGACTTCTAATTCGTCACGCACTTCTTCCGCTTGCACTAACCCTAGGTGGCGCTCGGGTAGCGACACTTCTGGGTCACGAGCCAAATTAGCCAACAATGGCATGCGGCCGTCTAGGGCGTCTGTAATCAGTTGTGCATGACGCTGCGTGCCGCAATTGTTGGCAACTAGGCCACAAAACTCAACATCGTCGCGAAAATCCGCTAAACCTAAAGCCACGGCGGCAGCTGTTTGCGCCATGCCTTTAACGTCCATCACTAAGGCTACGGGAATATTAAAGGTCATCGCTAAGTCTGCACTGGACGGTTCGCCATCGAATAAACCCATGGCGCCTTCTACGAGAATAAGGTCGGCTGCTTGAGCGGCAAGGTAAAACTGGTGGCGACAATACTCTGTACCTGCCATCCATAAATCCAGCTGCGTAACCGGTTGACCGGAGGCCTGTTGTAGAATTTGTGGGTCTAGATAATCTGGGCCCATTTTAAACACCCGCACCTTGCGGCCAAGATCACGGTGATACCGAGCGAGGGCGGCAGTGATGGTGGTTTTGCCTTGGCCAGACGCAGGTGCCGCTAAAAACAATGCGGGGCAGTGGGCTACGGCAGGTGCAGAGGACAGTGAGGTAGCCATTAAAATTCAATACCGGCTTGGGCCTTTACACCTTTACGGAAGGCATGGCCATCGTCTTTTACAGTGCTTATGGTGTCGGCGTATTCAACCAGCGCTTCGGGCATGACTCGGCCCGTAATAATCACCGTTTGGTGATGTGGGCGGTTAGCTAAGGCCTCTAATACAGGCTCAAGGGGCAAATAGTTGTACTTGAACACATAAGCCATTTCATCCAGCACCAACATGTCGATACTCGGGTCTTGCAATAGGCCTTGGGTGATGTCCCATGCTTGTTCTGCGGCGGCAATGTCGTTGGCTTTGTCTTTGGTTTCCCAGGTGAATCCGTGACCCATTACGTGCCAGTCTAGACCAGGGTAGTCTTTAAAAAACTTGTATTCACCGGTTTCAATACGGCCTTTTACAAACTGCACTACAGCGGCTTTTTTGCCATGGCCTAAGGTGCGCATCATGGTGCCAAAGGCTGAACTACTTTTACCCTTGCCGTTGCCACGTAACAAGATGGTGATGCCGCGTTCTTCTGTGGCTTTAGCAATGCGGGCATCGATGACGGCCTTTTTGGCGGTCATGCGTTCTTCATGGGTTTTGCTCATTAAACAAGCCTCGCTTGGGATAAGGTTAGGTACTGCGCTTTTAATGTTTGCGCAATTTGTTGGCCACGACCACGTTTAATTTGGCTTTGCTCGGTGTCTACTAAAATAGCTTGGCCTTGTAACTGCAGCCCCAACAAATCCTGCTGCACACGGCCATCGGTAATAATGGTGCTAATAATTCGGGTCGCTGGGTTACGCCTAAGCAAGCGTGTGGCAAAGCCACTGGCCTGTTGAAGTGCTTGTTTTAATGGTGTGCCACCGCCTGCGCCAATGTCGTTAAGTAGTGGCGTCATGGCTTTAGGCGCACGACCTTGGCTGTATAGTTCAGACACCTTGTCGTTACCAAAACCCAATAGCACCAGCTGTTGGCGCGCCAGGTAGGCGTGTTTGGCAATGCCTGCGACTAAGCCTTTGGCTTGGCTTTGGCCATTGCCATGTAAAGTGGATGCGGAGGTGTCCAGTAGCACCAGGTGCATTACTGGGTCGCCACCACGCTGACGGCGGTAACGTAAGTCGATACCCGCGGCTTTATTGCGGCCCGCAATTAAACTGGAAAACCAATTAACGCGCTGTGACCACTGTTTTGTAGCTCGGCCATGGCCTTGGCCCTGCTGGCCTTTGCTGGCATTGGTTAACAAGCTAGCTGTGTTATGGGGGCTAGGCGCAAGCTCGGTGATATCACGCAATTGGCCGGTACTTTGTTTGATGGGGGCCATTTGCCCCCAGTCTTGTTGCGGCTGCTGGTTTTGAGCTTTAGGTTTACTGTCCTGTGGGCGCTCGAAAGGAGGCGGGCTCGGCGGTGAATTTTGATCTGGGCTGTGGCTGTCGTGGTTGTTACGGCGGTGCATTAACACCAACTCTTCAACTGCATCAATATTGACCAGCGTGACGTCGCTGGTTTGTTGATACGCGGCGTGGGCTTGAGCGGCGCGCAACCACACTAAGTCACCCCGCACTCCATCTACCTGAGCCGCCACACAGCGCTCGGCGATTTCTAGGCGCATGGCGTCGCTGACCGTCACCTGGCTTAGTTGTTGTTGGGCTTGTTCAATACCGGTGCGTAAGGTCTGTTGTAACTGCGCGTAATCGGCCAAAAAGGCCTCTGGGTGGGCATCAAAATGTTGCCTGCGGCGTACAATTTCTACCCGCTCTTGAGCGCTGTAGGTGTTCTCTAAGGCTACACCAAAACCAAAGCGATCTAATAGCTGTGGCCGTAGCTCGCCTTCGTCTGGGTTCATGGTGCCCATAAAGGTGAATTCGGCTGCATGCTGGTGGCTGATGCCATCGCGTTCTATATGATTGACGCCACTGGCGGCCACGTCGAGTAATAAGTCGACTAGGGCATCGGGCAATAGGTTGACTTCATCAACGTAGAGCAAACCCTTGTGGGCTTTACTTAATAGCCCCGGCGCAAACTTAACCTGTTGCTCGCCCAACACTTTTTGTAAATCTATGGTGCCGGTGACCATTTCTTCGCTGGCACCCAAGGGTAGCGTTACTAATTGGCTTAAATTGGTAATATTGAGGTCTGCCAGGCTACGGGCGAGGGTGGATTTAGCACTGCCACGGGGGCCGCTCACCAGTACGCCACCAATGGCTGGGTCTATGGCCAGTAAGGTGAGCGCAAGCTTAACGGGAGCTTGGCCAACAACGGCGCTAAAAGGGAAGTTTGGTTTAAGCATATTGGTACCCATCGTACCCACCGCACGATTTAGTTTTTCATTACGTTTTGAGGGCTGGTATCGGACTGAATCGCCTAACGATCCACCGTTGCGGGGGCAGTGTTGGTTCAAGACCGGTTTGCCGTAATCTCGTCCACGCTTCCCATTTAACTGCTTGTTCGCCAAGCAGCACCACTCATTACCCACCATTGTAGGCTTATATGGTACAGAATAATACGTTTGTGAAGGAGCTAATGTATTAGGAGCGGCCAGGGCGTATTTAATGTCGTCACGTCGCCAAGAATTATAGGAAATATGACCGCATACAAAGGGTTTGGCGACTTAGCTCATGTAATATGGCTACTACACAATCGGCTTTGGTTGGTGGCGCTTCGGTGTTACGATATTAAATCATTGTTCATCAAGCTGTTTTTTTATTGAGTCGACACCATGCAACAACTTTATCCAGAACTCAAACCCTACCGTGAATTTTATCTACCGGTAGATCATGGCCACAGTTTGTATGTAGAGCTGTGCGGCAATCCACAAGGTATTCCGGTGGTCGTGATTCACGGTGGGCCGGGTGGAGGTTGTGGGCCGTCATCAAGGCGCTTTTTTGACCCAACCAACTACCATATAATTTTAATGGACCAGCGTGGTGCTGGGCGTTCCTTGCCTCACGCCAGTTTGGAAGCCAATACCACGCAGCATTTAATTGGCGACTTTGAGAAGTTGCGTTCAGAGCTTGATATCTCACAGTGGCTATTGTTTGGTGGTTCATGGGGTACGACGTTGGCGTTAGCTTACGCTCAAGCACACCCGCAACAGGTGTTGGGTCTTATATTGAGGGGCATTTTTTTAGGTCGACAAAAAGACGTGGATTGGATCTACGAAGCCGGTGGCGCTAGTCGTATGTTTATTGACAATTGGGCCGGTTTTCAAAGGCCCTTGGCACACACTAATGCTGAATCTGAAGGGCAAATGGTCAATACCTATTATCAGTTGCTTACAGGGCCTGATGAATTAAAACGCATGGCTGCAGCTAAAGCCTGGGCGGGCTGGGAAGACAGTATCGCCACCTTGCAACCGGCGCAAACCAGCGGTGGTGACTATGACGGCGCCCATTTCGACTTAGTATTGGCTCGCATTGAGTGCCATTATTTTGTTAATGACTGTTTTTTTGAGCCTAACCAGCTGTTAAACAACATGCATAAAATTAGCCACATACCGGGTATTATCGTACATGGCCGGTACGACATGATTTGCCCTGCCGAGCAGGCTTTTGAAGTGTACGACCTGTGGCCAGAAAGCCAGTTACATATCGTGCGTGACGCTGGGCATTCGCAGCAAGAGTCCGGTATTATCGACAACTTGGTGAAAGCTACCCGCGAATTTGCGCTCAAGTACGCCTAACGAAGTATTATTTTATGAAAGCATTATTACAACGAGTGACTCACGCCCGTGTAGAGGTTGATGGCCAGTGTATTGGCCAAATTGAACACGGCATCATGCTGCTGTTAGGTGTTGATAAGGGCGACGACCAAGCTAAAGCTGATCAGTTGTTACACAAAGTGCTGCATTATCGCTTTTTTGGTGATGACGACGGCAAGATGAACAACAATGTTCAGCAAGCGGGTGGCAGTATATTGATCGTCAGCCAGTTCACTCTGGCAGCTGACACCAAAAAAGGCTTGCGGCCTGGGTTTTCTAGCGCGGCCCCGCCAGCCCTTGGTAAGCAGCTTTATGACTACTTTGTAGCTCAAGCAAACGCCAAAGTCACAGTTGCCACGGGGCAGTTTGGCGCCGACATGCAGGTTAGCCTAACCAACGACGGGCCGGTAACCTTTATGCTGGAGGTTTAAACTACAATAGCCGACACCACCTGACCCAACATTAACAACCACATGCAGGCTAAGGTAACAAAACTCCACATAAAGGTGCGGTAGCGCCATTTCACTCGGTTGCTGGTGATGTGTACATAGCTGTGTAGATAACGGCAAGCCACGTATACCCACGCCAACACCACATACGCAGGCTGAAATAAGTCGGCGGCATACACCAACCCAATCAGCGCATAAAATAACATGGGCAAGGCCAATAAGTTATCGTAGTTGTTGCTCAGTTGGGCCATTTCTGCGGGTATTTTGGCGCCGTTATTAAGTTTAAAAAACCCCCTGGGCAATAGGCCTTGTTTTGCCACTGTGCGTTTTTTTAACGCCAGCATGACCATGACCACGAGGGTAAGCCCCACAAGTAGCAAGGGGGGTAGAAGTAAGTGCAGTGTATTCACAGGAGAGCCTCTTTAATTGCATTAAGTGCCGCAAAATGTATTTTTTACGGTTTGTGCTGCGGTGGGCGCTAACGCATACGACCTTAGCCGCGGCTGATATGCCCAAGGCGACTGCACAACGTTAAGTAGGGCTTCAAAGGGTGCAAAATTTTGCTGGTCTTCGGCCGCTCTGATGGCCACTTCAACTTGGTGATTACGGGCGATAAATGCTGGGTTGGCGTTATTCATTTGTTGATAGCGTTGTTCGGGCTCTTGGGCATCATCGGCTAAGCGTTGTTGCCATTGCTTCTGCCACAAAATCAGCTCATCTGGGGCGGCAAAAATGTTGCCGATGATTTGGTGCGTGGGGTCGGTAGCAACTTGGTCAACTAGATACCGAAAACACTGGGTGAAATCTAATTCATGCTCAGCCATGATGGCCAATAACTGTTCGGTTAAAGCTTGGCCTTCGGCTTGCGGCGCACTCAGCCCTAGCTTGTTACTCATTACCCGCTGATAAGCGCTACCATAATGTTGAACGTATGCGTCGAGCGCCTGCTGGGCACACGCTAAGGCTTGTTCACCATTGGGGTGTAGCAATGGTAATAAAGCCTGAGCCAGACGCACAAGGTTCCATTGGCCAATGCCAGCCTGTTGGTTGTAGCGATAACGGCCTTGACGGTCGATGGCACTAAACACTTTATCTGGATCGAATTGATCCATAAAGGCACAGGGGCCGTAATCTACCGTAGCTCCACAAATAAGCATGTTGTCGGTGTTCATCACGCCATGAATAAAACCAAAACCTTGCCACTGTGCAATCAGTTTTGCTTGGCGTTTAATCACTTCATTGAGCAAGGCTAAATAAGGCTGTTCAGTTTGGGCTAAGTTGGGGAAGTGACGCTGCAAACAATAGTCTGCGAGTTGTTTAACTGCCGCTTGGTCGCCTTGCATCGCAAAATATTCAAAGGTACCTATACGGATGTGGCTAGGCGCAATGCGGGTTAACACAGCGCCAGGTTCGGCCCCTTTGCGCAGTATTTTTTGGCCGGTGGCAATAGCGGCAAGGCTACGGGTGGTGGGCACGTTGAGGGCCGCCATGGCTTCGCTTATGAGGTATTCCCGAAGCACGGGGCCTAAAGGGGAGCGGCCATCACCACGGCGCGAATAGGGCGTGGGGCCGGAGCCTTTTAGCTGTAAGTCGAAACGCTCGCCATTTGGCGCCACAATCTCGCCCAATAGGTGGGCGCGGCCATCACCGAGTTGTGGATTGTAGGAACCAAATTGATGGCCAGCATAGGCTTGAGCTAAAGGTTTTGAGTCTGCTAGAAGCGTATTACCTACTAAGGCTTGGGCAGCCGCGTCGGAGCTTAACCAAGCCGTATCGATGCCCAACTCGTTGGCCAACGCCAAGTTAAGTGCAAATGGCGTTGCCTGCGGTACCGATGTAGGTTCGGCAAAGCTATAAAAGTGCTCTGGTAACTGGGTGTATGTGGTATCAAAAGTGGGGCTATTTATGGCCGTCATGACTAGAGGATCTCCAGCTTGGCATAGGCCAGTACTAACCACTTGCTGCCTTCGTCCTCAAAGTTCACTTGGACTCGGGCTTGCGGGCCTTGGCCTTCGGCATTCACCACCACGCCCATGCCAAACAACGGGTGCCTGACGTTTTGGCCCAGCGCGATGACCGGTGTTTCGAGCTCTTGGTGACGTCCCCAACGGTCGTATTGTCGTTTGGGTGTAGGCCGTGCGGTAACTGGACGACTGATAGTGGATTTAAGGCGTACCTCGTTCATCAGGCCCTCTGGCACTTCCCCAATAAAGCGTGACGGACGATTAAAGGTATCTTGGCCGTGTAAGCGTCGGCTTTCGGCGTAAGTGATAAATAGACGCTGCATGGCGCGGGTAATGCCCACGTAACACAAGCGGCGCTCTTCTTCTAAGCGATCGCCTTCTTCTAGGGACATTTTGTGGGGGAATAAGCCTTCTTCTACGCCACCTAAAAATACCACTGGAAACTCAAGGCCTTTGGCTGAGTGAAGGGTCATTAGTTGTACGCTATCTTCAGACTCGTCGGCTTGTTGTTCGCCTGCATCCAGTGCAGCTTGGTCTAACATGGCTGCTAGCGGTGTGGTGGCTACTGGGTCTAGGTCAGAGTCAGGGTCATCAGACTCTTGTGCTGGGTTCCATGTGCTGGCAAATCCTTTAGCGGCGCTCACTAACTCATTGAGGTTATCAATGCGAGTTTGGGCTTTTTCACCCTTTTCTTTAAGGTGATGTTGGATCAACCCCGACTGCTTGATAACGTGATCCACCATGTCGTGTAACAAGGCCTCCGCGCTTTCTTCGTCGAGCCGGTCAATAAGGCCAACAAAACTTTGTACCGCATTGTGGGCGCGGGTGGGTAGCGTGTTGTGGTCTACGATTTGTTGAGCGCTGTCCCACATTGAACAACCTTCTGCACGGGCATGAAAGCGGATTTTATCCACCGTAGCGGCACCCACACCACGTGTAGGGACGTTGAAAACCCGCTCCATAGCGGCGTCATCGTTACGGTTTTTGATAAGGCGCAGATAAGCTAACGCATTACGAATTTCCAAACGGTCATAGAAGCGTTGGCCACCGTAAATGCGGTACGGCATGTTGGCGCGAATCAGGGCTTCTTCCAATACCCGCGACTGTGCGTTAGAGCGGTAAAGAATGGCACATTCCGCCCGTAAACCGCCGCCTTTTTGCCATTGATCAATTTGGTCAACAATAAACCGGGCTTCATCCATTTCGTTAAACGCAGCATACAGAGAAATAGCCTCGCCATCGTTACCATCGGTCCACAAGTTCTTACCTAAGCGACCGCTGTTGTTAGCAATAAGGCCGTTTGCGGCTTTAAGTATGGTGCCTGTGGAACGGTAGTTTTGCTCTAGCTTTACGGTAATAGCATTACCAAAATCGCGTTCAAAGTGTTGAATGTTTTCTATTTTTGCACCCCGCCAACCGTAAATGGATTGGTCATCGTCACCCACGGCCATGACTTTGGCAGCATTGCCTGATAACACACGTAGCCAAGCGTATTGGATGGTGTTGGTGTCTTGAAACTCGTCTACCAATAGGTGTTTAAAGCGGCCTTGATAATGGGCCAGCAAAGCTGAATTATTAAGCCATAGTTCATGGCAGCGTAACAACAGTTCGCCAAAGTCCACCAGGCCTGCGCGTTCACAGGCTTGGTGGTAGGCAGCGTACACCTTTACTTGCGTATCTAGCTGAAAATCACCATGAGTTTCAATGTGTTGAGGACGCTTTCCTTCGTCTTTACAGCCATTAATAAAGTGTTGGAATTGACGTACGGGCCAACGGCTTTCTTCTAGTTGCATCTGCTTGCATAGGCGCTTAAGGATGCTTAATTGGTCGTCACTGTCGAGTATTTGAAATTCTTTTTGTAAGCCCGCCTCTTGCCAATGGCGGCGTAGTAAACGGTGGGCCAAGCTGTGAAAGGTGCCTACCCACAATTGTTGCGTATCTAAACCCATCAGGCTTTCAATTCGGATGCGCATTTCCCGTGCCGCCTTGTTGGTAAAGGTCACGGCCATGATGGACCAAGGCGATATATTCTCGGCTTCAATGAGCCAGGCAATGCGGTGCACTAACACCCGTGTTTTGCCACTACCGGCACCGGCTAAAATTAGCAAGTTTTCCTGTGGTGCTGCCACGGCTTCACGTTGTGAGCCGTTGAGTTCATCTAAGAGGCGAGAAACATCCATTTGTGTGTCCGTATAGTTGGCATCAAGTGTGGCTCAGCAATTGATGGAAAATAACTTGTTGTTGAAATACTAAACTGATCTGACCATTTTGCATTTGTCTTGTTGCCAGCGTACTACTAAGGGAGTAGTTTTATTTGAGCTATGGCAAATGGTTGGCTGCAATGAGTCTATTGTAACCACAGCTGAGGTAAATAACATCGTTAGTCCTACACTAGTTTGACATGGTTAAACTCAATAAAAACAATACAGAAGTACAAGGAAATGGAAAGAAGAGAAATATTAAAGAAAGGTTTGGTGGGTTTAGGTGGCGCAGCCGCTGCGTCTACCATTGCCGCACCTGCCATTGCTAAGGAACGCGTAGAAATTGCCATGGTGTCGACTTGGGGTCGAGATTTCCCGGGTTTAGGTACAGGCGCCCAGCGTTTTGCTCAGCGTTTAATTGATATGAGTGACGGCCGCATACAAGTGAGTTACTACGCAGCCAACGAGCGTGTTAAGGCCTTTGACTCATTTGACGAAGTCGCCTCTGGTAATGCCCAAATGTACCATTCTGCTGAATACTACTGGAAAGGTAAGCACCCAGGTTGGGCTTACTTTACCGCCGTACCCTTTGGTTTAACCTATACCGAAATGAACGCTTGGATCCGTTTTGGTGGTGGCCAAGAACTGTGGGATGAGCTAGGCGCAGATTACGGCTTAAAAGGCCTTATGTGTGGTAACACCGGTGTGCAAATGGGTGGTTGGTTCCGTAAGGAAATCAACAGCGTAGATGACCTTAAAGGTTTAAAAATGCGTATGCCAGGCCTTGGCGGTGACGTATTGGCTAAGCTAGGCGGTTCGCCTGTATCATTACCCGGCGGCCAGATTTATGAAAACCTTATTTCTGGAGCCATTGATGCCACTGAGTGGGTGGGACCATGGAATGATGAGCTAATGAAGTTCTACGAAGCGGCCAAGTACTACTATTACCCAGGTATGCATGAGCCTGGTGCTATGTTGGCTTGTGGCATGAACAAAACTTGGTGGGACGGCTTAAGTAAGTCAGATCAAGTGATGATCGAAGCGGCTTCGTCCATGGAAAACGACGTTATGATGGCCGAGTACAATGCCAAAAACGGTGCGGCACTTAAGCGTTTAGTCAATGACCAAGGTGTTAAGTTGCGCCAGTTCAATGATGACATTTACGATAGCTTTGCTGAAGCTTCTGAAGAAGTGTTTGCCGAAGTACAAGCCCATAGTGACTTGGCTTCGCGTATTCATAAGAGCTTTGCTACTGCACGTGCCGATATCGGCGCCTGGGCAGAAATTTCTGACCAAGCCTATATGCAACAACGTAACCGCGCCTTAGGCGGTTAATTTTTGTTGCTCGTCCTACACCCACCCACAACTTTGTTGTGGGTGGGTTTTTCTGTTTATGTACTTATGTCTTGGTTTTAAGCATGCAACAATCTTCTAGCGCTTTTCTAAAGAAGGACCTACTGCTGCGTAGTCTTGCTTTTACTGTGGTCTACGCCACTGTTATTTTTGTGCTGAATAATTTTTTAAACTTCTGGGCGTTATGGCCAGGAGCAGTGAACACCCTTGCGGGAAAATCATCCACAGGTTTGGGTTGGCTGCAGGTATTGAGTTATGCCGTTGCGCCTTTATTGGCGGCAATACATGTGTTTGGGTTGCGGGGACAAAGCTATCAAATGCTTGCCGAGCGAGTCTCCCATTGGGCTGCCATCAGCATAAAAGCGGCCTTTTGGATGGTGTTATTAGTTGGCATGGCTGATATGTTGGTGTCCTTCTTGCGTATTGAATCGCTACTATCTCCCATAGTAGGGAGCGAACTTACCACTGAATTGGGTAAGCCGCAGTTTCGTGGCACCTATGTTCACTTACCCCTGATGCTGCTGGCTTGTTTTATCGCCCTGCGTAGTCGCGGGTTAGGTTTTATTTGGCTCACATTGATGGTGGTCGTAGCTGAATTTTTAATTGTAATTACCCGTTTTGTGTTTTCCTACGAACAGGCCTTTATGGGCGACCTAGTGCGTTTTTGGTACGCGGCTTTGTTCTTGTTTGCGTCGGCCCACACCTTACTCATTGAAGGACATATTCGAGTGGATGTGGCCTACACCCATTTTAAGCCGCGCACGCAGTCTTGGGTGAACGTATTGGGCGTAAGTTTACTCGGATTACCCCTTTGTTTTACCATTCTCACGCTAGGTATGTGGGATAAAACCAGCAGTATTAATAGCCCGCTGCTCAGTGTAGAAGTGTCTCAAAGTGGCTATGGCATGTATGTGAAGTATATTATGGTGGGCTTCTTAGCCATCTTTGCTTTTTCTATGATTATTCAATTTTCAAGTTATTTGCTCAAGCACTTTGGTGTGTTACGTGGCGAAACAGCGACTAGCGATTAGGACACTGCGTTATGGAACTTTTGTTTTTAGGGATTTTAGTCCTGCTCATGATCATAGCGCTTTTGTCCGGTTTTCCGGTGGCATTTTCTTTGCCTGGATCGTCCATAATCGCCATTGGTTTAGCCGCCTTAGCCGGTTGGGTGTTTGCCGATAACCCAGATGCTTATTTCCATGAGGGCGGCCCTGTGCAATGGCTCAGTGCTGGTGTCACCAACTTTAGAAGTCTATACTGGAACGTGGAGCGCGACACGCTAATTGCCATTCCATTGTTCATTTTTATGGGCATTATGTTGCAACGTTCCAAAGTAGCAGAAGACTTGCTAGTGACTATGGCCCAGCTTTTTGGCCCCGTACCGGGTGGTTTGGGCATTTCTGTGGTATTGGTGGGCGCCTTATTGGCGGCTACAACCGGCATAGTGGGCGCCACAGTTATTGCCATGGGTATGATCTCCCTACCCGCCATGTTGCGTAATAAATACTCCCATTCCTTGGCCACCGGCACTATTTGTGCATCCGGTACCTTAGGTCAAATCATCCCGCCCTCCATTGTGTTAATCATCTTAGCAGACCAGCTAAGTAACGCTGCCGATCAAGCCAGTGCCATGCGTAAGGCTGCCTATCGCGAAATTACGGGTGAATTTTCCATGCCATCGGTATTGGACATCACTTCGGCCAGCGCGGGTGATATGTTTATGGGTGCTTTTATTCCCGGCATATTGTTAGTGGCTTTATATTTGTTATATATTTTAATTACTGCCCTTGTAACGCCAAAAAGTGCGCCACCTATTGGTTATTCTGGCGCCTACGATCGCCAGTTTTTAGCCAAAGTGCTAATGAGTCTATTGCCACCTCTAACGCTTATTTTTGTGGTCTTAGGGTCTATACTCATGGGCGTTGCCACGGTTAACCAAGCTGGCGCTGTGGGGGCTGTGGGGGCCATGTTGATGGCGGGCTATCGCTTACATCACCGTGATGAAAGGCGGTATTGGCCGGCTTTTATTGCCATTGTGGCCATCATTATCTTAGGCTTCATTGTAGCTAATTTTGACCTCAATATTAAAAATATGCGCAGCGATGAGGACCGCCTAGGCGTGACTCTTGGTCTAGTGGCTGTGACGGCGTTACTGGTGGCCCTGTGCTGGAGTGGCTGGCGGGGATTCAAAAACGGCACCATCCTCCATGAAGTCATGGGTGAAACCGCTAAGACCACCTCCATGGTATTTATCATTCTCATTGGCGCGGCCATGCTGACCTCGGCGTTTCGTGCTTTTGGTGGTGAAGAATTAGTCAAAGACATGCTTACCGGCTTGCCGGGTGGTTTTTGGATGCAGTTCTTTGTGGTCATGACCGTCATCTTTATTTTAGGCTTTTTCTTAGACTTTATTGAAATTGCTGTAGTGGTTGTACCCATTGTTGCACCTATCTTAATGGCCGACCCCAGTGCCAATATCACGGCCGTATGGTTAGGTGTAATGATCGGTTTGAATATACAAACCTCGTTCCTGACGCCGCCCTTTGGTTTTGCCCTCTTCTATTTACGAGGGGTGGCAGATAAAGCCGTTAAAACCCTGTCTATTTATAAAGGCGTAGTGCCGTTTATTGGGTTACAAATTTTGGCTTTGGTGATTACCGGCTTCTTCCCCAGTTTGGTGAATTACCTACCCAACCGTACGTATCTAACATCGGATTCAGCTCCACCACCTATGAATCCACGTATTCAGCCGTGCTTAGAGGAGCAAGTGTTAACCTTGTATGGCACGCAAGAAGCCAGTTTAATGGCGGCTATTGATACCATGGCCTCTGTGGATGTGAGCTATTTATCCAGCGCCAGTACCGACTTGTTGCAAGACAGCCTCAGCAAAGCGCGGCAAACGTTTGAGAAGGTCAATGGCATCCATCAGGCTAAGGCTCAGTTAACTGAGTTTGAAGTCAGTTATGCGCCACTGCACAGGCAAGTAAGAGAAATTCAGGCCCATGTACGCCGCAATAACCGTTTGAGCGAAGATGAAACACTGCAGCTTAGGCGTTTGGATGACATTGCCCTCAATGATGATCGCCGGGCCCAATTGAAGCAACGTATTGTAGATTTGGCAGCATTAAACCAGCGTTTAACGGCGAGTATTCCATCGGAGTGGTCTAGCCAACGGCCTATTTTCGAGACACTGAACAAAGCTGAGAAACAAGCTCGAAATCAATATCGACGTAATGTTGATGAAGCCTACGATGGTATTGTGCAGTTACGCCTATGGATACAACAAGCGCCAGAGTTGGCTGCAATGGTGGGTGCAGTCGCCGTATTAGGGGACGCCATAGACACCATGGATGCAAAAACTGCGATGGCAGCTATTAAACTGCAAGAAAGGCAGTTGGGCTATTTTGCCGGTGTGAGTGCTGTTAAATCTAAATTGTCTAAGGCACGACGAGCCCTTAAGGGCAGTAAGTACAATCCCGAAAAAGCCGCGGCCTACCATGTGCAGGCAATGGCACTTCTCAATGACGAAATCCAATGGCGACAAACCGCTGCATTAGAATTAGCACCTGCTTTGGCCACTTATGATGCAGCGATTAGTCGCTCTATTGGTTTACGCTTGCAGGAACGTATAAGCCATGATTTAGCGACTACGGTGTCGGCATGTCTGTCGAGTCATAAGGACGTATCTTTGCAATTTTAACCATTAATGGGTCGCAGTTAAGTCTCTAGTAGCTAGTGATTAAGTGGATGGGGTAGAATAAAAACAACTACCCCACTGCTGCTGCGAAGTGAATGCCTAAAATTAATCAAAATCTGTTCAAAGCCATACAACAAACCCATGAACAGTTGCGCAAGTCTGAACGCAAAGTGGCCGATTACGTATTGGAACACCGGGCTAAGGTTGTACAAATGCGCATTGTCGATTTGGCGGCCGCTGCAGGTGTGAGCGAGCCCACGGTGGTGCGATTTTGTCGGGCTATTGGATTTGATGGATTCCAAGGCTTTAAGCTTACCCTGGCCCAGTTTGTGGCATCCAATACCTCCTACGAACAGTTTCGTTTAGACAGCCGTGATTCGGTCGAAGAGTTTAAAGAAAAAATATTTGACTCCACCATGGGTAACCTCATGCGGGTGAAGTCCGATTTAGATGCCGCTAATCTAGAGAAAGCGATTGTTGCCTTAGCGCAAACCAGGCGCGTAGATTGTTATGGCTTTGGTGCCTCGGCGCCCATTTGTAGTGACGCCCAGCATAAATTTTTCCGCCTTAACATGTCTGCAGCAGCCTATTCAGATCCCCACCTACAAACCATGGCTGCCGTCACGCTACAGCCTGGCGATGTGGTGATTGCGATCTCGCAAACGGGCCGCACCAAAGACTTGTTACACACCACACAATTGGCTATGGATGCCGGCGCTACCGTGATTGCATTGTGCCCCAGCAATACCCCCCTGGCGCAACAAGTGCAGATCCCGTTATACATTGATTTGGATGAAGACAAAGAGCTCAATACCCTTATGTCGTCACGCATCACCCAAATGGTGGTGATCGATGTACTTGCCGTCGGCGTAACTATGCAACTGGGTGAAGAAGCCAAGGCGCACCTCAAAACCATCAAACGTTCTCTCAAAAGTTTGCGTATCCCTGCCAAGCGCCCTAAGTAGTTAGTGATGTGGTGCTTGAACCACCTCGCTAAATTTCCACAACACCAATCTCATCCACCTTAACGCGAGCAGCCACATTGGCCTGTGCCAAAGCGTCCATACGAGCCACTTGGTCTTGCGCCAGCTTATGCGTTGCTGAGTTATTTGCGCTTGCGTGTCTAAAGAACGACGTTCTAAGGTAAGGCTTGCTAGCTTAGCGCTGACCTCTTCATTTTGGGTGGTGTTGATGGCCACCAAGCCTGCAAGTCGCTCATTAACTAACCGTTCTTGGGCATTAAGCTTGTCTAGTATTTGGATGCCAACCGAGGCGCCAGATAACAATTGGCTAGGGTCGTGCAAAGACAATAACAGCTCGTCTGAAGACGCTAGATCACCTTGTGAGTGTCATATAAACCCCACATTGAATTAATTTAACCGGACATTCCAAGGCAAGAGTGCGACAAGCTTATCCTCTGTGTCGGCGTTGGGCAGGCGCTCAAAGATGTGGGTTAAATATGCGCTAGGCTCTAGTTGATCACAAATTAAAGTAAATCAAAGGGGTCAGACTCCATAGCTTACCCCGTTGATCCGTGCCCCGATGTAATGGATTGACTGAATTTTGCGGCCTAGGCCAAGGATAAAACCGCCAACTAGCCCAGAACTTGTACTACCGAAAATCACCACAAAGCCGGTTATGTTCGGTATTGGTTAAATATTGCTCTAAAAACATCAATAAAACCCTTAGGCGCAGTGCCATCATTGCGCCATGTCATTGATGTTAACTAATTAAGGAGCTTAGTGATGCCACTACAAGCTAGCCAAAACGTATTTATCACCTGTGCAGTCACCGGATCCGGTGGTTCGCAAGATCGTTCTCCCCATGTGCCTCGCAGTCCCGAGCAAATTGCCAACAGTGCGATTGATGCCGCGAAGGCGGGCGCAGCCGTGGTGCATTGCCATGTGCGTGACCCAGAAACAGGCACCCCGAGCCGTCGTTTAGAGCTTTATAAGGAACTCACGGAGCGCATCCGTGCTGCAGAAGTAGACGTGGTATTAAACCTCACGGCCGGTATGGGCGGCGACATGGTATTTGGAGATGCCGAAAACCCATTGCCACTACAAGAGGCGGGTACTGATATGGTAGGGGCCAGTGAGCGCGTTGAACATGTGCGCCAGTGCCAGCCAGAAATCTGCACTTTAGACTGCGGCACTATGAACTTTGCTGAAGCCGATTACGTGATGACCAATACCCCAGGTATGTTACGTGCCATGGCCGAAAAAATGACGGCCATGGGTGCGCGCATCGAAATCGAAGCCTTTGATACGGGCCATTTATGGCTCGCCAAGCAACTCGTGAGCGAAGGTTTAATTACTGACCCAGTAATGGTGCAGCTATGTATGGGGATCCCTTGGGGAGCACCAGATGACCTCAATACCTTTATGGCCATGGTTAATAACGTACCTAAAGACTGGATTATGTCGGCTTTTTCCATCGGTCGTAACGAAATGAATTATGTGGCGGCTGCGGTGTTGGCGGGTGGCAACATTCGGGTTGGATTGGAAGATAACCTATGGTTAGAAAAGGGCGTGTTAGCAACTAACGCTCAGTTGGTGGAAAAGGCAGCCACCATCGCCACCAATATGGGCTCCACCTTGATGACACCGGCCCAAGTACGTGAACTCATTCAAGTTGAAAAACGAGCGCCTTTACAATGAATGAAAAAGACATGAATAAAACAGCAGCCTGTATCGGCGGCGGTGTTATTGGTGGCGGTTGGGTAGCACGCTTTTTGTTACACGGCTGGGACGTTAACGTATATGACCCAGCAGCCGATGCGCAGCGCAAATTGGATGCGGTATTAGAAAATGCCCGAGCCTCGTTACCTCAATTGTCTGATGTGCCTATGCCAGCCGAAGGCCGGCTTACCTTTTGTGACACCTTAGAAGCGGCCGTGGCTAATGCTGATTGGATTCAAGAAAGTGTGCCCGAACGGCTGGACATTAAACACGCGGTATTTGCACAGGTGCAAGCTGCTTGTCCAGAAGCTGCCATTATTGGTTCTTCAACCTCAGGCTTTAAGCCGTCTCAGTTACAAGAAAATGCCTTGCGCCCAGCGCAAATAATGGTGGCGCATCCGTTTAATCCTGTGTATTTGTTGCCTTTGGTAGAGCTAGTGCCTAGCCCTGTGAATGATGCAGATATTATTGCGCAGGCCAAAGATGTGTTAACCGGCGTGGGTATGAAACCGCTACATGTGCGTAAAGAAATTGATGCACATATTGCCGATCGTTTTTTAGAAGCGGTGTGGCGTGAAGGTTTGTGGTTGATTAAAGATGGCATTGCCACCACCACAGAAATAGACGATGCCATTCGTTATGGTTTTGGTTTGCGTTGGGCGCAAATGGGTTTATTTGAAACCTACCGCATAGCCGGTGGTGAAGCTGGTATGGCCCACTTTATTGCTCAATTTGGGCCTTGTTTAGAGTGGCCGTGGACCAAGCTTATGGACGTGCCTGAGTTAACGGATGAGCTTGTTGCTACTATTGCGCAGCAGTCGGATGCGCAATCGGGGCATCATTCTATTCGTGAGTTAGAGCGTATTCGTGATAAAAACCTGATTGGCATCATGCGCGTACAAAAGGAGACTAACTGGGGTGTAGGCGAGCTGCTCAATAAACACGACGAACGGCTCAAACAGTTGGGATAACGTATTTTTGATGGAGATCAAGTCGAACATTGATCCAGATCAATAGTTAGACTCGGCACTCTTGTTAGCATAAGCTCATATAAGAAATTGAGTTATCCCAATGGATGAGATAACGCCAGTTTATTTTTATGGAGAAGTGCTATGAATGCGCCCATGAGTATTCAGTCCTGTGGTAATTGTGGTTTATCCAGTATGTGTTTGCCTTTAGCGCTGACACAACCTGAAATGACTCAATTGGATGGCATCATTAAAAAGAGCGCGCCCTACCGACGCGGAGAGTCTATCTTCCGCCAGGGTGATGCTTTTACCTCCATTTATGCAGTGCGAGCGGGTATGGTAAAAACCACTGTGGTTAACGCCCTTGGCGAAGAGCAAATTACCGGTTTTTATTTCCCTGGAGAATTACTGGGCCTTAACGGCTTACACGAAAATGTTTATGCCGGTACCGCGATTGCGTTAGAGACGGTGAGCTTGTGTGAAATTCCGTTTGTTAAATTAGACGAATTATCCGCATTATTACCAGAGCTAAGGCGTCAGTTAATGCGTCAAATGAGCCAAGAAATCGCAGACGAACAAAATATGATGTTGGTATTGGCGAAAACCTCCGCTGAAGAAAAATTAGGTAATTTTTTAATTCGACTTTCTCTCCGCTTCAAGCGCTTAGGGTTTTCAGCAACCCAGTTCCGCTTAACCATGTCGCGTGTAGATATCGGCAACTACTTAGGTTTAGCGGTCGAAACGGTGAGTCGCACTTTAACCAAATTACAACAACGTGGTGTGATTAAGGTTGCAGGAAAAGAAGTCACTATTCTAGATATGGACGGCCTATCTGGCCTGAACAGAAATGTCGACGAGCCGGCCAAGCTAGTTGTCGTTGGTTAAATAGAACCTCTTCTTTAACTGGATCCAATGCTGGTATGATACGGCCTTTCCTTAGTCATACTGGCATTTTTAATGGACATGATTCTTTCTACCGTCAGCGCCATACTATTGGTGATGTTGTTGGGCTACGGCCTGTCTAAAAAACTCCTAATAGACACCAGTTTTTGGCAAAGTGTATCCAAACTGTCGTATTGGATTTTGTTTCCTATATTGATAGTACGCACCTTAGCTAACGCCACTATTGATGCCACGTTATTTTTACCCTTGCTTGCCATACTGATGGTCGGTTTGTTGGTAGTGCTGATTTATAGTTTGCTGGTGTCACGATGGTTAGGCCTAGACGGCCAATCCACCTCATCCATGGTCCAGGGCGGCATACGCCATAATGGCTTTATTGGTTTAGCGGTACTGTTCGACATTTTTGGGCTGTCGGGTCAAGCCCTGGGGGCCCTTATTATTGCCGTATTGGTGCCGCCCACGAACTTAATTTCCGTGTTTTCCATGACCTTGCTAGTACGTAAACAACACACTCAAACGGCCGCCGAATTAATCATGAAAGAGTTGCTACGCAACCCCATGCTGATTGCCGTAGCAATAGGTTTGTTGATTAATTTTACCGGCTTTTCTATGCCGACTATACTCGATCAATCCATGGATTTGGTCAGCCGAGCGGCGCTGCCCTTGTTGCTGCTCAGCGTTGGTGCGAGCCTTAAGGTGCGAGCCTTAAAAGGCAATTGGCCAGCGCTAAGTGCGGCCTTAATGGGTAAGTTGATTGTTTTCCCTGCGACTTTATTAGCGGGTGCCGTATGGCTTAACTTACCGCCTTTGGTGACCGTATGTTTAGTGGTGTTTGGGGCGTTGCCTACAGCCGTTTCAGCCTATCCGTTTGTGCAGCAGATGGGCGGTAATGCCAAGCTCATGGCCGACATTATTACCTTGCAAACCTTAGCCAGCTTGGTAGGGTTAACCATTTGGACTAGCGTAGCCATACAAGTATCCGGGTTTTCACTATGAGCATTTCCAAACCATTTAATTTTGTGCAGGGCGATACGCCCGTGTTGGTGAGCATGCCCCATTCTGGCTTGCGGTTAACCCAAGCCGTGACCGATTGCTTAACACCAGAAGCGCTGTCGTTGCCCGATACGGATTGGTACATTCCAGAAGTGTACGACTTTTTGTCCGAACTAAAGGTCGGCGTATTGAAGGCCAACTATTCACGTTATGTGATTGACCTTAACCGCCCTAAAGACGACAAACCGTTATACGCAACTAAAACCACTGGCCTGTTCCCCGATATTTTATTTAGCGAACGTGCCATGTTTAAGGACGGCGCTCGGGTGACTATGCAGCATCAACAGGCGTGTATCGAACACATCTGGCAGCCTTATCATCAGCAATTGAGCCGCGAATTAGAACGTTTGAAACAGCGTTTTGGTTATGCCATTTTGTTTGATGCCCATTCGATTCGTGCTCAAGTGCCGATGTTTTTTGACGGCACTTTGCCTGATTTCAACTTAGGCACTAATGATGGCGTGGCATGTGCGCCGGAATTGCTGGCAGCGGCAGAGCAATCGCTGATCAATAGGGGCTATACGCAGGTGAGTAATGGCCGCTTTAAAGGCGGCTATATTACCCGCAGCCATGGTCAACCAGAACAGCAGACCCATGCTTTTCAGTTGGAATTGTCACAAGCCACTTATATGCAAGATGGTGCAGATTATGCGCTAGATGACAACAAATGCGCACAAGTCCGGCCTCAATTGAAGGCTTTGCTGACGGCGCTTGTAGACTGTAATCCCCATAAAAATTAAGTGATTAACTATGTATTTAAGTGAATCTCAAATTGAAGACTATGAACGCGACGGTGCCATAGTTATCAAAGGCATATTTAAAGACTGGATTGAATGCTTGCGCGAAGGTTTTGATAAAGTACTGATGCAGCCCAGTGAGCATGGCCGAGAGAATGTGGCTACAGGAGACGCAGGACGTTTTTTTGAAGACTATTGCAACTGGCAGCGGATCGATGAATTTAAACGGTGGATTTATGAGTCGCCGGCGGCCGAAATTGCTGCTGAGGCCACGCGCTCTACACAAATTCAAGTGTTCCACGAACACATATTGGTGAAAGAGCCCGGTACCGCAAAACCAACACCCTGGCATCAAGACATGCCTTACTATTGTGTTAACGGTGAGCAAACTGCAAGTTACTGGATCCCCTTAGATCCGGTGACTCAAGCCAACACATTACAGGTGGTATTAGGCTCCCATCGCTGGCCCAAGTTAGTGCGACCTACACGCTGGTCTAGCAACCAACCGTGGTACAACAACGATGCCGATTACATGGACATGCCCACCATTGATGAAAGCCAAACAATTTTAGTGCCAGAGTTAGAGCTAGGCGATTGCGTCTTGTTTAACTTTAAAACCGTACATGGCGCACCGGGTAACGCATTGACTAGCCGCAGGCGTGCCTTCTCTACCCGTTTTATGGGCGATGACGTGCGTTATGTAGACCGTGGTGGCCCAACGTCACCGCCGTTTGATGGGTTAGTACAGAATAATGGTGAAGCCATGCGCGAAGATTGGTTTCCAGTGATTTATCCAGGAGTTAATGGTCATGACTAATTGTGCAACAGGTAGCTGCTTATGCGGCGCGGTTAAATATCAAGTAACGGGTCCATTACGCCCAGTAGTGGCATGCCATTGTGGCCAATGCCAAAAGGCCAGTGGCCATCATGTTGCTGCGACCTCCGCTCAACGACAAGACTTTGAGTTGCTAGAAGAACAGGGGCTTAAATGGTTTTCTTCTTCGCAGGGCATTCGCCGTGGTTTCTGCCAACAGTGTGGTGGCAACTTGTTTTGGGATAAGGCCGATTTACCGAGTATTTCTATTTTTGCTGGCAGCTTGGACCAATCTAGCGGTTTAGAGCTTGTGGAGCACATTTACGTAGAAGAAAAGGCCGACTATTACCAAATCACTGATGGTTTACCGCAGCGTCAAGGGTTTAGTATGACCGCGAAGGCCGACCATGGCCAATAAGTGCCTTAGCTGCGAGTTTAAAATCACTGCTCGTAATCAACTCTGCGACGACTACCGAGACCCGGCTAAGGCCTATGGTTGCCCTGCGTGTGGCACCTTTTATCTATTGCCAGCGACGAACCGCAGTTGGCGACGGCGGTTTATAATTTTTTTAGCGCTGGTGAGCTTTAATGTTGCCTTGAGTGCTGTTTTTAGTTTTGTCAGCGTGTCTTCCATGTGGCTCGAGGCGGGTTTAGTGGCGCTCTTGGTGGTGGTTATTCTTGTGTTTCTCGCCCTTAGGTCGGTAACGTTAGTGGATTCAGGCTATCGCTCGGATCAGTACCATGAGTGAGGACTTTATCGTCCCTTTGTGCCAGGCAGAGGTGGCCATTTTATTTGTCGATGAGGCGATTATATTAGTCGATAAACCCAGTGGCTTGTTGTCTGTACCGGGCAAGCACCCATTGAATAGAGATTGCCTGATTACTCGTGTGCAACAAAATTACCCAGACGCATTGATAGTACATCGGTTAGATATGGATACTTCTGGTGTGATGGTGTTGGCACGCGGTAAAGATAATTTGTCGCATCTCAGTCGGCAGTTTCAAGAACGTCAAACCCAAAAGCAGTATTTAGCTTGGGTCTATGGAGTGGTGCAAGGTGATGAGGGACAGGTCGATTTGCCATTATGCTGCGACTGGCCAAACCGCCCTAAACAAATGGTGGACCATGAACGAGGGAAGGCATCATTGACCTATTTTGAGGTGCTAGAGCGTCGTGCTGAAAACTTACAAACAAAGGTGTTACTGAAACCGGTAACCGGACGTTCGCACCAGCTTAGGGTGCATATGGCGCAACTGGGTCACCCTATTAGTGGTTGTGGTTTTTATGCCCATGCTGCGGCCTTTGAGCAAGCACCAAGGTTACAGTTACACGCATGGAAGCTGGCCTTTAATCATCCGGGGACTGGTGTGCCAGTGCAGCAAACGGCCCCCGCCCCTTTTTGATCTTATGGGCCTTGGAGGGGGTTACACGTAGGTATTGATAACGTTCCACAACTCATCTTCTGAAAATGGTTTGTGTACGTAGTCGGTAATGCCCGCGGCCTTCCAGTGTTCTAACTCGGTGATAGGGTCGCGCGCGGTGGCGGCAATAACTGGCACCTCGGCGCTGCCATTGACGTCTAAGGCGCGAATGGCTCTAGTTGCGGCTAGGCCATCTAAGTTAGGCATCATTAAGTCCATAATGATAATGTCGTAGGCCTTGTTTTTAACACGCTCTACCGCTTCCAAACCGTCTGCTGCTAGATCAATATGCACTTCGCCAAAGGTAAGAAACTCATAGATAATCTGGCGATTAACTAAGTCATCTTCTACCACAAGCATATTGATATTAGGCATAGAACTACTCGGTAAGTGATTAGTAACCGCCGAATTGTACCCTGAATCGGCGGCTTTGAAGAACGCTAGTGTAACTTCAGACTAGTGATTAGCTAGCTTCAACACACTTTGCCATACGTCGGCATCCAGCTCTACCGTCTCCGGCAATACCTTTTGCGACCCAGGGAGGCGTGCGCCCGGTTGGCTAGTTACGGCTCCTGAAATAGCAGACAGCTTGTCCCAAAATAGATCGCCCGATACGTTGGTCGGATCAATGATGATATAACATTGGCCTAAATCGTGTGGCTGGCCGGCGGTGGCCTTGAGTGGCTCTAGCTGGGTACTGGTGCTGCCACCGGTAAATGCAGCGGCAAGAATTTCTGCCATTAAACCAAAGCCGTAGCCTTTGTAGCCGCCAGAAGAAACCAAAGAACCGCCTTGTAATACCGCATTGGGGTCTTGTGTGGCTTGTCCTTCGCTGTCGACACCCCAGCCTAAGGGGATTTGCTCACCTGCGGTGGCGGCCATGTTGATTTTGCCAATCGCAATGGCGCTAGTGGATTGGTCAAACTGCATGGCTAGGCCGCCTTTGCCATCGGGCACAGACATGGCGATAGGGTTAGTGCCTAATACCGCTTTGGTGCCACCTGGAGGCGAAACGCAGGCCTTGGCGTTGGTCATGCCAATGGCAATATAACCGGCGCGGGCAATTTGTTCGGTGAAGTAACCCATAGAGGTGCAGGTGTGTGAGTGGCAAATAGCCAAGGTGGCAACGCCATTGGTTTTTGCTGCCACAAGGGCCGTATCAAGGCCGCGAGAGAACGCCGCTTGGGCAAAACCAAGCTTAGCATCGACCATGACACTGGCAGGTTTGGGCTGGCTTACCTGTGGTTCAACATTGCCTTTTACCCGGCCTACACGTAGCTGATTACAGTAACTGTCGAGATAGAATAAACCACAAATACGATTGCCGTGGGCTTCTGCTACACGCACTGCATGT
The DNA here is from genome assembly GCA_018647765.1 of Oceanospirillaceae bacterium. GTDB lineage: Bacteria > Pseudomonadota > Gammaproteobacteria > Pseudomonadales > Balneatricaceae > Njordibacter. The sequence goes on along the minus strand of JABGSN010000039.1, from coordinate 32,168 downwards.
GCCACCGAATCGGCAATCCAAGGTGCTGCGCCATGGGCGGCTAGGGCTTTGGCAGTGGTGGCTTGTATGGTGTCTAGATCGATGTTGATAGTGGCCATGACGGTCTCATTTATAATAATTTAGGCTCTCATTTTATGTTGCTTTGCCTGCCTGGGTAAAGTAAAACTATGGTTTAACATACGATTATTGGATCATTTAATGGCTCAGCCTATTCCAGTGGCGCGGTTACTATTGCGCCCGTTTACGCAGGCAGATTCGGCAATGGTGCAAACCTTGGTAAGCGATGCAAAGGTGGCGCAGATGGCAGGCAACCTGCCGTACCCCTACCCCGAAGACGGCGCTAAAGCCTGGATCGCCACGCATGCCCAGCAGCATCGAGCGGGCACGGCCATTATTCGTGCCATGGTGAGGCAGGCGGATAACCAATGTGTAGGTGCGATTAGCTTGGATCAAATTCCTCCTGGGCTCAATGCTCAGGGCAATTTAGGATACTGGGTGGGTGTGCCTTATTGGAATAATGGCTATTGCGCCGAAGCGGGTAAGCTGATGCTGCAGTTGGCTGCCCGGCAGTACCATATGCAGCGCGTGGTGGCGGCTCATCGTATTGATAACCCTGCATCGGGCAGAGTGTTGGAAAAATTAGGTTTTGAAGAGTTGGAGCCTCAGCGCATGACCAATTTATCTGGCGAGTTTTTATTTCGCTGTTATGAAAAGTTGCTATAGTTTTTTTACAGGCAATGAAAAGGGCGCCATTATAGGCACCCTTTGATCAATAACCGCAATACTAGCGGCGACGAGCGCCGTCGTTACGGCTATCTCTGCGGTTATTTGGACGATCACCACCACGGTTAGGTGGGCCTTTACGCTTAGGTCGAGGCGACTTAGCACCTGGGACGAAGTCATCGGCAGCGCCTTGCGACTCAATATTTAGCGGCTGGTTACGCACGCGTACCTTCTTAAGTAGCTGCAACATTTCGGCAGGCATGCCGGCAGGCAGGTCTACGGTAGAGTGGTCGTCAAGCAAGTTGATACGCCCGATGTAGGCGCTGCTTAGGTCGGCTTCGTTAGCGATAGCGCCAACAATGTCGCCTGGCTTAACTTGGTGGTCATGGCCCACTTCAATACGGAAACGTTCCATAGCGATAGATTCGCCAGAGAAGGTTTCTTCCTTGCGCTCACGGCGTGGACGGCGTTCTTCATCACCAAAACCAGGTGTGGCATCGCGTGAATCACGACGTTCTGGTTTGCGAGGTTCTTCCATTACTAGCGGGCGGTCTTGCTGGGCCATAAAGGCCAAGGCTGCAGCCACTTGCTCTGGGGCGATTTCTCGTTCCTTCACAAAGGCTTCAATTAGGTCGCTGTAGATGCTTAGGTCAGACTGCTCAAGCGCTTTGTCGATGCTGGCTTTAAACTGGTCGATACGGCGCGTCTGCACTTGCTCACGGCTAGGCAATTCCATTGGGGTAATGGTCTGGCGGGTGGCCTTTTCGATCGAGCGCAGCATGTTGCGCTCACGTGGGGCTACAAACAAAATGGCACTACCCGTACGGCCAGCGCGACCCGTACGGCCAATACGGTGAACGTAGGCTTCGGTGTCGTATGGAATGTCGTAGTTAATTACGTGGCTTACGCGAGCGACGTCAATGCCGCGGGCAGCAACGTCGGTAGCGACAACGATGTCGATTTTGCTTTTCTTCAAGTGCTCAATGGTGCGTTCGCGCAATTGCTGAGACATGTCGCCATTGATTGCCGAAGCGCGATGGCCACGAGCCTCTAGCTTTTCAGCCAGTTCAACGGTTAAGGTTTTGGTGCGTACAAATACAATAACACCATCAAAATCTTCTGCTTCTAAGATGCGGGTCATGGCATCGAGCTTATTGGTGCCAACGGCTTTCCAGTAGCGCTGAGTGACGCTGTCTACGGTGGCTGTTTTGGCTTCAATTTTAATGACTTCTGGGTTGTTAAGGTAAGTGTTAGCCACTTTACGAATAACAGCTGGCATGGTGGCAGAGAAAAGAGCCACTTGGCGTTCTGCTGGGGTGTGATCCAAAATCCAAGTCACATCGTCGATAAAGCCCATGCGTAACATTTCGTCGGCTTCGTCTAACACTACGGTCTTTAGCTTGTCTAGCTTCAAAGTGCCGCGGCGTAAGTGATCCATGACTCGGCCTGGGGTACCAACCACTACGTGTACGCCACGTTGTAGCTGGCGTAACTGGCCACTCATGCTGCTGCCGCCATAGATAGGCAACACGTGGAAACCGCGCATGTCGCTGGCGTAGTTTTGGAAGGCCTCGGAAACCTGAATGGCGAGTTCACGAGTTGGAGCCAACACAAGCACCTGTGGTGCTTCTACCTTTAAGTCGATGTTAGATAATGCAGGCAAAGCAAAGGCAGCTGTTTTACCAGTACCGGTTTGGGCTGTACCTAAAATGTCTTTGCCTTCCAAAAGGTGTGGAATGGCAGCCGCTTGAATAGGGGATGGCTGTTCGTAGCCAATGCGTGTGATGGCAGATAGTACTGGCTTAGAAAGTGCCAATTCTGAGAAAGTGGTCATCGTAGTATCCTGAAATAAAGAAATCTAAGGACTCAATGAACACAAATATCCATAAAGTCCGCGCGTAAACAAAGTCACTCCCTAAACCGCACTTAATGGGGCAGAGATGGTATTGAAGTGATGTAACCCTCTGTTCGGTCTACATTGGCAGTACTTAAATGTAAGTCGTATGGCCAATGCCCGGCACCTGCTGGTGCCTTACCGTGCCACTTTATTTTGAAGTGTGGCTGAGATAACGCGGATGCAAGTGATATTACGCGGCGGATTATATGTTAATTGTATATAAAATGCTATAGGGGCATTTTGTATACATAGCCTGGCATCCTTGTTTAGGACTTAATGGCAGCCAGCACAGACTCAGCAGAACTGACGGAAAATGGGTCGGCACCATGGTTGTCTTCACGGCCGGGTTCTTCTAACCAATGTTCAACCACACCATTATCAACCACCATGGCATAACGCTATGAACGGGGGCCAAAACCCACGTTGTGTTTGTCTACCAGCATACCCATTTGGCGGGTGAACTCACCATTGCCATCGGGGATAAATTTAATGTTTTTAATGTCTTGGTCGAGCATCCATTTGCGCATCACAAAGGTGTTGTTAACCGACAATACATAAACTTCGTCCACACCGAGCTGCTTTAGTTCTGCGTAAGCAGCTTCAAAACCGGGTACCTAGAAGGTGCTGCAGGTTGGAGTAAACGCACCTGGAAGCGAAAAAACGACGACCTTTTTGTCTTTAAAAACCTCATCACTGGTAAGGTCTTGCCAGCGAAACGGATTGTCTCCGCCGATGCTGGCGTCGCGTACACGGGTTTTAAACGTGACTTGGGGTACGGTGATTCGTGTATGCATTTTATGCTCCTAAGCAGGTGGGTAAAGTGTATGTGAGTTAGTGTTTAGTGCGGGCAAGTCGGCGCATAAACAATGCAGCTGCCATTAATAATAGTGCAGAACACAATAAACACCAGATAAACCCAAAATGTATAAACACCCAGCCAGACAATACGGTACCTAGCAGGCGTCCGGCGGCATTGGCCATATAATAATAACCTAGATCCATGGACACCCGATCGACATGGGCTAGGTTTACAATTAAATAGCTATGGATTGCTGAATTAACGGCAAGCACTAGACCAAAACAAGCCAAGCCAAGCATCAATACCCAGGTGTTGTTGAGATCGAGGGCAAGGCCACTGGCAATGAGCAAGGTGGTCGTCGTCAGCAACAGGACCCACCATAAACTATGGCGTGCCGTGACGTTGGCAGCGTATAAACGCTGGGTTAATTTTGGCGTGAGTGCTTGGACCAAGCCGTAGCCTATAACCCATAGCGCTAAATAAGCCCCCACCTGCCAGTATTGCCACCCTAACTGTTGGGCTAAATACACGGGGAGTGCGACTACAAACCACACGTCACGAGCAGAAAAAAGAAATAATCGGGCCATGCTGAGGTTGTTGATGGCTGGGTTTTTGGACCATAGATGAGTCACCTTGGGTTTGTTTGTTGCGCGCCCTAAGTCGGTTTTAAGCAGTACCAAACTCAGTAGCCAAACCCCGGCTAGCCCTAGCAGCATGATTAGTACGCTGCTAGAAAAACCAAAGCCATTTAGCAGTGCACCACCCAGGAAAAAACCCACACCTTTGAGGGCGTTTTTGGAGCCGGTCAGTAGCGCCACCCAGCGATATAGGCTTGTGCCTTCGCCTGTGGGCGCTAGTACTTTTACGGCGCTCTTTGCGCTCATTTTATTAAGGTCTTTAGCAATCCCAGAAATGGCTTGGGCTGCCATCACCCAAGCGACTGTGAGAAGGTGTGGGCTCACCAATAACATACTTAACGCAATCAACTGCAAGCCTAGGCCAATGTTCATGGTGCGATTGAGGCCGATGCGTGCACCAAGGTAGCCGCCGAGCAAATTGGTGATGACACCAAACAGCTCGTAAAACAAAAACATCAAGGCGATTTGTAAGGCATCATAGCCTAAGCTATGGAAATGCAATACCACCAACATGCGTAAGGCGCCGTCGGTGAGGGTAAAGGCCCAATAATTACCGGTGATGAGGGCATATTGACGTAAATGAGAGGGGCGCAACTTAGGCGAGCTTAGTTCAGACATTAATGATCGTCGGTGCACATATAGCGGGCTAATTCTGCGGCACGGTTAACGTAACCCCATTCGTTGTCATACCAAAGGTAGAGCTTTACTTGAGTGCCGTTGATGACCATGGTCGATAGGGCATCAACAATACAAGAGCGTGGATCGGTGCGGTAATCGATAGATACCAGTGGCCGCGCTTCAAATCCAAGGATGTCTTTTAATGGCCCAGACTCAGAAGCGGTTTTAAGAAGCTGATTGATTTCTTCGACCGAGGTTTGCCGCTGCATTTCAAACACACAGTCGGTGAGTGATGCGTTAGCTAATGGCACGCGCACGGCATGGCCATTGAGCTTGCCTTTTAAGTCTGGAAAAATATGGGTGATAGCGGAAGCAGAACCTGTGGTAGTAGGGATTAGGCTCATGCCACAGGCGCGCGAGCGGCGTAAGTCTGAATGGTGGGCGTCTAATATGGCCTGAGTGTTGGTGATGTCATGAATGGTGGTCATACAGCCATGGCGAATACCAAGGGCTTCATGCAAGACTTTAACCACGGGCGCTAAACAATTAGTGGTGCAAGAGGCGGCCGTGACTAATTGATGTAGGTGCGGCTGGTACAGATGGTGATTAACGCCCACTACAAGGTCCAATACCCCTTCTTGTTTTACCGGTGCGGTGACGAGTACGCGCTTAACCCCTTGCTCCAAATAGGCTTGTAATAAGGCTTTGGTTTTGATTTTACCACTGGCCTCTATCACCAGATGGCACTCACTCCAGTTGGTTGCTTGGGTGCTGGTATTTTGGCTATAGGCTAAGGCCTTGCCGTTAATAGAAACGGTATTTCCGTGGCCTTCAATGTCAGCCGCCCAAGTGCCATGAATAGAATCAAATTTGAGTAAGTGGGCCGTAGCGGCTGCATCGCCTGCGGGGTCATTAAGCTGAATAAATTCAAATTCTGGCCAATTCCACGCCGCCCGTAAGACAAGGCGACCCATGCGGCCGCAACCGTTAATTCCTACTTTGATGGTCATAATGAAGTATTGCAAAGAAACAAGATAAGGGTATTGTACCCACTTCTTAAGGGCTAGAGTCAAACCACGGTAAATATGATGATAAAAGCAGGCTTGTACCGCCACTATAAAGGCGCTCAGTACGAAGTAATAGACACGGTACAGCACTCAGAAACAGAAGAAGTACTGGTGCTGTACCGTGCTTTATATGGTGAGCAAGGCCTATGGGTGAGGCCTTTTGCAATGTTTACAGAAACGGTGGTGGTGCAGGGTGAATCACAGCCGCGTTTTGCCTTGCAACAAGAATAGTGCTAAGCACTTATTTTATTTTTGACCCTTGCAGTGGTTAAGTCACTGCTAATTACGCGCCGTATAAATATGGCCAATACGGCGATAAAGCAACCAAGTATAAATCCTAATATTAGCTTTAGCTGTATTTTAGAAGTTATGTTACTAGTGTCTTGTTGTAATACCGAACCTAATAAATAATAAAGTTGTCCGTTGTCGCCTAGATACCGCTGGTTAATTATGGAGCTGATATTAATCAGCGAACGATTGAGGTCAAACAGCATATTGTTTGAGGCTGCAATTGATTTTTCTATGCGGCTGGTATCAAGCTTAACAAAGCTGCCATCGCTGGCTGGCGTTTGATAAAACTCAATCTCTGAGATAACACTTTGCAACTGTGAAGAGATATCTATTTTCTTTTCAATAAGCTGCTTCCGGAACGTCGGATCAGACATTGATGAGCCCAGCTCCAATAAGGAATTAATCAAGCCGTCACTCAGTTGTGGAGCATAGATCTGTCCCGATTGTTGGTTGCTTGTCATCGAGGTTCGTGGGTTCGGAGTCGCCTCCTGCGGCTGGCTGAATTGTGTTAGCGCATCATCGTACACAGCCATCAAACGCATTAGCCGGTTGCTCTCGCGCTGCAACTTTCCTAATCGTGCTGCTCTAAAATCGTGATACCAGTCATGGCTGCCCACGCCGACACCGGATTTGATAATTATTTCTTTAAGGATGGCGATTTTATACTTACCCTCAACGCTAAGCAGGTGATCTACGTCGGAAACTGTGCGGCCAGTTTCGGGGTCGGTAATGGAGATAAACTGAGACTTTTTAAGGCGCTCAGCTTGCTGGCTTAACAATAAATGGGCGTCCGATAACAAGTTGATTTTGACCAGCAGGTCCTCAGACAAATTGGTTGATAAGGACTGACTTAATGGTTGGATAAAAATGGCTAAAACACCGCGATCTTGCAGCGCTTGTTGGGCCCATACGGCTGGAATGTCAGTCAGAATGGATTGGGCTTTGGCGAAATTTCCAGCTACCAAGGACAGGTCTATAGACAAGCTGATGTGTGTTTTGGAACTGCTGATATACTTTCGTTAACACTGGTGTGGAAATCAGCTCCAAAGGGGAGAAGTTTGACCCGTTGGGGAATTTACCCGTTTCTACACCTTTAAAATTAAACTGTAGTTGCAAAGTAGCATGGCTACTTTTTTGCAATACAAAACCTCCAAGATAAAACACCACCAAAGCCATGGTGACCGAACTACCCATTAAGAGGATAAAGAATTTGGCACGCCACAAGGGGATAATTAGATCTTTTAGGTCTATCTCATCATCATAGTGTTGATTTTGCTGGTGTTGCGCTTGCGTGCTGATATGCTTACCTCTAATTAGTTAACTAGAGGTAAGCATAGAAGTTAATTCAAAAGTTGCTCAAAATATGAGCCTTACCAAGGTATTTCTGTGCCGTCATAATTAATGAATCGGCCCGTATCAGAGTGGGTCAGACTGCCCAATACCTGCCGTAAGCCATTCGCGCTGGTGGGGGTGTCGATGAGGCCATTGGGGCCACCCATATCGGTTCTGACCCAGCCTGGGTGCAGGGCGACGACGGTAATGCCTTGTCCAGCAAGGTCGATAGACAGGCTTTTAACCACTTGATTAACAGCCGTTTTGGATGAGCGGTATAGGTATAACGAGCCGCCTTGGTTGTCTTCAATACTACCCACTTTTGAGCTGATGATCGCAAAGGTGCCCTTGGTCGCCACTAAGTTGGCATACAGCGCTTGGGCGAGCATGAGCGGGGCAATACTATTCACGTTCAACACCTCTAGCCATTGCTCACGGGTGATGGTGCCCAAAGACTGATCGCGTGGACCAAATACACCGGCGTTATTGATGATGAGATCTAAATCAACACCAACAAGGTGTTGCTGGAGTTGAGCTATGCTGCTGTCATCGGCCACGTCGAGAGGCAGCAAGGTAAGTTTGTCGCAGTTTAGGGCTGCAAGCTCAGTGCCAGTGTGTTGGCGATAGGTGGCGTACACGCGCCAGCCATTGGCTAAATAGTGTTGTGTAAGTTGCAGGCCAATACCACGATTGGCACCGGTGATTAATAGCTTTTTAGTGTCTTCGGTTAAGGTCACGATGATGGCTCCTTTACTGTTAATTTACCAATCTAGGTTAGTGGTGTGGCGCGTTATTGATGTATCACACTCGCTTTATTGTATCTTAAACCTGATATGGCTCGTATTTTTATCACATCATTGGCCCTATGTTTGCTGCTTTTGTCGGTGGGCAAAAGCTATGCAGGTGCCAATATGCCAGCACCTCACAATAACCATGCTATGATGGACGTACAAACATGTCACATGCACATGGCGCAAACATGTGACAGATTGAATCAGGGGGCGATTTTTTAGCCACTTTCAATGCCACTTAAACATGATTTCATTGGTCAGTGGCTATGCAGACATTGGCTTGGCTGTCCTGCCTACGCCTCATTTTGATTATCGTTTTATAAGTAAGATCCATATTCAAGCCTTAACCACCAAATCTCCTAAACAAGCCTAGTTTGTTGATATACAGCTATACACGCCACAAAACCAAGCAAAAAATACTAGGCTACTATTTAGGTACTTCAATGAACAACACCTTCAAAACCGTAATTCTCCTACTCACTACCTTTACCCTGGCTAATCCACTTTACGCGGCTCACAACATCAGCCATGTGGATGTTAGCGTAGGTGACTTGTCCAACATAGCCAGCAAGGGCCAAGTGGTGTTTAACACCAACTGTGCGCAATGCCACGGCGTTGATGCCGCCGGTGGCATAGGCGGACCGCCACTAATACACAACATCTATGATCCTGGCCACCATGCCAATGAAGCCTTTATTCGGGCAGTGCGTAACGGCGTAAGGCAGCATCACTGGCAGTTTGGTGACATGGCGTTTTTGTTGAAGTTTGTTAGAGAAGTGCAACAGCAAAATGGTATCACGAGCATGGCTTACACAATGTAATAAGGCCTATGAGCCACAGTTGTTCGTACTTTTGGGCGGTAAAATGACCCCAGAAGACATCGAAGCGGTTGCCGACTATTTGTGCTCCCTTAACCATCCCTACTTGGCTATTGGCCCATGGTCCAATAGCCTGGGCTTGACCTATATGTAACACTTGGGTTTTATACTAAAGGTCTAAACCGCGTTAGCTTGAGTCCTCCTAGGATACTGCCCATGAAAACCGTAAGCCAACTTGCCAAAACAGCAAAAGTGACTGCTGAGACCGTGCGCTATTATAGCCGCTTAGGCTTGCTGGAAGCACAGCGGGACCCACATAACGGCTATCAATTATTTGACCAAAACGCAGTCCAGCGGCTGGCTTTTATTAGCCATTCCCGTTCATTGGGGTTTAGCTTGAAGGATATAGGCGCCATCTTGCAACATACGACCCAAGGCGACTCACCGTGCCCTATGGTGAGGGATATGCTACGCCAGCGAGTGCCTTTGGTGGCGGCAAAAATACGCCTTCTAGAAGCACAGATGGCACGTATGCAGCTAGCCTTAGAACAGTGGCAAAGCATGCCCGATGGCGTGCCCGATGGACATCATATTTGCCATCTAATTGAAGCTTGGCAAATGTCAGCTATAGAGATTGAAGAACATGAGTAATACCGTACAAGACCAGCTCACTCAGTTAACCCTATCAGGCGTGACTTGTGCGGGCTGCGTGGGGCGTATTGAAAAAGCCTTGAACCAAACCCCTGGCGTTGAAGCTGCCCAAGTGAATTTTGCTAGCCGCACGGCAGAAGTGAGTGGGGGTGAGGCGCTCGACCTCATTAAAGCCGTGCAGAGTGCCGGTTACGATGCGCAAATTATTGAAGACCCTGCGTTTGCAGAAGCCCAGCAAGCCAAAGAACTAGCCCAGCTATTGAAGCGCCGTGCCTGGTATGCGAGTTTTGGTGTAGGTTTGGGTTTGGTCTTAATGTTGTTTGCTATGGACGTTAGCAACCCGCTGGTGTTGCGGGCCATTGGTTGGTTGACACTAGTGACCATGTTAATGACCGGTGAGCATTTTTATAAGAGTGGCTTTAAGTCGCTAAAATCTGGCCATGCCAATATGGATACTTTAATCGCCATAGGCACTATTGCGGCTTGGCTGTATTCGATTTTGGTGGTGTATTTGCCGAGTATATTTCCAGAGGCGGCTAGAGGCGTTTATTTTGAAGCCTCGGTGATGATTATTGGTCTAGTCAACCTTGGCCAAGCGTTGGAAATGCGTGCCCGCCAAAAAACCCAGTCTAGCTTAAAGAGTTTACTGGGTTTGCGCCCCAGTCATGCTTGTTTGATTGGTCGCAAGGGCGAGGCCGCTGCCGATGAGGTGCCGGTTAATATACTACACGTTAAAGTGGGTGATCTGTTACGCATTAAACCGGGTGAACGCGTGCCCGTAGATGGTGTGGTGACTCAGGGCGAAAGCTATTTTGATGAAGCTATGCTCACTGGCGAACCCATGCCGATACACAAACAAGTCGGCGATGAATTAGTGTCAGGCACCATCAACGGTCAAGGCAGTGTGATCTATGAAGCCACGCGGGTAGGCCGAGATACGGCTTTAGCGCGTATTATCGATATGGTACGGCAGGCGCAGAATAGTAAGCCGTCTATTAGTCAGCTAGCCGACAAAGTAGCGGCTATCTTTGTACCCGTGGTGCTGGTTATTGCCATTGCCACAGCCCTGGCATGGTACTTTTTTGGTCCCCAGCCGGCCTTAACTTACAGCTTGATTAGCGCCGTGTCGGTACTCATCATTGCCTGCCCTTGTGCATTAGGCTTAGCCACACCTATTTCGGTGATGATTGGCGTGGGAAAAGCGGCTCAGCTAGGTGTGCTGGTGCGCAACGCCGAAGCGCTGCAGCAAGTCAGCAACATCGACTGGGTAGTGTTAGATAAAACCGGCACCATAACCCAGGGCCGCCCAAGCGTGGAAGATTATGCGACCTTTAATGGTGCTAATGAGGCCCACAGTTTGTCTGTGGCGGTAGCGATAGAGCAAGCATCAGAACACCCCATTGCCTTGGCCATTGTAGACTACTGCCAACAGCAGCCGTTGTTGTATTCATCTGACCCAACACAGGTGATGCCCAACGGTGAGCACTTTCACGCAGTACAAGGTATGGGCGTAATAAGCGATGACTACCTGATGGGTAACGTCAAGTTGATGCAATCTCAAAATATTGACCTGAGTGAGGCCCAGCAGTGGCTTGAAACCCAAGAGAAGGCCGCGAGAAGTATTGTTTTGTTGTCTCATAAAGATCAACTAATTGCCGCCTTTGCGCTGGCAGATGCGTTACAAGAAGACAGTGTTAAGGCCGTGGAAAGGCTCAAAGCCCAAGGCATTAAGGTGATGATGTTAACAGGAGACAATGCGGCTACAGCCCAAAGTGTGGCCAGCTTAGTGGCAGTTGATGACTATGCTGCAGAGCTAATGCCAGAAGACAAACTCAATAAAATAAAACAGCTACAGCAGCAAGGTCAAGTGGTGGCCATGGTGGGCGATGGCATCAACGATGCGCCGGCGTTAAGCCAAGCTGACGTAGGTTTTGCGATGGGCCAAGGCACCGATGTGGCCATCGAAAGTGCAGACCTGTGTTTGCTTAATAGTTCCTTACATGGTGTGGCTGACGCGATTGAGCTAAGCCATGCGACGTTACGCAATATTAAACAAAACTTATGGGGTGCATTTGCCTTTAACAGCTTGGGCATCCCCATTGCAGCAGGGGTGCTATTTCCCTTGACCGGCATGCTGCTGAGCCCCATGTTGGCGGCCTTAGCCATGTCCCTGTCGTCGGTGACGGTCGTGACTAATGCCAACCGGTTGCGCTTGTTTAAGTCCAGTCGCCGCAATTAAAATATTTGCGGTTGCGGGTGGCGGCGGCGTGCGCCGATGGGTTGCACCATAACGCCCAAGATGATGATGCTACCGCCAATTAAGGTCCAGTTGCCGGGGTGTTCGTTAAATAGTAGCCACACCCAAATAGGGCTTAGAATCACTTCGAGCATGGTGAGCAAGGTCAGTTCGGCTGCAGGTAGGTGTTTGGAGCCGTGGATAAACATCACCATAGCTAAGCCCATTTGAAAAAAACCTAGCGCTAAACAAATCCGTAAGTCGGTCCAGCTAATGGCAAAATCATCAATTGCATAGGCGGCTACCAGCATAGAGAATACACCACCCACCAATGCCGCGGGCAACATATCGTTATCTTTGCCGCGGCGCATAATGACGCTAAAAGCGGCATAGCATATGGCCATCATCATGGCGAAAGCCATACCAATCAAGCCGTCACCAGTGAGCGCTTGGCCCACCATCACACTCACACCGATACTGGTGAGAGCGATAGCCACCCAAGTGCGCCTTTTCACTCGTTCGCCCAAAATGAGCCAGCCTAACAGGGCGGCGATAAAGGGCGCTGAGCTGAGCAAAAAGGTGACATTGGCAACACTGGTGTGGAGCAGAGCAAATATATTGCCAAAAAACGAAGCGCCCATAAAAATGCCGGCTAATAGGCTCAGTTTATTGGTGCGCTTAATCGGTGTGATGACATCACCCTTGTTGCGCCAAGCCATGACGGCCAACATGGTGAGCACTAGGCCCACCGAGCGAAAGAACACAATATGCCAGCCCGTTGCTTGGTCGATGTAACGCACTCCTACACCGGCGGTGCTCCACAACAGGCCGCACATAATGACCATAATGGCACCGTTGCGATATAAGTGATTAGGTGCTGCGCTCAAAGTTGGGTTAAGTTGCGTCATGGATTAGCCTCAGACCAAGCGGTGTAAGTTGGTGCTGGCCACTGGCTTTGTGTCCAGGCTAGTACTGCCATAATTTCTGCATCTGATAGTTTAGATTGCCATGCAGGCATGTTGCCTCGTCCTACAGAGATGGTATTGGCTAAGTCTGCTAACGAGTGATGCCAAGCATGGCCAGTGCCGTTTAACGGCGGCGCAGGGCGGTTGCCTATGGCATCGGGCTGCATCCAGTTTTGCGCGCCTTGGGCTTGGGCCCCATGGCAGGCCGCGCAGTGGTCGGCGAATAGTTGTTGGCCTTGGCTGACTTGAGCCGCGCTATACCAGTATGGGTTATGGCTTTGTTTGGCAAAGTAGGTATAGGTGCTGAGCACGGCAACTAAGGCTAGGGCAGCAATAAGTACTAAATTTTGGGTCTTGGACATGGCATCAAACTCGCGCAACATATGAAGTCGGCGCACTATATCCTAAGGCGCTGATCGCGGTCTAGACTTGATGCATTGATTCGTTGTTCTATGGGGTGAATTATTTTATAATTTTGCGGTCATAACTCCAATCTCTTTTCATAGTTAAACCCTAGGATGGCAGTGACTTCATCGATTTTGAACTTAGCTAAATTAGCCTTACGCTTTTTGCTCAGCGGTGGCATCGCTACGTTACTCCACTGGGCAACCTTATGGGGCTTAATAACGCTAAAGTTTGAGCCTGTTTGGGCGTCTGGCATTGGCGCTTTAGTAGGTGCTGTGGCCAATTATTTCTTGCAGTATTTCTTCACCTTCAAAACTAAGCGAGCACACAAGCAGGCAATACTGGCTTATGTGCCTACGGTTATGGTGAGTTGGGTGTTAAACTTGGCGCTATTTTACGGTCTCTATACCTACGCTTTACCCAATCCGATGTTGGCTCAGGTGGCGACTACCGGTTTGGTGATGGTGGTCAACTTTGTGTTATATAAAAAGGTAGTTTTTCGTGCTAAATCCGATACCTAATAATCAGTTTTCTGAGGTTTCTCCTGTGGTGTCATTGGTGATACCCGTATACAACGAGATCGCGGTGTTGCCTCTGCTCTTTGCACGCCTAAGAAGCGTCATGGATGGTTTGGCATTGGCTTATGAAATAGTATTGGTTGACGACGGCAGCAAAGATGCCAGTGCCGCCTACCTTGTAGAACAAGCGCAGGCTGATCATTGTGTTAAGGCGATTATATTGTCGCGTAACTTCGGTAAAGAAGCAGCCCTTTCGGCGGGGCTCCAACACACCTCGGGTGAGGCCATTGTGGTACTTGATGCAGACCTGCAAAACCCGCCCGAATTAATCCCTCAAATGTTGGAAAAATGGCGCAACGGTGCCGATATAGTCGCTATGAAACGCCGTAATCGAGAAGGCGAATCTTGGGCTAAAAAGTCGGGGTCTTATTTCTACTACCGTATTATGAACCGTATTACCGGTTCCATGAACATCCCAGAAGACACCGGTGATTTTCGTCTCATGAGCCGCCGCTCGTTGGATTCTCTCAATCGTTTGCCCGAGCGAAATCGTTATATGAAAGGTTTGTTTGCGTGGGTGGGTTACCCGACGCAGGTGATGGAATATGACGTCGCGGACCGAGCTGCAGGCGAAACTAAGTGGAATTACTTCAACCTGTTTAGCTTGGCTTTCGAAGGCATTACCTCGTTTTCTGTAGCGCCCTTGCGTGCCATGGTTTTATTGGGCCTTATTACCGCCACTTTAGGTGGGTTGTTTGGTGCTTGGATCGTGTTTAAAACGCTGATGTTTGGCAACGATCTGGATGGTTACCCTTCTATTATTGCCATGATTACCTTTTTAGGCGGTGTGCAGTTGCTGTCGATCGGCGTGCTAGGTGAATATGTTGGTAAAACCTACTTTGAGGCCAAACAACGGCCGTTATTCATTATTCAAGACGTCATTCAAAATCCCCCAACCAGTGCAGTGGCCTCTGTACCAGCTGCTGCAGAAGGAAAATCAGTTAATGTTATCTCGAATTAATCTTATTTGGCTGTTAGGCGCACTGTTATTGGTGCGAATACTGGCCATGGTGTTGGTGCCGTTTGCTGATACTACAGAGCCGCGTTACGCCGAAATAGCGCGCTTAATGATGACCAGCAATGATTGGATTACACCATGGTTTGAACCTGGTGTGCCTTTTTGGGGCAAACCGCCTCTGTCTTTTTGGGCTCAAGCCTTAGCCTTTAAACTCTTTGGCGTTAATGAATTTGCCGGGCGTTTGCCGGCGCTGTTAGCGTTTATTGCCACGGCTTGGATGGTATGGCGTTTGGCTATTTCTGTAGCCAGTCAAGACGTAGCCGCTGCCGCTGTGGTGGTTTATGCAGGCATGTTGTTGACCTTTGTGGCTGCCGGCACAGTAATGACCGATCCCTACTTGGCCCTAGGCACCACTTGGGCCATGGTGGCCTTCTACTTGGCACCTAAAGAAGATGTTTGGTACTGGCGTTATGGCTTTTTTATTGGCCTAGCCATTGGCCTGTTAGCGAAAGGACCTTTAGCTATTGTGATTGCGGGTGCCCCCATCGGCGTATGGGTGCTCATACAAGGTAAGCTCATGTATTACCTAAAAACCATGCCGTGGATACGTGGTACCTTGTTAATGTTGGCCATTGCCTTGCCTTGGTACGTGTTGGCAGAGCTTAAAACTCCGGGGTTCTTAAACTACTTTATTGTGGGCGAGCACTTTATGCGTTTTGTCGACCCAGGTTGGATGGGCGATTTATACGGCCATGCTCATAAAGAACCCAAAGGTATGATTTGGCTCCATTGGTTAGGCGGCACTGCACCGTGGGGGCCATTAGCCTTATTGCTGGTGCTGGGGCATTTACTCAAAGCCTCGTGGCGTAAAACCCTCTGGCAAGCTGGCATTAAACCAGCAGCACTGTACCTCTTGTTTTGGGCCTTAGTTACCCCTGTATTCTTTACGCCTGCGGGTAACGTTATTTGGACTTATGTGTTGCCCTCAATGCCCGCCTTTGCCTTGTTGATGGGTTGGGCTTTAGTGATTCTAAATAATGGCAGCCGCTGGCGCCAGCTTGGGTTAAACCTGTTCATGTGGACGGTGCCGGTATTGGCTTTAGTAATGACTTTGTTGGTGGCAAATAACAATGATCTAATGAAAACGGAAAAGAGTCTGGCCCAGTACGTCGCCAAGCAGCCTCAAGTGACCGAGGCGTCTAACTTCTCCCGTTGGTATTATTTGACCGCTGAACTGGAGTTTTCGGCCCGCTTTTATAGTCATGACCTAGCCAAGCCGGTGCAGTTAGATCAGCTAGATCGGCTGGCTAAACAACAACAAGGCGTGTTTGTTGCCGTGCCTTTAAGTCGTTGGGAAACAACGTCTGCGCACTTTGGTGCGCGATTAGAACCACGCATTCAGAATATGCGCTTTAAGCTGGCCTACTTACAGCCATAGCTCAGTGTGCGTCTAGCCACTGGCTTAACACATCAACTTGGGTTTGGCTCAATGCTAGGCCCAATTTGGTACGCCGCCAAACAATGTCATCCACCGTTTTAGCAAACTCATGTTGTTGTAGCCATTGCACTTCTGCTTGGCTTAAGGTGTGGCCAAAGTCGAGGCCTAAATCGGCGCTACAACCAGCAGTCCCCAGTATGTTGCAAGCATTGGTGCCATAGGTATTGATCAATCGTTGGGCCCAGGTGGGGCTTAAGAATGGGTATTGTTGTTGTAACTCTTGTGCTAGCTGGGCTTTATCTTGCAGTAAAAAATCACCACCGGGCAACGGCGCTCGTTGGGTCCAAGGTGGGCCCATGTGCGGAAATTGAGTCTCTAACTTGGCCAATGTGGCTTCGGCTAGTTTTCGGTAGGTGGTTATTTTTCCACCAAAAATATTCACTAATGGTGCCCCTAATTGTTGCTGCAATGACACCACATAATCGCGTGTTGCTTCACTGGCTTTGCTGGCGCCGTTGTCAAATAACGGTCTCACACCGGCATAAGTCCAAACCATATCTGCCTGCGTAACGGGGTTTTTAAAATACTCATTGGCTAGGGCTAACAGGTAGTCCACTTCGGCTTGGCTGCACATTACATCATCCGCAGTTTGAGGGTGATCTTTATCGGTAGTGCCGATCAAGGTGTAGTGCTGTTCGTAAGGTATGGCAAAGGCGATACGCTGGTCTGCCGACTGGAAAAAATAGGCACTGTCATGCTCAAATCGTTTATTAACTACAATGTGACTACCACGAACCAGTCGAATTTTGTGTTCAGATTGCGTGGCTAACTGCTGGTTTATCACTTGGTTTATCCAAGGCCCAGAGGCATTGACCAAAGTCTTGGCATAGACAGTTCGCAGGCTTAGTGAAGGAGAGTCTTGTAGTTCTATTTGCCATACATTTTGCCCAGCATCGTCGGTGATACATACAGCGGCGGTAACTTTGCAGCGGGTCATAATAGCGGCTCCGCGCTGCGCCGCATCTTGGGCATTAAGCGCAACAAGACGGGCATCTTGCACCCAGCAGTCGGAATATTCAAAGGCTTTTTTGAAGTTAGACCTTAACGCCGCTCCGGCATAGTGACGGGTTAAATCTAAGGTTTTGGTGGCTGGCAATAACTTGCGGCCACCCAAATGGTCATAAATAAATAATCCAAGGCGAACCAGCCAAGCTGGCCGAATACCTTTGACATGGGGCAATACAAAACGCATGGGCCAGCTAATGTGAGGCATGTTTTGTAATAACACTTCACGTTCTTTGAGCGCTTGGCGTACTAGGCCAAACTCATAAAATTCCAAATATCGTAGGCCACCGTGAAACAGCTTGGTGGATGCCGATGAAGTGCCGCTAGCGAGGTCGTCTTTTTCTGCCAAAGCGACGCTGAGGCCTCGGCCGGCGGCGTCACGGGCAATGCCGCAACCATTAACGCCTCCGCCGATGATAAATAAGTCATATGTTTGGTTGGGGTGCATAGGGTGCATTAGTCTGTAGGTGTGAGCGTGCTTTTAACTTCAAAAGTGGGCCAAAAAGAGGCCGGTGCAAGCGAGTTTGAAATGTCGTAATTACCAACATTGTGTTGGCCTATCATGACAATGCTAGGGCTCAAATGGGCGTGCGTCAGCTTGCCTTCAAGTATCCGCACGGCCTGGTCAATGGCTATCTTACCTTGCAACACAGGTGCATCTGTTGGGGCGGCTAGAATATGCCCCCGCTTGATACCGCGAAACACGTTGTGGGTGAAGTAAGTTGAAATAATTTCAATGTCACCCCTTAAGCCGCGGTTTAATAACTCGCTTACGGCTGCATCTGCGGTGAGAGCAGTACCCACGATGTAATCAATACCAGTGCTTTGTTCTAACACCTCTTGTACTAAGTTACGCTGGATTTCTTTACCCGTATCGCCCCATTTAACCGCCACTATATCAATGTTGGTATTGGCAATGGCGGTCCTGAAACCATCGTCTATAAAGCTAACCCAACCCGATTCTTTAGGCCCAGGAAACCACGCAATGCGCACTTTGTTGGTGCTGTTTTGGTGCCGTTGAGTAAGGTATTGTCCAACTTTTAAGCCCATGCTGTACCAAGAGACACCCGCTTTAGCGCTAATGCCAATGTCTTCAATGTCATTAACGGCGGCAATGACGGGAGTGGTCTGGGCTATTTTACGGATGCTCGGTGACAAGCCGTTAAAGGACACAGTGCCGACGATAATGGCGTCACTGTTACGCTGGGTACAATGTTGGAGTTGCTCAATTTGGGTGGTTAACTGGGGGTAACCCCCCGCTTCCAATACCGTCATGCCGATGCCTAGGCGTTTCGCTTCGGCTACCATGCCGTAGTTGACGCTCAGCCAGTAGGGGTCTTTTAGGTGGGGGTAAGTCACACAGAGTTGCCATGGCTGGCTGGCGGTCTCAAGGGGGTGGTACTGCAACGCTTGCGCTTGGCCGGTGTAGTCAAAAGCGGGCTGCCAACTGACTAAGTTCCACGGCTCAGTTGTGGCGTGGCTAGCGCTGCTCAGTAGGCTCAAGCAGGCGCACTGAAAAAGGATTATTAAATGCGGCAGTTTCATCATCTTAACGGCTTATTCTCTACTCTCAGTTGAGTCATATTGAACGTTTATAGGTGTGCTTTTTATGGTACTTTAACGCTATGTTAGTTTACCTTTTGAGGCCCTATGGCTGTCAACCTAGGAATCGGTAGTAAATTACTACTCGCGATGATTTTAACCATTAGTTTATTAGTGATTGCCGCTGCCATCGGTTGGCTCGGTTATGAGCGTGTGGCGAGTAAACAAAACTCGGTCATCGATAATGCGATACCTGCCATTATTTCCGCCCACCGGCTGACCGAAATCAATGCCAGTTTAGCTACTGCCGCCCCCGCCCTGCTTGGTGTGGCGAGCGAGCCTGAACGCATTAAAATCACCAATACCATAGGCTTCCAATTACAACAGCTCAACGACTTGGCGAGTTGGTACGGCGGGGTTGCTAATTACCCCTTTGAAAGTCTGGTGTTGAAAACTACGAGCGAGAGAATCAATACTAACTTAGTGCAGCAAATGTCTTTGGTGAAGCGCCGTTTAGCGTATATGCAAAACGCCGCTATACAACATAAAAAAGCCCAGCACGCCATGGGTATGATCCATAATATCAGTACCTCTTTAGTGGCTAACGCTAATACCATGACTTCTGCAGTGGCCTCTAGTTTATACGATTTGGCCGATACTAATGCCGATGAAGGTGCCCTTTACGACGCCTTTGATCGCTTAATCGAAGTGGATTTAGATCATATGGATCGCATGTATGAGTTGCGCCAACGTGCGGCCAGTTTGATTGTGCTGCTCGATCAATTGCCTGAACAAACGAGCCTCAAGGGCATCTACCAACTTGAAATTGACGTGGAGGATAATATGGTGATTTTGGCGCGCCGTATTAAAGAGGTTAACGATCCCGGTAGGCGTCAGCAAGCCCTTGATTGGTTGTCGATAGTTAAGAATACCGTGACCTCTAGCACGATCGATAACTTATTTGGCCTGCAACGCAGAAGCATTCATGTGCATAGCCAATTGGTGTTGCTCAACGAGGCCAGTACCCAGCTTACCCTAGATTTTAAACAACAGGCCGATATTGCCAGTAGCGCAGCCGGTGCAACGGTGCAGACCGCGACGGATGAAGCGCGTACCGCAGTAGCGAATGGGCGAAACTTATTATTGCTTGCCTGTTTGGTATTAGCGACCATTGCTATTGGCGTGCTTTGGTTTTATGTAAAGCGTAATCTGTTTGGACGTTTAACGCAGCTCAACTTTGCCTTTTTGGCGGTGGCGCAAGGCAACTTGGATTACACACTGCGCATTCGCGGCGACGATGAGTTAGGCAGGTTGGCCAAAACCGTGCAGGTATTTAAAGAAAATGCCCGCGCTCGACAAGAGCTGGAGCAGCAGCAAGAAGCCGTGGAAAGGCGCTTGCGTAATTACCAATCGGAACTTGAGCAAGAAATACAATTGCGTACCAGTGAGCTGCAGGATGTGAATATAGAGCTGCAAGCCACGGCGGAAAAGCATGCGTTGGCACGTACCGAGGCAGAGCGAGCCAACATTGCAAAAACGGCATTCTTGGCCACCATGAGCCATGAGGTTCGCACCCCATTGAGTGGTGTACTAGGTACCCTTAAATTACTGCAAAAAACCCACCTTAACGATCAGCAAACCAAGTACATTAATTTGAGCCAAGCCGCTGCCGAAGCCCTACTGGGTATACTTAATGGCATATTGGACTATGCGAAAATTGAGGCGGGTGAAATGCAGGTTGAACACCATGCCTTCCCCATTGAAGATGTGGTGAGCAACATGGTTGTGCTCATGTCGGGTGCTGCTACAGAAAAGGGTTTGCAGTTGGATATTCATTTAGATCCTAAGCTGAAACAGATGAGCTTGTTAGGTGACCAAGGCAAGATACAACAGGTGTTGTTCAACTTATTAGGCAATGCCATGAAGTTTACCAGTGTCGGTTACATTCAGTTGCACATCAGTTTGGTGACTAGGCATGCACAAGAGTATTTGCGGTTTGAAGTAGTTGACACCGGGTTAGGCATTCCACAGCACATGCATGAAACGTTGTTTCAGCCGTTTACTCAGTATGATGCATCCACGTCTAGGCGCTTTGGGGGTACCGGTTTAGGTTTGTCTATTTGCAGAAGGCTAGTGGACACCATGGGTGGCGAAATAGGCATTAGCCATCGATTAGATGCTGCCCCCAAACAGGGTGCTAAGGTGTGGTTTGAACTGCCCTATTGGCCAGACACAGTCTTACCACAAGTGCCTCAAGTGGCCCCGTCAGCGCCTCTCGCTGTGCCGAAGTTGCAGGTGTTGTTGGTGGAGGATAACGAAATAGGGCGTATTGTGGTAGAAGGGTACCTACGACATGAAGGGCATGTGGTGACCTTAGCTAAGGATGGTTTTGAGGCATTGGCGTTGGCCGAGCAGAAGTTTGACGTGATATTGATGGATATCAGTATGCCGGGTATGGACGGCGTGGAAACCACTTTAAGAATACATCAAGTCCACCAGCGATTGGGCGTGCAGGTGCCGATTATTGCCATGTCTGCGCACATATTCCCGCAGGAGGTTGAGTCCTATCTAGATGCTGGGTTAGACGGCTTTGTGGGTAAACCGATTGAGCCAGACCGACTTAACGAATTATTGCTAGGCGTAAGCCAAGCACAGGAGAAATTAGTTTCCATGCCGAAAATCTCAGCCATTCATTTAGTCAACGAAAAGCTATTAAATGACGATTTGAGTGTCTTAGGGCAAGCCTGTATGAAAGATATGGTGAGCCTATTCGACCAAGCTTGTATTGATAATCTAGCGGCCATAGAAGTAGCACGATTGGCGCAAGACTGGGTAAAGCTTAGTGACCTGGCCCATAACTTTAAAAATGCCTCAGGCAGCCTTGGTTTGGAGACCTTACATCAACTCGTCAATCAGCTTGAGAATCAAGCCAAACATGGCCAACCCACGAGTATAGATTTGATTTTGGAGGATTTGCCGAGTCTGATCAAAAACTCACAGAAGGCGCTCAATAACTGGCGTGCAGCGCATTTGAATTAACTGCCCTTATGCTCGTCCAGGCCGCTGAACAAATAGCCTTCGCCGTGCACTGTGGCGAACAGTATGGGTTGTTTATAATCGCGTTCAATCTTGCGCCGTAAGCGCATGATCAATACATCGATGGTACGATCATTGGGATCCCAGCTCCTATGGGTCACTTGAGACAATAACCGGTCGCGATTGAGTACTTGGCCAGGATGCGTCATAAATACTAACAATAACTCAAACTCTGCCCTGGTTAGCTTGATCTCTTCTTCATCTCTGCCCAACAAAAGGCGCCTAGACGCGTCTAGTACGAGGTTGTCAAAATGGTAAATAGATTTGTGCTGCACCGGTGCGTCGTTAACGGTATGAATACGCCGTAGTAGGTTGGTGACCCGGGCTAACAATTCCCTAGGGTTGAAGGGTTTGGTGACATAATCATCGGCGCCAATCTCAAGCCCAACAATGCGGTCAATATCATCGGTTTTACCAGTCACTAAGACAATACCCATATTGCTTTGGGCACGTACTTCACGGGCCAGCAACAATCCGCTCTCATCGGGAAGATTGATGTCTAATAAAAGCATGCGGATGTCTTCACGGCTTAGTACTTCGCGCATCTCTTTAGCGGAACCGACGGCGCTCACTTGATAGCCCTCGGACTCAAAGTAGCCGGCAAGCTTAGTTCGAGTGATGGCTTCATCTTCGACAATGAGGATGTGATGCGTCTTCATACGGGCTACTCTTATTATTTTCTCAGACTGTATAGCAGTACGCCCAGAGATACAAGAAGGCCGGCTAATTAGCCGGCCCTGAATTTATTAGTTTAAGCCTAAAGCCTGCTTTCTCTGGTTAGCCCAGGTTCGCAATATTTGGTCAATAGCAAGGCCAATACAAGCCACACAGATACCCAGGATGAGACCGTTACCTACGCCATTTCTGTCGGATAGGGAACCTAGAATCAGCTGACCCAGATCATCTGTACCGATCATGGCACCGATAATAACCATAGACAGGGCAAACACCACTGTTTGGTTAAGACCTAAGGCAATGTGAGGGAATGACATTGGCAATTCAATAGACAACCAACGCTGCACACGGCTCACACCTGCCATTGTACCGGCATCTTGTAATGTCTCGGGCACACTCAATAGACCCTCTACGGTGTAGCGAAGCGCAGGGATTGAAGCATACACAATAATGGCGATAATTACGGCGGTATCAGTTATGCCAAACAGCATCATTACTGGAATTAAGTAAATGAACGACGGGAAGGTCTGAAAGGTGTCACAATAGGTTAAAATAAAGCGTGTGGATTTAGCATTTTGCGCACACAATGTGCCCAATGTAATGCCGATAATGCCTGATACAAGTACCGATACGCTCATTAGGTAGGCGGTAATCAGTGCCCGGTCCCACCATTTGGTGAGAGCAATGAATAGCAAAAATCCACCCACGGTTAAGGCCACTCGAATGCCTCCTACAATCAGGCCGACACCCATCATCAAGGTAAAGGTGGCGATGACGGGCATGCCCAAATAGGCGGCTTTAACGGGCATCAAGAAAGAAAGAATTAGCCACTCGTTAAATCCTTTGAGGGCGAAGAAATAGGTGTCCCATATCCAGTCAACGCCGGCTTGCAATAATGGAGCGATAGAAATCCCCTTATTGTGTGGCACGATGTTCAGATAATTGAATCCAGCAGGGAAGATAAACTGCCCCACATAAGCTAGGATTATACCCACGATAAATACTACAGCGAATAGAAGGGAGTATTTGTTCTTCTCCAAAAACGATAGGTTAGAGAAATAATCCGTTTGCTTATTGGCCCAGGCTAGTGACATGCGGTCTAGCACGATAGCAATGAGTACGATACAAATGCCTATTTCGGTGGCGGCACCGATATCAAGGCGGTTAAGAGCGATTAGAAGGTCAATGCCTAAACCTTTGGCGCCTATCAGTGACGCTAACACCACCATGGCCAAGCATTGCATGATGACTTGGTTGACACCAATCAATATGTCACGGCGGGCCGTAGGTACCAATACCCTGGTTAATAGTTGCCAATTGTTGCAACCACTCATCATGCCAGACTCCGCCACTTCGGGGCCTAATTTTTTGAGGCCAAGTAAGGTGAGGCGTACCATAGGTGGTGTTGCAAAAATTACCGTAGCAATGGCACCGGCATGGTCACCAATACCAAAAAACACCATGACTGGAATCAAGTAGGAAAAGTGAGGGATGATCTGCGCCATATTAAGCAACGGGTTGAGTATAGTTTCAACCGTTTTACTTCTAAACGCCCAGATACCAAACATAAGGCCAATAAAAACCGAAACCGGGGCAGCGACTAATACAAACGACAGGGTCTCCATAGCCGGTTGCCACTGGCCAAATACAGAAATGTAGGTCATTGAAAAACCGACTAATAGAGCAAGCCCGCGCCCACCTAGTGCATGGCCTAAAATGGTGGCGCCACCAGCGACTACGGTCCAAGGTAAACCAGGCATTTTTGCCCAAGGGTTTGCCGTGGCCCAGTCCCAGCCGGCAAAAGTGACGATGGTTTTAGCGCCGCCGAGCATTATTTCACGGATGAATTCGATCAAAAACAAAATGAAGCCCGATGTTAATCGTGTAAATTCACGCACTAATGGGCTCTCTTCATATTCCTCAATGTCTGGGTCATATACGTCAATGGGCCACCATTCAAACATCATGTAGCTGATCGAATCGTTGATCCATAGCGGGAATGCTTGAATTAAAGGCGGTAAGCGCCAAAGTAGGTTGTTTTCTGCGGGTCCTATGGTTTGGTACAGTAGAATAAAAATAACCAGCAAGGCAACAAATTGCAGATATTTTTTCTGCATGAATGCTGAAATCATGATGTCGTCTCGCTTAGGTTAATTGAATGCTCACCAAACAATACATGAACGATTTTAGCCGCTGTGATGGACCCTACGGTTTGACCCTCGTCATCAATAACACGCACTGGGACATTTGAGTTTAAAATGGACTCAGCGACATCCTCGATAATGGTATTTGCATTGACGCTAAGCTCACCCAAAGAAACATCAGCATTAACAGCATCCATAACGGCTTCGATTTTTAGTACTTTTTCGCGAGGCACTTCTTCGGTGAATTTACGTACGTATTCAGTGGCTGGGTTAAGCACGATGTTAGCAGGGGTATCGAGTTGTTCTATCACGCCATCTTTCATAATGGCAATACGATCAGCTAAGCGCAACGCTTCGTCAAAGTCATGGGTCACGAACATTATGGTTTTGTGAAGCGTGGACTGCAAACGGAGGAATTCATCCTGCATTTCTTTACGAATAAGGGGGTCAAGTGCAGAGAATGGTTCATCAAGGAACCAGATGTCAGGTTCGATGGCAAGTGAACGTGCAATACCCACACGTTGTTGTTGGCCACCGGATAATTGGCGTGGGTAGTAATCTTCACGACCTGTTAAGTCGACTAGGTTCACCATCTCCATGGCGCGATCTATACTGTCGCTGGTGTTCATGCCTTTCACTTGTAACGGGAAGGCAATATTTTCTAGCACGGTTTTGTGAGGTAATAAGGCAAAGTTTTGGAATACCATGCCCATTTTGTTGCGGCGCAACTCAATGAGCTGCTTGTTATTCATCTTTAAGATGTCATCACCTTCGATGATGATTTTGCCAGCTGTGGCGTCGGTCAACCTGGAAATGCAGCGTAATAAGGTGGATTTTCCAGAGCCAGATAGACCCATAATAATGAGGAGTTCGCCTTCATAAATGTCGAATGAGGCGTTGTTAACTCCGACAATACACCCTGCTTCTTTGAACTTTGCAGCATCTACTGCACCATTCGCTTTCTTTAATAAACTTTCTGCGTTGTCGCCGAAAATTTTATAAACTGATTCACAACGAATAACAGGCTCGTTGGAAGGTGATGTGGCATTTTGCAGAGACATAAGTAAGTTCTTTTATTTATTAATTAATTAATTAGTTAAGTAGTAAGCCATTCATAGTGGGCTTAAAACGAGCCGCTATATGAAAAGAAAACCCTCCGATTGGCTGACCAGTCGGAGGGTTTAGCTGCTTTAGGTATTAATGTCTAAGTGTTACTTAGTCCAAGCTACCCAAGTGGCTTCGTTATCTGCAAGCCATTTAGCTGCAGCATCCTTGTGGTCCATTCCGTCTGTGTCAACCAAAGCGGCCATTGAGCCGATTTGACTTGTAGAGAAGGAAATCTTGCTGTACGCAGTGTATGCAGCTGGGTGACTCTTCGGGAACTTGTAGCTGGCTGCTTTCTTCAACCAACCTTTTGGTGAACCACAACTTCCATCACCACCATCAACTACACGACAACCTGCAGTGTACTCTGGGAACTCAATGAAGGTAAAGCCTTCAGCATCGGTGAAGTTTGGTGTCCAGTTAAAGATAATGGTAGCACGGCCTTCTTTCTTAGCTGCAGCTAATTCTGCCCAAAGGGAAGAAGCACCACCGGCATATTTAACCATGTAGTCATCACTCAGACCAAGCGCTGCAATACGCTCTTCCATCAAGGTGCCGTGCCAGCTTTGCGGACCTTCTAACCAACGGCCTTTGCCGTCTGAATCCACTGTAGCAAACACATCTTTACAGTTTTTAAGCGCTTCCCAATTAGGTAGGCCAGGACATAGGTTCTCGTCGATTACCCAAGTTGGAACGCCCATTTCTTCTAGGGTTGCTGCAGAGTGAGTGCCTGCGTCGATCAAGCCACCTTTAGCCATGGCATTGTAGAAAGAACCACCAAAACTTGACTGCCATACTTCGTGAGAGATGGTTACGTCTCCATTACGGATAGACTCATATACCGCTTGGCTGTCGGCTGGAACGTATTCAACATTGTTACCCATGCTTTCAAAAATGCCACCAATAACGTGGGCCATTACCACTTGGCTAGACCAGTTGTGGATAGGGATAACAATAGGCTTTGTACTGTCGGCTGCTTTAGCTACGCCAGCGACTGACAATAGGATGCCAGCTGCGCCGGCGATTAACGTATTTTTAAATTTCATTCGTTTTTCCTCTGTATTATTTTTATGTATTGATGTTTAGGTATTTACATTACCAATTGCAAATACGCGAGCCGTCAATTATCAGCTTTTTATTACAGCTCCAGCTTAAGCCCTTACACGGGACTTAGTTGGGTCGTAGTGGGAAATGCCCACTACGGTTGCTGGAATTCGTTTAATGTGGCCGTCTAATTTTCCCACTTCTACCTGTGTGCCAGGCTCAATGTGGTCTATAGACATGCTACATAAGGCAATGTTTTGGTTTAAAATTGGAGAGCGTACCGCGCTGGTGATAGTGCCTACCTGTTGGCGGCCTACACGTACACATTCGCCGTGGCCTGCAATCTCTTCACCTTCTAATACCAAACCTACAAGCTGACGTTGTGGGTTGGCTTTACGTTCGATCAATGCATCACGGCCAATAAAGTCTTCTTCTTTGGTCTTTAGCGGCACGGTAAAACCAATGCCAGCTTCAAAGGGGTCCGTTTGGTCGTTAAATTCGTAATCGGCAAAGATCAAGGCCGACTCAATACGGAGGTTGTCTAGCGCTTCTAAGCCAAGAGGTGTAATGCCAAACTCTTGGCCGGCTTCCCACACGGCATCCCATACTTGGAGGCCATGTTTAGGGTGGCACCAAACTTCGTAACCACGCTCGCCTGTATAACCGGTGCGAGACACCGTAACAGGTACACCTTGCGGCCCGCCGATACGGCCGTGGGTAATACGGAAGGGGCGTAGGTCTTCAAGGGTGGTTTGCTCATCTGGGGTGAAGATGATTTTCTTCAGGGTTTCACCACTCAATGGGCCTTGAACCGGAAGGTTGTGTAATTGATCGTTAGAATCTTTGATCACCACACTAAAATTCTTTTCAGTGGCCACTTTACGTAACCATTCAATGGCACCGTCACAGCCACCGACCCAGCGGAAATTGTCTTGGCCAAGGCGGAATACAGTGCCGTCATCAACCATACAACCATTGTGGTAACACATGGCGGTATAAATAACTGAACCAATAGCTAACTTACGAATATTACGCGTAACCGCGTAGTTCATTAAGTTTTCGGCATCAGGGCCAAGCACTTCGCATTTGCGTAGTGGGCTTAAGTCCATCAATACCACCTTTTCACGGCAAGCCCAGTATTCGGCAATGGCGCCGTAATTGCTAAAGTGATTGGCAAGCCAGTATCCATTGTAATCAACGAAATGCTGGGTCATGGTGGCAAAGCGGTCGTGGAATGCGGTCTTCTTAGTCATAGTGGAGTCTGCTACGGCGTTTTTACGGAAGGCGTTGCCTTTCTCAAAGTTACTGTCTGCTGCGTAAATACGCACATGAATGTCTGTTGGGTTCCAGCCGTTGGCGGGGCTGGTGTCATCTGGACATGCGGTAGAACCACACACTAGATCAACTTGAGCTTGCATCAGCACGTAGTCGCCGGGTCGCGTCCAGGGTTGGCAAGAGCTATGTTGGTCGTAATCGTCATAACCCGTATTAAAGAAAAAGTTAATGGCCGGCCAGCCGCGGCGTGCGGCAACACCAAGTGGCGCTAAGGCGGCGTTTAAGTTTTCTGTACAGTTAGTGTGCCCAGGGTAGCCGCTGTCATCATAGTACTTTGCACTACAGGCGAGATTAAAGGTGTCATGGCGGGCTACGGTGTCTTGGATGACGTTAAGGATATTGACCTGATCGTCGGTGTAAAACTTGTCATGCAAGCCGGGCCCTGGAAACGCCGCAGCCATAATGGTACGGGTGGTCACGGCGCAGATGGGTTTTTCTACTCCGTCTGCTAAGCGTGTAGCGTCGAGTGCAATAAAGTCAGAACACTGGCGCCCTGCGACATCGATGATTTGAATGTATTCACCGGCCTTCACTAAATAACCTTCGGCGGTGCTGTTGTTAATACGTATCTCGCGATCAACCACGCCAAGCGGTGCTGGCAATTCGTCTTCTACAATAACGGCTGCACCACTAATACCGACAATGAGGTCGGTAGGTGGTATGAGTTGCTCTAGGCTCATGTCTTCGCCAGGTGCGGCTATCAGGCATAGGCAGTCGTTGGCCACAGTAAAACTGTGTTTGCTTGCAGCTTTGGAATCAGCACCCAATACTGAAATGCCTTTACAACTGCTGTGGTTATTGGTATCCATCCACTGGCGTAGATAGCCTATATCACTATTGGCCTCGGTGCCTAGGCTATTGATGGCGGGCTTGCCTTGGGCATCAAAGGCCATGATTTGGGCTTCTTGCTGACCTTCAGGATCGTGCAGCGTTAGTGTAGAGCCAGCAGCAAGCTGCAATGAGATTAAATGTTGGGCAGGTACTCGGTAGCGTTGTGTGCCGTCATCACCCAAAACTGGGTGAGGCATGGGGTTGGCACTGTAATAGCTAAGGGGTTTCATAGGCCGGTGGCTCAAATAATAACGTTATCGTCGCTGACTACAGCGACAGTCCGTAGGACAGCGTAACAGCTTGATGTGAACAGGCTTTGTCTGCGGCGTGTATAGAATGTAGTATTTTGTAAAATTTATTTACATCTGCCATGGGTAGGCGGTTTGTTGGTTAACGCACTAGGTCTTGTTGCGCTTTGCTGAGGTGTTCTGTCATGGTGGTTTTAGCTGTTTGAGCGTCGCGGTGGCTAATGGCTTCAAACAGCGCCCGGTGGTGGGCATTGTATTGGGTCATATTTTCTTGGGTTAATACCTTGCCGCGACTGGCGCGCCATAACTCATGGCGCCTTACTTCGTTAACTTGCTCGTAAATCCATATCATCAATGGGTTGCCGCAGGCTTGAGCGATGGCTTGATGAAAGGCTTCGTCGGCAATGGAGAACTGTTCGGCAGTGCGGGCAGCTTCTACGCGCTCTAGGGCGGTGCGTAATTGCTCTAAATCACGGCCGGCGGCGTGGTGCACTGCAAGGCTGACGATGGCCGGTTCTAACATGTTGCGTACTTGCATTAATTGCATTGGGCTGGTGGTATCAGCGAACTGGCTGCTGCTGGAGTTGCTTTCAGCTCTGACGAATGTACCACTACCCACTTTACGTTCCACCAAGCCTTGCTGTTCCAATAGTGATAACGCGCTACGCAGAGTGCCACGCGATACGTCGTAATGCTGTGCTAAGTCACGCTCGGCAGGTAAACGCTCGTTGGCACGGTACACCTTGCGCTGGATGGCTTCGCTGATAGCAGTAGCTAAGGCGCGGGCACCATTAGGTTTAGACTGTCGTCTATCTAAGGATATGTATGAGTCTGGTGCCGTGCTGGGGAACATTATTGTTGTCTGTAAGTGGTTAGTAAGTTATCACAGCCTAGCATAATTAATTCGGTAATTGGTATAGTAATTGGTTGTTAATGGTTAAGGCTGCGTATGGTGGCGTCAGTTTGGCAATTAACTAGAGTTTTATCTAAAAAATATTATTCTTTAAAAATAGGCACTTAGAAAATAAATACGCCATTTGTTTAAATAAGTAACAAAAAAATGCTTGCCTCAGTAAATTCATAAATGATATACCTTTACAGCGCTTTATATGGACCTTTGGTGTACCAATTTGGTTTTTGGTTAAAAGGTGCAGGTCCCTAAGCCCAAACAAAAATAATATTGAGGAGGCATCGATGACAGATTTACAGCAATATGTTGACGCGCCAGGTCGAGAAGAACTGGTTCAACAAGTCCGCGCTAAAATCGACGAATTAGGCATTACCTATGTGTACTACCAGTTTATTTCCGTAACGGGTCGTATCGTAGGTAAAGGAATTCCAGCTCGCCACTGGGAACGTACAGCTGCTAAAGGTTTTCAGCTTGTATATGGTTCTACGGCTAACTTAGCCATTGACCGTCATGGTGAATACATTGGTTACGGCCCAGAAGCTTCTGAGCTTGTGGGTATTGCAGACCCAGACACTTTTGTACAACTTCCATGGGACAAGCGCGTAGCGCGTGTTTTCTGTACACTTTTCCGCAACCGTGAAGAGCGTGTGAATCCAGGTGCTTTTCTGACTTCAGACTGCCGCGGTAATTTACGCCGTATCCACGAAGAATTTAAAGGTAAGCACGGCTTAGAAATGCGCTGTGGTACCGAACCAGAAATGATGTGGTTGAAGAAAGGCGAAGACGGCAAGCCAGACGGCGGCGTCACTAAGCCAACTTGTTATCATATTGACCAGTTTGAAGAACTGCGTCCCGTATTTATGCGCGTCATTGAGTACTCTGAGCAAATGGGCTTAGACATCATTCAAGGCGACCACGAAGATGCACCTGGCCAGCTAGAGCTAAACACTCAGTACGATGATGTACTACAAAATGCTGACCGTCTAACGACTTACCGCCAGATCTGTGCACAGGTTGCACGTGAATTTGGTTTGATTGCTTGCTTCATGAGTAAGCCATTCATGGGCGTATCTGCGTCTGGTTGTCACCACAACATGTCATTATGGGAAGGCGGTGAAGACGTATGTCACCCAGAGATTGCCGGTGGCGATTCTCTTCCTGGTATGCCTGGTCCATTCACTTACCGTGAAGGTGGTAACAACACCTTTATGCCAGTGCCATCAATCCATGAATCAAAGCCAGGCCCTATTGGCTTACAGTGCATCGGTGGCGTAATTGCTCACTTGCCAGCACTAACTTCTATCGGTTCTTCGACAGTGAACTCGTTCCGTCGTTTATGGGACACCGGCTTCTGGGCACCAATCTTCGCTGACTGGGGTTACCAAAACCGTACGTGTGCCTTGCGTGTATCTGCGCCAGGCCGTTTTGAGTACCGTTCAGTAGACTCCATGGTAAACCCATACCTTATGGGTGCAGCACTACTTAAGGCATTTGACGATGGTATCGACAATGACCTTGATCCGGGTGAAGCGGAAGAACGTAACATCTACGCGGCTATGGAAGATGGTAAAGAAGTTAAGAAATTACCGATGTCCTTAGGCGAAGCCATGCTTGAGCTTGATGCTGACGACGTCATCAAGTCTTCAATGCCTGGCGAAATGTACACTGTTTACAGTGGCCACAAGAATGATGAGTGGGAACGCTTTAACCAGACTGTGACTAACTGGGATACAGATACGTATCTTGATTGCTTGCCATAAACAGCAAGTTTTCAGAAAACCCCGGCTGCTAAGGTTACGATCATAGCAGCCAATTTTATAAAAACTCTAAAAGTAAATATTAGGAGACGCGACCATGTGTGGTATTGCAGGCCTTATTCATAAGAAGGCGGGCGGTGCAAACATCGGACAAGAAATGACTGATATGCTTCAAGCTTTGAAGCATCGCGGACCAGATTCTACCGGTTATG
>JABGSN010000048.1 GCA_018647765.1 Oceanospirillaceae bacterium | reverse complement strand
GCTTATCTACAAACAAAAATGCCCCGCTAAAAAAGCGAGGCATTTGAATTTGGTAGGACTAGGCGAATTCGAATCGCCGACCTCATCGATGTCAACGATGCGCTCTAACCAACTGAGCTATAGTCCTAGAAAGTCTAGAGCGCGAATAATACGGATTTTATGCCTTGATTTCAAGCTGTTTTTCCACGTTTTGCGCTTTTTAGCGGCTCATCAACTGGCCCTTAAGTTGGTGCAATTGATCTCGGTATCGGCCGGCTTGCTCAAACTCCAAATTCTTCGACGCTTCGTACATGGCATCTTCAGTTTGGTTGATGAGTTTAGCGAGTTGTTTGCTGTTTAACTGGTTGCTATCAGTAGTGTAATCCAGCCTTTTTTCAGCCACTTTTTTGTTCGATTTACCATCGCGGCTTTTACCCGAACCCGGTGCATAAGCACCTTCCATAATGTCTTGTACCGACTTAATAACGCCCCTTGGCGTAATATTATTAAGCGTATTGTGCTCTATTTGTTTCACCCGTCGTCGCTCAGTTTCGTCCATGGCCTTTTGCATCGAGCCAGTTATACGTTCGGCATACAAAATAGCGCGGCCATTTAAGTTACGGGCAGCACGGCCTATGGTTTGAATGAGCGAACGTTCTGAGCGTAAAAAGCCTTCTTTGTCGGCATCTAAGATGGCCACAAGGGATACTTCGGGCATGTCTAAACCTTCTCGGAGTAAGTTGATGCCAATTAACGCGTCAAACTCACCTAAACGCAAGTCACGGATGATTTCCACTCGTTCTACGGTATCGATGTCGGAATGGAGGTACCTCACTCGCACGCCATGTTCATGTAGGTAGTCGGTAAGGTCTTCGGCCATACGTTTAGTTAAAACCGTGGCCAACACCCGCTCGTTTTTGGCAGCCCGTATACTAATTTCCGACATTAAGTCATCTACTTGAGAGGTAGCTGGACGAATTTCGATTTGCGGGTCTACCAAACCTGTGGGTCTAACTACCTGCTCAACCACACGATCGGCCTGTTCTTGTTCGTACACACTAGGCGTGGCTGAAACAAAGATCTTCTGGGGTGCAATACTCTCCCACTCTTCAAACTTCATAGGCCGATTGTCAAGTGCAGTAGGCATACGAAAACCGTATTGCACTAAGGTTTCTTTACGCGACCGGTCGCCTTTATACATAGCACCCAATTGAGGCACAGTGACGTGGGACTCGTCCATTACCAACATGGCATCGGCGGGCAGATAATCAAACAAGGTTGGCGGCGGTTCACCCGGCTTACGACCGGAAAGATAATGAGAGTAATTCTCTATACCAGAACAAAAACCCAGCTCGCGAATCATTTCAATGTCGTAGCGGGTGCGCTGATCTAAACGCTGTTCTTCGACCAATTGATTGTTGTTACGAAAATATTCGAGACGATCTTTAAGCTCCACTTCAATTTCATCAATGGCCGCCAACAAGGTTTCCCGTGGTGTTACATAGTGCGTTTTCGGGTACACGGTGAGGCGCGGCACTTTGCGCAATACTTGTCCTGTGAGTGGATCAAAATAACTGAGCTGTTCAATTTCATCATCAAACAACTCTATACGGACAGCTTCTTCATCAGATTCTGCAGGGAAAATATCAATCACATCACCGCGCACCCGATAAGTGGCGCGATGAAAATCAAGGTCATTACGTTTGTATTGTAACTCCGCCAAACGGCGCACTAAATCACGTTGTTCCCAGGTGTCACCACGGTTAAGGTGCAACACCATCTTGTGGTAAGACTCCGGATCTCCCAAACCATAAATGGCCGAAACGGTGGCTACAATAATGGTATCGGAGCGTTCTAACAATGCTTTGGTGGCCGACAACCGCATTTGTTCTATGTGTTCGTTGACTGATGAATCTTTGTCGATAAATGTGTCGGAAGCCGGCACATAGGCTTCTGGCTGATAATAGTCATAGTATGAAACGAAGTATTCCACCGAATTGTTAGGGAAAAAATCCTTAAACTCGCCGTACAATTGCGCCGCCAAGGTTTTGTTATGCACCATGACAATGGTGGGGCGCTGCACCTTATTGATCACCTGAGCGATGGTGAAGGTTTTCCCTGAGCCGGTTACGCCCAACAACGTTTGGGCAGCTAGCCCAGCGTCTATGCCTTCCACCAACTCTTTGATCGCAGTGGGTTGATCCCCTGCAGGTTCAAATTTAGAGGTTAATTCAAACGGACGATTCATTATTCTGTTCATTTCGATTCATTATGTAAGGCCCAGCGTGATACCCTACCCAGCAAACCCAATAGTATAACGGAGTTCCACCCGTGACGTGGCCACTTTCGCAGCGAATTCAATCTTTTCAGCCTTCGGCTACCGTCAGCATCAGCAACCTTGCGGCGCAAATGACGGCCGACGGAAAAGACGTGATTAATTTAGCAATGGGCGAACCTGATTTTGACACCCCAGAGCACATTATCACGGCTGCCGCTCATGCCATGCAAACAGGTCAAACCCGCTATACACAAGTGGGTGGCACCGCATCGTTACGGCATGCTATCTGTACTAAATACGCCCGTGAAAATCAGCTGCATTACCAACCCTCTCAAGTGTTAGTGAGTAATGGCGCCAAACAAAGCATTTATAACCTAACCGTAGCTTTGTTAGAAGCTGGCGATGAAGTCATCATCCCAGCGCCTTACTGGGTGTCGTACAGTGCAATGGTCACTATGGCTGGTGCTACGCCCGTTATTTTGCAATGCCCCAGCGAACAACAGTTAAAAATGACCCCAGAGCAGCTTGAGGCAGCCATTACACCGGCCACTAAGCTATTGATGCTCAACAGCCCCAGCAACCCCAACGGGCAAGCTTATCAAGCACACGATTGGCAAGCCCTAGGCGAAGTAATACGGCAGCACCCACAGTTAATTGTGATGAGTGACGATATATATGAGCATATTTATTGGGCCAAATCGCCACTCACTGGCCTGTTGAACGTTTGCCCAGATCTAGCGGACCGATGTGTATTGGTGAATGGCGTATCTAAAGCCTATGCTATGACCGGCTGGCGTATTGGTTACGCGGTGGGTCCAGAGAACATCATTGCCGCCATGACCAAAGTACAGGTGGAATCGAGTTCTTGTGCCAGTAGTATTAGCCAAGCGGCCGCAGAGGCGGCATTAAACGGCCCGCAGAACTTATTGCAGCCTATGTTAATGGCTTACCAACAAAGACATAACTATGTGCTTGCCCAGCTTAGCGCGATCCCAGGCATTGACGTGTTACCAAGCCAAGGTACCTTTTACACCTTTCCTAATTGCCAACAAGCCATTGAGCGCCTAGGTTATGAGGACGATGTGGCCTTGGTTAAAGCCATCCTCACCCACACTGGTGTGGCGTTAGTGCCCGGCAGCGCCTTTGGTATGGCGGGTCATTTTCGTTTGTCTTA
Source organism: Oceanospirillaceae bacterium (assembly GCA_018647765.1). Lineage (GTDB taxonomy): Bacteria > Pseudomonadota > Gammaproteobacteria > Pseudomonadales > Balneatricaceae > Njordibacter. Next base: position 5,073 of record JABGSN010000048.1, on the reverse strand, counting down.
TGCCACAGACTTGACGTTATTAAAGACCGCCTGTGAACGGTTAACTAGATTCTTCAAAACCTAAACTCAATGGGACTTTACTGCTGCTGCATTTTCCACAACCGTGCGTAGTGGTCGCTTTGGTTGAGTAGCTGTTGATGACTGCCTTGCTCTACTATTTTGCCATCGTCAATGACCAAGATACGGTCCGCGTCAATGATGGTAGAGAGCCTGTGAGCAATCACTAAGGTGGTTTTGTTTTGTGAAATTTCTGCCAAGGCTTCAAGAATACTGCGTTCCGACTCCGAATCAAGTGCCGATGTGGCTTCATCAAACAATAAAATGGGTGGATTTTTGAGCAATACACGGGCAATGGCAATACGTTGTTTCTCACCGCCGGACACTTTTAAACCACGCTCTCCAACAACCGTTTCTACACCATCAGGAATCGATTCTACAAACGTACGTAGTGCGGCCATGTCGATGGCTTTCCATATGGTTTCATCGCTGGCTTCAGGGCACCCATAAGCCACGTTATTCCAGATGGTGTCGTTAAACAGCACCGTATCTTGTGGCACCACACCAATGGCTTCACGCAGACTAAGCTGTTGCACACGGCGTAAATCTTGATGATCAATGGTAATGGAGCCGCTGTTGACGTCGTAAAAACGAAATAATAATCGCCCTATGGTGGATTTACCGGAACCACTGGGGCCCACAATAGCGACTTTTTCGCCTGGAGCAACTTTAAAGCTCAGTTGCTTTAGTATCTGGCGCTGGCTTTGATAGGAAAAATCAACCTGAGCAAACTCAATCGCCGCGCTTGAGACCTTTATAGGTTCTGCCTTGAGTTGATCTTTTATGGTGGGTGCCCGTTTCAGCAAACCAAACATATTCTCTACGTCTGACAATGCACGACGAATTTCTCGGTAGATAAAGCCTAAGGCATTGAGCGGCACAAACAGTTGTAACAGGTACATGTTGACCATTACCAAATCACCAATGGTCATGGTGTCTTCGGCCACGCCTTTGGCTGCAAGGTACATGAGCGCCGTAACTCCCAAACCGATAATCAGAGCCTGGCCTGAGTTAAGCAGCGCAAGTGACAAACGATTATCGACCCTGGCTTGCTCCCATGCTTTTAGGTTGACATCGTACTGCTGGGCTTCAAAGGCTTCGTTATTAAAATACTTCACCGTTTCGTAGTTCAATAAACTATCAACTGCGCGAGTACTGGACTTACTGTCTAGGCGGTTCGCTTCTTTCACAAAGCGTGTACGCCATTCGGTGGTTTTTATGCTAAATACCACATAGGCCACCACACACACCAAAGTCACAGCAGAAAACCAAGCGTTAAACGCGAAGAGCAAAATCAACATCACGCCAATCAATTCTAGAATGGTGGGGAGTATATTAAACACCATAAAACGCATCATAAAATTGATGCCATTGGTACCGCGATCTATATCGCGCGAGATACCACCGGTTTGGCGGCTTAGATGAAAGTCGAGTTCGAGTTGATGCAAATGGGCAAAAACTTCTAACCCCACTTTGCGCATAGCACTTTCGGTGACTCGGCTAAACACCGCGTCTCGCAGCTCACCTAAAAACACAGCGCCAAACCGCAAGCCACCATAGAGCAATACAAACCCCAAGGGGATGACTAAGAGTTGCTCTGGACTGCCACCATCTAAGGCGTCTACTAGGTGTTTAAAGGTCCAAGGGATAACAAAGGTCACCCCTTTAGCGCCCACTAACAGGGCCATAGCAATAATCACCCGTACCTTATGGATCATAAGGTACGGCCACAAAGCCTTTAACAGAACCATTAATTCGAGTTCTTTAAAGTCCTTTACTTTATGTTGACCGTAACCACGCTGGGCGCTTGCTTTCAATGGAAGTGCCTAGCAGCACGAATCCAAGTGCAAAATAGCTTCAATTTCTACTTGCGCGCCTTTAGGTAACGCAGCAACACCAACCGCAGCACGGGCAGGATAAGGCTGGTCAATATACGTGGCCATAATCTCGTTAATGATCGGAAAGTTGGCTAAATCAGTCATGGAGATATTTAACTTCACAGCATCGGCTAAAGAGCCACCGCTAGCTTCCGCTACCGCCTTTAGATTCTCAAATACTTGCGTAGCTTGGGCCGCAAAGTCATCACTTACCATCAGCATGGTTTCTGGAACAAGCGGAATTTGACCAGAGATATAAACGGTATTGTCGACCTTAACGGCTTGCGAATAAGTGCCAATTGCGGCTGGCGCTTTGTCGGTTGCGATGATGGTTTTTGCCATGGGAAGTATGCCTTAATAAAGAATGAGATATGTGCATGGATAATAGCAGGCCGGGGGCGATTAAGGCCACATTGAGCCGGTTTTTTTTTAAGCTTAAGACACAATCCTAGTGCTCTTGCATTATCCAGCGCGCTGCCTTTTCTGCAATCATCAGTGTAGGGCTATTGGTATTGCCACTGGTAATAGTGGGCATAATGCCCGCATCGACCACGCGCAAACCTTGAATGCCAAACACCCTTAGCTTACTGTCTACAACCGCAAGCATATCATCCTTGCGGCCCATTTTGGTTGTGCCTACAGGATGGAATATGGTCGAACCGATGTCACCTGCAACTTGGGCAAGTTCATCATCGGTTTGGTATTCAATACCAGGCTTAATTTCTGCGGGCCTATACTGGGCAAGTGCTTTTTGCTGGGCAATGTTTCTCACAACTCGCAAACTATCGGCAGCCACTTTTTGATCCTCGAGGGTAGTCAAATAATGGGGCGCAATCGCGGGGGCTTGAAACGGGTCGTCAGACTTGAGAAAAACAGTCCCGCGGCTGGTAGGATTGAGATTACAAACACTGGCAGTAATGGCTGGGAAATTATGCAGCGGTTGGCCAAAAGCGTCTAAGCTCAGTGGCTGCACATGAAATTCGATATTAGCATGTTTGAGGCTTGGGTCACTTTTGGTAAATATACCTAACTGCGATGGGGCCATACTCATGGGCCCGCTGCGTTTGATCGCGTATTCGAGCGCTATTGCAGCTTTACCCCACCATGTTGCAGCCATCATATTCAAGGTTTTAACGCCTTCAACGCCATATACGGTGCGAATTTGTAAATGATCCTGAAGATTGCGGCCAACGCCTTCAAGTGCATGCTCTACTTTAATACCTACTTTGGCCAACTGCTCTGGCGAACCAATGCCAGAGAGTTGTAATATTTGCGGACTGCCAATAGCACCAGCACTTAATATTACTTCTAGATCGGCCTGTAGGGTATGCATTTGACCATTACACCAGACATTCACAGAGGTACACTTTTTTTGACCATCAGCGGCTTTAGTCAGGTTAAGTTTGGTGACTTGAGCATGGGTCCACACGTGCAGATTTTTGCGCTTCTTCACAGGCCTCAAGAACGCTTTTGAGCTGCTCCAGCGCCAACCTTTGCGCTGATTAACATCAAAGTAACCCGTGCCTGTGTTATCGCCACCATTAAAGTCATCGGTGGGCGGTATACCTGTTTGAGTCGCTGCCTTTGAATAGGCATCTAGAACTTCCCAACTTAAGCGTTGCTGCTCTACTCGCCACTCGCCGCCCGAACCATGAAAACGGGCTATGTAATTTACGTCCTTATTAATAGGCGCAGCGTTTTGATCAAGCCGGTAATGGTCTTCGTGAGCTTTAAAGTCCTCAAGGCAAGCATCCCAGCACCACTCTGGATCACCAGTAAGCTGCGCCCATTGATCGTAATCTCTGGCTTGGCCACGCATGTAAATCATACCATTGATTGACGAACAGCCGCCCAATGTTTTGCCACGGGGGTACAATAGACTTCTACCGTTTAACCCGGTTTCCGGCTCCGTCCTATATTGCCAATCAGTGCGCGGGTTATCGATGCAGTACAAATACCCAACCGGAATGTGAAGCCAGTGATAATTGTCTTTGCCTCCGGCTTCTAACAACAACACTTTTTTAGAACTGTCGGCACTCAAACGGTTTGCTAGCAAAGCGCCAGCGGTACCCGCTCCAACAATAATATAATCAAACTTTTGTAACATCGGACGAGCACCTAAAACGAGCTATGTTTATTGCTGGATCAGCATACCACGCGTTCCAACCAAGGGCACGGTCTTGGATCTAAGGGGTCTGGATCTAAGGGGTCTGGATCTAAGGGGTCCATCTAAGGCATCTAAGGGGTCACACTCGATTGATTTCAACCCATTGCAACGGGGCAATCTATAGAGTCTGACCCCTTTGACGCTTGTAGAGTCTGACCCCTTTGACGCTTCTGTCTTTCAAAACTGAAGGATTGGCTCAATAAACAGGAGCTATCGTTCTGGTTTTATTTTTGAAACGGGGCATGCCCTCGAATGCTTGACCAAAACTCGGTCAACTATAACAACCAAAACTAAGTATGACGCAAAACTAATAAGTACATAGAAGGGATTGTCAAATACACCTAATAAAGCTTTCATAACAACAATTGACAAGGCCATTATCATGATATTAATTAGAACTCCGCGAAAATAACGAGCCATATGAGATCCTTTAATATGTTGGGCTAGCATACAAATTTAAGAATACAAATATTGTGCCAGCCCTCAGATGATTTCGGAGAGTGCCTACCAATTCCAAGCAGTCACACCAGCTATAGCACCTGCAATCGCTCGGCCAATGGTAATAGGTGGAGAGCCAACCGCGGTCGCAACGGCGACTACAGTTACCGCTAGTCTTGAAATTTTAAAGCCACCACCGGCGTGACCGTTAACGGGCCCATTTGGACGGCGACCACCACTAACTTCTTCAACTTCACTCATCGTCAATTCTTTCATAACAATTACTCCTTCAATTTATTACTACCACTAGACGATTGCCTAGCAGAACTATAGACTACCCCCCCTATATATCAAATGTCAATATTTTATCATTTTTAATATTTAAGACATTTAAATCAGTGATTTTACATACATTTAGGGGATCTATGGCACAAGGATTGTTCCGCCAACAAGCCGTTGAGAAGCAACAGGTTCGACTATACGGCCCGGTGTTATTACGCCAACCCGTTTCTTATTTGATCGCTTTTTGTTGTT
>JABGSN010000057.1 GCA_018647765.1 Oceanospirillaceae bacterium | reverse complement strand
GCACAATTATTAGCCACACAGTGGCAATGGACCTATAATAATATTCGTCCACATTCAGCAATTGGCGGGGTTCCACCTCGACAATTACTATAATCGAGAAGGCCCCTATTTTTAATTGATGCTAAAAATGGGGGGATTACAGTAGCTGTCAGTATTAAAGCAGCGGATACCATGTTTCTAATTAGGTGCCTCATAAAACAGTCTTCTCTTGGTGGCCGTTGCTGCCTAGCTCGATCAAAAACCGGTTGCGCTACTGTGTTTGTGAAGATTGAGCTATGACAACCCGACAGCAGCGCTGACGCAGGCAGAATAATAGCTGTTGCGCGTCCCATAATGTTATAATTGATGCAACATCGCCTATCCGTGCACTAGACGAACTAAAGGCCAGTAAGCCGGTGGTAGCTGTGTCTGCAAAGCGCAACCTCAAGGTTAAAACTCAGTGGAAATAGCAAGGCTTAGATGACTTTTTGACTAAGCCACTTACCGAAGAAAGCTTGCTGAGCGTATTAGAACGTTATCGTTAGATACTTATTTTTTAGATTGGGATATAAGCCGTGAAAAATCCAATTCATCTGAATTTCTTCTTGTTGCCTGGAACGCTGGTGCGGCTTATTGTTACGCTCGGAAGCGTTGTGCTGGTGATGATGTTGTTCATTGCGATTGCCATGAATTACCAGCGCACCAGCTTTAATATCAATGCTACCAATGCCATTAGTCAAGTTAATGAAAGCCTTATAATCAACGACGCTGCCTTGTCGGGGTTTGCTAGCCTATTAAATAATATCGGCGCCGGTAACCTTCAAGCCACACGAGATTTTACCCAACGTATGCGTGACGCCTACCCGCATATTTATATGTTTGAGGCGTTGGTGAGCGTAGACCCAGAAAAAAAGGCAGCCCATGAGGCAAGAATGCACGCTGCGGGTTACCCAGATTATAAACTCACGCGTTACGTGTCCAAAAAAAAACCAACAGGCAAGTTGTTTAACACCATTAACGAGGTGCCGATGCTCTACCCCATTTTCTTTATTGACCCATATTTGGATTCTGTAAAAGGGTTAATGGGGTTTGACATGTTATCTGCCCGTAAGATGCGTGAACCGCTATTAGCTTCTTTAGCTCATGGCGAGGCAGTGGCTTCTGAGCCATATCAATTACGCGAAGGTGGTCGTGGTTACGTATTGGTTAAGGCCATCGATACCATTTCCGCTGATGGTCCCAGTTATCAAGAAGGTGGTTTGGCAGTGTTACTTTTGATTAAAACGGATACCATGATGGCGTCTGCAGTTGATATGATTCCATCTGCCAGTCTTACCCTGATGTATGGAGAAGGTCGAAAAATAGCCGCCGAAAAAATATTGCCGAACCCCGACTCGAGGCCAATAATAGAGTTAAAAACCCTCACCATAGAACGTGAATTTTATGAATTGGGTCAGCCTTTTACCCTGTTGCTCGAACAAAAAACGGGTTTATATTCCATCCATCTGCAACTTTTGGGCCTCCTTAGTTTTTTGATTTTCGGTAGTTATGGTATCCTTTATCGTGTCCGGTTCTCAAAATATAGTCTGAAGTTACAAAGAGATGCAGCGGTGTTAGAGTTGGCCCAGCAACACAGCCACTTAGAAACGATGGTGGCTAAGCGCACCCGCGAATTACTGCGTAAAAGCGACGAAAACAAGCGCCTGTCACAGCAACTTCTTCGGGTTCAAGAAGACCAGTATCATCACATCGCCAGAGAGCTGCATGACGAGTTTGGTCAAACCTTAACGGCCATCAAAATTAATGCCCACATGCTCGAAAACACCGAAACGGCAGCTAACGTGAGTACTTACGCGCAAGAGATTACCGCCCAAGCCGATGCGCTATATGAGACCATGCGAGACCTGATCCAGCGGCTGAGGCCGGAAGCTTTGGATATGTTTGGCTTAAAAGTCGCACTAGAACAATGTCTTTTGGCATTTCACCTACATGAACAAAATGTCGAACTGCAGTTGGTGATTGATGATGCGGTTAGTGACATGGCGGAAATATACACGATAACCAGCTATCGTATAGTGCAGGAACTGGTGAATAACGCTGTTAAATATTCCCAACAAACCCAACTTAAAGTTGAGCTAGTGGTGAACGATGATGGTCTCAATATTTGTGTTGTAGATGACGGCATTGGGTTTGACCCCTTGCAGAGCAAAGTTGGCTTTGGTTTATCGAGTGTCGAAGAGCGAGTACGGTCGTTAGGCGGTTATGTAGATATAAAAACGGAGGCCAATAAGGGCGTAAATGTATGGATTCAAATCCCACTACAGGAATTCAAAGGTAAAGCTGTAAATTAAATTGAACAAGACTGGCCATTTCTGGGTGTTTTCTTTCCATCATGTTTGATATATTGAGCTAACGCCCTGCTGGGGTCAATTCAATATATGGAGAAATTGCAGTGGACCTAGGAGTCAGGTTAAAGACCATTCGTAAGCGCCAAGGACTGTCGCAACGAGAATTAGCCAAGCGTGCTGGCGTCACCAATAGCACCATTTCCATGATCGAAAAAAATACCGTAAGCCCCTCTTTTAGCTCCTTGCTAAAGGTGCTTAAGGGGTTCCCTATGGGTGTCGAAGAGTTTTTTACCACCGACCTAGTGATGAGCAATCAAGTTGTGTTTCGTGCCCATGAACAGGCCGATATGAGTGCTCAGGGCGTGGCCATTAAGCTGATTGGCCATAGTGTAGCCGAGCGTAATGTGTCTATGCTTAGTGAAACTTATCCACCCGGGTCAGATACCGGCGAGGAGATGATTAAATACGAAGGCGAAGAAGCAGGCATTGTGGTGGAGGGTGAGATTGAGCTCACGGTCGATCATCAAACCTATCAATTGGCCACCGGTGACGGCTATTTTTTCCGTACCCATTTACCCCATCGATTTCGCAACCTTGGCGAAATCACCGCCAAAGTGGTGAGTGCTAATACCGGCACCTTAGCCCGTTGATCAATTGCTAAAGCAAGTCACGCAAGCGATACCAAGCCATGGCTAATACCAGTGCTGGCGTTCTTAAGACTGTGCCGCCTGGAAAGGGCAAATGGCGAATACCACTAAATACATCAAACCGCTCAGCTTGCCCCGCCACTGCTTCTGCCATGAGTTGACCCGCTAGGCCCGTAGCCACGATGCCGTGGCCAGAAAAGCCTTGGGCAAAATACAGGTCGTCACCCAGTTGACCAAAGTGGGGTCCTCGATTCATGGTGATTGCCACATTGCCCCCCCATGCATAATCCATTTTCACATCGGCTAGTTGTGGGAATACATTGAGCATGCGTTGCTGCATAGTGTGTTTAAGGTTGGCTGGCGCTATGGTCGAGTAACTAACACGGCCGCCAAACAACATACGATAGTCGGCCGACAAACGAAAATAGTCGAGCACAAAATTGATATCGGCCACCGCCATATCGTTGTTGATCAAGGCTTCGGCACGGGCCTTCCCTAACGGTTCTGACGCCCCAATATAGGTGCCTACCGGCATGATTTTATTGCTAATTTCAGGCACTAACTTGCCCATATACGCATTGCCACAAAATAGCACTTGTTGGGCGGTGACTTGGCCGTTAGTGGTGATACAAACGTTGGCCTTAGACCTTCGCGTGATCTTGGTTACGGCAGAAGCGGTATAAATGGTGACGCCTGCTGCAAGCGCCGCGCGGGCCAACCCTAGAGTGTAATTGAGCGGATGAATATGCCCCGAGTTGGCATCATACAGGCCGCCTAAGTAGCGCTCACTGTTCATGTGTTGCTGCACCTGATGTTGGTCCCAAAGGCTAAGGCTTGGGTAGCCATAATCTTGTTCTAACGAGGCCTGCCATTCTTCTAGCTCAGTGACATGACGGGGTTTGATAGCGGCATGTAAGTGGCCTTGCTTTAGGTCACACTCAATTTGGTGTTGTTGCACCCGAGCGCGCAATAAGTCGATGCCTTCAATAGACATGTCCCACATAGCTTGCGCGGCCACTTTACCCGCCGATTTCTCGATCACCGGCATGTCACAGCCAAATCCAAAAATCATTTGCCCGCCACTGCGCCCAGAAGCCCCCCAGCCTACTTGGTTGGCTTCTAATATGGTGACTTTAAAACCCCGTTCTGCCAAATTAAGTGCAGCGGTAAGGCCGGTGATGCCTGCGCCAACCACACATACATCGGCACGCTCTGCTCCCTTTAAACTCACACATTCAAACGTGTGGTTAGCACTGGCCGCGTAATAAGAATCGGTATGAGCTTGGGTCATGATGATGGTCCTGAGTGTAGGGGTCGCTGTTAGAGCGTGCGTTGGTACCAGTCTATTTCTAAGCGGCTTACTTGGCTATTAAAATCCACATATTCTTGCCTTTGTACGGCACCATACACCTTCATAAAATCGCCTCCAAAATAGGTTTGAGCAAACTCGCTGTGCTCAAATTTGGCATAGGCATCTACCCAATTGAGTGGCAAACTTGGGGCTTGTTGTAGGGCGCCATTGCCCGTGGTTTGAACACTGAGCGGCAAATCATTGCTAAGGCCGTGTAAGGTGCCCGCCAGTAGCGCCGCCATGGCAAGGTATGGGTTAGCGTCCGCTCCCGCGACTCGGTGTTCAATGCGTCGCGCGGTGGCTGGGCCGTTGGGTATGCGCAGTGCCACGGTGCGGTTGTCGATACCCCATGTCGGCGCCATGGCGACAAAAAAGTCGGGCTGAAAGCGGCGGTAAGAATTCACTTTGGGGCAAAGCAGCGCCATAGTATCGCCCATGGTGTGCTGTAGGCCTGCCAACGTTTGAGTCAATAATGCGTTGGGTTGGCATTGTTGGCTAGCAAACACATTATGACCCTGTGAGTCCAGTAGGCTCATGTGGATGTGCATACCGCTACCGGCTTGGTCGGCGTAGGGTTTAGCCATAAAGGTGGCGCTAAAGCCATGCTTGCGGCTCACGCTTTTGATAATGCGCTTCAACAATAAGGCTTGATCACAGGCCAACACTGGGTTGGCCACGTGTTGTAAGTTAACCTCAAATTGGCCAGGGGCATATTCGGCCACCGCGGTGGATGCGGGAATATTTTGTAGCTGTGCGGCGTTAATGATGTCGTCCAAGAGGGCGCTGTAGTCATCAATGTTATCCACTGCATAGACTTGTGTATCGGCTTCACGCAGGCCCGTGAGTGGCGATATAGGAGGTTGCAACTGACCCGAGTTCAGACGCTCAGTATCGGTGAGGTAAAATTCCAGTTCCACCGCCACCATCGGCGTGTACCCTAGAGCTTCAAATTGATCGCAGGTACGATCTAATACATGCCGTGGGTTGGCAAAATAGGGCGTACCGGGTTCTTGTTCCATGGTTAATAAGCACTGCGCCATGGGTTTGTCTTGCCAAGGTACGATAGTGAGGCTACTAGCGATCGGCCGGCAGGGTTGGTCGCAATCACCGGTGTCAAAACCAATGCCGGTGCTCTCTACCGTGTTGCCATTAATGTCTAAGGCAAACACTGACCCGGGTAGGAAGATACCGTGTTGATATACTTTGACGAGCTCGTGAGCGGGCACGCGTTTGCCACGTAGTACACCGTGTTGATCGGGCAGCAACAGGTCCACACTCACCAAGTCTGGGTGAACGGCTAAAAAAGCTTCGGCTTCGCTACTGAGGGCAATGGTGTGTGGCATGGTAGTTAGTCTCTCAAGGATCTGTCTTGGCGATGGTAGCAGAAGCCTTGCTATAGACAAAGCCAGGTGTTCAATATGTTTTGATTAATTTGTCTTATTATTGCTGTTTATACCTTTTGTAAGAATCATATTCCAAGTAAATAATATAAATTTATTCAATTAAAACAATAAGTTAAATTCAAAATATAAGCGATATTGAGAAATATTTTAAGTGTTCAGAATATTTGCACATTTTTGTTGAATCCTGTTTGAAAGTTGTGCTATCTTCGCGCTATATTGAAGAAACAACAAAAAGTGCTACCGTATGCCCAAACCCCTCATTGGCCTGGTGTGTGAAGTTAATCAGGACGGCCTCCATCCCTATCATCGTGTGAGCGACAAGTACGCGCGCGCGGTGGTCGATGCCATGGGCGCCGTACCGGTGTTGATTCCCGCCCTGGTGGATGCAGGTGGCACGTTGAACTTGGATGCCGAAGCACTATTGCCTCACTTACATGGGGTGTTGTTACCGGGGGGCTACAGTAATGTGGAACCGCATCACTATAGTCAACAAAGCCGCGCCGGCACGCAGCATGATGCCGCTCGGGATAGCTTGGCGCTAGCGCTAATTCCGGCCGCCATACGCCAAGGCGTGCCTTTGTTGGCGATTTGTCGTGGTTTTCAAGAAATGAACGTGGCTTATGGGGGGTCTTTGATTCAGCATGTGCATGAGCTCAGTCAATTTAATGACCACCGAGAAAATAAAACCGAGTCCTTAGCCACGCAATATAGCCATAGCCACGACATTTTTCTCACTACGGGTGGGGTATTGCAGCAGCTATATGGCCAACCACAAGCACAAGTCAATTCATTACATGGTCAAGGCATTGATCGTTTAGGCATGGGTTTACAGGTTGAAGCGGAAGCCCCAGACGGCTTAGTTGAAGCCTTTACCGACCCTCAAGCGCCCGCCTTTAATTTGGCAGTGCAATGGCACCCAGAATACCAAGCGTGTGATGATGTATTCTATCAGCGTATTTTTTCTGGTTTTGCCAGCGCCTGCAACAAGCGCCTACAAACACAGATGCAACAGGTGACCTATGAGCAGCTTTAATAGCCTTCAAAACTGGTTGTACCAACACAAAATTACCGAAGTTGAATGCATCATCAGCGATTTAACAGGCATGGCGCGGGGCAAAATAATGCCCGCCTCAAAGTTTTGTGAAGATGCGGGCATTCGTTTACCTGAGGGCGTGCTAGTGCTCACGGTTACCGGTGATTATCTAGACGACTACAGCATGATAGACGCCGCCGAAATCGACATTTTTTTGAAACCAGATGCCGACGCCGCCCACCTATTGCCTTGGGCTAGCGAGCCTACCGCGCAAATTATTCACGATTGTTACGATCAGTACGGAGAGCTGGTGGACTTGGCTCCACGCACGGTATTAAGAAAAGTTTTAAAACTCTATGCAGACATGGGCTTAACCCCGATTGTTGCACCCGAAGTGGAGTTCTTTTTAACGCAAACCAACATCAACCCCGATTCCCCCTTAGAGGCGCCAATCGGCCGCAAAGGGCGCGCTGAAACGGGTCGTCAGTCTTATAGTATTGACGCAGTTAATGAATTTGATCCATTATTTGAAGATGTGTACAACTACTGCGAAGCGCAAAACTTAGACGTTGAAACCCTAATCCACGAAGAAGGCTTAGGGCAAATGGAAATTAACTTTCGTCATGGCGAAGCCTTGTCGTTAGCAGACCAAGTATTTTTGTTTAAACGTACCTTGCGAGAAGCGGCCTTTAAACACGACCTGTCAGCCACGTTTATGGCCAAACCACTACAAAATCAACCGGGTAGTTCCATGCATATTCACCAAAGCATGCTGGACGCCCAAGGCAACAATATTTTTGTGGCTGAAGGTGGTGGCATTAGTGATTCCCTAAGACACTATATTGGGGGCTTGCAAAAATACACCAAAGCCGTGACTGCGCTGTTTGCCCCTAACGTCAATTCCTATCGTCGCTTTCTAAAAGATGAGTCGGCGCCGGTGAACATGCACTGGGGATTTGACAACCGTACCGTGGGTTTGCGAGTGCCGGAAACTTCTGGGCCTAATATTCGGGTAGAAAACCGAGTCGGTGGCGCCGATGCTAACCCCTACCTTGCTATGGCCGCTACCCTAGCTTGCGGTTACTTAGGCATGCAAGAACAGCTGGAGCCCAGTGCGCCGGTAGAAGGCAGTGCCTACGACAAAGGCACCCGCGAGCTTCCCCGTAGCTTAACCGAAGCCTTAATTCAATTGGACCGATGCGAACCCCTTAGAGAGATCTTTGGCGACCGCTTCGTGAGGGCCTATTTGGCCGTCAAAGAGAAAGAAAACGATAATTTTATGCAGGTCATCAGTTCTTGGGAACGCGAATACCTATTATTAAGTGTCTAACAGGAGACATCACATGAACGCACCAATTCATAACACCGAACGACACACAGAGCATGACACTAAGGCCTTACAAGAGCTGGATAAAAACAACTATATGCACCCCTTCACCGACTCTAAAGCCATGCACGAAAAAGGCACGCGCATTGTCACCGGCGCCGACGGTTGTTACATTTTTGACTCCGAAGGCGGTAAAGTGTTGGATGGTATGGCTGGGCTTTGGTGTGTCAACATAGGTTATGGCCGCGACGAGTTAGCCGACGTAGCCGCTGCACAAATGCGCCAATTGCCTTATTACAACAGCTTTTTTGGCACTGCACACCCGCCGGTGATTAAACTTGCCGCGCAGTTAAAAAAGCTTGCGCCAGACAATATTAGCCATGTCTTCTTTACCGGCTCTGGTTCTGAATCCAACGATACTAACGTACGTATGGTACGCCATTATTGGCAAGCCAAAGGCCAGCCGACTAAGCGCACCATCATCTCACGTCACAACGCGTATCATGGCAGCACTATGGCTTCTATGAGCTTAGGTGGCATGAAAGGCATGCATGAGCAAGGCGGCATCATCGATGGTGTTGAGCACATTATGCAGCCCCATTGGTACCACGAAGCACTGGCCGGTGAAACCGAAGATGAGTTGGGTTTACGTGCAGCCCAAGCGTTGGAAACTAAAATATTAGAGCTGGGTGCCGAGAACGTAGGCGCCTTTATTGGTGAACCGGTGCAAGGCGCAGGCGCGGTGATTGTACCGCCAGCCACCTACTGGCCAGAAATTCAGCGTATTTGTAAAAAGTACGATTTATTGTTGATTGCTGACGAAGTGATTACTGGTTTTGGCCGCACTGGCAATTGGTTTGCTTGCGAAACTTACGGCATCGAAGCCGACTTAATGCCGATCGCCAAAGGCTTGTCGTCTGGCTATATGCCTATTGGTGGCGTGTTAATCAGCGAGCGAGTCGCCAAAGTCGTGATTGAAGGTGGTGAGTTTGCCCATGGTTACACCTATTCTGGTCACCCGGTTGCCGCCGCGGTTGCGTCTGCTAACGTTAGCATTATCGAAAATGAAGGCATGGTAGAGCAAGTGCGTGACGTTACCGGCCCATACTTACAACAACGCCTAGCCGAGCTGTTAGACCACCCGTTAGTAGGACAAGTACGTGGTGTGGGTTTAATGGCCGCCATTGAATTGGTAAAAGATAAAGAAAATCACATCAACTACCCTAAAGAGCTGGAGATTGGTGGCATTTGTCGTGACTACGCCTTGGCTAATGGCTTGGTGATGCGTGCCGTAGGCGCAAGCATGATTATGTGCCCGCCGCTGGTGATCAGCAAAGAAGAAATCGATGAATTGATGGAAATTACCAAACGATCCCTCGATCAGACCCTAGCCCAAGTTGCGGGCTAACCTTTAAATAGCGACTCAATAAAACAATAACGGAGCCTTTTAATGCAAAAACGTAAATTAACCTTAACCACTACGCTCACTTCAATCGCGTTAGCCACGGGCCTGATGGCAAGTGCCGCTCAAGCGGGTGAAGTACTTAACATTTTTAACTGGTCGGACTACATTGCAGACGACACGATTGCTAATTTTGAAGCCGAAACAGGCATCAAAGTGGTGTATGACATGTTTGATAGTAATGACGTGCTAGAAGCCAAACTACTCACGGGTAACTCTGGGTATGATTTGGTGGTACCTAGTTCGTCATTCATGGGTCGCCAGATTATGGCCGGTGTATTTCAGCCGTTAGATAAGGCTCAGCTGCCCAACCTAGCGAACATGGATGCCGAAATGATGGTCACCATTGCAGGTATCGATCCAGGCAACACTTATGGTGTGCCTTACATGTGGGGCACCACTGGTATTGGCTACAACCCAGCCATGGTTGAAAAGGCCCTTGGTGCCGACGCACCTGTAGGCAGCTGGGACCTTGTTCTTAAACCCGAAAACATGGCTAAGCTAGCGAGCTGTGGCGTGCATATGCTGGACTCGGCTGATGAAATATTGCCTATTGCAATGAACTACATTGGCCTAGATCCAAACAGCGCTAACAAAGCGGATTGGGTGGCGGGGGCTGAAGTAGTAAAAGGCGTACGTGATAGTGTCACTAAGTTTCATTCTTCGAACTACATTGATGGTCTTGCCAATGGCGACATCTGTGTAGCCGTAGGTTGGTCTGGTGATGTATTGATGGCTGCCGATGCGGCTGCCGAAGCTGATAATGGCGTCGTTGTAGAGTACGTTATTCCTGCTGAAGGTGCACCTCTATGGATCGACATGATGGGTATCCCTGCGGATGCTGAGAATGTAGAAAATGCGCACAAGTTCCTCAATTACTTGATGCGCCCTGAAGTGACCGCAGCCATCACCAACTATGTTTGGTATGCTAATGCTAATGCTGCTGCTTCTGCCCACATTGACCAAGAAATTCTGGACCACCCAGGTATTTACCCTACCGCTGCTGCTAAGGCTGGGCTGTTTACATTCGATATCTTGCCGCCTAAGGTTACCCGTGCCGCCAACCGCGCATGGACTGATGTGCGTACTGGCAACTAAGCTGGTGTGAGCATAATCCAGCCAGTACCTTAGCTTGGTGCTGGCTGGATATTAGTTTTTTGTAACCTCAATTTATTATCAATTCGGAGTTTTGCTATGACCGACACTGTGTCTAGCCCAATGCTGGAAATACGTCATGTAACCAAGAGCTTTGGTCAACTTAGTGCGGTTAAAGATGTTAATTTGGCCATCAATAAGGGCGAGATCTTTGCTTTGTTAGGTGGCTCTGGATGTGGAAAAACCACCCTGCTGCGAATGATGGCTGGCTTCGAAACGCCAACCGAAGGAGCGGTGTTGATTGATGGCCAAGACGTCTCTAACGTCCCGCCCTACAAGCGGCCGGTCAACATGATGTTTCAATCCTACGCCTTGTTCCCACACCTCACGGTGGAACAGAATGTATCGTTTGGGTTAAAACAAGATAAGCTTCCTAAAGCTGAAATTGAAACACAAGTCCATAAAATGTTAGGGCTTGTGCACATGACCGAATTTGCTAAGCGCAAACCTAATCAACTGTCTGGCGGTCAACGCCAGCGTGTTGCGCTAGCCCGATCCTTGGCCAAAAAGCCAAAAGTATTGTTATTAGATGAGCCCATGGGGGCTTTGGATAAAAAACTTCGTAGCCAGATGCAGCTCGAAGTGGTGGATATTATCGAGTCTGTTGGCGTCACCTGCGTCATGGTAACCCACGACCAAGAAGAAGCCATGACCATGGCTGATCGAGTGAGTATCATGCATGACGGCGAAATCATGCAAATCGGCAGTCCTAGCGAAATATATGAGTTTCCCAACAGCCGCCACACGGCCGAATTTATCGGCTCGGTGAATATATTTGATGCCACTGTGCAGCACGTGAGCCCAGAACTGAGCCAGTTCAGCTGTCCAGACTTGGCATGTACACTGAGCGTAGAAGGCGGCGTTAACGCCGTAGAAGGTGCTCAAGTCGGTGTGGCCGTTCGCCCAGAAAAGATACTGATGTCACGGGAACAGCCACAACAGTCTAACAACTGGATCAAAGGCAAGGTGCAGGATATTGCCTATTTAGGTGGCCATTCTGTGTATCACGTAGAGTTAGACTCTGGCAAAGTAGTGATGGCAACCACCACCAATATGAACCGCCATGAACAACGACTGACCTGGAAAGACGAGGTGTATTTATACTGGCCAGCGTCCAGCGCCGTGGTGTTGTACCAATGAAAAAATTTGGGGTTAGGAGTGTCATAGCAGTACCCTATCTATGGCTACTGGTGTTCTTTCTAGTACCTTTTCTTATTGTGTTTAAGATTAGCTTTTCAGAAATGCAGTACGCCATTCCTCCCTACACGGATTTGGTGACCTGGGCTGATGAAGTGCTGACCATTAATCTTAATTTAGGTACCTATGCCTATCTAATTAATGATGACCTGTATATTCGGGCTTACATGAGTTCGGTACGCATCGCTTTTTTTGCCACGGTGTGTGCGTTGTTGATTGGTTATCCTATTGCCTATGCCATTGCTCGCGCCGATACAGCAACCCGTAACGCCCTGTTAATGCTGGTGATGTTGCCATCTTGGACCTCATTCTTAATTCGTATATACGCGTGGGTAGGGATCCTAAAAAACAACGGATTAATTAACAATGGCTTAATGGGCATAGGCATCATTGATGAACCCATAGCCATGCTGAATACAGAATTTGCGGTTTATCTCGGTATTGTTTATGCCTACCTACCGTTTATGGTGCTGCCTATCTATACCAACTTGGTGAAGCTGGATAATTCTCTGCTGGAGGCGTCTGCAGACCTAGGCTGTGCGCCATGGAAAACCTTTCTGACGGTCACTTTACCACTGTCCAAAGCGGGTATTGTTGCCGGTTGTATGTTGGTATTTATACCATCGGTAGGCGAGTTTGTTATTCCAGAAATGCTGGGTGGTGCAGAAACGCTGATGATTGGTAAGGTCTTGTGGCAAGAATTCTTTAATAACAGAGACTGGCCAGTGGCGTCCGCTGTGGCTATTGTGATGTTGCTATTGTTGCTGGTGCCGATTACCTTTTTCCACCGCTATAAAGCCCGCGAATTGGAGTCCTAGACATGCAAACAGGAAAACTGTCTAACTGGTCTAAGTGGTTTTTGAGTTTAGGCTTCTTTTTCCTTTACGCGCCTATCATAATTTTGGTGATCTTCTCTTTCAATAAGTCAGAGCTGGTCACAGTGTGGGCCGGATTCTCATTCAAATGGTATGGCGAGCTGTTTCGCGACCCGCAGATGTTGGGCGCGGCTTGGATCAGCCTTAAGATTGCCGTACTCGCCGCGTCTGCCGCCGTGGTCTTAGGCACCATGGCCTCCATGGTGATGGTGCGTATGGGTGCGTTCAAAGGCAAAACCGCCTTTACCAGTATGATCACGGCACCGTTGGTGATGCCTGAAGTGATCACCGGCCTGTCGTTGCTGCTGTTGTTTGTGGCCATGGGGCAAACGTTAGGCTGGCCCGGCCAACGCGGCATGCTGACTATATGGATTGCTCACGTCACCTTTTGTACGGCCTTTGTGGCCGTGGTGATTAGCTCACGTCTGCAAGAGCTAGACGAATCGATTGAAGAAGCCGCGCAAGACTTAGGTGCCCCACCTTGGAAGGTGTTCTTTTTAGTGACGCTGCCTATTATTGCGCCAGCATTGGTCTCGGGTTGGTTGCTGGCGTTTACCCTGTCCCTTGATGACTTAGTCATTGCCAGCTTTGTATCTGGCCCCGGCGCGACGACTTTGCCGATGCAAGTGTTCTCGAGTGCACGTCTGGGTATTAGCCCCCAGATCAATGCTTTAGCGACAATTATCATTGGTCTAGCGTCGTTGGCAGTATTGATCGCTTGGTGGTTTGCGCGGCGAGAAGGCATGAGGTCGGTGACGATTTCCGAAAACTGAGGTTGATGCTTTAGCTTAAACCAAGGGCCGGCAGGGTGATGGTAAAACATACGCCGCCGTCATTAGCTAAGTTGTGGTGGCCTATTTGGCCTTGATGAAAGCGCACAATGCTACTCACCACAAACAAACCCAAACCAAAGTGGCTGTCGTCGGTAGGGCTGGCTTTGGCCCTATGGCTTACCATGGAGTTGAACAGTTGCCGTTGGTAGCTGGCATCAATGGGAGGGCCAAAGTTAGACACCGTTATCTCTACCCAGCCCAAGCTAACCTTCAGTGTCACTAAGGTATGTGTGGCCGGGTGCCGAAAGTCTCGGGCATTGTCCAGCAGTTTGTCTAATAGCTGTTCTATTCGGTAATCCACGGCATTAACCATGGTGCCTTGAGTTGGCCCCTGATAATCCACTAAACCGCCGTCTATTTGGTCTTGATAGGCGCAATAGCTCGATACTAGGTGAGCTACATCAACGGGTTCTTTGATATCTTGGGTGAGAGCTTCCTCTAAGTTAGCGGCATCGGCCAATTTAGAAAGGATGCCATCAATACGGTGAATGCCCCGCTGGGCCATGGCTAGATAAGCCTTCACTTCATCCGATAAGGGCACTTGCGCCATGTTCCCTAACGAAGTGGCTATGGCATTAAGTGGGTTGTTAATTTCGTGGCTCAGGGTGCGCGGCATTTGCGAAAGAAAGGCCTGGTTTTGATGCAATTGGGCCACCACTTGGTTGAGGCTGCGGGCCAAGTCGCCCAGTTCATCTGCTTGCTTGGTTTCGTGCACGATGGTGTTGGTTTGTAGTCGTCCTTGTGGGTCGACCAGCTGCTTCGCTTCTTGGCCTAGTCTACGGATGCGAAACGCCAAACGCCAAAATACCAAAAACAGCAATAACAATATCAACAGCATACTGCCTATACTTAGGCTGGCAATTTTTTGCATCGCTTGGCGTTGCCAGGACAGTAATTGGGCGGTGGATTGCTGAACTAAGACGAGACCCAGCACGCGTCCATTGGTGTCAAAGATAGGTTGTGCGGTGGCCTGAATAGGCAAGCTATTGCGGCTGGCCCATTGCTTGTTAACCGTAACACCACTCACGGCGAGGTTAAGCAAGGAGGCTTGAGCCCGGCCAGAATCTTCCGCTGGCGGTTGATCAAGTTGTAACAGTTGGGTGAAGGCAAGGTCGACCATCGCTTCAAAAAGGCCATCAATGGACCACTGCCAAGGCTGGTGATGCATGGCAATGCTCGAGCCCACTTTGGCCAAACGGTTAAGATGACGGTCGTATAAAGCGATTTCCACGCCAGCGTTGGCATGCCCTGAGAGTAACTGCATGGCTAAGTTCGATTGGGTGTTGAGTGAGCTAAAGCCGCCTTTTTCTGGGCCATCCAGAACAATACGCTGTAGCTCTATGGTGTCGGTCTGTGGGTTTTGGTCGGCATCGGTTAAGCTGATGTAAATTTGCTGTTTGGGTCCTAATAGCGCCGAGGGAAAGGCGAATTCAACCTGATAACCGGTAGCGGTATCATGAAGGTAGGCGCTGACGTCAGGCGTAAAACCTGCGCCGCTCAGTGCCGCGTTGGCATCAGCAAATTCAACGGTCATAGGGCCTTCATCTTGCACCAATAGTTGTAAGCTGACAGTCTGCTGTGTATTGGTGATGTAACTTAATTCAATATGATCGTAAGCACTTTTGTTGTTGCTGTCGTTGCGGGCTACACGGTATTGGTCTTTTACCTGGATAGCGCCGAACAAGTGTGCACCGTACTCTGCCAACACAAACGCCATGGACGGTGGATCGGCCAAGGCCCTGGTCTCATTTTTAGCGTGATAGTCGGAGGCAAAGTTTAACGTTGCACCCCAATCTTGGATATTGCCGTCGATGTTAGGTGCTTGCTCAAGCTGAAATTTAGTCAGCAGGGCTTGGCGCTGGCTCAATTCCGGTATTTGTTTGAGCAACTGATGTTGGCCGGCAAACAGGTTGCTCACACTTTGGGCTATTTGTTCTTGGGCGACCACTTGGCTGTGCCTAAAGAAACCGCGCGTTTCCTCCACAAAGCGGTAACCCATATAAGGGATGCTCAGCAACACCACCATAAACAGGCTCATTTGGGCCCTTAAACCCACTCGAAAAAATTTATTCACGCCAGCGATAACCTTGACCATACTCAGCCCTAATGGCGGCAAAGCTTGGGTCTACGCTAATGAATTTGCGCTTAATGTTACTAATATGGGTGCTCACGGTATTATTGGCCACCACGCCGCCTAATGTGGCGGCAGCCAAGCCTTGGTAGGTATTGATGGTGTTGGGGTATTGACTCAAGGCTTCCAGCAGTTTGAATTCGGTGACCGTAATGTCGGCCACCTGTTGGCCACACCAGTGTACGGTGTGGCGCTGGATGTCGATGCATAATTGGCCACGCGTCACTACTTTCTCGGCTGCGAACTTAGGGTTATGTTTGGTCAAACGTAACAGGGATTCAACCTTTGTCACAAAGTAGTCAATACTGATGGGCTTAGGTTGGTAGTCCCATGCGCCCATACGTAAGCCGGATACGGTATCAATATCGCCAACGCGTTCGGTTAAAAATAATACTGGCAAGCCTGGGTGCAGGTGGCACAGCTGGCTGTACAGGTCAAAACCAGCATCGTATTCTTGATCCAGAATGATATCTAAGACCAATAAGTCTGGGCGAGTTCGGCTCAAACCGTCCAGCGCGGCTTGTTTGGTGGCAAAGGACTGAACTTTGATAAAGCGCTTTTCCAATGCGGTACAATAATTGACACGCTGATCCGTGTCGTCTTCGACAATAGCGACTAAGGCGTTAGCAGTCATGACAAATTTCCAAGGGAGTAGGCACCCATTCAACAGGCTAACTAAGTTAGCACAGGCGGCTGGGGCGCGCTAACGTATCGCCGCAAGGGGCCGCAATCTCCATCACATTTCCATAATCGGCGTATTTATGTGCACAGCCGCCATGTGCCTTGACCCCAGCCACGCAGGGCTTTATAAAGATCCTCGGCCCTACACTTCGTTTATCCTAGGAATGACTCATGTCAGCGACCCTCACCGACGCTCATCAACACGACTTGGCATTTGCCGAAGAAGATCGACACGGGCTCTATAAAACTCTATTTAATCGGCGCGACGTGCGCAGCCAGTTTAAACCAGATCCGGTGCCCGATGAGGTATTGGCACGGGTTTTGTATGCCGCGCACCATGCGCCTTCGGTGGGCTTTATGCAGCCGTGGAACTTTACCTTGGTTAATGATGACGCGGTCAAACGGCAAGTCTACGGGCTCTACCAACAGGCTAATGAGGCGGCGGCCAATGAGTTTGAAGATGAGCGACAGCAGCAATATCGGCAACTCAAATTGGCGGGTATCCTTGATGCACCGCTGAACATCTGTATTACCTGCGACAGAGAGCGCGCAGGACCTATCGTTTTGGGGCGGCAACAAATGCCAGAAATGGATTTGTTTAGTAGTGTTTGCGCGGTACAAAATTTGTGGCTGGCAGCCCGCGCCGAAGGTCTAGGGGTGGGTTGGGTGAGTATTATGGATCCCAATGAACTCAAACAGGTGCTTGGCATCCCTGCCGCAATAGTACCTATTGCCTATTTATGTGTGGGTTATGTGGATCATTTTTTAGCCACCCCAGAGTTAGCCAATAAAGGTTGGCGCCAACGTTTGCCTTTGGGGGATTTGGTCTATACTAATCAGTGGGGCGCGGGGGCCGAAGCTGATTTGCTACAGACCCTTGAACAACAAGCAGAATTTCCATATCAGTTTTGACGGTGCTGGCTTTTACAGGGCCACAAAGCCAATGTTAGTATTGGCTAGCACACTTAAACTGCGGCGAAGTAAGGACACACATGAACTTGAAGCAAAAATTCATTGCCTTGATCTTAATAGTTGGCATTATTCCCGCCCTGATCATTGGTATAGTGAGTCTGCAGAACAGCAGCGCAGCGCTCGAGTCGCAGGCCTTTGAACAGTTACAGGCTCAGCGGACCATTAAAGCGAATCAAATTCAACAGCATTTTCAAGATGCTCAAAATGGCATCGAAACCTTAGCCGACAACCTAGCTTTACTGCTTGAGAAGCAGGGATTAGAAACCGCTATAGTTGAATTAGACGAAGATGGTCAATCTATGTTCAGTCGTTATATCAAACGTAACGACTACTACGACTTGTTCTTACTTGACCTAGAAGGCTACTGTTTCTACAGCGTCACTCAAGAAGCGGATTACCAAACTAACTTGGTGTCGGGGGTGTATAAGGATTCTGGTTTAGGCCAAGTGGTGCGCCGTGTGATAGCGGACTCACAGTACCATATGTCGGACCTTGCGCCGTATGCGCCAAGTAACGGCGACCCTGCTGCGTTTATCGCGGCCCCGGTCAAAGTCGATGGCGAAACGGTCATGGTGTTAGCCATGCAAGTGTCTATTGCAGGCATTGACCACATTATGGCCGAGCGAACCGGCATGGGCGAAACCGGCGAAACCTACTTAGTCGGTGCGGATTTACTGATGCGCTCTGACTCATTTTTGGACCCTATTAACCACAGTGTGAATGCCTCATTTGCCAACCCCGAATTAGGTAAGGTAGACACCCTGGCCAGCCGCCAAGCGTTAGCCGGCATCACCGACAGCCAGGTTGTGATTGATTACAACGGCAACACCGTGTTGTCAGCCTACGCCCCATTGACCGTGAGTGATGGTGTGGTGTGGAATATTTTGGCAGAGATTGATGAGGTCGAGGCGTTTGCCCCGATTGCACAGCTACAAAACACCATGTTGATTATCGCCGCTGTGGGCGTTGTGTTAGTGGCAGTATTGGCCTTTATGTTCGCCAGCATTATTGCTAAGCCGATGCTGGTGTTGGCCCATGTTATTGGTAAAGTCGAAAAAACGGGCGATTTATCGATACGTTATAAAAATCCCAGTAAAGATGAAACCGGCCAAGCTGGCCTGGCATTAAATGGCCTACTGCAACGTCAGGAAAGTGCCATTGGCCAAATTAATAGGGTGATGGGTGCGGTGGCAGCGGGTGATTTTAGCCCCCGTGTAGACCTGCCGTTAGTGGGTAACTTTAGCAGCCTTAAGGATGCCACTAATAATTCAGCCGACAGCGTAGAAGCCACCATGAAGTGTTTAGGACAAGTTATGGCTAGCTTGGCTTCTGGCGACTTTAGTGCACGTATGCGGGGCGATATTGAAGGCGGTTTCCGCCAGCAAGTGGACAATGCCATGGCCACCATGGAAACCGCACTGGGAGAGATTGGCGAGGTGATGCAGGACCTCGCACAAGGCCAATTTGGTCGCCGCATTAAGGTTGACCTAGCGGGCGATTTAGATCGCCTCAAGCAAGACATTAACCATTCCATGGATGCCCTAGAGCAAGCCGTAGGAGATGTTACTCGAGTGGCGTCTGCCATTAGTGAGGGTGACCTGAGCCAAACCATGAGCGATAACTACGAAGGCGAACTCAATAACATTGCCATAGCCCTCAATGGTACCAGCTCCAGCGTGGCAGGCATCGTTGCTGACGTACGCGCCATGGGCCAAGAAGTGCGCCGTGGCGCCGACGAAATTGCTCGCGGCGGTGAAGACCTGACGAACCGTACGGCTACGCAAGCCTCATCGTTAGAAGAAACCGCAGCCAGCATGGAACAAATGGCCAGCTCGGTACGCCTCAATGCCGACAATTCAGAGAAAGCCAACAACTTGATGCGCGACTCCATGGCACAGGCTCAAGCCAGTGGCACTGTGGTTGCCCAAGCGGTTGAATCGATGGGTGAAATTGCCCAGTCAAGTCGCAAAATTGCCGACATTATTAGCTTGATCGATGGCATTGCTTTCCAAACTAACCTGTTGGCCCTTAACGCCTCGGTTGAAGCCGCAAGAGCCGGTGAACATGGCCGTGGCTTTGCAGTAGTGGCAGGCGAAGTGCGCTCTTTGGCTCAACGCGCAGCCGATGCCGCTAAAGACATTACCGGCCTCATTAACGATAGTGGTGCACGGGTTGAGCAAGGCAGCCATTTGGTTAACGAAACTGGAGAAGCGCTTGATAAAATACGCCAATCCTTAGACATGGTGGCATTTACCGTTAGCGAGATTGCCAGTGCCAGTAATGAACAAGCGTCAGGTATTGAGCAGGTTAACCATGCGGTGGCACAGTTGGATTCGCTTAACCAACAGAACTCAGCCTTAGTGGAAGAGTCGGCAGCGGCAGCGGGAGCGTTAACAGATCAAGCCGCAGAATTAAACGAGTTAATGCAGTTCTTTAAACTAGAAGAGCAACACCCAAATCTAGCCTTAGCCCAAGCCAAACCCATGCCAGAGCACCAAGACATTAAGCACTTGGTGTCTGACTTGCGTTAGGGATGTTTATTTGGTGATGATTTCTGGGCCCATGAAGTAGATGGGCAAGAAGGTTGATAGTGCCGGAATGTAAGTCACCATAATAAGGAATACAAACAGGATGGCTAGCCACGGTGTGGCGGCCTTCACCACCCGCATCACTGACATACCGGCCACTCCCGAGGTGACAAACAGGTTGAGGCCCACCGGTGGTGTGATCATGCCTATCTCCATGTTGACCACCATGATAATACCTAGGTGAATGGGGTCGATACCTAACTCAATAGCAATGGGGAATACCAGCGGTGCCACAATAACGATAAGGCCAGATGGCTCCATGAATTGGCCACCAATCAGTAAGATCACGTTCACCATCACCAAAAACATAATTGGACCAAGACCTGCCGCAAGCATAGCGGTGGCTATGGTTTGTGGAATCTGTTCGTCGGTTAGTACGTGTTTTAGGATGAGGGCGTTGGCAATGATGAACAACAAGGTCACAGACAAGCGTCCCGCATCAAACAAGGTTTCCCGTGTGTCTTTGTGAAACCAGGCCGTAAACAAGGCTTGGGGGTGTTTGGCGAGTGACAAGGGTGCCCCGCCCGCAGTGCCTTTTAATGGCCCCATGTCGCGGTAGATATACATCGACACGATAAAGGCGTAAACCGACGCCACTGCAGCCGCCTCGGTGGGTGTGAAATAACCGCCATAAATACCGCCTAGAATAATCACCACCAAGAACAAACCCCAGCTGGCGGCACGGGCTGAACCAAGCACTTCGCGCCAACCCGTCCATTCCCCTTTAGGCATACCTTTATAGCGCGCATAAAAATAAATGGCCACCATAAGCATAGTGCCGGCCAACAAACCCGGTATAACGCCGGCTAAGAACATACGCCCAACGGAAACGTCGGTAGCGGCGGCATAAACCACCATAACGATGGAAGGTGGAATCAATATGCCTAAGGTACCGGCATTACAAATGACGCCAGCGGCAAAGTCTTTGCTGTAGCCGACTTTGCGCATGGCAGCGATCACAATCGAGCCAATGGCCACTACTGTTGCAGGCGACGAGCCAGACAGGGCAGCAAACATCATGCAAGCAAAGACACCGGCAATGGCTAAACCACCGTGAAAGTGGCCAACACAGGCAATAGAAAAACGGATAATACGCTTGGCTACGCCGCCGGTGGACATAAAGCTGGAGGCCAAAATAAAGAAGGGGATGGCCAGCAACGTGTAGTGGCCTTCGAAGGCCGAGAATAAGGTTTGTGCAACCGATGCGAGGGAACTGTCGGAATACACCAACAAAAACAGAATCGAACTCAGGCCAAGGGACACGGCGATTGGCACACCCACCAAGAGCAATAAAATAACCAAAATAAATAAATACAGCGCTTCCATAGGGTTAATCCTTGTCTGCAGTGGTGGCGGCTTGATCAACCAAGTCTTCGGCTTCGTGGCTGGCAATAATCATATTGGCTTTGCCTTGCATCACATCTACAGCTACTCGTAGGTAGCGCCATAACAATAGGGCCATACCCAAGGGTAAGGCAAAATAGGGGATAAATCGGGGGATCTTCTCGTATTCCTCTCCGTCGTTAAACCAGTCGCTCAAAAACTGAGCCCAGGCTGGCATTACAATGTCGTTCACTTCGTAATAGCCTTGGCTCAAATAGCGAGCCTTAAAACCCTCAGGCCAAATACGGCCGTCGGTGGGAGGTAAGTTGGCAAATGGAGCCCAATAGTCCCAGCTGCCCTTAAGCAATAGTAAGGTATAGAGTAAACACGCGCTCACGGCCAACAAGGCTGCGGCCTTGCGCCAGCCGGGCGACATGTAGTTGAGTGCCACATCAACACCTAACTGAGCTTTGATGCGCACCAAATAGGCGGTGCCAACGATCCCCATCCAGGCAAACAAAAACACGGTAGTTTCTAGGGATTGTAAACCAAAGGCAGACAAGGGCTCCGCCCACGGGGCAAACCAATCACTGCGCCAAAAGTCCATTTCTTGTAGTTTTCTTATGACCACATTGGTAAAGGTCATCATGGTCATCAAACCGAGTAAAACGGCAATAAAATTGCGCTCGAGGCGTTCGGCAATACTAAGTTTGGATAATGCGGGAGTGGACATCAATACCACCTAATACTAAATAGAGCCGCCCCAGTAAACTAGGGGCGGCAGACGGGTTAACAACAATAATTAATATTGCGCGTTAATGGCTTGAGCAGCGTCAATGTTGGTTTGACCTACGTCATCCTTGAACTGGTCCCACACGGGCAGCATGGCCGCTTTCCATTCGGCCCGCTGGGCGTCAGTGAGGATATGGATGGTTTTACCAGCTTCTAGGATAGCTTGTTTGTTGGCTTCGTTTACACCAAAGGCTTTGGCGTTGCGAGACACAGTGACTTCACGCAAAATGGTTTCCAACTGATTGCGAATGTCGTTGGGTAGGCCTTCCCAGAACTCCGAAGAGGTGACTACCAAATAGTCTATTACGCCGTGGTTGGACTCGGTGACACTATCCTGTACTTCAAAGAACTTCTTGCCGTAGATGTTGGAATAAGTGTTCTCTTGGCCCTGAATAGTGCCAGATTGTAGCGCTTGATAAACTTCAGAGAATGACATTTTTTGGGGCACGGCGCCTAAGGTTTTAAATTGCGCAACCAATACATCAGAAGCTTGTACTCTAAACTTCAAGCCGGCAGCATCAGCAGGGTTCAACAATGGTTTGGTGGCAGATAACTGCTTTAAGCCGTTGTGCCAAAATTCCAACCCTAACAACCCACGCTTTGTCATCGATTGCTTCATCGCTTGACCTGATGTGGAGGCTTGGAATTCGTCGATGGCATCAATGTTCTTAAACATGAACGGCAAATCAAAAAGACGGAACTGTTTGGTGTACTTCTCAAACTTAGATAGGGAAGGCGCGGCCATTTGTACGTCGCCCATCAACAAGGCTTCAAGCACTTTGCCGTCACCATATAGTGTAGAGTTTGGGTAAACTTCCAAACATACCTTGCCGTCCATTTCGCTATTGACGCGAGCCGCAAGCTCGGTGGCGGCAATGCCTTTAGGGTGCTTGTCGGTGTTGGTGACGTGGCTAAATTTGATGACGATTTCGCCATCCTGACATACATCGCTGGCTTGAACGGGCGTGGCAACTAAGGCCGCAGCCATGGCGCTGGCTAGTGCGGTTTTTAAATACAATTTCATAGAGAACCTCTTTATTATTACAATTATTATTACTAACGTAGTTGAACTACTGCGTTTGATGTAGCAACTTGTGTGCCAATTCATAACTTACTGATAAGTAACAACATATTAACAATGGATGTTTGATTGTGTGAGGTTATCTATACACTATAAGCGCAAGATGTGTGGAAATCCGCACACTTAATCATCAAGGAAACGATGACGGTCGAGGTTATATTTTGCTAATTTGTCGTACAGTGTTTTACGAGCGATACCCAAACCTTCGTAGGTGCGTTTAATCGAACCTTGTGCTTGCGACAAGGCTTCTTCGATGAGGCGTTTCTCATACCGCTCCATACGCTCGGGTAGGTTACTATGACCCGCTTCGGACTGCCAGTTGGCAAGGGTATGCTGGTCAATTAAGGTATCGGTGAGTACAAATCGCTCGGCCACGTTAATCAGTTCACGCACATTGCCAGGCCATGGGTGCTGCATCAGCGTATCTATTACATGCAGTGAGAGTTCTGGCACCGGAAGGTTGAACTTATCGCTGGCTTGAGTAGTAAAATAACGAAACAGTAGCAATATATCGTCATCGCGCTGGCGTAACGGCGGCAAATGCAATTCAACCACGTTGAGCCGGTAATACAAGTCTTCTCTAAATTTGCCTTCTTCGACCATGGCCTTAAGGTCTGCTTTTGTCGCCGCGATGACGCGGATATCCACATCGATGGAGTGGTTTGCACCCAGTCGCTCCACTTTACGTTCTTGCAGCACACGCAATATTTTTACGGCCAGCGCCAGCGGGATGCTCTCGACCTCGTCCAAAAATATGGTGCCTTGGTGGGCGTATTCGAATTTACCTGTACGGGCTTTTTTAGCATCGGTAAAGGCCCCTGCCTCATGGCCAAAAAGCTCTGCCTCCATCATTGATTCGGGTAAAGCGGCACAGTTGATGGCTACAAAAGGGCCCGCGTGACGGTCGCTTTGTTCGTGCAAGCGCCGCGCCGCCAGCTCTTTTCCGGTACCGGTTTCACCACAAATAAGGGTGTTAACGTCGGCTTGCGCTAAGCGGGTGATCTTTTGTTTTAGAGCAGTGATGGAGCTTGATTGGCCGATGATGGCCTCGTGATCTTGAGCCGCGATGGCGGCCTTTAGTTGCCGGTTTTCCATCACTAGTTGACGCTTGTCTAAGGCACGTTTAACGACTTCCAGCAAATGCTCACGGCGGAATGGTTTTTCAATAAAGTCGTAAGCGCCACTGCGGATTGCGCCTAAGGCCATCTGAATATCGCCATGGCCGGTGATCAATATCACTGGCAAGTCGACGTCTCGTTCTTGGAGGGCGGTCAAGAAAGCAAAGCCGTCCATATTAGGCATACGAATATCGCTGATGATAATGCCGGGCCAGGTCTCTAATAGACGAGGCAAAGCGGATTCTGCACTGGCGTATGCCGTGACCTGATAATCCGCCAACTCGAGCATTTCTACTAATGAGTTGCGGAGTTCTTCATGGTCATCGACTACACAAATGGTGGGTAAAGTCATAGGATTCTGTCGCTTTTGCTGGCGGCACGTAGGCGGATGCTAAACACCGCGCCCGTGGCAGAGTTGCGGCCGCTCAAATGGCCGCCCATGGTTTTAATGATACTGTAAGATATTGTAAGGCCTAAACCTAGACCTACACCAACATCTTTAGTACTAAAAAATGGGTCAAATAATTGCAGTAAGTGATCGTTATCAATTCCGCTGCCCGTATCGGAAAAATGGATGTCTACCGCTTTAGCATCCGTTTCACAATACACCGTTAGGCGTTTGTATTGGCTGAGTTGCATTGCATCTAAGGCGTTGCTAATCAAATTTATAAATACTTGCTCTAAACGTACGTCGTTGGCCAATACTTGAAAGCTCGACAGGTCTTCGACCACCGTTTCCACCTGTTCTTGGTTAATTCTGGTGTGTAATAAGGCGAAGGCGTTGTCTAAGGCAATTTGTGGGCAAATCCAATCGTTTTTATCATCGGTCTTGCGGCCAAAGGTTTTTAAGTGGGAGGTGATGAGACCCATTTTTTGGGCCAGGGTTTTAATTTGAGCAAGCTTATCCTGGGCTTTTTCAACTTGGCCTCGCCCTAACCACTGCTCCGCATTGTCTGCCGAGGTCAGAATAGCTGTCAGTGGCTGGTTAATTTCATGGGTCACGCTGGTCGCCAACTGTCCAAGGGTAGCGAGTTTGGCCGAATGGATAAGCTCCTGTTGGGTCTGTTTGAGCTCAAGGTTACTGGCTTGCAGCTCTTGGGTGCGTTCTTCGACACGGGTTTCAAGTAGATTTTTGGCTTGTTGTAAACGGGTTTGATTAATCTCACGTCGCACTAAAGTTTCGTTGAACTGTAGACGCCGTTGTGTCGCTAGATAGGCTAACGAAAGTGTCAACATAACCAATAAGGCCGACAAACCTGTGTTACGCCGTATCGGCAAATCAAGTTGCTTTAAATCACCATGTGCATATAAGGTCCAACCCAGATCTGGCAGGAAATGTGAGGTTTCCAATACTCGTTCGTAACCCAGTTTAGGTAACTTAACTATCTCTGCGCCTTCGATATTTCGGATGACTTCTATGGGTAGTATAGGGAATGAAGTCGTTGGGTATTTACGAGTTAGCTTAATACGCCGCTTTTGATCATTAGTTAAACGCTGGCGGCTAGTAAACAACCAAGACGCAGTGCTGGAGGCGATAACGATCTGATTTTCATCGGCAATCATCATTGGTGTGAGTTTGTTCAGCCAGTCACGTTCTAAGCGAGCCATGTTGACTTTGATTACAATGACACCAATAACAGTTCCCGAGCTACTATTAATCAAAGACTCGCTGAAATAGTAACCACGTATCCCGGCGTTTACCCCCATGGTGAAAAAGCCTCCTGAATTGCCGTCTGAAGCGTCTTGAAAAAATGGCGTATGGGCGTAATTTATACCTTCATTGTCAATATTTGTAGAGGCCAGGGTGTGCCCTTGAATGTCTAACAGAAACACTTCGTCCGAGTTGGTGGTGGCGCGAATATGCTGCAGATAATTGTGGATATGATTGCTGTTAAACAGGTTTGGACTGGAGACACTGTTTGTTAACGCGACATCCATCATCAACATTTTAGGAATAGAGCGGTATTTCTCTAACTCGCTCTCTAAGCTGTCGGCAAATAGAAGGACGTCATTGTGTATGATCTGATGTAGGTTCCTTTGTGCTTGATTTGTAAACACGTAAAAACTGGCCAGCACCCACAGCGGTAGGACGATAACCAGTGTAATGATATACAAAGATTTGATGTTGTTCTGCAGCCACTTGCGTGGCGGGTAGGGATTGTCTATTTCATGTGTCATGAGGAGAGTATACGGCAATAATTTAAATGATTTCGTTATTTAGGTCTTCCTCAAAAAGGTCGCGAAAAAGTACTATTGTTTTATCCCCGTTTTATCTGGGGGGATCGCCTATAGTACTGTGAATTTATTAATACATCATGGAGAGATAAGGTATATTCCTGACAAAATAGCCATGAGTTCAAATAGCTTTTTTATATGACGAGTCGACATTCGGCTGCTCAAATATACACCTAACCATGACCCAATCAGGGCCCCAGGAGTAAGAATAGCAACCCACTCCCAATTAACTGCACCGCTGGAAGCGAGGCTCGCGGCTCCTGCGGCATTCCAAAATACACCCACAATAACCAGCGTATGATGAATTGCCAGGCGATAGTCTAGCTTAAACCATAGTATTAGACACATGGTTACCATAAGGCCGGTACCACTAGTTAAAGACCCATTGATTATGCCGATGATAAAAACAATTGCTGCCCCTAGAAGGTAGCTTTTGAGGGTATGCTTACGGTTTTTTAAAACGGTTTGCCCAAGGTTTTTATTTGAGAATGAAAATAAGCCAATAGATATATTTAATAATCCCAATGCAACTTTTCCAGCTTCCTCTGGGATGAAGAGTACGATATGAGCACCAAGTAATACACCAGGCAGGCCAGAAATTAGCAGTAAGAACACCAAGTCCCGGCGGAGGTTTCTTCGCTTTAAGGCATAAAATGTAGCACCAACACCCATAGCAATGGTGGTTACCTTATGGGTTGCCAAGGCTACCGTAAAAGGTAATCCTAGCCATATGATGGCAGGAAGCTGGAGCAGTCCAGTTCCACCTCCCGACAAAGACGAAAGTAAATTTGACACAACGCTAACAATAAGTAGAGTTGACCAATCAACCACAATATTTGCCTATCTCAATCAGGTTACCATCTGGGTCGCGAAAGTAAATTGATTCGATAACTCCAATTGCCCCAGTTCTAGCAATTGGCCCCAATTCTATCTGCACGCCGTTCTCTTGCAGATGACGTATAACTGAACCTAAAGGCAATTTGGTAATTAAACATATATCTGCAGACCCAGAGGTTGGGCATTTGGCATGAGGCATTAAAGGCGCATGAGCAGGATGAAGATTGATTTTTTGCTCTCCAAACGCCAACGCTTTACGGTTTTCACCAAAAGTTATAACTTTCATTCCGAGTGCACCACTGTAAAAAGTGCAGGTTTGTTCAATGTCAGCAACAGTGAGCACTAAATGGTCTATGTGTGAAATAAGCATTTTTTACCTCGAGTACATGGTTTAAGTTTGTTGAAACTTAGACTTATTTAATATTTTTAGAGCCAGTTTCAAAACGGGTTCATCCACCATTTGGCCACGAAATTGAAAACTGCTGCCACGGGTAGCGGCAGCATTTACTACAGCCGAAGCCCATTCTATTTGAGCATAGCTTGGAGCGAATATAGACTCCACTATAGAAATTTGATTAGGGTGTATACACATCATGCCACCCATGCCGGCGGCGGCTGAATATTGGGCAGTACGGCGCAGTTGGTGCTGATCGTTTATGGTAGGACAAACGCCATCCAATGGGGCTGGCAGCCCCGCCTTTAGGGATTCGGTTAACAGTAAAAAACGGCCTTGGTTAAGCATTGATAGGCCACCCTCATGGTTGATGTCTAAGCCCAATTCCAGGGCCAAGTCTAGTGTTCCATAGAGCAAGCGAGCTACGCCTGGCACCTGCACGGTAGAAGATAATTCTCCGAGTCCTCGCGCGCTCTCAATAAGGGGCCACAAAGGGCAGTTTATGATTTCAGCTGTGGCCTTTGTGTTTTCTGCTTCCGCTTTGGATAGAACTACTCCCGCAAGGTTCGGATGCTGTGCCAGCGATAGGTCTAAATGGTAGTCATTGGTGTCAGCGGCATTAATTCTGAGAAGTATTTGAGCATCACTCACTCCATCTAAAAAGGCTTTTACATAGCCGCGAGCGGCAGCCTTGCTGTCTTTTCCTACAGAATCCTCTAAGTCTAGGATAACAGCGCCTGGGGCTGCGGCTACCGCCTTAGCAAAACGTTCTGGACGGTCCCCTGGCACGAACAATAAACTACATACGCTGTTTAAACGGGTCATCAAATGGCTTGCTTTTGTTGCAGGGCAGATATTTGCTCTGGAGTATAATTCAACGCTGTTAATATACTTGAAGTGTGCTCACCCAAGGCCGGCACTGGGTCCATTCTAGGCTCTGGACCAACGCCTCCTGGAGGAATAAGGGCAGGTATTAAGCCGGCGCTGGTATTTATCTGGCGCCAACGCTTACGGTGCTCCAATTGAGGATGGGTCCAAACGTCGGCCATGTCGCGCATTTGTGAATTGGCAATGCCGGCGCTTTCAAGACGTTCGATCACTTGCATGGCAGACAAGTGGGAAAATCCAGAAACAATACAATCTGTTAACTCTTTTTTGTTTTTCACGCGCAAACTATTGGTTGTAAAGCGGGGGTCTTCGACCAGAGCCGGTTTTTGCAACACCAGTTTACAAAATGCCGTCCACTCGCGCTCATTTTGGAGACCAAACAGCACCGTGTTACCATCGCCAGCAACAAATGGACCGTAAGGGAAAATGGTGGCGTGGCTTGCGCCTGCTCTGTTAGGTGGCGCTGCGCCGTCATAGGCGTAATACAAGGGGAACCCCATCCATTCCGTCATTGCCTCGAGCATGGATACATCGATGTTGCACCCCTGCCCACTTATACCACGTTGTATTAGGGCCGCAAGAATGTTGCTGTAGGCGTACATGCCCGCGGCAATATCTGCGATCGAGATTCCCGCTTTACTAGGGCTGTCGGTAGTGCCGGTGGTGCTAATAAAGCCAGCTTCTGCCTGTATCAAAAGGTCATAGGCCTTGCGGTTTTGATAAGGGCCGCCTTCTCCATACCCAGAGACATTACATACAATCAGCCTTGGGTTTATGGTTTGTAGGTCGGTATAGCTGAGGCCCATCCGAGCGGCTGCCCCTGGAGCCAAGTTTTGTACTAGCACGTCAGCTTCCGTCAGTAGTTGATGCAGTATGTTTGCCGCGCCCGATTGTTTAAGGTCTAAGGTGAGGCTTTCTTTGGAGCGGTTGGCCCACACAAAGTGGGAGGCTAAGCCGTTGACTCGTTGATCGTAGCTGCGTGCAAAGTCACCCACTAGAGGTCGCTCCACTTTAATCACGCGGGCACCCAAGTCGGCCAATTGGCGCGTAGCAAAAGGAGCTGCAATGGCATGCTCTAAGCTCACCACGGTGATGCCTTCCAGCGGCAGCATTAGAAGGACCTCGGCAGGTCAAGCATGTGTTCGGCCACATAGGACAAAATCAGATTAGTTGAAATTGGGGCCACTTGGTATAGGCGTGTTTCGCGGAACTTACGCTCTACGTCATACTCGGTGGCAAAACCAAAACCGCCGTGAAATTGCAAGCAGGCGTTAGCGGCTTCCCAACTGGCTTTGGCGGCCAAATATTTGGCCATATTTGCTTCACTGCCACAGGCCTGGCCTGCGTCAAATAACTCGCAGGCTCGAAAGCGCATCAAATCTGCCGCTTCGAGCTCAATCTTGGCTTCAGCGATTGGGAACTGGACGCCTTGGTTTTGACCAATGGGGCGGCCAAATACCTCTCGGTTCTTGGTGTAGTCAACCACCTTTTCCAAAAACCAGCGGCCGTCGCCAATACATTCAGCAGCGATCAGTGTCCGTTCTGCATTGAGCCCATCGAGAATATAACGAAAGCCATAGCCTTCTTCGCCAATTAAATTTTCTGCAGGTATTTCTAGATGATCAAAAAACAGCTCACTGGTTTCATGATTGACCATGTTGCGAATGGGGTTGACTGCCATACCGTTGGCCATGGCCTCTGCAATATCAACGATAAAAATGGACATGCCTAGCGATTTTTTCGACACTTGATCCAAAGGAGTGGTGCGGGCAAGCAATATCATCAAATCTGAGTGTAATACCCGACTGATCCAAACTTTTTGACCATTAATCACATATTTGTCACCTTTACGCACAGCGGTGGTGCGAAGTTTGGTTGTGTCGGTACCGGTGGAAGGTTCGGTGACTGCCATAGACTGAAGTCGCAACTCCCCTCTGGCTATACCGGGCAGGTAGCGTTGTTTTTGCGCTTCGGAGCCATGTTTCAGCAGCGTGTTCATGTTGTACATTTGGCCGTGACAGGCTGCCGCATTACCGCCTGAGCGATTAATTTCTTCCATAATTACGCTCGCTTCGGCTAAGCCCAAGCCCGATCCGCCGTATTTTTCAGGGATCAGCGCCGCTAACCAGCCGGCCTTAGTTAGGGCGTTAACAAAGTCTTTCGGGTAGCCGTGCACTTCGTCTATTTGGCGGTGGTATTCGGCCGGAAACGTGGCGCAAAGAGCTTGTATTGATGCGCGAATATCTTGATAGTTATTGTTCATGACAGCGCTCACCTTATTGTTGCTTGGGCGAGAATAGCCAGCGCGCCATCATCTCGTCGTACCCAAAGTTTGATGGTTTTTTCGTCGGTACTAGGCTCGCCATGTATGGAAAAATGAGTGGTTTCAAAAACCGGCGCAAGGGCTCGAAATTCAAACTCAGATACAATCACTTGGGGGAGTTCACTGCGCACCAAATCAAGCAGCATGGTGGCCATTAAAGGACCATGCACGACTAAACCTTCATAACCCTCCGTGTCGGTACAAAACGGCTGGTCGTAGTGAATTCTGTGACCATTAAATGTGAGCGCCGAATAGCGAAACAACATCACTGGGTCCGGGTCGATATTTCTACTAAACGCTGATTCAGTAGGCGCGCTCGGTGGTGATGCTTGGGGGGCATGGGCACTCATTTTTTCACGATAAACGATGTCGTGCTCTTCTTCTAAACACAATGTATTTCCATCATGGACTTGATGTAGAACGGTCACGAATGCAAGCGCACCAGAGCGGCCAGATTTTTCTGTGACGGCCTTAATCGTCGATTCCTTATTAAGCTGGGCACCAATAGACATCGGCGCTAGAAACTTCAGCCTACTTCCTGCCCACATACGCCTGGGTAGGTCAATTGGCGGTAGAAAACCACCTAGCTTTGGGTGACCGTCATAGCCCTTGTCTTCTAAATTGAAGGTCTGCAAAAAATAGAGCCAGTGCCATAAATGAGGTAATGGGTCACCATCTTTATACATTGGCCCACTATGGTTGAGTGTGGCAGCCATAGCGTTTGCCGGGAACGCAGCTATCCTCTCACCTGTGCTCTCTGATTTACCGATCCATTGTTTCGCATGCATACTGCTGGCTCTCTAGGTGCTCGAAGAGAGTAATATTGCCATTCATTTTGAGTTCTGTATATTAGTAAGTAATGTACGTTACGTTAAGCAATGGTTAATACAAATGAATCTAGATTCGACCGACCTTAAGTTATTTATAAACATCGCCGCATGCGGCAATTTGACCCACGGCGCCTGTGCTACCTACTTGTCTCCACCGGCCGCGAGCGCTCGTATTAAAGCCATGGAATATGAAACGGGTACATCACTTTTATATCGCAGCAACAAGGGCGTCAGCCTCACCGCCGCTGGCAAAATAATGCGCCATAGAGCTCAACTCATACTCAGACAAATGGATTATTTAGAAGAGGAATTAACAGACACCGCCACAACGCATTTGCGGATCTTTGCAAACACCACCGCAGTGACTGAGTTTTTGCCCAAAATTGTTGCTCAATTCCTTGTTTTGCGTCCAGGGGTGACAGTAGACCTTCAGGAGCGCTTAAATGACGATATTGTTAGCTCTGTGGCTAATGATACTGCGGATATTGGCATTATTTCGGGCGCAATTCACCAGCCGGGCCTTAAAGCAATTCGTTTTTCCACCGACCGCTTAATGCTTGCCGTTGCGCCTGATCACCCCCTAGCACGACGCAAAAGCAGTATTAGTTTAGAACAAACACTAGAGTATGAACACATCGCCTTACACGACGGCAGTACGATGTTGGATTTTTTGCGGCTACAATTTAGTCGTAGTGGTTACGATCGAACGATACGCTTTCAGGTGCGGAGTTTCGAGGCCATGTGTAAAGTCATTGAGGCAGGGGTCGGTATTGGTGTCGTACCTGAGTCTGCCGCCATAAGGCATTCGAAGACCATGAATTTGAAGCTGCTAGAGCTGGCCGACAATTGGGCATTGAGAGACCGCAGTGTACTAGTACGAGATGGCGAAACATTGTCTAACTCTGTGCAGGCTTTAATCGACATGCTCAAATCTGCGGGTGCGGGCGGAAAATGGGTAGAATAATAAAATCAACACTATTGGATACGCCTCCTTGGCCTTGTAAATGTTTTTCACATTTATGCGTATCAAAGATAGATCTTTGTGAAGAATGTCGTTTTTGTCTGACATGACAAATTGTTCATTTATATAAGGTATATAGGCCCTAGGGCGCAGTTGCCGCGGCTTTAGTGAATAAAAACATGGCGTATTTTTGTTTGACGCTTATGTAACTTCATGGTTAATATGAAGGATGTGAGAAATAAGTATATTATTTGTGTGAATATATTCATATCTCCCATCGCATAGTTGATGCGCTAGTGATCTTAAATAATAACAACAAACTGGAGGGAGACAATGACTCCTGAAGAAATGCAGGCAGCAATTGAAGCGTTGCAAGGGCTTAGCTCGACCAACATGGAGATTTTTTACTATTGGTGTACCGGTATCATGATTTTGATTCACGCGGGCTTTCTCATGTATGAGATGGGTGCCTCGCGAGTTAAACACTCATTAGCATCTGGTACGAAAAACATTCTCGCGTTCGCGTTTATGATCCCTACCTTCTATATGTTTGGTTGGTTGATCTACTTGTCCATGTGGCAGGGCTTTACCTACGACCCAGTTTGGGGCGAATTTGGTTTGCCTATGTCAGCCATCATGGGACCTAACATGGCAGACCAAGCCACAGGCGTATTCTGGGGTGCTTTCACTCTGTTTGCTTGTACTACGGCTTCGATCTTGTCAGGTGCGGTTATTGAGCGTATCCGTATGGCCTCGTTTGTAGTGCTAGCGGTAATCTTAGGTTCTGTAGTTTGGAACTTGGCAGCGTCTTGGGGCTGGCATCCTGCCGGTTGGTTGGTAACCGAGTGGGGTTATCATGACGCAGTAGCATCTGGTGTGGTACATACTATCTCTGGCTTCTTCGCTTTGGGTGTATTGATCAACCTTGGCCCACGTATCGGTAAATTCAACGCCGACGGTAGTGCTAACATCATCCGTGGCCATAGCTTGCCCATGACTATTACTGGCTTAATGTTGATCGTGGTCGGTTTCTTTGGCTTTATCGGCGCATGTGTACTGTATAACTACGGCACCAACGGCGGTTGGGTGAACATCTACGGTGGTCCAACGACGTTATCTGCGTATGCCTTTAACACACTAATGGCAATTGCCGGTGGTATTATCGGTTGTTACGCTTGTACCCGTGATCCTTTCTGGATGATGTCTGGTGCTTTGTGTGGTGTTATATCTGCTGCAGCTGGCCTTGACTTGTGGTATCCACCACTCGCCTTTGCTATCGCCTTTGCCGGTGGTTACTTAGGTCCTTGGGCAGCGAAACAACTCGAAAAGATGGGCATCGACGACGCAGTAGGCGCGGTTTCCGTACACGGCATTTGTGGTGTTTGGGGCTTATTGGCTGTAGGTATCTTCCTAGGTGGTTATCCAGGCTTTAGCTCTTGGGACGGCTTTGAGGTTCCTGCGATCAACATGATGGGTCAAGTGGTTGGTGCTGTCGTGATGATTGCGACTGGCTTTATTCCTGGCTACGTTCTGTCTTGGATCTTCAACAAGTTGGGTATTCTTCGCGCTGGTGACGGCGTACAACGTGACGGTATGGATCACGAGTTGGAAGGCATTGCTTACCCAGAAGAGATTCGCTCTCACTAAAGGCTATGTTTAAGCTAAGCTATGCCTATAGGGCTGATGGCTTAGCTTGAATCCCATAACAATAAGAGGATTGTATAATGATTAATTCATCACCAATTACCAGCTGGGAAGGTGCAGAAGCTATTTTCACCTTCGCCGACAGCCC
Organism: Oceanospirillaceae bacterium; assembly: GCA_018647765.1. Classification (GTDB taxonomy): domain Bacteria; phylum Pseudomonadota; class Gammaproteobacteria; order Pseudomonadales; family Balneatricaceae; genus Njordibacter. The sequence continues at coordinate 32,583 of JABGSN010000057.1, read as the reverse complement.
AATGGGTATGGCGGTATGCTTTTGGGTTATGACAGCCATGCTTATAGTGCCACTCGTGGTGTCCTATAATGCAGAAGAAAATGCAGAGATCGAGCATCAGTAGTCGATGTCTCTGTGACTAGGCGCAAAGTCTAGACCTAAAAAAACCGCCTATTGGCGGTTTTTTTGTTTTAATTTAAAACCCTAGGGAGTTAAACCAAATGCGCAATAGCGTCACGCTCTTCTTCTAGTTCTTGGCGAGTCTTGTCGATGTAAGCTTGGCTAGCAGCATCAATAGCAAGACCTTGCACGATGCTGTATTCGCCATTCTGGCAAGTCACAGGGAAAGAGAACATGAGGTCTTTAGGAATGCCGTAGCTGCCATCACTAGGAATGCCCATGCTAGTCCAATCACCGTTTTCTGTGCCAGCAGCCCAGATGCGCATGTGGTCAATGGCGGCGTTGGCTGCAGAGGCCGCAGAAGAGGCACCACGAGCCTTAATGATAGACGCACCACGTTGGGCAATCACAGGAATAAAGTCGGTGTCGATCCAGTTTTGGTCTACTAGGTCCGTTGCCGCTTGGCCTTTAACAGTAGCGTTGGTGACGTCGGCATACATGGTGGCCGAGTGGTTGCCCCAAATACAAAGGTTCTTAACGTCGCTCACGCCAGCGTTAGTTTGGTTAGCCAGCTGAGTTAACGCGCGGTTGTGGTCTAAACGGGTCATGGCAGTAAACTGCAATGGGTTTAAATCGGGTGCGCTCTTCATGGCAATGTAAGCATTGGTATTGGCTGGGTTGCCAACTACAAGCACTTTAACGTCGCGGTTGGCGTTGTCGTTAATGGCCTTGCCTTGGGCAGTAAAGATGTTGGCGTTAGCTTCCAATAAGTCTTTACGCTCCATACCGGGCCCACGAGGACGTGCGCCTACAAGTAAACAATAGTGGGCATCATCAAAAGCCACTGCCGCGTCGTCGGTTGGCGTGATAGAGTTTACTAATGGGAAGGCACAATCTTCAATTTCCATAACTACGCCATTAAGGGCGCCAAGGGCTGGAGTAATTTCCAACAGCTTTAGGTTAATGGGCTGGTCGCTACCTAGCATCTCGCCTTTAGCGATGCGAAAAATAAGGGAATAAGAAATTTGACCGGCGGCACCGGTGATAACGACGTTTACTGGGCTCTTCATAAGATACTCCGTAGCGTGAACCCTTTGAGCGACAAAAACGAGGACAAAAGGCGTAGAAATAGACCAAATGTCGCATTGATACGCGTCAAGGTCTTAAATGAAGCGGCATTATACCTAATAATGTTTAGATTCGGTATGCGACAAAGGCCTATTGCAGTTTATACAGACTATTTCGGGAGCAAAGAGATGCATTACGTAACAATTAACGGTGGTGGCTTAGGTGTTGTTATCAAGCATGACTTAATCGACCTACAAGCGGCGAGCACCAGCTTGGGGCTTGTATTGCCGTGTGCCGACATGTGGGCTTTGATTGACGCCGATAAGGAGGCGCAATTAGAGGTCGAAAATATGGCGCGTCAAGCGCACCAGGGGCGTATCGCTTGCAGTCAGTATGATCCATACAAAGTCACCTCAGCCCTGCCTTATTTGCGTCGAAACGTATTTTGTATTGGTAAAAACTACGCCGATCATGCGGCTGAAATCGCCGATAAAATGGGTATTAGTGCCGATCTGCCTCAATGCCCTATTGTGTTTAGCAAGGCCACTAATACGCTCCTAGGCCCATTGGACACCATTCCTTTACATGAGGGAGTGACCCGAAAAATCGATTACGAAGGTGAGTTGGCACTGGTGATTGGCACAGCGGGGATTAACATAGCTAAGCAGGATGCGTGGAACCATGTGTTTGGCTACGTTTGTTACAACGACGTGTCGGCAAGGGACCTGCAAAAACGCCATGGCCAATGGCACCTGGGTAAAAGTCTTGACGGCTTTGGGCCCATGGGTCCTGCCATTACACCCACCTACGGCCAAGCGTTAAGCGACGATACGCGACTCACGTGCAAGGTCAATGGCGAAGTGAGACAAGACGCCAGTTTGGCGCAGATGATTTTTGACATACCGACGTTAATAGCAACATTATCGGCAGGTATTAGCCTAGAGGTGGGTGATGTCATAGCCACAGGTACACCGGCAGGTGTTGGTATGGGGTTCACCCCCATGCGCTTTTTGGAGCCGGGGGATGAAGTGGAAGTGGCCATCGATGGCACACTTCCACTCACTAACAGGCTGGCAAACGCCTAGGCGTCATTTTCGCTAGTGCCCAAGTAGCACTCGAGAGAGTCGTCCAGCGCATCCTTCCATGGGGTATGGTGCGGCGGTGCCGTTTTACCCGTTAACGCCGACTTGTAACCATGGTTACGGAAGGTCATGATGCCTAGTTTCTTGTGTTTCTTCCATTGGTAGAAGGCTTGGTTACAGTCTTCAAGGTCAATGGCTGGGTAATCGGTTTTGGCCATTAACTCCATGGTGTAGCGGCCTTGGAAGGCAATGGCCGCGTAGTCGTCTGCACAAGCATCTTCTTGCGCGCGCCAATCGTCGATATCCGCCTGCATTTCCGGTTGAGTAGGTAATGCCACTCGTCCCATCACCACATCTCTTGCATACCATGCTTGCGCATCAAACATGTTAAAGGTGTACCACTGGTCCTGCATGCCTAAATAAAGCAGCTTGGGATTATGCTGCCATACCACGCCATTGTAGAGGTCTACGGGATAGAGGCGGTTGTTGGTTTTGAGTTTGAGAGACTCGTCCATAAATGGAAAGTGATGAATATAACCGGTACAGAGAATAATGGCGTCTACTGTTTTGCTGGTGCCATCGATAAAGTAAGCCGTGTCTTCGTCGACTCGCTCTAGGGCCGGTACTTCTTGCCAGTTATCGGGCCAGTCGTAACCCATGGGTGCGGTGCGGTGCGCCACGGTAATGGTTTTGGCGCCATACTTCCAGCACTGCGAGCCAATGTCTTCGGCGGAATAAGAGGTGCCTAAAATGAGCACATCTTTGTTTTTAAACTCCAATGCATCGCGGAAATCGTGGGCATGCATAATACGGCCACCAAAGTGGTTAAAGCCAGGATATTCAGGCACATTAGGTGTAGAGAAGTGACCGCTAGACACGATTACATAATCAAATTCTTCCTGATACTGTTTGTTGTTGGGCAGGTCTTCAGCGGTGACCGTAAAGGTGTCGCTAGCCTCGTTGTAAGAGACGTTACGAATGACATTAGAAAAACGAATGTATTTACGTACATCGGCCTTTTTAACTCGACCTTCGATGTAATCAAACAACACGGCTCGGGGTGGAAAAGACGCAATTTCGCGGCCAAAATGCTCGTCAAACGAGTAGTCTGCAAACTCCAGGCCTTCCTTAGGGCCGTTTGACCAAAGGTAACGGTACATGCTGCCATGTACGGGCTCGCCATACTGATCCACACCGGTGCGCCAAGTGTAGTTCCATAAACCACCCCAGTTATCTTGCTTTTCAAAACACACAATTTCTGGGATATCCGCACCCTTTGCTTGGGCCGATTGGAACGCTCGTAGTTGGGCTAAGCCGCTAGGGCCGGCACCGATAATGGCAACACGTTGTTTACTCATAACACACCTTTTTTATTGATCTATAGCAACTGAATTAGTTGATTGATTACAGGCTAGCGCAGATGCTGGGGCTTGAGTATTGTGGAATACCCGTAGTGCGCGGGGCGGAAATGCTTCACTAAGGCAGAGACTTGAGGAAGGTTTTAACCAGTTCCGGTAGAGTGTTTACAGCTAACTTAGTCATCACGTTTGAGCGATGAACTTCTACTGTGCGTTGGCTGATGTTGAGGTTAGCGGCGATGACTTTGTTGGCCAACCCGTCGACGACCAACTCCGCCACCTGGCGCTCCCTCGGGGTAAGGCTGGTCAAGAGCTGAGTTTGGTTTACGCGGGACTGATCTAAGGTAAAGGCGTGCTCAACCAAGCGTAACAGCTGTTGCTCGTCCACGGGTTTACGTAAATAATCTAACGCCCCATGACGCATCGCCTCCACTGCCATAGGGACAGTGCCGTGGCCGGTAATAAACACCAGTGGCAAGACACACTCTAAGTGATTGAGGTGCGACTGCAGTTCTAGGCCATTCATGCCGGGCATCCGAATGTCGGCAATGATGCAGCCTTGTAAGTCGTTTGAATAGTGGTCAATAAAGTCTTCGGCGTGCTCAAAGCAACGGCAATGATAACCGTTGCAGGAGAGCCATAAACTCATGGCGTCGCGCACGGCAGCGTCGTCATCGACGATCAATACCTGGGGTTCAGGTGGCCGCTGGATACCCATCAGGCGTGCTTGCTCGGTAGCGCCAAATTGAAGCTGAATTCTGCGCCATTTGGGCGCAGGTTAGAATAATTTAAGCGGCCTCCGTGAGCTTCGATAATGGCTTTGCCAATGGTTAGGCCTAAACCCATACCCGCGGCTTTATCGGTGTGCTTATTAGACGCAAAAGCTAAAAATAGCTTATCGGCCATGGCGGTCTCAATGCCAGTGCCCTGGTCTCTAACGTGTATCCATAGCTGTTCATCGACCACCTTGGCAGCGAGTACAATGGCGCTGCCTGCGCTACACAGGTTGACTTGCATGGCCTGCATGCCATTACGCAGCAAATTTAAAATTACCTGCTGAATTTGGATGGGATCACAGCTAATGCTGGGCAGCTCATGGGGCAACTGTAGTTCAATGGTATAGCTGTGAACTTGCGCCTCAATCTCAGCCAAGTCTTTGATTTCTTTAAGGAGGTTGATTGGGTCGATGTGATCTTGCTGATGGCTACTCTGATAACTCATGGCTTGCATGCGCTCAATCACCGCCCCTGCCCGCAATGACTGTTGAGCCAGCTTCTCGAGCACTTCTTGTAACTGCTTTTGATTACCCTGTTGCGCTAACAGCTGGGCCGACTTACTGTACATGGCTATGGCGGTGAGGGGCTGGTTAATCTCATGGGCAATAGCGGCGGTCATTTCGCCCAAGGTATTTAGCCGCTCCACATGGGCCAGCTGTGCCCGTTGATCGCTGACAGTACGTTGGGCGTCACGAAGGCTGGTGATGTCGGTGATAAAGCCCTCAAGCACGGCCGTGCCATCGTCTAGCCAGTCTACGACGCGGCCCCGTTCCCACACCCATTTATGTGGGCCTGTGCGGGGTACAATGCGGTACTCCACTTCAAATGGTTGGCCCTTACGGGCCGCGGATTTCACCTGTCGATCCACTTCTGCGACATCATGACGGTGGGTGAAATCGCCCCACAACACTTGCTGAGTTTCTAATTGCTGGCTGGTATAGCCACACAACGCTTCGCAGCCTTCGCTGACAAAACTCATGGGCCAGTGGTCTAAGTTAACACAGCGGTAGGCCATGCCCGGTAAGTTTTTAAACAGGGTTTGCAGGCCGTCCTGGGCATCGTCGCTGGTGTTGGTGAGTTGTGTCATGGGGTCCATTGTAAATTTGCAGAGGGTTTGGCGTCTAGGTCTGCCGTGACTATGCGAGACAAATTTTCACGCAGCCATTGATTGGCCTGATCTTGATCGGCGCTTTTATGCCAATAGAGGTGCAACTCCAGTTGTTCCAACTCAAACGGTAGCTCCAGTATCTTAGCATCATATTGCTGGGCTAGGCGCAGGGGTACGGTTAAGGCCAAATCGGTTCTCATGGCCACTAATGGCGCCACCATATAATGCTGTACACGTAATTGAATGTTGCGAGTCATACCCATGGCATTGAGGGCTAGGTCCGTATGACCTCTGCCCTTTTTACGGCTGGAGATATGAATATGCCCCAAGCCTAAATAGCGCTCTATAGTGAGGGGGTCGTTAGCGCAAGGGTGGCGTCTACGTAACATACACACATATCGATCCTTAATCAGAGGGCGATGATACAGCTGAGAGTCATTAATTATAGGCGCTTCGATGGCTAGGTCTAGGGTGCCTGCGGTGAGCTCTTGGGGGACCTCTTGGCGGTTTGAATAGTAGCTTGCAAGCTGGATGTTGGGTGCAACCTGCTGTAGTTGTTGTTGTAAGGAGGGCAATATTAGGGCTTCGGGTAAGTCGTTCATGCTGACTCGAAAGGCTTTTTGGGCCGTAGCAGGTTGGAATTGGTCGCCTTCTTGGACACTGGTATTTAGTAGCCGTAGGGCTTCGCGCACGTGCACGATAATATTGTCGGCCACGGGTGTTGGCACCATCGCTTGAGGGGTCCGCACAAACAGTGGGTTGTTAAAGGTTTTGCGCAGCCTAGCTAAGGCATTGCTCACGGCGGGTTGGGTAATACACAGCACCTGCGCCGCACGAGTCAAATTACGTTCGGTGTAAATGGCATCAAACACGATAAACAAATTCAAATCGACTTTGTTCAAGCGCATGGTAAATTCTCAAAGGTCCGATATTCAGCTTGTGAATAGGCTACCATTTCTATAATAAATTTCCAATATGTCTCAGGGTTCGATAGGCTGATGTCATTAGGTCCCTGGAATAAACACATGGCAGAACTTTTTTTGGTAAGGCACGGGCAGGCTAGTTTTGGCGCCGATGACTACGATCAGCTGTCTGGTTTGGGCGAGCAGCAGTCCTTTTGGCTGGGTCAGTATTTTGCCGAGCGCCATATCGAATTTGATAAAATTATTATTGGCACTCAACTGCGGCATCAACAAACGGCTCAGCACCTGTGTCGTGGTTTGGGTCAGGAGCAGATTTTCGATCAGCATGCCGGCCTTAATGAGTACGACTTTTATGCCATCACTGAGGCCATGGAGCGCCAATATCCACAGCATATGTCGCACGCTAAGGGTGATAAGAGGTCTTATTACAAGGCCTTAAAACAGGCGCTAGAGCTGTGGTCAAGGGATCAACTGGATGGGGTGCCGGAGACGTGGAAGGCGTTTATGGCAAGGGTGGCAGACGCTCAGCAGTTTATTCAACAATCAAATGCCAAGCGGGTTTTGGTTGTGAGTTCTGGAGGGCCCATCGCTGCCCTAACACATCAAGTGCTTGAATGCCCTACGGCCACGGCCATTGAACTCAATATGCAAATTCGCAATACCAGCGTGTGTCATTACTTCTTCAACCGTGAGTCGATACGGCTCGCCAGCTTTAATAACATATCGCACCTAGATCAGCCAGGTCGAACAGACGCAATTACCTATGGGTGAATTATGAACACTAACAAACACCATTTTGACCTGACTAGGTTGGTGCCTTATCTAGAGTCACAGGTGACAGGTTTTAGCGGGCCTGTAACGGTGAAAAAATTTGCCGACGGCCAATCAAACCCCACTTATTTGTTAACCGCAGCCAGTGGCGACTATGTATTACGGGCCAAACCCCCCGGGCAGTTATTAAAATCAGCCCATGCCGTTGATCGCGAGTACCAAGTGCAACAAGCCTTGGCCACAACGGCTGTGCCAGTAGCACGGGTGTTTCACCTGTGTGAAGACGACACCGTGATTGGCTCTATGTTTTACATCATGGATTTTGTACCGGGGCGAATCTTTTGGGACGCGGCGCTACCGACACTAACGGCCTATGAACGTGGATCATTGTTTGATGAGCTAATTAGTGTGTTGGCGCAAATGCACAATATAATAGTTGATGAGGTGGGTTTGCAGGACTATGGCCGCCCCAGTGGTTATTTTGAGCGTCAATTGGCGCTCTGGATTAAGCAATACCGTGCCGCAGAAACCCAGCACATTGAGTCTATGGACACATTGATAAACTGGTTATCAAACAATTTCCCCGCAGATGATGGCCAGGTGAGCTTGATTCATGGTGATTACCGGCTTGACAATGTCATATTCCAGCCAGAGGGTACCAAGGCCTTGGCGGTGTTGGACTGGGAGTTGTCTACGCTAGGCCATCCATTAGCCGATTTAGCCTATTTTTGTATGTGTTTACGGCTGCCGCCCGATGGCCTAATTAAAGGTTTGGCCGGTTTGGATCGCGCTCAACTAGGCATACCATCGGAGGCCGACATCGTTGCACATTATTGCCAACTTAGGCACTTGCAAGGCATTGACCATTGGCATTTTTATTTGGCCTTCAGCTTCTTTCGTTTGGCCGCCATTTGCCAAGGGGTGATGAAGCGCGCACTGGACGGCAACGCGTCTAGTGGCAGGGCTGCCGAAGTTGGAAAATTAACCGCGCCTTTAGCCACTATGGCAGTCGAGCTTATTGCTGATGCCACCACTATAGAACCAAGGAACCCATGATGGATTTTACTTACTCGCCAAAGGTAGAAGCGCTGTGCCAACAGCTCAAGAGTTTTATGGACGACCATATTGTGCCGCGCATAGGCCAATGGCACAAGGAAGTGAACGCTGGTGTTTACCCCGTGAGTTTTATGGAAGACCTAAAGGCGCGGGCAAAAACAGAAGGGTTGTGGAACTTGTTTCTACCTCACCTTAGCGCGGGTGAGCCAGGTACCGGCTTGTCGAATTTGGAGTATGCGCCCTTAGCCGAAATTATGGGCAGTATCAGTTGGGCCGCGGAAGTGTTTAATTGTAATGCCCCCGACACCGGCAACATGGAGCTACTACACATGTGTGCCACAGCACCGCAGCGTAAACAGTGGCTAGAGCCATTGCTTAACGGCAGTATGCGCTCGGCCTTTGCCATGACAGAGCCTGACGTGGCTTCCTCGGATGCCACCAATATTCAAACCTCCATTACCCGAGACGGCGACGATTATGTGATCAACGGTCGCAAATGGTTTATTACCAATGCAGCACATCCAAATTGCAAAATATTGATCCTGATGGGTAAAACCGACCCCACGGCTGACACACATCACCAGCAAAGTATGATTTTAGTGCCTATAGATACTGCAGGTGTAGAGGTGGTGCGCAACATCAATATTATGAATCATCACTCCCCAGAGGGGCATTGCGAAATTGTATTGAGTAACGTGCGTGTCCCTGCCAGCAACTTATTAGGCGAAGAAGGCAGCGGCTTTGCCTTAGCTCAGGCCCGTTTGGGGCCCGGGCGAATTCATCATTGTATGCGCTCCATTGGTGCCGCTGAATTGGCTTTAGCCATGATGACCGAGCGCGCGCAACAACGACAAGCCTTTGGGAAATACCTGTATGAGCAAGGCGCCGTGTCTGACGGTATCGCCCGCTCTCGCATGGAAATTGAGCAGGCCCGATTGTTAGTGCTTAAAACGGCGTGGATGATTGATGAGGTCGGCGCTAAAGCCGCCCGTAAAGAAATCGCCATGATTAAGGCGCTAGTGCCTATGCTCCACACCACGGTGACCGACCGCGCCATGCAAGTGTTTGGAGCAATGGGTATCAGCCCAGATACGCCGCTGGCCGATCATTGGACTTGGGGCCGGGCGCTACGCTTCGCCGACGGCCCAGACGAAGTACACCTGCGCGCCATAGCGCGTATGGAAATTAAACAAGTACAGGCTCAATTTGGCCCCATGGCGGCCTACCTCACGCCACCTAAACGAGCATAATCTGCACACCCAAATAGGAGTAATACTATGGCTATAAATCACTTAAGCCTAACGGGAAAAATTGCACTCATCACCGGCGCCTCCAGCGGCCTAGGCAAACAATTTGCCTTGTCGATGGCAGAAGCGGGTGCCACCGTGGTGATTGCCGCACGGCGCATGGAGCGTTTACAGGCATTGGCTGCAGACATAGAAAACAAGGGTGGCCGAGCGATGCCGGTGGCCCTAGACGTTACCGACAATAACAACATTGAGGCCGTGTTAGACGCGGTTGAGAGCCAGTTAGGTTGCGTGGATGTGCTGGTTAACAACGCCGGTATTGGCAATACGCAACCCTTTTTGGAGATGAGTGAGGAGTCGTGGGACGAGATGATGGATACCAACCTAAAATCAGTCTGGCGACTGTCACAAGCCTTTTCTAAGCGCTTGGTTAAAGCAGAGAAGTCGGGCAGTATAATCAATATCGCTTCTATTCTTGGCCTTAGGGGCGCAGCGCAAATGTGCCACTATGCAACGGCCAAGGCCGGTGTTGTGCACCTGACCAAGGTATTGGCGCTGGAATTGGCGCGTCACCAGATACGTGTCAACGCCATTGCGCCGGGTTACTTCTGCACAGAAATGAATGAAGACGTGCTGGCAACGGAAAAAGGCCAAGCTTACGTAGTTCAAAAGGTGCCTATGCGGCGCTTAGGGCAAACCCATGAACTGGTAGGCCCGATGTTGCTATTAGCCAGTGACGCAGGTTCTTTTATGACCGGCGCGGTGATCCCTGTGGACGGCGGGCATGTGATTAATTCCTTGTAGTAGTGCCTAGTATTTGTCTCAATCACTGCTAAGCTTTAGGTTATACCTAATGGATTAGGAGCATTGATGCGATGGCGATTACACAATGGCCCGCTGCCGAAAGGCCGAGGGAGAGGCTACTTAAATATGGCCCCAAAAACCTCACAGATGCGGAGCTGGTGGCCATTTTTTTACGTACCGGCTGTATTGGTTTGTCGGCGGTGGATGTAGCGCGGCAATTGCTCAGTCGCTTTGGCGGCTTGCATCAACTGCTCGACGCCAATATGGAACAATTCTGCCAGCAGCAAGGCATCGGGCCCGCCAAGTACGTTCAGTTGCAAGCGGTGCGCGAGTTGGGTTTGAGGCTACAGCAGCAAGAACTCGAAACCTTAACCAGCCTAAATACCAGCACCAAAGTGAGCACTTACTTACAGTGCAATATTGGCCACTACCAGCGGGAAGTGTTTTGTGTCCTATTGTTAGACAATCAACATCGTTTGTTAGAGCTGGTGGAGTTGTTTCAAGGGACCATCGATAGCGCCAGCGTGCACCCGCGAGAGGTGGTCAAGCTGGCACTTGCCAAAAACGCCGCCGCGGTGATACTGGCCCACAACCACCCTTCCGGCGTGGCCGAACCCAGTGCCAGCGACCGCCTCATCACACAAGCCTTGGTCGATGCCCTCGCCTTAGTTGATATTCGCATCTTGGACCATGTGGTAGTGGGTCGCAACGAATGGGTGTCTTTTGCCGATCGAGGGTTTATGTGAGTCCTACCCTTCTTTTTGGCCTGTATTGTCTGCCATTGCGTCTTAGATAAGCCTAATCACCTTGCTTGTGGTTGTTTAATCTGCTAAAGTCCGGCCTCCATATTTCCACCTCCAGAACTTAGGTGTGGATATGGCCGGTACGGATAATGGCCCACTGGAGGGCTGCTCCGCCTGAGAACTGAGCACAATGCTTAATTCAACACTAAAATAGAGGAAGTTAAAATGTCCAGAGTATGTATGGTTACCGGAAAGCGCCCTGTCGCTGGTAACAATGTGTCACACGCACACAACAAAACACGTCGTCGTTTTTTACCAAACTTGCATTGGCATCGTTTTTGGGTAGAAAGCGAAAACAAATTCGTTCGCCTTCGTGTATCTTCAAAAGGTATGCGTATCATCGACAAGAAAGGTATTGATACTGTACTTGTTGACGTTCGTGCCAACGGCACTAAGGTTTAAGGAGAAGACTCATGCGCGATAAAATTAAGCTGGTTTCCAGCGCCGGTACTGGTCACTTCTACACCACTACAAAGAACAAGCGTACCATGCCTGACAAAATGGAAATGAAGAAGTACGATCCACGCGTCCGTAAGCATGTAATGTACAAAGAAGCTAAGATCAAGTAATTGATTTTGTTTTAAAAAACCGGCCTCTAGCAATAGACGCCGGTTTTTTTATGATTGTAAAAAAGCAGATACCATGGCGTTGAATAACGTTGGTTTTTCTAAATGCGCCGCGTGGCCACATTGGGGAAGAACAGCCAACTGGCTTGACTGAATTTGCTGCCACAATTGCTCTATTTGACGCCAAGTGTAAGTGGCGTCTGAATCGCCCCATATTATCAAGCTGGACTGGTTTATGTGAGCTAGCTGGTGAACTCCTGACCATGCTTCCATCGCAGTTAGCCCTGCCAATATGGCTTGTAATGAGCCCACTGCTGCGAGCTCAGCACATTTTGAGTACCCCGGAGACTTAGCGCCCGCTAGAAACCAATTGCTAGCAATGCGTTGACTGGTCGCATATGCGCCTTCAACTTCAGCTTTTCGAATGGATTCGGCGATGGGCTCAAAGCGGCCAGGCAAACTGCCAATGGCCCCAGTCGCATAAAGCACCAGTTTATTTATGCGTTCTGGTGCTTGCTTTACCATGGCTTGTACGATCATTCCACCCATTGAGTGGCCCAACAGGTGGAAAGTTTGTATTCCCATGCCAGACAGCTCAACTAATACTGCCTCCGCGAAGTCTTCAATACGTGTGGGCGCAGGTATGTTGTGCTTTAGGCCATAGCCTGGTAGATCGATGGCAACAATATGATATTCAGATTGCCATTCTTGTAGCTGCTGGCTCCATTGAGCACTACCCCCCAAAAAGCCATGCACTAAGACTAGGCAGGGCTTAAGAGATTTCATTATTTACGCTCTCCTTGAACAATACGGTCTAAAATCATGGCGCAGAAAAGGATGGCAAAACCTGCCAGGATGCCTTGACCGACGTTGGCGTACTGTAACGCCTCTAGAACATCCTCACCAAGGCCTTTAGCGCCGATAAGGGATGCGACCACAACCATGGCCAAGCTTAGCATTATTGTTTGGTTAATTCCCGCTCGAATGGAAGGGCTTGCAAGAGGCAGGTCAACTCGGGAAAGCAGGTACCATTTGCTGCCACCAAATGCGATTGCTGCTTCTCGCACGTGTTCAGGTACACCACGTAAACCTAATACCGTCAGCCTTACGACTGGTGTGCCACCAAAGATCATGGTGGTGACTACTGCAGCTGGTTTGCCGGTGCCAAAGAAGGCAATCACCGGTATCATAAAAACAAAAGCGGGCATGGTTTGCATAAAGTCCATTATGGGCCGGATAAAGGCATAAAAGCGCTCTCGTCTGGCGCAGTACATGCCTAAAGGTATACCTATGATAATGGAAAGGCACGCGGCGGTTCCTAATAATGCAAGCGTGGTCATTGCTTTTTCCCAAAAACCCAGCAGCCCCATATAACCAAGAAAGGCTATACCATAAATAGCGGCAGTTGGCCCCGCAGATAACCAGGTTAATAGTGCGATGAATGCGCCTACTACCAACCACGGCGTTTGTACAAAGATCAATTCCAAACCGTCTAGCAATAAGCGAATACACAGAGCAATAAAATCAAAAAACACTTCACCATGAGACACAGAAAAACTAAAAAATTGCTCTACCCAATCGATGGCTGTAAGTCGGATTTCTGGTTGTGTTGGAAATTCGCTTAGCACGGCGATACTGTTGGGGAAACTATAGTGCACGACTGTCGCAAAAGTAATTGTGAACACGAACAATATAGCGGTGGTGACACGAGCCAATGGTAGACCTGCTGCTAATCCGGAGTCGGACAACCATTCAGAAAAACGCTTTTCTAAGGCGCTATTGGCAATCACAGATTGTGTGTACTTGGTTAACAGCATGAGCAATACGCCGCCTACGACGATCCACAAGCCCGTTTGTTCTAAGGCCTGTGCTTCTAATCGAATGCCACCTATGGCGTTCTCTAATGAAGCTACGGTGCGTTTATAGACATCAATTTTATCCGATTGGCTTTCGATAGCGGAGGCTAATTGCTGGCGACGAAGATCTAACGTGCCCTCAATTTGGCCAATTCGAACCCATGCATCAGAGGCTAAATCGCCAAACATGCCACGTACGATCTGCACCCAAGCGAAGGTCTCAATGAGTAAAAAGGTAAGCGCCCATTGCCATAATCCACGGGCGGCAAACCATATGGGACCTAATATGCCTGCGGCTAAATTAAAGGTCCAGGCAAAGCCTGATTGAGCGCCAATTTTTGCAAATTGGTTTTGGTAGTAGGGTACCTGAGTGGCGACAAACTGACTAATGGCTTGATCTTTGGTGTTATGGTTGGCCATTATAACTCTCCTCCATCTAATACGGCTTGTAGGATTAGTTGTCGATTAATTACACCAATTTCTACAGCGTTATGGGTCACAACGATCTGGTCGTGGTCGATGGCAAGTTGCATCACTTTGTTTAATGGCATTTCATCATCAATCCGGGGTGCATTGGCAACTATTGGTCCTTGTGCTGCCGTATAGGCTTCTATAGGTTGTGCCAAGGCGCTGGCGCGGATTACTTTGAGATGAGATATACCAGCTACAAACTCAGCTACGTAGTCATCAACCGGCCGTAATACGATGTCTTCGGCGGTGCCGATTTGCACCACCTCACCATCGCGCATAATGGCAATACGGTCACCAATTCGCACCGCTTCATCAAGGTCATGGGTAATAAAAATGGTGGTTTTGTTGAGACTAGCCGATAGCTCAATAAACTCATCTTGTAATTGCCTCCGAATGAGAGGGTCCAACGCACTAAACGGTTCGTCCATCAATAACACGTCTGGGTCGGCCGCAAGAGCTCTCGCAAGTCCGACACGCTGCTGCATACCACCAGATAGTTCGTGGGCAAACTTGTTGCCCCATGCACTAAGGTCAACAATATTAAGTATTTCTGCGGCTTTTTCTAGCCTTTCATTCTTATTTATTTTGCGAATTTCTAGGGGCATCGCGACGTTATCAAGCACTGAGCGGTGCGGCATCAATGCGAAATTTTGAAACACCATGCCAATCTGGCGATTACGAAACTCTTGTAGTTGTTTTGCCTCTAGGGCCATAACATCAGTGCCTTGGATACGGATACTTCCTGCCGTGGGTTCTAGCAATCGATTAAAATGGCGTACCAGGGTTGATTTGCCGCTACCAGAAAGACCCATAATGCAAAATATCTCCCCTTTTTTGATGTTAAAACTAACATCAGCCACTCCAACCACCGCGTTATATTGCGTCAACACTTGAGCTTTGGACAATCCTTTTTCACGAATGGCCTTCAATGCTGCTTCAGCGTTGTCGCCAAAAATTTTCCAAACGTTAGAAACTTCAACAACTGTTGCTGGTGGTGTATTTACTGCAGAGGGTGTCATTGGGGGGTTACCTTTTATGGCCTAAGGGGAAAGTGGTTGTTGCCTAGCATAAACAAAGATGGCGCATGACTCTATGCAAGAGACAGCGCCATCGTTACAAGAGCGTATAGTCAACTATAGGCCGAGCCAAGCATCGACACGCTCTGGGTTATTGGCTATCCATTCGCTTGCAACATCTGCTGGTTTACGACCCTTACCAGAGACTTCATAAGCAAAACCACTGACGTCATCGGCAGTCAACGAGAAACGCTCAAAGAATTCTACAATAGCGGGGGAGCGACCTTCTAAAGAATTCGACCAAGCAATTTGAACCTGTTTCAAAGCATCTTTGGTAGCAACCTTAGAGTCTGTGTACCAGTCAGGGGAGTCGGACGGTTGCACCATAGTGTATTTGGCGACATCAAACTTAGGTTCAGTCAGCATGCGTACGTCAAACATATACCAAATAGCATGGGGTTTGTAACAATAAAAGGCATACCCTTCCTGTTTAGCGATTGAGTCTTTTACGCGGGCTGTTTTCACGCTTTCTTCAGCTCGGATAGGGTCAATAAAAGGCAGCAGGCCATAATCCCTAGTTTTGACTTCATTTACGTTAGCAGAGGCCCAGCCTGGGGCACCGATCCACATTTCGCCCTTGCCATTGCCATCGCTGTCCATTTTGGATGCAACATCAGGACGACCTAGGTCGGCTATATCTGTGACATTGTTGGCACTACCAAATTGTTCAGATACACAGAACCCCTGGTTTCCTTCATATGCATTCGAGCCTAAGGTGACAGACTTATTGCCATCCACATATTTGTTTGTGAAGCTTTGCTGGTTAGGTAGCCAAACATCGGGGTGTACATCAATATCACCTTTGCCTTGGTCCATGGCTTGGAATATGGTCGCGTTATTGCCGGGCACCAAATTGGCTTCGCCACCGATTCGCTCTACAACCACAGCTTGCAATAATGCAGCTATGGCTTGAGCACCGGTCCAGCTAGGGGCTCCAATGTTAACTTTTTCTGAACTAAGGGCTTGGGCCGATGCCAAACTTAAGGCCGAAGCGCAGGCTATATTTATTATTGCTTTTTTCATTTTCGTCTCCTTAGGTGACGGTTTATTCAGGTGGTGCCACAAGCTGGCACCTAGCTAATACATTTAACTCACAATGACGTCTTCATAGGCGAATAACGCCGACGAACCACCAGTATGTAAAAACAATACCTTGTCTGTGGGCTTAAAGAAGTCGGCTCGTGCCATACCCAACATGCCGGCAAAACCCTTGCCAGAATAAACGGGATCTAGCAGCAAACCTTCGTATCTTGCAGCGATGGTGATCGCTTCAAGTGTAGAATTAGCAGGGATGCCGTAGCCACCGCCTACATACCCATCATCAACTTTTATCTTAGATACGGGGATTTCATCATCTACACCTAGTTTGGTTAGGGTGCGTTGGCACAAACTATGAACGGCATTAATTTGTTTATCTCTTGGTTGTCGCACACTAACGCCTAAAACGGAACCTTGGTAACCTAATTGGTGCAGTCCTGCGACCAAGCCAGCCTGGGTGCCTGTGCTGCCTGTTGCCAGCACTATCCAATCGAAGTCCAGTGCCATGGTAGCCATTTGGTGAACCAACTCTTGAGCACATGAAACGTAACCTAGTGCGCCTATTTCATTGGAGCCCCCGCCGGGAATAAAATAAGGTTTTGCGCCTGTGGCCTCTAGTTCTTTACATGTAGCTTGAGCTTCTGCGTTCATGTCCAAACCCGGGCCACGAAACTCTAATTGGGTGCCAAACAGACGATCTAACAGTACATTGCCCGTAGATTCGTAAGAGCAGGCCGTATCGGCAATGCGCCGTTCTAGCAATGCATGGCTTGCTAAGTTATAACGACATGCCGCCGCAGCTGTCTGGCGAACATGATTAGATTGCACTGCTCCTTGGGTGACCAAAGTATCCGCATTTTTACTAACAGCATCGCCCACCAAAAACTCCAATTTACGAGTTTTATTTCCGCCTCCGGCAAGCCCAGTGCAGTCATCGCGCTTAATATAAAATTGAGCGCTACCTAAATGCTCGCTGAGCCTGATCATAGGCTCTATCGGAGTCGGCTGATGGCAAATATCGACTCGTGGAAAACGTGAAAGGCCAAGGGTATCTGGACCGGTGATGGGTGAAATTGAAGAATTCATAAAGGCTCGCTAATGTCGGGTGATGCCCAACACCCTACTCCCTAATTATAAAATCAGGCCAATGTTATTTTTCTATTGCATAATGCAAAATTTGCATTATTATTGATATTTATGAATATATTATGGTTTAAAGATTTCGAAAATTTGTCGAAGACACAGAATTTTTCTCAAGCGGCGATGTTAGGTAACATTAGTCAGCCTGCGTTAAGTCGCCGTATCAAGGCCTTGGAAGCTTGGGTGGGAGCGGACTTAGTCGACCGATCTTGCCACCCAGTACAAGTGACGGATGCAGGAAGGCAAATGTTGGAAGCTGCTCTGCAAGCGATCGAGCGATTAGAAACTGAGCGCGGCCATGTGCAGCAAATGTTGTCTCAGCCAGACAAATACCTTGTTACTTTTGCCGCACAGCACTCCATTGGTTGGCGTTTTTACCCTAATTGGTTACAAGCGTTTGAGAATGGTTTTGGCCCTATTATGTCGCGCTTGCGAGCGGATAATTTACTCAACTGTCTTGAGGATTTGGACAAAGGCCATGTGGATTTTGTGATTGCCTACGAAAGTGAGTACTGGACTCCTCGGCACCATCAATCTCAGCTCGAGTCTATTGTTATTGGCCATGACATGCTCATCCCTGTTTGTAAGGCTAGTGTTGAAGGAGGTGCCTTGTTTGACTTGGATGACGAATCCCATCCGCATTCGATACCCTATCTACAATTTGGGCCCACTGCGCCCATAGGTCGCCATCTAGAGCCCTTAATCAAACAGCGCAATATGCAAAGTCGTCTTAACGTAGTGTACGAAAATCCAATGGTAGGTGCCCTGAGAATTCGGGTGAGCAATGGTGATGGTGTAGCGTGGCTGCCCCGCAGCTTGGTGCAGCCAGATTTGGATTCGGGTGTACTTTCTCTGGCAGGAGGTGAACAATGGGCGGTCGAATTGGAAATTCGCCTGCACCGCATCGACGGATACTCAAACGCGTTAACGCGAGATATCTGGCAATTCCTTGCGTTGCGAGAAAAAATTCCACTATTGTCGTAAATGGATGTTACTTGTTGATCAATCGTGGCTCGGATTAACCAACGCTGTGAGCACATGATCTTCCCAACGACCAGCAATATTTAGGTAGGACTTGGCGTAGCCTTCTTTTTCAAACCCCAGCCGTTGCAACAGCGCTGCGCTACGAACATTGTTGACCATATAAGTCGCCATGACCCGGTGAATATTAAACTCATTAAACATATAAGCTAAACAGGGAGGCATAAACTCCTGCATTAGGCCTTGGCCTTGGCGCTGGGCATCAATGGAGTAGCCGACAAAACAGGCTTGCAGGGGGCCGCGGACAATTTGAGAAAAATCGATGCTGGCGATCATTTTTTGGTGGTGAGGGCAAAATACCCCGAGTTTCACTTGTTTATCGGCATGAAACTCACCTTCCGCTTCGAGGATACGATCCAGCATATAGCTGTGTTGGTAGAAATCAGCGCTGCGCACTGGCTCCCAGGGGGCAAAGTGAGTGCGATTACGGCTATAATAATCCGTAAGTTCGGTGACATCACCACTGCGGATAAGGCGAATAATGCCGTTGCGCGTGCTTAGGTCTGGTTTGATTGGCATGGGGCTGGCTCAGGTTGTTATTATTATGCGTTACAGCTAATTATAGTGCAGCTAAGGCTTCTTGTAGGCTTTTTACACCAATCACTTGCATGCCATTTAAGTCGTTAGATTTGCCCGTAGGCACATTGGCAATCGGTACGATGGCGCGCTTAAAGCCGTGCTTAGCGGCCTCGCGGATACGCTCTTGACCGCTGGGCACTGGACGTATTTCGCCAGACAAACCCACTTCTCCAAACACCACGAGGTTTTGGTCTAGGGCCTGGTCACGCAGACTAGATACAATGGCCAATAGCATGGCTAAATCGGCACCGGTTTCGGATACTCGCACACCGCCCACCACGTTAACAAATACGTCTTGATCACCGGTGTGTAAACCGCCATGGCGGTGTAAGACCGCCAGTAACATGGTTAGGCGGTTTTGGTCTAGGCCCACGGCCACACGCCTTGGATTATTCATGTGGCTATCGTCCACCAAGGCTTGTAACTCAACCAATAAAGGCCGCGTGCCTTCCCAGATGACCATCACCAAACTACCTGCCGCATTACCTTCGGCACGGGACAGAAAGATGGAACTGGGGTTTTTAACTTCTTTGAGGCCTTTTTCCATCATGGCAAATACGCCAAGCTCGTTAACTGCACCAAAGCGGTTTTTATGGCCACGCAAGGTGCGGTAGCGGCTGTCGTTATCACCTTCGAGCTGCAACGAACAATCAATCATGTGCTCCAGCACCTTAGGCCCGGCGATGCTGCCATCTTTGGTTACATGGCCGACCAATAACAACACGGCATTAGATTGTTTTGCATAACGAATGAGCGCAGCAGCAGATTCGCGCACTTGCGATACGCTGCCCGGTGCGGAGCTAATGTCGGCTAACTGCATCACCTGAATGGAATCAACCACAATCAACTTAGGCTGAAGCTGGGCGCAGGTGGCTAAAATAGCCTCGACGTCGGTTTCTGTGAGCATTTTAAGGTTGGTGGTGGGCAACTCTAAACGCTGCGCACGCAGCGCCACTTGCTGTAATGACTCTTCTCCGGTGACATACAGGGCGGGCATTTGTTGCGCCAAGCTACACATCAATTGTAATAACAAGGTACTTTTACCGGCACCGGGGTGGCCGCCAATTAAAATGGCAGAGCCAGCCACCAAGCCACCACCTAACACGCGATCGAGTTCGCCAATGCCGGTGCTAAAGCGTGGTACGGAGGCAATGTCAATATCGCTTAAATCTTGTAACTGTGCCGCTACACCGGCATAACCCTTGGTGGCACTGACCCGGGTGCTGGCACTGACGTGACCGCCGGTGGGCGCGATACGGATTTCCTGCAGGCTATTCCAGGTGCCACAATCGCCACACTGGCCTTGCCATTTGGCGTAATCTGAGCCGCACTCATTGCATACGTAGGCGGTCTTGGCTTTGGCCATGATTAAATCCTAAGTGAGTGGAAGGTTAAGCGTTTAACAGCAGGGCTGCGTCTTTAGCAAAATAGGTCAAAATGCCATCGGCACCGGCGCGTTTAAAGCCTAACAAAGACTCGAGCATGACACTGTCTTTGTCGAGCCAGCCATTTTGGAAAGCCGCCATGTGCATGGCATACTCGCCACTCACTTGGTAAGCAAAGGTGGGCACTTGTAGCTCGCGCTTAACGCGGCCCACAATGTCCAAATAAGGCATGCCGGGTTTAACCATCACCATGTCGGCACCTTCGGTAAGGTCTAGGGCCACTTCATGCAGCGCTTCGTCGCTGTTGGCAGGGTCCATTTGGTAGCCAAACTTATTGCTTTTGCCTAAGTTGCCAGCAGAGCCTACGGCGTCTCTAAACGGGCCATAATAAGCCGAGGCATATTTGGCGGCATAGGCCATAATGCGGGTATTGATATGGCCTGCCTGTTCAAGCGCGCAGCGAATATTACCAATACGGCCATCCATCATGTCGGAAGGCGCTACTACGTCGGCACCGGCTTGAGCGTGGGATAAGGCTTGTTGAATAAGGGTTTCTACGGTGATGTCGTTGAGCACGTAACCAGTGTTGTCAATAATGCCGTCTTGACCGTGGGTGGTAAAGGGGTCCAGAGCCACGTCGGTGATCACACCAAGGTCTGGGCAGGCATCTTTGACGGCCTTAACGGCGCGCTGGGCTAAGCCGTTGGGGTTGTAGGCCTCTTCTGCCATGAGTGATTTGGCAGACAAGGGTGTGACCGGGAATAAGGCAATGGCCGGGATGCCCAGTTGCACCAATTGTTTGGCTTCGGCGACTAAAAGATCGATACTCAAGCGTTCCACACCGGGCATCGAGGCAACCGCTTCGCGCTCGTTAGTGCCTTCGATGACAAACATGGGGTAGATTAGGTCGTCGGTGGTGAGCTGGTTCTCACGCATCAAACGGCGCGAAAAGTCATTAAAACGCATGCGGCGCATACGGCTGTTAGGGAACTGACGATGGCTAGTTTGAAAGCTCATAGGTGCGCCTTGCTAAGTTATAGGGACATGGACTCAAGTCGGTCCTGTTGCTCTAGCCACTGTTCTTCACACACTTCGTGTTGTTCGCTGGCGTGGGCTTGTTGGGACAATAAGTCTCTTAGTGTGGCCTTATTATCGCTTTGATACAAGTTAGGTTGGGCCAATTCGGTTTCTAATAAGTCGAGCTTGGCCTGCCAGGTATCGATGTCTTTTTCTAGCTTAGCAATCGATTTTTTTAACGGGCTCAGTTGTTTGCGGTGTTCTGCCTGCTGGCGTTTGAGCTCTTTGCGTTCCAAGGTGGTGAGCAACTCGTTGTTGCCGGTCTGTGGTTTGGCCCGCTTGGCTTCAATTTTGTTTTTTGCTTGGGCTAACGCTAGGCTTTGCACTTGGGCTTGGTAATCCTGTAAATCACCTTCAAACTCTTTGACTTTACCGTTGGCCACTAACCAATACTGGTCTACCACTTGACGTAACAGGTGGCGATCGTGAGAGATGACGACCAGTGCGCCTTCGTATGCTTGCAAGGCCATGGTGAGGGCATGGCGTGCTTCCAGATCTAAGTGGTTGGTGGGTTCGTCTAGCAACAATAAATTGGGCTTTTGTAGGGCAATCATAGCCAAGGCCAAGCGCACCTTTTCGCCACCTGAGAAGTGTTTTACCGGCTCAAATACACGCTCACCTTGCCAGCCAAAACCGCCTAAGAAGTTACGTAACTCCTGTTCGCTGGCTTTAGGCTTAAGGCGTTGTAGGTGTAAGATGCCGTTCGCATCTAAATCCAAAGCTTCCAGCTGATGTTGGGCAAAATAACCAACCTTTAGATGTTCGCCTTGGGTGATACTGCCAGACAAGGGGTTAAGGTCGCCCACCAAGGTTTTGATAAGGCTCGATTTACCCGCACCATTGGGGCCAAGCAAGGCATAACGAGAGTCGTGTAACAGCGTCATGTTGGCGTGCAAAATGGGTTGTTCGTAGCCAATGCTAACTTGGTCTAAATCCAGCAAGGTGGAGCTGGTGCGCTCAAATTCAGGAAAACGGAAAGTAAACGGTGAGTCTGCATAAGCGGGCGCAATTTTTTCCATACGTTGTAGGGCTTTAACGCGGCCTTGGGCTTGTTTGGCTTTGCTGGCTTTGGCTTTAAAGCGGCGGATAAAGCTTTCGATGTGAGCAATTTCCGTTTGTTGTTTAGCGTACATCACTTGCTGCTGTGCCATGCGTTCCGCTTTTTGGCGCTCAAAGGCGGCGTAGTTGCCGCGATAAGAGGTGAGTTTTTTGTGATCTAAGTGCACAATCACGTCAACCACCTGGTCTAAAAAGTCACGGTCGTGGGATACCAGCAATAAGGTGCCTTGGTATTTTTGCAACCAAGACTCAAGCCACATGGTCGCGTCTAAGTCCAAGTGGTTGGTGGGTTCGTCTAACAGCAATAAATCAGACGGGCACATGAGTGCTTGGGCAAGGTTTAAACGCACGCGCCAACCGCCCGAAAAACTGCCTACAGGCTGCGACCAATCTTGCTCAGGAAATCCCAGCCCCTGCAACAGCTGTTGCGCGCGGTTAACTGCGGTATAACCGCCTGCGTGATCGTAATCGGCGTACACGTGGGCCAGTGCTTGCTCATCGTGGGCGGCTTCGGCCTTGGCAATGGCTGATTCGGCTTGACGTAGAGCCCGATCACCATCGAGCACGTGGTCTAAAGTGGTGCGTTTTACACCGCCTAGCTCTTGTGCCATGTGCGCCATACGCATGGTCGGCGGCCAAGTGAGTTGGCCAGAGTCCAGCTGAAGTTGGCCTAATAAAAGCTTAAATAAGCTGGTTTTACCGGCGCCATTACGCCCCACCAAACCATAGCGCTGGCCGGAGTGTAGGGTTAGGTCAGCGGCCTCGATGAGGGGCTGGCTGCCGCGTTGTAGAGTGATCTGGTCAAATTTAATCATGGCGGCGGATGATACCACAGGCAACCGCGGCCGTCGGAATAAACAAAGGTAAAGAAATGGAAATACTTTTGCTTCGTTAATAAGTCTTATATATGCTATGGCCCACGCTAAATAGAAGCAACGTTTGGCATTAACCCATTATTAAGGAAACCCCATGAAAACCATGATTAGTCGTTTGGCTGTTACCAGTGCTATTGGCCTAGCCGCAACCCCAGCCGCCGCTGAAATTGATTTAGACAATGCCGAACAAAAAGTGAGCTACAGCTTAGGCACTTTAGTGGCTGGCCAGCTGGCTAACGATTTTGATAACCTTAACTTAGAAGCGTTTGTAGAAGGTTTTAATGCCAGCTATTTAGGACAAAAAACGTTAGTTAATCAGCAAGAAGCAGTGTCTGCTGTACAGGCATACCAGCAAAAAGCAGCGTCTGCTAAGTTTGAGGGCGCACTGAATAACAGTGAAGCTTATTTGGCTGAAAATGCACAAAACGAAGGCGTTCAAGTCACCAAGACTGGCCTACAGTACCAAATTTTGGCTGAAGGCGACGGTGCAATGCCCGCAGCAACGGATACCGTGACAGTGCACTACCATGGCACCACTATGGACGGTCAAGTGTTTGATAGCTCTGTTGATCGTGGCGAACCAGCACAATTTCCGTTAAACGGCGTGATTGCAGGCTGGACCGAAGGCGTACAGTTAATGCGTGTAGGTTCTAAGTTCAAGTTCTTTATTCACCCAGACTTAGCGTACGGAACCCAAGGTGCTGGCCAGATGATTGGGCCTAACGATGCGCTTATATTTGAAGTTGAACTGATAAAAATTGGTCAGTAAGCTAGTTTTTTTAGCAGAAATGTTAAAATAAGTGAAAAAACAAGCAAAACTCAGAATTTTTCCTAGTCCCATGCGTGTATCTTACACGTGAAGGAGCGTTGTTAGCTTAGTAGCTTGCTATGTAGGCTGACAGGGAAGGACATGGAGTCTACAGGATGTACTCGCGTCTAGGATGGACGCCTCAAATTTGGTGGGATAACCATTAAAAAAGCCCAGTTAAAACTGGGCTTTTTTATGTCTGCTATTTAACGTCCGTTTATAGGAAGTTAAATACCAATACCATTACCGCAGTAAGGGCTAAAGAGCTGTGAATTACTCCCTTAACAGTAGTCAAAGGACCCTGCTTACCAACAATTGCGTTAGCTTCTAGTGCTGCAACAAGTGCTAGCATAACGATCATTGAAGTCGCGCTCCAATCAACCGCAGCCCAGCCGCCCATGCCGCCGTGACCAGATGCCAACATACAAAACGCCATAGGCGCAGAAAACAAAACGTTGTGGCGTGAAGCCAGCAATGCTTTAGCGCCAGCTGCAGGGCCGTCGCCTTCTACCATGCCTAGTGCAATCTTTTGGTTAGGCCAGATAATTAACCAAACGTTTAAGAACATTAAGGTGCCGAACAAAGAACCGATCCAAATGTAGTTGCTTACCGCAGAAGGAACGGTGAAGAGCATGATTGCGCCAGTTAGGAATGTGCCCATGGCACCCCAACGGAACCACCACAAAGCACTAGGTGCTAGTTTGGCTTTAGCGTCTGCTAAGCCTTCTGCACTGGCCTGCTTAAAATAGCCGCCTTGTACGAAGTTAAAGTAGAACAACATGCCGATCCAAGCAATGCCGAATAGCAAGTGTGACCAACGGAATAAGAATCCTAAGAATTCCATAGTGTGCCTCTCTGTGAGTTATTGTAATTTAGGGTGATGGCCGCCATTGTACATTTAAAGCTGCGGCCATTCCTAGTGTTTTTACTGATCGTCTAGGAAACGTTCGGCGTCTAGGGCTGCCATGCAACCGGTGCCCGCAGAAGTGATGGCCTGACGGTAAATGTGATCCATTACGTCACCGGCAGCAAATACACCTTCAATACTGGTTTGGGTGGCATTGCCTTGGGTGCCGCTTTGCACTTTAAGGTAACCGTCTTGCATGTCGAGTTGACCTTCAAAAAGCCCGGTATTGGGGGTGTGACCAATGGCAATAAAGACACCATCGACATCAAGGTCCTGAGTGCTGTCATCTTCGCTGCTCTTAATGCGCATGCCGGTCACGCCCATGTCGTCGCCGAGCACTTCATCAAGGTTGTGATGCCATTGCACCTTTACGTTGCCATTCTCTACCTTGTCCATCAGGCGATCTGCCAAGATCTTTTCACTGCGAAACTTTTCGCGCCGGTGTACCACAGTCACTTCAGCCGCAATGTTGCTTAGATACAGCGCCTCTTCCACAGCGGTATTACCACCACCAATGACGGCTACTTTTTTATTGCGGTAAAAGAACCCATCACAGGTTGCACACGCAGACACGCCTTTACCTTGGAATGCGGTTTCGCTGTCTAAGCCTAAGTAACGGGCACTGGCCCCGGTGCAAATAATTAACGCATCACAGGTGTAGTGAGTGCCTTGACCAGACAGTTTGAAAGGTCGTTCACTGAGGTCCACGGCATCAATTTGGTCAAAAATAATTTCCGTTTCAAAGCGTTCAGCATGGGCCTTCATGCGCTCCATCAAGGCGGGTCCTTGCAAACCTTCTACGTCGCCAGGCCAGTTATCCACTTCGGTGGTGGTGGTGAGCTGGCCACCCATTTGCATGCCGGTAATCAGCACTGGATTTAGGTTGGCACGGGCGGCATAAACAGCAGCCGTATATCCGGCGGGGCCAGAACCTAAAATTAATAACTTGCAGTGCTTTACTTCGCTCATGGAGAGTCCTATATAATGATATGGTATGGCATAAAATATGCGCCTGACTTTAGCATAATTCAAGTGTTAGAGCAGGCAATTTATGTCATCAATGGATGAAATAAAGGGTCACCAGTATGGGTAATAAACTCGGCAAAACCAGTGATGATAAAGTGAGGCTGGATAAGTGGTTATGGGCCGCACGCTTTTTTAGAACTCGGGCCTTGGCTAAGCAGGCCATAGAAGGCGGCAAGGTGCACTATCAAGGCGCCAAAGGAAAATGCAGCCGAGTTGTAGAATTGCATGCGAAGATGACTATCCGCCAAGGTTTTGAGGAAAAAACAATTGTTGTTCAGGGACTATCGGCCAGTCGTCGTGGCGCCCCCGAAGCCGCCTTAATGTATGCCGAGACGGCAGCCAGCGAAAAAGCCCGCACCGACCTAGTGGCCGGTCGTAAAGCCATGGGTCAAACCAGTATTTCTGAAGGCCGCCCGACAAAAAAACAGCGCCGAGACCAAACACGGTTTGAGCAAAATCAGTTATAGCTTACAATAGGCTTAGCGACACATTAGCGTTCTTGAACGACACCATAGACCAGGCCAAAGACCACCATGACTAAAGATTTAATGCAGGGCTTCATGTTTACCAACATGGATATTCGCGGCGTACACCTGCGGCTAGATCAAGGAGTAGACACCCTGCTGCAACAACAAAATTACCCTACCCCTATCGCTAACTTACTGACCGAGATGTTCATCGTTTCGTGTTTGCTCAGTGCAAATTTAAAGTTACGAGGGCGCTTGAGTGTGCAAATTCGTGGCTCAGGGCCGATCAAAATGATGGTGGCTGAGTGCCGCCAGACCAGTGATGATGCTGATCAGCCGTTTCGAGTGAAAGGCTTGGCCCAATTTGACGAGTCTATTGACGCCACAGCCAGTTTTGTAGACTTGGCGGCACAAGGTCGCCTCATCATTACCATCGAACCCGAGCAAGGTCAGCGCTATCAAGGCATTGTCACCATGGACGAAGCAAGCTTGGCGGGTTGTATAGAAAGCTATTTTTATCAATCGGAGCAACTGCCTACGCACATCCAGTTAGTCAGTAATGCCCACGGTATCGCTGGCTTTATGCTACAGCGGTTACCTAATACCATCACCGATGAAGCCCAAGCAGACTCAGATTGGGAGTTGGTGCATGCTTTGGCCGCTACCCTCACTGCCGGGGAATTGAGTCAATTACCTGCCGACCAAGTATTGCATCGACTGTTTCATGAGCAGCAAGTAAAAGTGTTCAATCCTAGGCCTGTAGAGCATCAATGTGACTGTAGCCAAGAGCGCTGCGGTAAGGCCATTGTGGGCTTGGGTAAGGCTGAGGTCGAGGCGATTCTACAGGAGCAGGACGCTATTGTGATAGACTGTCATTTTTGTAACAAGCATTATAGTTTTGATAAAGTTGACTGTTACTTGCTGCTCGAACCCTCACCTACAGTGGAAAACGCGAGTCCAGCGCTGCATTAGAACGCGCTATTAGTGAAATCAATGGGCCGTATTTTGGCTTTTTGGCCGACGTTCTGGCATAATCCAGCCTCAATTTTCGCCGCAAGGCGTAGGCCCGACGACGCTTCCATTCATAATTGGCTGGAAGCTTTTGATATTCAAAGGTATTGATACATGAACGCTGCTGATACTGGCACCACATTCACCCAACTTTCTCCTGCTAGCTTGATCCAAAAGGCCATTGCTAACGGCGAAGGTACTTTGGCCAACACTGGCGCACTCAACGTAATTACCGGCGCGCGTACAGGTCGCTCTCCGTTAGACCGCTTTGTAGTACAAGAACCTAGCACTGCAGACGACATTGAGTGGGGTGCAGTAAACCGCCCAGTCTCTCCTGAAGTATTTGATGCCTTGTGGGATCGTGTAGAAGCCTCATTAGTCGGCCAAGACAAGTATGTTGCCAGTGTTCATGTGGGCGCCGACCGCGATCATTACATCCCCATTCAAATGACCACGCAAACGGCTTGGCAGAACTTGTTTGGCCAAAATCTATTTATCGTCCCAAAAGAATACAATGCAGCCGGTAAAGATGAATGGCAGATTTTAAACGTTGCCAACTTTGAATGTCAGCCAGAGCGTGACGGCACTAACAGTGATGGCTGTGTGATGATTAACTTTGCCAAGCGTAAAGTTATGCTTGCGGGCATGCGTTACGCCGGCGAAATGAAAAAGGCCATGTTCTCGGTACAGAACTTCTTGTTGCCTGCTAAAGACGTATTGCCAATGCACTGCTCTGCAAACGTAGGCGATGACGGCAAAACCACATTGTTCTTTGGTTTGTCTGGCACCGGAAAAACCACCCTTTCTGCCGACCCAGATCGTTACCTCATTGGTGACGACGAGCACGGCTGGGGCAAGGGCGTAGTATTTAACATCGAAGGCGGTTGCTACGCCAAGACCATTAACCTAAGCAAGAAAAATGAGCCTATCATTTGGGATGCGATTCGGTTTGGCGCGATCGTCGAAAACGTATGGTTAGACGAAGACAGCAAAGAAGCTGACTACGACAACACTGACATCACCGAAAACGGCCGTTGTGCTTATCCGCTAGAGCACATCGAAAAGCGCACCAAGAAAAACTTGGCAGGCGAGCCAGAAGCCATTATCTTCTTAACTTGTGACTTAACCGGTGTTTTACCGCCTGTGTCTATCTTGTCTAAAGAGGCTGCCGCGTATCACTTTTTAAGTGGCTATACCGCTTTGGTTGGTTCTACAGAAATGGGTTCTAGTGCGGCTATTCGCTCTACCTTCTCTACCTGTTTTGGCGCCCCTTTCTTCCCCCGCCCTGCAGGCGTTTACGCTGAGTTATTGATGAAGCGTGTAGAAGAGTTTGGCAGCAAAGTTTACCTAGTTAATACAGGTTGGACTGGTGGCGCATACGGTACTGGCAAGCGGTTTAGTATTCCTACTACCCGTGCCATTATTTCTGCCATTCAACGCGGTAACATTGCTGAAGCAGCAACACAGCACCTAGACGGCCTCAACGTAGACGTACCGACGACCCTAGAGGGCGTAGACAGCTATTTGCTTAACCCACGTAACACTTGGCAAGACCAAGCGGCATACGATGCAGAAGCGGCTGTTTTGATTGGTAAGTTTAACGAAAACTTCAAACGATTCAGCGTTTCAGAAGACATCGTTAATGCTGGACCAAAACAAAGCTAAACGGCGACTGGTGTCGATTGGTTTTCAAAAAGGCTCCTCACGGGGCCTTTTTTGTATGTGTCTATCTCCGACCCTTTAAAAAGTAGCAGGTGGCTCCATAAATGAAGGCTAAGCTGCTGATCAAAAAGGATTGCCCAACCGTGATTGCCCAACAAATTGCTACCGAACTTGCCGTGCAAAACTGGCAGGTGGACGCCGCCATCAAATTGCTCGACGAAGGGTCTACCGTGCCTTTTATTGCGCGTTACCGTAAAGAGGCGACGGGTGTACTGGATGATACTCAGTTGCGCACACTGGAAGATCGCCTCGGTTATCTGCGCGAGCTTAATGCCCGCCGCCAGAGCATACTGGAGAGCATTACTAAGCAGCAAAAACTCACGCCAAAGCTAGCCGCTTCGATTGACGCCGCCGACAGCAAAACTAGGCTTGAAGACCTGTACCTGCCCTACAAAACCAAGCGTCGTACTAAGGCTCAAATTGCCATTGAAGCGGGCTTAAAACCATTGGCAGACGCGCTTTATCAAAACCCCAGTTTAGTGCCAGAGCAAAGCGCGCAATCCTTTCTCAACGCCCAAGCCAATATCGACACCGTCAAGGATGCTTTGGATGGCGCTAAACAGATTCTGATGGAGCGTTTTAGTTTGGCGGCCGATTTGTTAGAAGCGCTGCGAGTAATGGGCTGGCAAGAAGCCAAGTGGCAGGTGCAGGTGGTTGAAGGCAAGCAGCAAGAAGCGGCTAAATTCCAAGACTATTTTGACTTCCAAGAAGCGCTTAATACTATTCCGTCGCACCGTGCCTTAGCGATATTGCGGGGCCGCAATGAAGGTTTTTTGCAAGCCACTGTGGTGTGGTCGGTCAACGAACACTTACCGTTTGAATCTAAAGTTGCAGCCTATTGGTTAATTAAAGATCAAGGCAGGCCGGCGGATAGCTGGCTGAATGAGGTGGTGCGTTGGACCTGGCGGGTCAAGTTGGCCAGTCAATTAGAAACCGCGTTGATCACCCGTGTTAGGGAGGCCTCCGAAGACAATGCGATTGGAGTGTTTGCTAATAACCTAAAAGATTTGTTGCTGGCGGCCCCGGCCGGTGACAAGATAACCCTCGGCCTCGACCCAGGCTTACGCACTGGTGTTAAAGCCGTGGTGGTGGATGCAACCGGCAAGTTGTTGGCTAGCGAAACAATCTTTCCCCATGTGCCCCACAAAAAGTGGCAGGCCGCCTTGGAGTTGTTAGTCCACTGGTGCCAAACCTACCATATTGCCTTGGTGGCGATCGGCAATGGCACCGGATCGCGAGAGACCGACAAGTTAGTTAAAGAAGTGCAAGCGCGCTTAGGCGACCAACCATTACAGCGTATTATTGTGAGTGAGGCTGGGGCCTCAATTTACTCTGCTTCGGCCCTTGCTGCAGCAGAATTTCCCGACCTAGACGTGAGCTACCGGGGCGCGGTGTCTATCGCACGGCGGTTACAGGATCCGTTGGCTGAGTTAGTTAAAATTGAGCCCAAAGCCATTGGCGTGGGCCAATACCAACATGATGTCAGCCAAGTGCAGCTCACCCGGCGCTTGGATAACGTGGTGGAAGACTGTGTAAACAATGTGGGCGTAGACCTTAATACGGCATCAGCGCCCTTGTTACAGCGAGTGGCGGGCCTCAACAAAACCATGGCCGAAAACATTGTCTTGCATCGAGAGCTTAATGGCGCCTTTGCTAACCGTAAACAATTGCTTAAGGTGGCTCGCTTGGGTGCCAAGGCATATGAGCAAGCGGCCGGATTTTTGCGCATTCGTGGCGGCGACAATCCGCTAGATGGCACCTCGGTTCACCCTGAAGCTTATGCATTGGTTGATCAGGTAGCCGGTCAATTAAAATTGCAGGTGAGCCAACTGATTGGCAACGAACAAATCAAAAAAATTCGCGTAAGTCAGCTACAAAGTGAGAGTTTTGGGGCGCAAACAGTACAAGATTTATTGGCTGAATTACAAAAGCCAGGGCGAGATCCGCGGCCAGAATTTCGTATGGCAAAATTGACCGATGGCGTCGAAAGCATCAAAGATTTAATCCTAGGCGCGCTCATGGAAGGCACGATTAGTAACGTGACTAATTTTGGTGCATTTGTCGATTTAGGTGTACATCAAGACGGTTTGGTGCATATTTCGGCATTATCGAAGCAGTTCGTAAAGGATACACACTCGGTAGTGAAGGCTGGCGACATTGTGAAAGTAAAAATCATGCAGATCGACGTGGCGCGTAAGCGTATCGGTTTAAGCATGCGTTTAGATGATGAATTACCCACCCAATACGATCAACCTACACCCGCCAGACCGAGTAAAAAAGAGCAGCCTAAACCGGTAGCAAAAGTGGCGATGGGCAGCATGGCGCAAAAACTCAAAGAAGCCCAAATACGGGCTAAAGGGCGTGGCTGAGTGGGGGCGTTAATGCAACGTAAAGGTCGTGCAAAGGCCTCATATTGAAGCTAAATTAGGCTACACTTCGTGTTGATTTCCACAGTGACAATACACAGATAAACTGGAGCGGCAGATGCCCACTCAATTACAACAGCGATTAGTTAAAATCCAACAATCACCGGTAGCCGCTACCCTAACGAGTTTACAGTGTGGTATTGAAAAAGAAGGCCTGCGGGTGGGTTTGGGCGGGCGTATTAGCCATGCCGATCATCCAGCGACGCTCGGCTCGGCCCTAACCCACGGCAGCATCACCACCGACTATTCTGAAGCCTTGTTGGAATACATTACCCCAGTGTTTTCGGCGCCCGAACCCGCCTTAGATTACATGCAACAATTACACAGTTATAGTGCCAGCCATCTGCAAACCGTGGGTGAATATGTTTGGCCTGCCAGCATGCCGTGTTATTTGGATGGCGAAGCCGATATTCGTATTGCTGAGTTTGGCCGTTCCAATATTGGCCAACTTAAGCACACCTATCGCGTGGGTTTAGCTTGGCGCTATGGCAAAATCATGCAATCCATTGCCGGTTTGCATTTCAACTTCTCCCCCACCGACGACTTTTGGCCCGCCTATCAGCAGCTATTAGGCGACCAGCAAAGCCTGTGCGATTTTCGTTCCAGTCAATATTTTGGTTTAATCCGCAACTTCCGCCGCCACTCATGGATATTGCTGTACTTGTTTGGAGCGTCACCGGCACTGGATGCCAGTTTTGTGAAAGGTCGCGATGTTGATCTGGAAAAAGGCCCTGGCGACAGTTTGGTCGGCCCCTATGCCACCTCATTACGTATGAGCGATTTGGGTTATAGCAACAAGGTCCAGTCGGTATTGAGTTTGTGTTTTAACGACTTGGAAAACTATGCCAAATCACTGGAACACGCTATATCCACATCGTTGACCCAGTATGAAAAACTAGGCGTTAAAGTAGACGGCGAATACCGTCAGCTGAATACCAATTTATTACAAATTGAAAAT